>NZ_CABHXX010000083.1 GCF_902170565.1 Yersinia thracica
GTATATATTTTTCTCAATTGGTTCCTTGCTAAATATCAGTATAAGAATGTTATCCCAGTTAGTGGCGATCCAGCTAAGAGTAATAAAGCCAAATAAGGGGCTTTCTAATCTTTTCGATATTGCTTGCTTTACTGATTCCTTTAATTCTTCCAATTTTTCATGCTCATTTATGGTAGTAAGATTATTGATGTATACTTTATTTAGTTCCACGTATAAAACTAATTAACTTATTAAAGCTAAATCCAATGCCAGAGATATTTGGCTCTAATATTATCGCGTCAACAATTGCTGAACCAATCCCTTTTTTTAATTCTTTTGCCACGCTGAAGTTAGATAAATCTTTTTCTAATTTTATATCTGAAAAAATATTTTCTATAAGTGAAATGACTTCTGTAGAAGTTTGACATATTTTCTTCAATGGAATAAGTATAAGTTTTAGATCTCCTTCTTTTGATTCTTTATATAACCCGGTTGCTTTTCTATAGCCATGATTATTTTCTTTAAAATAAGAAGGGTGGGCATTTGTTATTAATATTGCAGGTAGTATATTATCTCCTCGTTCATTGTTTATTTGATGCCAAGAAAAAACTTCGTTCTCAAAGTGAGCGAGTTCTGTTCCTTTAATTATAATGGTTCGGTTATTAGCTGCAATATTTGCTATTTTATTAAAGTTGTTATTGATTATTTCTGCAAGTGGCTCATGCCACCCATAATCAAGCAAATAAATAAGATAATCCCGGTCTTCACTTTTAGGGATATTTGTAAGAGAGTGAACATGAAGGCCCATAAACCAACTCCGCCGTGAGTGCTTAGATTATTGATAATATAGCAGAGAATTTATAAAATTTAGATATAATCGTTCAAAGAAAACTCAATAATTTTCTGCTATATATTCGGTTATTTAGCACACACAAACGGTCTAACCATCCCTTCACAATTTGCATTAAGGTAAGCTGCCTACCATTGACCATTGACCATTGACCATTGACCATTGACCATTGACCATTGACCATTGACCATTGACCATTGACCATTGACCTTATTCAACCAATGCGATACAAGCCATCGCACGGAAACCAAGACCATAAACTTCTGTTTGGGTCATTTAACACAGATCTCGTTGGAGCCGTAAGATCACATCACTATCACGCTGCAATAGCCTTATGTTTCTGCACTTGAATATAATCCCCCCACCATTGCATAAGATCTGCTCTTTCGACGAGATACTCTGCACGATTGTAAGCGGCTATAATCTCAGTGCTTTTGGTATGAGCCAAAGCCGATTCAAGCACTTCTGTCCTGAACTTACCGCATTCCTCTGCTGCTGTCCTTGCGATAGATCGCATACCGTGGGCAACCAATTCACCACCTAAACCCATACGGATTAACGCTGCATTGGCTGTTTGCTCATGCATATGGGTCAATGGAGTTTTTATGCTGGGAAATACCCATTCACGATGACTGCTGATAGGCTGCATATTTTCGAGTATACGAAGAGCTTCTTTGCTGAGCGGCACCTTATGAGGACGTTTCATCTTCATAAATTCAGAGGGGATGTTCCAGATTTTGTTTTCTGTATCGATGTCAGCCCAACGCGCACGAACAGCCTCTCCGGGGCGAACCCAAGTAAGCAACTGCCATTCAATCAGCATACGTGTTTCCAGCCGTATGGAAGCATTCGCCAGTGCAGCCATAAATCTTGGTAGTTCGCTGGGGGGAAGGGCGGGCATATTTTGCTTTTTAGGTTTACTAAAACGCTGACCGAGGTTATCAGCAGGATTAAACTCAATAAGTTCTTCTGTCGCTGCCCAGCGGAAGATTTCATTCAGGCGGGAAATGATTCGGCGCAGGGTTTCCAATACACCGCGTTGTTCAATTGGGTCAAGATGCTGCTTCAATAACTTAGGCCGGATCTCTTTGATAGGCACATTGCCTAATCCGGGGAAGATATTTCGTTCAAGACTACGCCAGATGTCTACTGCATGGTCTTTGGATATACCAGATGTCTTTACCTTCTCATCTAACCACTTTCGAGCAACGGCTTGGAGCGTGTGCTCAGTAGCATCTTTTATCGCGTTAGCTTTTTGTTCGTTGTGCGCTTGAGGGTCAATGCCATTAGCAAGCAATGATAGATATTCATCGCGAAGTGCTCTTGCTTGAGCGAGTGTTAAGTGAGGATAGAATCCAAGGCTCATTTTGGAACGCTTTTTCGTATAAGGCACGGCATAGGCGAGATGCCAGATTTTCTTGCCACTGGGCTTGATACGAAGGAACAAACCATCTCCATCCCATAGCGTGAATTCCTTATCTACGGGCTTGGCTTTTTTGATCTCTGTGTCAGTGAGTTTTGTTGCTACCTTTGGCATTTTTGCTCCCTCGTGTTTACTCCCTCTGCTCGAGGGACATTAGGAGGGTGCCATAAGTAGTGGTTTCTAGCAATTCTCAGTAGACTACTATAGACGTAAAAAAGCCCGCAAGGCTGGTTCCATGCGGGCTTAGTAGACTTTACTATACTTCGGTAAAACCAAAAGTGGTGGAGCTGGGGGGATTTGAACCCCCGTCCGAAATTACTACGCCGTCGGCACTACATGCTTAGTCCAGTCATTACATTCGCCGGTTAGCTGCGGACGGACACGCCACTAACAAACTATCCTGATTGGGTTTAACGCTTTCACCCCAGGCAAGGTGTCCACGCGATCTCTTTTAGGTTTGACCTCTCTTGATCCCCGTCCTAAGAGCGGAGGCTAGGGAGAGAGGGAATCTTCAGTTTCTTAGGCTGATTAAGCTGCTAAAGCAGCAGATTCGTATTGCGAGTCGTTTGCAATTATTTTTTTTGCGGTTTTTTACGAGGCCTCCGCACCTCGGCATGCACCTTGGGTTTCGCGAATCCCGTCGAATCCAGAATCAGCCCCAAAGAACTTCGCTAGTATAACAGAACTATGTCCTGCTAAGCCAGTCACTTAACGATTTGCGTGCTTCATGATGCGCGCTTTGTCTAACTTCCACTCGCGATCTTTAATATCATCGCGTTTATCGTGATCTTTCTTGCCTTTAGCGACACCGATTTTAACTTTAACCCAAGCGTTTTTCCAATATACGGAAAGGGCAACAACGGTAAAACCGTCGCGATTAACTTTACCAATCAGTGAGTCTAGCTCGCGTTTGTTTAGTAGCAGTTTACGGGTACGCATTGGCTCACAGACAACATGCGTCGATGCCACGTTTAACGGCGTAATGGTGGCACCAAACAAAAATGCCTCACCGTTTCTAAAGGTTACGTAGCTATCACTAATGTTGGCTTTGCCAGCACGCAGAGATTTTACTTCCCAACCTTGCAGTGAAAGACCGGCCTCGAACTCTTCTTCAATGAAGTATTCATGGCGGGCGCGTTTATTTTGCGCAATGGTTGCGGAACCGGGTTTGTATGCTTTTTTCTTTGTCATAGTATTGATCATTATACTGTATGCGGAGGCGAATGAAATCCTTTCCCGCAGGATGCCTGTGCATTTTGTCTCATTTGTTGTGAAGAATGCCTAGCAGATTTTTTGTCTGGCGGTGGATAAATGGTATTATCAGCGCGTTTTATGTCTCACAGGAAATGTTATGCCACAAATTAGCCGCTCTGCATTGGTTCCATTTAGCGTAGAACAGATGTATCAACTGGTTAATGATGTTCATTCTTATCCAGAATTTTTACCGGGTTGTACTGGAAGCCGGGTTCTTGATGCTACTGAAAATGAAATGACGGCTGCTGTCGATGTTGCCAAGGCCGGAATAAGTAAAACTTTTACGACACGTAATACATTAACTGATAACCAGAGTATTGATATGCAACTGGTGGATGGGCCGTTTCGTAAGTTAATGGGGGGCTGGTATTTTACTCCACTGAGTGCAGATGCCTGTAAAGTTGAATTGCACCTTGATTTTGAGTTTACCAATAAGTTGATTGAGTTAGCTTTTGGTAAAATATTCAAGGAATTAGCTGGTAATATGGTGCAAGCATTCACCCAGAGGGCTAAAGAGGTTTACAGTGTCTGATATTCGCGTTGAGGTGGTTTATGCCTTACCCGAACGCCAATATTTGCGGGTTGTTTCCCTTAAAGGAGGAAGCACCGTAGAGGAGGCAATCAGAGCTTCAGGTCTGCTTGAATTACGACCCGATATTGATCTAACAAAAAATAAAGTGGGTGTTTATAGTCGCCCGGTTAAGCTTGGCGATAAGCTTAATGATGGTGATAGGGTTGAGATATATCGCCCATTAATTGCGGATCCTAAAGAATTACGCCGGCAGCGTGCTGAACAAGCAAAAAAATAAGGCACAATCTGTGCCTTATTTTTTTTGTAGCCCTAGACTGCCATTGAAGAAGAATGTGAATTATTGTGTGGCTGCGTAAGCATTAATAGGCTGTGTGCCTAAAACCTTAATCAGTAATTCTTTCCTCAACCTGTTCTGCAATCGTCGGTTAAATCAATTTTCTACTAGCGTTGGTTCATTCTTGATATCAGTTAGTACACCACTGCTATCAAAGGTCAACGTTAATGTTTGTTGTGTCACTTTTTCGTGGCCAGGTTGCTGACGGAATACATAGAACCACGTTTTAGTTCCAAACGGATCCTGCAACATTGGGGTGCCTAAGGTATATGCCACTTGTTGCTGGGTCATACCCTTATGAATTTTGGATGCATCATTAGGTGATAAATAGTTACCCTGATTAATATCAGGCCGGTAGACCACCTTCTCCAGCGTTGAACAACCCGCAGTAAGCATTGCAAGCATCACAGCGGCGGCAGTCAGCATTTTACAGCGCATAGTAATCACATTCCTTTAGGGCGTAGGATGACGATGATAATAGACCTTGCAGCAGTTGGGAACCTTTACAGGGCACCTGTATGACCTCTAGAACGGAAAAAAGTTAATCTTTTCTACGCTGCGAGTAATTCTTTTGCATTTGCTAAGGTGTTTTTCGTCACTTCACTACCGCCCAGAAGGCGCGCCAACTCTTGCAAGCGGGCTTTTTTATCTAACCGATGCATATGGGTTTCGGTTTCAGTACCATCAGTTTGTTTACTCACAAAGAAATGTTGATGGCCACAACCTGCAACTTGGGGTAGATGAGTCACACACATCACCTGAGTCGATTCGCCTAACTGGCGCAATAGGCGGCCTACTATGGCTGCTGTTGGCCCACTAATACCTACATCGATTTCATCAAAAATTAGTGCAGGGGTATCCATTTTACGCGCTGTAATGACCTGAATAGCCAATGCGATGCGAGAAAGTTCACCACCTGAAGCAACCTTAGCCAGCGGTTGCAGTGGTTGACCTGGATTCGTGGTGACGCCGAATTCAATTCGAGTAGCGCCTTCCGCACTCAGATGCTCCGGTTCAAACTGGGTTTCAATAGCGAATCTGCCGTGCGGCATGGATAGTTCGCGCATACTTTCAGTAATCAGCATGGCCAATTCGTCAGCATAATGCTGGCGTTCTTCATGTAAGCGTTTAGCAATAGCCAATGCATGCTGATAGTGAGTATTGACTACATGGCTGAGTTGTTCGTGATCATTCTCTTGTTGTGATAGTTGTGCTTGCTCATCGAGCAATTGCTGATGAAATTGCGGTAACTCTTCCGGCGCAACATGGTGTTTACGGGCCAGATTTAATTGGCGAGATAACCGCTGCTCCAGTTCATACAGACGATTTGGGTCCATATCAAATTGTTCGGCATAGTGGCGTAATTCATCACTGGCTTCACTGATTTGGATCGAGGCCTCTTCCAGCATATTCAGCAAATTATTAAATTGCTCATCCATTCCGGCCAGTTCTGTAAGTTGGTTTTTGGCTGAGTAGAGTTGGCTGAGAATATTATTCTGCTCATCATCAGACAGTAACTGTAGGGTTTGTTGGCTGAGTGACAACAACTGACCACTGTTTGCCAGACGTTTATATTCGACATCAATCTGTTCATATTCCCCGGCTTGTGGGGTGAATGAATTCAACTCTTTTAACTGATATTGCAATAGCTCGTGACGAGCATTACGTTCCAGCGATTGTTGCTGATGCAGTGCCAACGCGCGACAGCTTTGATGCCAAAGTTGATAAGCTGCTTTCATTTCCGCCAACAGGGTAGATTGGCCTGCGTAGGCATCTAATAATTGCTTTTGATGGTCAGATTTTAGTAACAATTGATGAGCATGTTGGCCGTGAATTTGGATCAAATGTTGGCCCAGTTCCCTCAATTGGGACAACGGCACTGCTGTTCCGTTAATAAAACCCCTTGAGCGGCCATCAGTGCCAATAGCTCGGCGTAGCAAGCATTCATTACTGTCATCAAGGTGGTTGTTTTCTAACCACTGACGGGCTGATGGAGTATCTGCTAGTGAGAAACGAGCACAAATATCGGCACGAGTTGCCCCTAAACGTACCATGCTGCCGTCTGAACGGCTGCCAAGGCACAGCCCTAATGCATCTATGGCTATGGATTTCCCAGCCCCAGTTTCACCAGTAATTGCCGTCATTCCGGGCTGAAAATCAATCTCTAACTCACGTACAATTGCAAAATTACTGATGGTTAATTGGGCCAGCATGGTAAATCTCCTGTACATAAACACATGGCTGTATTTGAATACAGTATAGACTGGTTTTATATACAGTAAAGAGCCTGAGGCACTTTTCAGAATAATTTTTTTGACCAACCCAACTTTGTACTTAACGTATTGAAATAGCTGTAGTCCTTAGGGTGAATAAGATTGAGATGGAAATCACTGCGCCGGATTAGGACTTCTTCACCCTCCTGAATTGGCAGTGCTATCTGGCTGTCACAACTAATTTCCAGGTCACTGGTGATTTGGGAAAACTTAAGGCGAATGGTGCTGCTACTATTAATGACGAGTGGTCGAGCGGTTAGGGTATGTGGGAACATGGGAACCAAGACGATGGCATCCAGTGTTGGCGTCAATATTGGACCACCCGCAGAGAGTGAATAAGCGGTTGAACCGGTGGGAGTGGCGATGATTAGGCCATCAGAGCGTTGGGAAAATGCGAAGCGATCATCGATATACACTTCGAATTCGATCATATGGGCTACTTTGCCAGGGTGCAAAACTACCTCATTGATTGCGGTACTGATGCGGCTTTGCTGATCTGTTCGTGTGACTTGTGCTTCCAGCAAGAAACGTTGTTCATTGAGGTATTCGCCTTCCAATACATCGGAAAGTTGTTGCAGCGCATTATCAGGGTCTAAATCAGTCAAAAAGCCCAGATTGCCTCGGTTGACGCCAATCACTTTGATATCATAACGGGCAAGTACTCGAGCGGCGCCCAGCATATTGCCATCACCGCCGACCACGACAGCTAAATCAGCTTTTTGGCCAATATCAGCCAAGCTACCTGTAACAGCGTCGGCTAAGTTGAGATCGTTAGCAATCTGTTGTTCAACCATAACGTCATACCCTTTGGTGTTTAACCATCGGTAGAGCATTTCATGGGTGGCAAGAGCGGCCGGGTGGCGTGGGTGACCGACAATACCAATACACTTGAATCTTTTATTATTCATTGCCGTGATTTTCCTCACTGGGGGGGCTTTTACCCCAGATTATGACCGGTTCCCTTGAATCCCCGGTTTTGATCCCCATAATAAGCCAAGTAGCGAGATTAATGCTAAAACGCGGAGATATCCATGAGTAGTAAAGAACAGAAAGCACCAAACGAGCAAGTCTCGGAAGAAATGGAAAATGCAGCAGAGCAGCAAGTGGAAGCGACACAAGAGACGGGTGAAGGTGTAGAACCGCGTGTTGCCGAGCTTGAAGTGCAGTTGGCTGCGGCCTTACAACGTGAGCGCGAAAGCTTGCTACGCGCGAAGGCTGAAGTTGAGAATATCCGCCGTCGTACCGAACAGGATGTTGAAAAAGCGCATAAATTTGCGTTGGAAAAATTCTCATCTGAATTATTGCCTGTGATCGACAATCTGGAGCGCGCGCTGGATACTGCCGACAAAACCAATGCGGAATTGACTGCGATGATAGAAGGCGTCGAACTGACCCTAAAATCATTGCTTGATGCCGTAGGTAAATACGGTATTCAAGTTGTCAGCGAGACAAATGTACCGTTTAACCCTGAAGTTCATCAGGCAATGACGATGCTTGAATCTGCTGATCACGAGCCAAATCACGTCATGATGGTGATGCAGAAAGGTTATACGTTGAATGGCCGTTTGTTACGCCCGGCGATGGTCGCGGTATCTAAAGCAAAAGCTTAAAGGTGTCCTGATAGGTAAAAGGCACCTTGATGGGTGCCTTTTTTATTTTTCTCGTTAGCAAATGATGTTTTATTCTGCCGTTGGCAGCTTAGGTTGCCAGTCAATTGGCTGCTGACCATGTTGCTGCAATAGTTGGTTAGCTTGTGAAAAGTGTTTACAGCCAAGAAAACCGCGATGTGCGGAGAGTGGTGATGGGTGTGGAGCTTTCAAAATAAAATGGCGCTGGGTATCAATGATTCGGCCCTTTTTCTGCGCATGTGCTCCCCACAGCATAAAAATCACACCATCACGATGTTCATTCAGCGCCGCAATGACTTTATCGGTAAAGGTTTCCCAGCCGAGGTTGGCATGAGAGTGGGCGTTACCTGCTTCGACCGTCAGCACAGTATTGAGTAGCAATACACCTTGCTCAGCCCAGCTTTGTAAAAAACCATGGTTGGGGCGCTGGAAGCCGGGAATGTCAGTGGCCAGCTCTTTGTAGATGTTGACCAAAGAGGGCGGTGCGGGTACGCCGGGCAAGACGGAAAATGATAATCCATGAGCCTGATTAGGGCCGTGGTACGGGTCTTGGCCCAAAATAACGACTTTGACCTGATCCAATTCAGTCAGACGAAAGGCATTAAAGACATCTTTTTGTGGTGGGTAGATGGTTTTGCCAGCACTGCGTTCTACTGCTACATAGGCCAGCGTATCTTTAAAGTAAGGTTGCTCTTTTTCGTGGCCGATCACATCGTGCCAGCTAAGGGAGGCGGGCATAATCACTCTCCTTGGTTTCTCTAATATATTGATATGCACTAGCTTACCGTTTCAAACCTGTGAGTGAAACTGTTAAACCAGAGTCTGTGATGTGATGATGTTTTTTTGACCTTTTTATGCAAAAAATGTTGAAAATTTACAAAAATAATTGCTGTAAGCCAGATTGATAAAATTGATATAAAACATAAATTTGCCAGTGACGTGATTGCCGTGGAGGTTAAAAGATTGATTTATGTCAAAGAAACGCAGCTGTCTGACTGGTATATAGAACAATAAGACAACAATGGTTTTACCAAATAACCAAGATAGTTTTTTCCCCCTTGGAATTTATAGCCGTATTACGGAGGCCCCAAATGATTACTGGTATTCAAATTACTAAAGCTAACAATGAAGCCTTGCTGAACTCTTTCTGGCTGCTAGATAATGAAAAATCTGAATTGCGCTGTGTTTGCGCTAAAGCTGGTTACGCAGAAGATCAAATCGTTCCGGCCAGCGAGTTAGGCCAGATTGAATATCGTGAAGTTCCGCTGGAAGTGCAGCCAACTGTACGTGTTGAAGGTGGTCAGCATTTGAACGTAAACGTTCTGCGCCGCGAAACACTGGAAGATGCAGTCAAACATCCAGAGAAATATCCTCAGTTGACGATTCGTGTATCCGGTTATGCCGTACGTTTCAACGCACTGACACCAGAACAACAGCGTGATGTGATTACGCGTACTTTCACTGAAAGTCTGTAATTCTTGTCATAGTCATTAATTTTCAAAATATTAAATTTGAAAATGTTAAGGGAGCCAAATTGGCTTAATGCCAGTCAGTTAAGCAACTGACTGGCATTTTTACGTCTCGCTGTTGGGTATTTTTCTGGTCTTTCTTTA
>NZ_CABHXX010000084.1 GCF_902170565.1 Yersinia thracica
GCTTTAAACATATAATCACAAAATTTAATTACAACCAAGAGTGTTATGTCAATAAAAAAAATTACAGGATATATAAATATTAAACTGAAAAAACATTTGAGACTCCCCTTGAAAACACTCAAGGGGAATTGAGAAACTCGAGTTTCTACATGAAGAACTCGACTTCACCACCATTTAAATTATACATGCTGCCTACTATTTTCACTTTCCCTTCTTTCTCTAATTTATTAATTATTTCGCTATTTTTACGAATCTCATCAATAGTGTGCTTCACATTATTCTTCGCGACCGCATCTACATATTTTTCGTTTTTGCTACTCTTCTCACCGTCAAATTGAGTCGTTGCAATCGCGGGCTTAATTTTATCGAGGAGGCCAGTCAGGTTGCCAAGTTCTACGTTATCAATAGCACCTTTGACAGCACCGCATGCCGTATGACCCATGACTAAAATAACTTTTGCCCCGGCAGCAGCACAAGCAAACTCCATGCTACCTAATAAATCATCATTGGAAATGTTACCGGCAATCCTGGCATTGAATGTTTCACCAATTCCTGTATCCAGAACAATTTCAGCTGGCGCTCGAGAATCAATGCAGCTCAATATAACTGCCGCAGGGAATTGCCCTTCTGCACTACTGCGTTTTTGTGCGAGATAATCGTGTTGCTGCATTTTCCCAGAAACAAATCTTTTATTACCTTGCTTTAATCCCTCCACTATCTGGTCGGGCGTTAATTTATCCCGTTCTTCTCGTGTCAGGGAAGCTGCGTATGATATCTGAGGTAACCCTAGCCCAATCCCGCCAATAACACTTGCAGCTGTGATGCCCAAAGCAGCTTTTAGCACGGTCCTTCGGCTATTAGGATGGCTATCTTCTGAACAACAACCGGTTATCTTACTCATACTCTCTCCTTGAAACTATTGTTGTCATTTTCGATACTGCGCAATTACTGAGCAGTCTATTAAATGTAGTACATCCAACTTGTTTTACGCGATAGATAATTGATAGATTACGAAAAAATAAGCCTATTCTTGATTTCTAACCACCCGAACTACAGGTTGTTATTCAGTTCTCGATGGTTATCCCTCATCCATTGCGCCAGAGAGTCCAGTGTTGGCTTTAATGTTTTTCCTAAAGAGCTAATCTCATATTCAACACGTGGTGGCACTTCGGCATAGATAGTGCGATGAACCAACCCACGTTGCTCGAAAGCGCGCAGTTGTCGGGTCAGCTCTTTTTGGGTTATAGGGGCAATCGCCCGCTGTAGCTCGCCAAATCGAATCGGGCCGGCAGTCACCATCAAACGATAGAGAATGGGTATTGCCCACTTCCCGGCAATAAGCTCAACGAATTGCACCATTGGGCACTTTTCTACCGCGATGATCCCATCGGATAGCGATTTATTTTTAGGTGGAAGAGGCTGATAAGCTGTCATTACATTCCTGTTTCATCGTTAGTATCAAATTGGTACCTACTATACTTTAGATACTTTTGTATTAAAAATAGTCTTCCATTGCTCTTAATAGGAAGGATCATCATGAATCGTTTGAAAGATAAGTATGCATTGATTACCGGAGGTACTAGCGGTATCGGGTTAGAAACTGCGCGCCAGTTTCTGGCGGAGGGGGCAACTGTCGCGATTACCGGCCGAAATGATGCCGCATTGCAAGCGGTACATGTCGAGCTCGGAGAGCGCGTTTGGCTATTAAAAAGTGATGCCAGCAATATCGCCGACCAATCAAAACTGGCGGCTAAACTTGCTGAAAGCTGGCCACGTTTGGATGTCGTTTATATCAATGCTGGTGATGTGACTCACAATCTAATAGAGGAGTGGGATAAAGCTAGCTTTGAACGAGTGATCTCAACCAATCTAAAAGGCCCTTTTTTCCTGTTGCAATCATTGCTTCCACTGCTGGCTAACCCCGCGTCTGTCATTCTTTGCGGTTCAGCAAGTGTCCATATTGGTTTGCCTCAAAGCAGTGTTTATGCCGCCAGCAAGGCGGGGCTGCTTTCTCTTGCGCGGACCTTATCCGGCGAGTGGGTCGCAAGAGGAATTCGGGTTAATGGGTTAAGCCCTGGGCCGACACAAACCCCTGCCCTGCAAAAACTGGGGTTATCAGGTAGTGAAGAAGAAAAACTGGCGGAGCAAATTCGTCAGTTAGTGCCAATTAAAAGAATGGGAACACCGGCTGAAATTGCTCACGCGGCCGTATTTCTGGCTTCGGATGAATCCAGTTTCGTGGTCGGGACGGAGTTTAGGGTCGATGGCGGTGTCAGCAGTCTTTAGAGAATCATGACTGACAAAAAATGAGGTGAAACAGACCTGGATGTTGCCGTAGCGGGTATCAAACAATCGGCATCGGGTTGGGCTATGAGCACCAACCCGTGTTAGCCGTATTAAGATGTTTGAACAAAACGGTCAAGTTGCCTGCGCAATTGGTCGTTTTCTTTTTTGAGCTGTTCAATTCTCTCCAGCAGAGTTAAGGTCATGGCGACACCTGACCAGTCCAGATCCAACTCATTTTGCAAGCGCCGGGCGCGTTTAAGACAACTCAATGCATCCGCATCAAAAACCCAAACCCTGTCTGTCGGCTCTAACGGCACAATCACACCCAGCCCGACGACCTCGACCAATTCATCCTGCATTATTCCCGTTGACTGGCATAATTCAGTTAAGGTGTAGGTAATTTCTATTTCAGCCATAATCTGTTACTCCCATCCAGTCCGAGGATTAAATGCCGCCTGCTCTGACAGCTGTTGCCAAAGCGCCCGCGTTTTCTCGTCTGGTTTCGGTGGCATGACCACTTTGAGGATTGCGTACAGATCGCCAGTTCCTTTTTTACTGACCAGACCTTTGCCTTTAATGCGCAACCGCTGACCACTTTGGCTACCTGCCGGGATGGTTAAAGCAATTTTCCCCGTCAGGGTCGGCACCTCAACACTGGCTCCCAACGCCGCTTCCCATGGGGCTAGCGGTACGACTATTTGTAAATTCTGCCCATCAATATCAAACAACGGATGTGGTGCAATACGAATAATCAGGAATAAATCACCATTGGCCCCGCCCGCAATACTCGGCGCCCCCTGCCCTTTAAGGCGAATGCGCTCACCATCACCCACACCGGCAGGAATTTTTACTTTCAATGTCTTCGAGGTTTCAGCACCCGGGAAGCCCGATTCATCAATGGTTGGTATTTTGTAAGAGATCGAGCGGGTCTGTTCAGCTAAGGTTTCTTCTAAAAAGAGGGGAAGTTCCATCTCAAGATCCTGCCCACGTACCCCATAAGATGCCCGATGAGATGAGTGTTGAGCTGAAGAAGCGCGGTGACCAAAGAAGGATTCGAAAAAGTCAGAGTAGTCGTGAGCGCCTCCACCGGCACGGCTGTGCCATTGTTGGTCACCAGTGGCCTGTCGTTGACCAAACTGATGTTGGCCAAACCCTGGGTCATTACGGTGCAATCTTAATTCGTCATACTCAGCTCGCCGCTCGGTATCCTTTAATACTTCGTAAGCCTCGGCAACTTCTTTAAACTTACTCTCCGCATCAGCTTCAGAACTGACATCCGGGTGGTACTTACGTGCCAGCCTGCGATAGGCTGTTTTAATCTCTTTTAAGGAAGCCGTGGGCTCGAGGCCCATAACGGCATAATAGTCTTTGAATTCCATGCGGTAATATCCTTAAATTCAATGTTCAATTATACCCGTCATTCTTCAAGCTGCATGTGCGTTGCCTACGTTCCATCACCCGAATCACTGACTTATGTCAGCTCATCGGGATTCTTTCTCTTAGCGCCTTCCTACAACTCGAATTATCCAGGGTATAGGTATATTCCCAGCAGACTTAGATAAAACCTATTTATGTCTATTTTCAATTTTTTCAACCCCATCAAGTGGGTAAACCTAACAGTAAACTATAGCGCTAACTGCTTACTTGTGGGTGATCGGCATCTATTGGCGTAAAACTATTCTGACATCATATGAATATTACAAATCATACAACCGATCCGTCGGCTTACTGGCCGCTGGCAGCACCCTTTTCTGATTAACCTGCTTTACTGATGAGCGAACAACCAATTTGCCAGGCAAAAGGGTATTACTGAACGGAGCATCGGGCCGCAATATACGCCGTTGTAATAACTGGATAGCTTCCACCCCCAGCTCATCGCGCGGGACATGCACCGCCGTGAGCGGAACATCATGGATTTCAGCCAAATTAAAACCATCCATACTCATGACTGAGACACTCTCTGGCACATTTATATTCAATTTATTCAGCGCATTAACAGCACCAACCGCCATATAATCGCCCCCTGCCAAGATAGCCGTCGGCAGTTGGTTCTTATCCTCACAACCCGCTATAAAGGCGGTGATTGCTTGCTCGGCTTCTTCTGCGCCAAAACCATGAGTGGTCACCAGATGTTGGTTATCATCAAAATGCATATTATTGCTGGCGAATGCTTCTTTAATTCCCACCAGCCGCAATTCCATGGTGTTACGCCGTAAACATTGCAAGGTTAAAATTCGCCTATGACCTTGCTGTATCAGATAGTTGGCAGAAAATTCGCCGATCAATTGGTGATCAGGAGAAACACTGTCCAGTGACATTTCTTTGTCGCGGCAATTGATTAATACCGACGGCTTATGCACACCCGCAGCTAATGTATGAATCCGCGGGTCATCGATGCCAATAATAATGGCCGCTTCCGTCTGCGGATGGGTCATTTTTTCCAGGAAGAGGGAAATATCGCAGTGAGTTTCAGATAACCCGCAGTAGCGAATCATCACCTCATGTTGACTGACTGCTTCAGTTATTCCCTGAATGACTTTGTAGTAAAAGATATCAGTGCGCACATCAAAGGCTCGGTGCGGCGCAAAGACCATAATATTATTGAGCATTAAGCGCCCGCTGGATAATTTCTGCAAAATTCCCTGCGACTGCGCATAGGCCATGACCTGCTGTTTTGCTTTTGCGCTGGTATTCGCTTTGCCGGCTAACACTCTGGATACTGTGCTAATTGAAAGGCCAGTCTGATTAGCTATTTCTTGTATTTTTAGCTTTCCATTCATTTTGTGATCTCTCTCAAATTAGCAAATGAAAAAATTCTCATGGCCAGTAAATCCCTTATTTAGGGCGTCACCCAATATAAATGCTGAAATATTATTCAGCTTATGAAAATCTTTTCAAAAAAACGCGTATTAAAGCCAATTTAAGCTAGTTACCTTGTTTTAACCAAAACAATCAAGTTTTGGTAAACCAATTTTAAAAACTTATCAGTCCGGTTATTTTTGATAAAAAATATAAATACCAACAATATCAATTTGTTGTGATTTATTGGCTTATTTTAGTGTGAGATAAATCACATTAAAACTCAGCTTAATCTTAATAACCCAAAATGGATCTTACCAAAATAATAAGTTGGTCCGGTTAATTTACTACCGACTAACACCAGGAGGCTGGGATGAGTGTTGATATTAATCAATCCGCAAAAGTTATTGGGCGACGGAAAATAAAATCATTACGCTGGTGGATGCTGGCGCTATTTCTACTTGGGGTCACTGTTAACTATATTACCCGTAACTCGCTGGGTATCCTCGCCCCTGAGTTAAAAACCAGTCTGAATATGACCACTGAACAATATTCATGGATAGTGGCATCATTCCAGTTGGCGTACACCGTATTTCAGCCGCTCTGTGGCTGGTTAATTGATGTCATCGGTTTGAAGATGGGGTTCCTGATCTGCGCCAGTGTTTGGGCGGTGGTGTGTATGATGCACGCCGGAGCGGGCACCTGGTTCCAACTGGCCGTACTGCGCTTCTTTATGGGCAGTGCTGAAGCCGCCGCCACACCGGCAAACGCCAAAGCTATTTCGGATTGGTTCCCGAAAAAAGAGCGCCCGATTGCTGCGGGCTGGGCTGGCGTCGGCTTCTCTATCGGCGCGATGTTAGCACCACCGATTATCGTACTGGCTCATGTTGCTCTCGGCTGGCAAGGTGCATTTCTCTTCTCCGGCGCCTTAGCCATGGTATGGGTGCTGTTATGGTGGCGTTTTTATCATTCACCAGATACCCACCCCAATCTGAGTAAAGAAGAGTTTGAACTGATTCATCAGGATAATGAGCCAGTATTACCACGGCTGCCATTCCTGAAATCCTTAGCTATCCTCAGCAAAAACAAGAAATTCTACGGCATCGCTATCCCCGCCTTCCTGGCAGAACCGGCATGGGCCGTGTTTAGTTTCTGGGTTCCGCTGTATTTGGCGACCGAGCGCGGCATGGATTTGAAGCAAATCGCCATGTTTGCCTGGCTGCCCTTCCTCGCGGCAGATATCGGGAGTGTTGCCAGTGGCTACTTAACCAAACTTTATCAAAAATGGTTCGGTTGCAGCCGCGTTAACTCGGTGGTGGCCAGCTCCGTTACCGGTGCTTTCATGATGATTTCACTGGCTTTTGTTGCCATCACCGAAAGCCCCTATCTGGCGATTGCATTAATCTCGATTGGCGGCTTTGGTCACCAAGTTATCTCCTGCATGCTCAGCGCATTAGTGGTTGAATCCTTTGATAAAAATCAGGTAGCCACTGTCAACGGGCTACGGGGTTCTTCGGCCTGGATAGCCAGTTTCCTGTTTACTTTATTAATCGGCGCGGTGTCCGACACTATCGGCTTTAACCCACTATTTATCGCCATGGGCTTCTTCGATTTGATTGGTGCCGTGTTCCTGGTCTCCCTGTTTGCTGAGCGCCGCAATAAAGCCCAACCGGTTGCCTGATGCTATCCCCCTTAAGAGATAAACCAAGATGAAAACATTAAAAAACTGGTTATTAATCAATGAACAACCCGACCATTTGGAACTGCTGGTTGATGACCGTCATATATTTTGTCTGTATGTATTAGAGCCAAATCTCTGCCGCGTGCTGATTAAACGCAATGGAGAGCTGGCACTAAACCGCACCTGGAGCATCGCGCCACAAGGAGATGTGCCGTGGTCTGGACGTGATCGCCTGAGTTTGGCGGGTTTCTCCGTGCCGGGTTATCAGTTACAGCGCCATGAACAACAATTGATAGTGACCACCGACTGTTTGCGGGTCACTATTCATCAACCACTGTATTTGGAGTGGGAATATAAAAATCAGCACGGCGAATGGCAGCCACTAGCAGCAGATAGGCCAACCAGCGCTTATTTACTCAGCCCACAAGGAGAAGCGATTGCTCACTATCAGCGCCGCTATCCTAATGAGCAATATTATGGGCTGGGTGAGAAAGCCGGTGACCTTAACCGCGCGGGTCGCCGTTTTGAAATGCGCAATTTGGATGCCATGGGGTACAACGCCGCCAGCACTGACCCACTTTACAAGCATATTCCGTTCACCATTACTCGCCGTGATGATGTCAGTTTTGGTCTGTTCTATGACAATTTAAGCAGCTGCTGGTTGGATTTGGGTAATGAGATTGATAATTATCATCTGGCTTATCGCCGTTATCAGGCCGAAGCCGGTGACCTTGATTACTATATGTTCCTCGGCCCGAAAGTGCTGGATGTGACTAAAGCCTTTGTTCGTCTGACCGGTAAAACCCAATTTGGCCCGAAATGGAGCCTCGGTTACAGCGGCTCCACCATGCACTACACCGATGCCCCCGATGCACAGGTGCAATTACAAAAGTTCATTACTTTGTGTCAGCAGCATGATATTCCCTGTGACTCATTCCAGCTCTCATCCGGCTACACCTCCATCAATAATAAGCGCTATGTTTTTAACTGGAATAACGACAAAGTGCCGCAGCCCAAAGTGATGAGCCAGGCGTTTCTGCACGCCGGTATCAAGCTGGCCGCCAATATAAAACCTTGTCTATTACAGGATCATCCTAAATATCAGGAAGTTGCAGAGCGCGGCTTATTTATTCGCGATGGTGAAACCGGGCTACCGGAGCGCTCTTCATTTTGGGATGACGAAGGTTCTCACCTTGATTTTACCAACCCAAAAACCGTGGATTGGTGGCAGGAAAACGTCACTAAGCAACTGTTAGAACTGGGAATTGGCTCCACCTGGAATGATAATAATGAATACGAAGTGTGGGATGGCGAAGCGCGATGTAATGGGTTCGGTGAATCCATTGCCATCAAACACATCAGACCGGTGATGCCTTTACTGATGATGCGGGCCTCAATGGAAGCTCAACAGGCATTCGCACCAGAAATGCGCCCATATTTGATATCACGCTCCGGCTGTGCCGGGATGCAGCGCTACGCCCAAACCTGGAGTGGTGATAATCGCACCAGTTGGCAAACTCTGCGCTATAACATCCGCATGGGGCTGGGCATGAGCCTATCTGGGTTGTATAACCTCGGCCACGATGTCGGCGGTTTTTCGGGCGATAAACCGGAAGCAGAATTATTTATTCGCTGGGTACAAAACGGCGTGATGCATCCGCGATTTACCATTCACTCATGGAATGACGATAACACTGTCAATGAGCCGTGGATGTATCCCGCAGCCACGCCAATGATTCGCGATGCAATGGCGCTGCGCTATCGGCTATTACCTTATTTTTACACATTACAATGGCAAGCCACACATGATGATGAGCCGATGTTGCGCCCAACTTTCCTCGATCATGAGCATGATAGCCGCACGTTTAAGGAAAATGACGACTTCATGTTGGGCCGTGATTTACTGGTTGCCAGTGTGGTGGAATCGGGCCAGCGCCAACGTCAGGTCTATTTGCCAGATAATCATGTCGGTTGGTATTGTTTCTATACTGAGCAATGGTATAGCGGCGGGCAAACCCTTGTTTTAGATGCGCCACTGGAGCGCCTGCCTCTGTTAGTGCGGGCCGGTGCCGCGTTGCCGCAGTCACGACGTATTGCTTTTGTGAATGCCGCGCAAGATACCCAACGCGAGTTAGCACTTTACCCGACCAAAGGGGGCGGCCAATCTCGTGGGATGCTGTTTGAAGATGATGGCGAAAGCCACCGCTGGCAGCAAGGTCATGCATTATGGCTGAGCTGGCAGGTGACAACAGATAATCACCGCATTGATATGACTTTCAGCCGCACGGGAAGTTATCAACCCGCCTGGCATGAACTGACAATAACTCTCCCGGAGCACGAGCGCCGCGCGTTGTATATCAATGGGGTTGCCAGTCATATATTGCAGTTAAGTCAGCTTAGTTAGTCGGCGAGAAATAGACCACCACCATTATCAGCGGGTTCGATTCTTGAGCCCGCTGACTTTTCACATTAATAAACAAAAGATTAACGCAACAGTTTTAATGCGCCAGTCAATGAGCGTACCCACTTCTCCGGCCCCACCAATCCCAAACCATCCAACTGTTCATCAGCCAAAGAACGCAACGAAAACGCCTTTTCATAATCCTGGTAACTGTGCATCGAGCGCGCAAATGCAGGAAAAGGCACAATCGCCCGCTCATGAGTAGCCGCCAAAGCTTTCAGCAAAACTTCTCTTATCTGTACAGCATTCGCTTGCAAAATAGGTACCGGCAATTTTGAGCTAACATCAATTTCTTTCCCCGCCGAATCGGATAATACTGCTCCCGCCAATTGTGGAAATTTTGCCGCCAGACCAATCCCCACCGCACTGGTAGTATTGGCAATCAAGCCCACCGGAAGCTCAGGATTAACAATAATTGCAATCCGCATTTGTTCTGCCACAGCCATGCCCTTTTCCTGATGATTTGTACCCAAGATCTTATCTCTCCGGCGTAGGTAAGTGCTTTCTTTTATCAGCTTTATTCCGCTAATATGGGTAAATTGTACCCAAACAAAATAATAATCAGGTAGAAAATGCCAATATCATTAATAACACCGGCAGATATAAAAATTTTAAAGCAATTACAGCACACCGGCCGGATGACTAACCAAGAGTTGGCCGATAAAGTGGGGATGGCGACCTCCCCCTGCTGGCGACGGGTGAAGCAGTTGGAAGAAAGCGGCATTATTACCGGTTATCAAGCCAATATTGATCGACGGAAAATAGGTTTGGGGATTTTGGCTTTTATTCGGGTGAAAATTGACAGTCACAGTGAAGAAGAAGCGAAGTTATTTGAGATGCAGGTTGGGGCGCTAAAACCGGTGATTGCTTGCTATGCCGTCGCGGGAGATGCGGACTTTCTGCTGCAAGTGGTGGCCGAGGACCTCGACAGTTTTTCCACTTTCGCGATGTCGGTCATCCGCCGACTGTCGGGGATTAAAGAGATGCAAACGACATTCGTCCTGCGCGAAGTCAAACCACTGGTGAGTTTACCGCTGGAGTAAGTCACATTGAAAGGCATCAATCGATGCCTGTTATCGACTTAATTTTTATTTATCTAGCTTATTTACTGGCCTGGTTCTCTATGCGACCAGCACTCTGTTACGCCCCGATGCTTTGGCTCGATAGAGCGCCTCATCCATACGTTTAAACAAACTATCCGTGTCTTCCCCCACCTGATGTTGCGCGACTCCGATGCTGACCGTGAGTTTGGGTAAGTTAGGTTGGCAGATCATTTGAATAGTTTCTCTAATAGATTCAGCCAATTGCAATGCTCCCTCCAGATTGGTTGAGGGCAGAAGAATAGTAAATTCCTCGCCACCCCAACGGGACAGGATATCGCACTCGCGGATAATGGACTCCAGTGTTCTGGCCAGAAAAATCAAAACCTCGTCGCCCTTATGATGCCCAAGTTGGTCATTAATATTTTTAAAATGGTCGACATCCAATAAAATTAAACTGAAATTTTGGCCGTAACGTTGGCTCTGAGTATAGGCATGTTCAACCAAAGGAAAGAAGTGACGCCGATTGCCTAAATCTGTCAGTGGGTCTTTCAAAGCAGCATATTCTAATGCCTCTTCAAGCCGCTTTTGTTCCGTAATGTCATGAATAATACAAAGCATCAATCTTATACCGTCTAACTCAACTGGGCCGGCATAGGTTTGGACATGGCGAGTATTTCCATCCGCTAATTTATGGATAAAATTGAGTGGCTTATGCCCGCCCGGTAATTTGGCAACCTCATTCATGACCGGCAATACATCCATTCCCATGCTATTAATTTCCCAGGTATGCTTCCTGCACATTTCATCCCGTGAATAACCATAAAAACGGGTTGCCGCCTGATTTGCATCGACAATCAACCCCTCTTTCGACGGATCAATCAATAGCATTGGGGCTGTATTGGTACTAAAGAATTGCTCGTAAAAACTCTGCTCATTACGGGAATAGGGTTTTGCCAATGGGCTGGGGCTGCTCGGCTGGGTTACCACACTCTCTGAAATATAAAGCCCTTCAAAAATAATAACTGCGCCATAAGGTTCTAGCTGAGTTAAGGAGAGCCGGCAACTCAGAGGAAAGACATTTTCTTTGGCCTGGATAGTCCAAATTTCGATAATAGGGTCATCAGCGGCCAAAGCCGGGAGATAAGCATCCAAATTCTGCTGCGCATGGGCCGAAAAACGCCCATAACGCACTAGCGGCAACTGAATGTCACCGGCAATTTTTCGGGCTTCCTTGTTAGCAAAAAGTATTTCCTGATTTTTGGGCAATATCACCCAGATCGGGGTTCTCAAGATATTTAATGCATCTAAGTCAGTTATTACCATAGGAATACCGAAAGATATTTGGCATCGGAACAGAATACAGCTAATTCCCCCGGATTCACTATATTTCGATTTATGCTGACATTGCTTATTTCTTGACGTGGAATACTCAGGCGTAAGGGGTGCCAGCCATTGCTGTTTTTAGGCTGATCCCTTCCCAATATTGATGCCAGGATAAATCAGAGACTCCGGCCTTTTTGCAGACTTCGGATAAATTCCTCTGGCGTCTGATTATTTAAAGATGAATGCGGTCTTTGCTGGTTATATTCCTGCCGCCACTTCTCGATCTTCTCCTGAGCATCGTCCAGTGACAGGAACCAGTGCACATTCAAACACTCATCGCGCAGGCTACCGTTGAATGACTCGACCAGAGCATTATCTGTCGGTTTACCGGGGCGTGAGAAGTCCATTGTCACCTTATTTTCGTATGCCCATCGGTCAAGTGTTTTAGAGATAAATTCGCTGCCATTATCCGTTTGCAACCGGTGGGGGATACGCCGATGCAGTTGCTTCAGGCGCTCCATTACAGCCACCACATCATCCCCGCGCAACACGTTACCCACCTCGATCGCCAGGCATTCACGACTAAAATCATCCACTACAGTTAGGGCGCGTATCCGACGTCCGTTGAACAGATTATCAGCAACAAAATCCATGCTCCAGCACTGATCTAGTGCGGTCACTTGCGGACGTGCGTGTCTGTGCCTGCCTGTGACATGCCGGCGTGGGCGTTTTGCCCGCAGATTCAGCCCTTCCTGACAGTAAATTCGGTGGGTTTTCTTGTGGTTGACTAACCAACCCTCGCGGCGCAAAAGAATATGAATACGCGGGTAACCATAGCGGATCCGCGTCTCCGCAATTTCTCTTATCTGGTCAGTCAGGGCCCTGTCATCACGACAACTACGATAGTGGTATACCGTGCGACTCTGCATCATTAAACGGCAACTACGACGCAGGCCGATACGATATGCATCCAGCAGGTAAGTCACCGCTTCACGCTTCTGGATGGGCCTCAGAACTTTTTTCGAATGACATACTGAAGCATTTCCTTATCCAGACTGAGGTCCGCCACCAGACGCTTGAGCCGTTGGTTTTCGTCCTCAAGCTGCCGCAAACGGCGCAGTTCCGTTACGCCCATCCCGCCAAATTTTTTCTTCCAGTTATAAAAAGTGGCTTCAGAAATACCCATCTTTCTGCACACTTCCTCCACCCGAGTGCCGGTTTCGGCCTGTTTAAGGGCAAATGCTATCTGTTCTTCGGTATAACGGCTCTTTTTCATGGTTGATATGCCTCTCAGTGAGATGAAAGAAAGACCGGATACTTCAGTTTAGACTGGCACTGTTTTCAGGGAGGAGATCAAATTATCATTAGTAATGACTAAATCAGGAATAATAAAACCAACACGTTGTGCTAAATAAGCCTGAAGAATTTTATTGTCAGCTCTGCGCATGACCGATGGCTTAGATAAACATCGGCCAGAAAAGCTCTCAACGATGCCTTCAATAAGCGAATGGCTTTCTTTGTGAGAAAAGGCTTGATACTGGGCGTCAATCACACCAGTAAGATCTTCAGATGCAGGTTTACGGTAGTAAATTGATTTACAGTTAGCTGAATTTACTTCATCACCAGAACTATCTTTGATTCTAAACCCTGATAAATCGTAACTAATTCTATAGTTTGAAAAGTTATCTGTATTTAAACGGAAGAAAGCAATGTCTTTGTATCGTGCCATGATGTAGTCACATGTGCGATCAAAGCTGCTGGTGATGATCAGTATCCGGTTTTTCATCATATCCCTGATTGCAAAGAAGCATTTTCTAAATGATATGTAAAAAACTAAAATTAGCCAATGACAGTGGTAACAGTTTTGACGACCGACTTTAAATATTTGACTCTATTTTGTTGCCTACTTCTTCTAACAGAAAATCGATACTTACCCAGTAGACATACCAACCGCTAACCTCCGGTATTAATAATATTATATAGAGGCGTTTTTACTTTCTGTCTCACAAAATCATCTGTTCTGCCCGGCATTTATAAATTTCTGCTAATTTCTCTCTGGTTTTCTTCTGTGGGCGAGAATCTACGGCTTCCCATTGGGATACAGCAGATTGGGTGGTACCAAGCAGTTCTGCTATTTCATATTGCGAAAAGCCACGGTAGATACGCCATGCAGCCAGCAAACTGACACCATCGTTTACCATGATTTGAACAACTTCATTCGGGATGGTCTGATCATCATCGTGATCAGCAACATAGGGAATATCATCGTACTTCGCATTAGAGATAAGTTGCTGGTATTCGGCAATGGGTAAGACCACAAACTGAGGCTCTCCTGCTTCATCATGAATGTATTGTAGTTTTGCCATCTTATTCACCTTAGTTTAGAAAAATAACACCATGCCTTTGAGAGGAAATCTACTGAGCCAGCCTACTAATAGGTCGTTGTGGTTCTGCGTTTAACTTCCTGGATCGTACATATCACAGGGGTTCCCTCTATAATCTGAAAAATAATCCTGTAATTCCCCACTCGCATCCGATATTGGCTATCACTGGTCTGTAACTTTTTGATATCCAAATCAACAGCAGGGAAATCCATCAGTTTATTCACTTTTTCACTGATGGATTTTCGATATCTGACATCTATTGAAAGTAACTGCTTAACCGCTTTCCTCGACCAGTCAACCTTGACCATCGTTTCCTCACTTTTATAAGTGATCACATCCGCTGTTATGGTCAAATAGTAAAGCTATAGGTAAGTATGGTCAACACAAAAACCTAATTATTTACTAATTTTAATCTTATTAAAAACTGATTTTTGAATCCAAATAATAATTGATATCGATGCATTACATACATATTTCACCCACAAATGCGGCCCCTCTCGCATCTACAAAAATGTTTGTCCTAATTTACCACTGGTTAATTGAACAGTAGGGAATGGCCGGATATAGTGCCCCCGCAGCGGCAAATTCCGCTGCCGTGATTAGCGTCCCGGAATTCAATAGAGCGCACGACCGCACAGGCAGTTACTATGTGCGGGTACAGTTACACCTGTGAAAAAGCAATGGTGGGCTGGACGGGGCATCGAAAGATGCGCCGGGTTCTCTGTTGACCGGTTAGCTAATTTAACCAACATGCTGCCGCTATAACTGGCAAGGCTGGAAAGAAATTCAGGGATTTCATTAATCGTAAGATGTGGATAGTGTTCGCGTTTATGGGGAGCAAAAGCACTGGCAAGGTCAGGGGCGGGATTATATTCGGCTCGGCCTGTGATGATGGCGTATTTCCAAACCTCACCACATCACTGCCGAACCTTACGCATTTTCTCAGTGGCACCCCGTTTTTCTAACTTGGACAGCACGGCCATTAGCTCAAGTGGTTTAATTTCTTTGATTGGTCGGTAACCGATATATGGAAAAACGTCTCTTTCAAACGTGCTCATCATTTCTAAACGATAGGATTCAGACCATCTATCATAACGTCGCTGATACCACTCTCGGGTGATAGCTTCAAAGGTATTACTACCCTCTCCTTGCTGCACTAACTTTTGTTCTTTTCTTAAATCACTGGGGTTAATACCCACCATAACCAGCTTTTTAGCCTCATCCCTTTTTCGCCTTGCCTCAGTTAACGAGACAGCAGGATAAGTGCCCAATGAAAGCATTTTAGGTTTGCCAGCAAAACGGTATCTGAAGCGCCAACCTTTCGAACCATTTGGCTCCACCAGCAGCGACAATCCATTACCATCCGCTTTGGTGTAGGGCTTCTCTTGGGGTTTTGCACAGCGTATCTCAAGGTCCGTGAGTGCCATGTGTATAGAATCCAGAGTGTATAAAACATGATGTGTATAGAATTTGGAGAGTAGAGAATTTCTATACAGATAACTATACACGTTTGTATGTGGATTCCCGTGAGCAACTATAGCCGTCAAGAGATAACAATAGTGGCCTAAACCTTGCTATGACTGGGTTTGATGTACTTCGGGAGATACTGCGAGACGTTAGATTGGAGCGGGTGAAGGGAATCGAACCCTCGTATAGAGCTTGGGAAGCTCTCGTTCTACCATTGAACTACACCCGCTTCGGTGTGCGGTTTGCATTATAACCGGTTCTTTGGCGTGGGCAAGTGAAGATATAGTCTAAGCGCCGGTATTTTAAGCGATTAGATTAAACAAAGTATAACCGCGGCTGTTTTGCTCAGTAAAAAGGGCGCCATTGCGCCCTAATAAGATTTACTGTTAACCGGATAAACTTATTTTACCGGGCGCATCGCCGGGAACAAGATAACATCACGGATAGTATGGCTGTTGGTAAACAACATGACCATGCGATCGATACCGATGCCCAGACCCGCAGTTGGCGGCAAGCCATGTTCCAGCGCGGTAACATAGTCTTCATCGTAGAACATCGCTTCGTCATCACCAGCTTCTTTAGCACTGACTTGATCGGCAAAACGCTGAGCCTGATCTTCCGCATCATTCAACTCAGAGAAACCGTTACCAATTTCACGGCCACCGATGAAGAATTCGAAACGGTCAGTGATAAACGGATTATCGTCATTGCGACGAGCCAATGGAGAAACCTCGGCTGGGTACTCAGTAATGAAGGTTGGCTGAATCAGATGGCTCTCGGCGGTCTCTTCAAAGATCTCGCATTGAACACGGCCCAGGCCCCAACTCTTCTCAACTTTAATACCCAATGACTCGGCAATCGCCACAGCTTTGTCCATATCGTCCAAATCTGCCACGTTGGTTTCTGGACGATATTTGCAGATAGCTTCTTTCATGGTCAATTTGGCAAAAGGCTTACCAAAATCGAATGTCTGTTCGCCATACTGCACCACACTACTGCCCAGTACATTTTCAGTCAAAGTGCGGAATAACTCTTCAGTCAGCACGATCAAGTCTTTGTAGTCCGCGTAAGCCATATAGAGTTCCATCATAGTGAACTCTGGATTATGACGCGGTGAAACACCTTCATTACGGAAGTTACGGTTGATTTCGAACACACGTTCAAAACCACCGACAACCAGACGCTTCAGATACAATTCTGGCGCGATACGCAAATACATATCGATATCCAGCGCATTGTGATGAGTCACAAACGGACGTGC
Source organism: Yersinia thracica (assembly GCF_902170565.1). Lineage (GTDB taxonomy): Bacteria > Pseudomonadota > Gammaproteobacteria > Enterobacterales > Enterobacteriaceae > Yersinia > Yersinia thracica. The sequence continues at coordinate 16,706 of NZ_CABHXX010000084.1, forward strand.
TGAAGCACCGCCGGGGATCACTTGCATCATAGGCGTTTCGACTTCCATGAAGCCTTTTTCCACCATAAAGCTGCGAATACCGGCCATCACTTGCGAACGAACTTTAAATGTATTGCGGGACTCATCGTTAGCGATCAGATCCAGATAACGCTGGCGGTAGCGAGTTTCTTGATCAGCCAGACCGTGGAATTTATCCGGCAATGGACGCAGTGCTTTGGTCAGCAAACGCAATTCGCTACAGTGGATAGACAACTCACCGGTTTTAGTTTTGAACAACTTACCGCGTGCACCCAGGATATCGCCCAGATCCCACTTTTTGAATTCTTCGTTATACACGCCTTCCGGCAAGTCATCACGGGAAACGTACAGTTGAATACGGCCACCGACATCTTGCAGCGTCACAAATGATGCTTTCCCCATAATACGGCGAGTCATCATACGGCCAGCAACAGTGACTTCTATATTCAGCGCTTCTAATTCTTCATTCTCTTTGCTGCCGTACTCAGCATGCAGCTGGTCAGAGAGATGCTCACGGCGGAAATCATTAGGGAAAGCAATTCCCTTCTCCCGCAATGTAGCCAGTTTTTCCCGACGAGCTTGTAACTCACTATTGAGTTCTTGCGCTTGCTCAGCGACTTGTGGTTTTTGCTCTGACATCTCAGTTCCTTATAGCCCGGCTTTCAAACTTGCTTCAATGAATTTGTCCAGATCACCATCCAGTACCGCTTGCGTGTTGCGTGTTTCCACGCCGGTACGCAAATCTTTGATTCGGGAATCATCCAGTACATAAGAACGGATCTGGCTACCCCAGCCGATATCGGACTTATTATCTTCCAGCATCTGTTTATCAGCATTTTTCTTTTGCATTTCAAACTCATACAGCTTCGCTTTCAGCTGTTTCATGGCTTGATCTTTGTTCTTATGCTGAGAACGGTCATTCTGGCACTGAGTCACAATATTGGTCGGAATATGGGTAATACGCACCGCAGATTCTGTTTTGTTGACGTGCTGACCACCCGCACCAGATGCGCGGTAAACGTCAATACGCAAATCCGCCGGGTTGATTTCGATATCAATATCGTCATCAACTTCTGGATAGACAAAAGCAGAACTGAAGGAAGTATGACGACGGCCGCCGGAGTCAAATGGGCTTTTACGAACCAAGCGATGTACGCCAGTTTCAGTGCGCAACCAACCAAACGCATATTCGCCAATGATCTTAATAGTGGCAGATTTCAGGCCCGCAACATCACCATCAGATTCTTCAATAATTTCGGTTTTGAAACCTTTAGCTTCAGCCCAACGCAGGTACATGCGCAGCAACATGCTGGCCCAATCCTGAGCTTCTGTACCACCGGAGCCAGCTTGCAGGTCCAGATAACAGTTGGCGCTGTCATATTCACCTGAGAACATGCGGCGGAATTCAAGTTGGCCCAACTTGCCATCAAGGATATCTAACTCGGCAACGGCTTCATTAAATGTCTCTTCGTCGTCAGCTTCGATAGCCAACTCCAGCAAGCCAGACACGTCTTCCATCCCCTGATCCAGTTGATCAATGGTGGTGACAATCTCTTCTAGCGTTGAACGCTCTTTACCTAGTGCTTGAGCGCGCTCAGGTTCATTCCAGACGTCGGGCTGTTCCAGCTCGGCGTTTACTTCTTCCAGCCGTTCTTTCTTGGCATCATAGTCAAAGATACCCCCTAAGAACGGCAGTCCGATCAGACAAGTCCTGAATTCGGTTTTTTACCGGGTTTATTTCAAACATAATTTAAAGTCTTACGTTGAGTCGTAGATGACGGAATGTCATTAGAACCCGTAATTCTAACGGATCTGTACGGCGGTTTATAGCAAGTTGACTGTATTTATAGCTATCCCCGTCCAATTTGCTGCTGCAACTGTGTTAGCGGCTCTCTCTCACCCGAATCACTGACTAATGTCAGCTCATCGGGATTAATGAGCCTCATCCTTGAGGCTCACCCTGCGAGCTAGCATAAATGCGGTTCAAATCAGTTCCCGACCAATTGTCATTTGTTGGCTGCCTTGCTGCAACACCCGCTACTTTGGGTATAGAACAGTATCGTAGCTAACTAATAAGGCCATAAGTGCTGAACCAGTAATTGCACACTGCGATTACCGCGATACTCATTAATATCGAGTTTATAAGCCAGCTTAACTTCACGCACACTACTGTCAGGCCATAAAGTGGTATCAATATTAAAGGCGATAGCATCCAGCAGAGGCCCACCATTCAATGGTTCAATCATAAGCTTCAGATGGCGCTCGCCCACCAGCCGTTGTTGCAAAATGCGGAATTTCCCGTCAAATGTGGGTTCCGGGAAGGATTGCCCCCATGGGCCACCATCACGCAGCAACTCCGCGGTTTCCAGCGATAATTCATTGCCTTTCAGTTCGCCGTCTGACCAGATAACGCCCTCTAACTGTGAGGCATCCATCCATTCACCGACTAAATCTGCAAAGCGCTGACGGAATTCATCGAACTTATCCTGCTCCAACGATAATCCCGCCGCCATCGCATGGCCGCCAAATTTCAGCATCAACCCCGGGTTTAAGGTATCCAGGCGCTCCAGAGCATCCCGCATATGCAAGCCAGCCACACTGCGCCCTGAACCTTTCAGTAAACCGTCACCAGCAGGAGCAAAGGCAATCACTGGCCGGTGGAAACGCTCTTTAATACGTGAAGCTAGAATCCCGACTACCCCTTGATGCCACTCTGGATGGTACATCGCGATACCATAAGGTAATTCTGTGCTAGTGCGCTCTAATTGGTCACACAGTTGCAAAGCTTCAACTTGCATACCTTGCTCTATCTCGCGGCGCGTTTGATTTAGCGCATCAAGATCAATTGCCAGTGCTCTGGCCTGAGCAATATCATCACTAAGTAACAGCGCCACCCCGATGGACATATCATCCAAACGCCCGGCAGCATTGAGCCGTGGGCCAAGGGAGAAGCCCAGATCGTTTGCCACCAATTGGCGAGCATCACGGTTAGCAACTTCCAATAATGCACGAATCCCCGGGCGGCATTTTCCAGCGCGAATGCGGCTAAGCCCTTGATGCACCAAAATTCGGTTATTGGCATCCAATGGCACCACATCGGCCACAGTCCCCAATGCCACCAAATCCAGCAACTCAGCTAAATTAGGCTGCGCTAAAGCGCGTTGCTCAAACCAACCGCTGTCTCTGAGACGAGCGCGTAACGCCAGCATCAGATAAAAAGTCACACCCACTCCGGCCAGTGATTTAGAGATAAAATCACATCCGGGCAAATTCGGGTTAATGATAGCTTCGGCTGCTGGCAAGGTTTCACCCGGCAGATGGTGGTCGGTCACCAACACTTGGATACCCATGGCATGAGCCAAGTCCACTCCTGCATGGGAGGAAATACCGTTATCAACAGTAACAATCAGTTCCGCACCGCGAGCGGCAACTTGCTCGACGACTTCAGGGCTAAGCCCGTAGCCATCTTCAAAACGATTGGGCACCAGATAATCAACATTGCTGCCGCCCATGCTACGCAACGCCAACACTGCCAGCGCCGTGCTGGTTGCGCCATCAGCATCAAAATCACCGACAATCACGATGCGCCGTCGATCAGCCAATGCTTGCTGCAACAGAGTAACACCGGTATCAATCCCGTCGAGTTGCTGCCATGCCAGTAAGCCTTTTACACCACGTTCCAGTTCCTCGGCACTTTTTACCCCACGGCTGACATAGAGACGGCGCAACAGCGGGTGTAACTGCGCGGGCAAGTGGCTATCATCAGCCGCCTCACGACGGCGAAGCTGAGTTTTCAATGTCACGAGTGATTAACCCGCCACTTTTGCGAAAGCCTGATGCTTATTCAGCATCTGTAGCATTTCTTTTGGTTCCAGATATCCCGGAACAATAGTGCCATTTTGCAACACAATGGCCGGTGTACCCTGAATACCAAACTGCACACCGAGCTTATAATGTTCGGAAATATCAGTTTTACAGGTAGCCGGTGATATCGCGGTGCCTTTCATTGCATCATCAAAAGCTTTATTGCGATCAGCCATGCACCAGATAGAACGCATGTCTTTTTCTGCCTGAGAGCTCAAACCCTGACGCGGGAAAGCCAAATACCGTACGGTAATCCCCAGCGCGTTATAGTCACTCATCTGCTCGTGTAATTTATGACAATAGCCGCAGGTGATATCGGTAAACACCGTGACAACATGTTTCTCTTGTGGCGCTTTATACACAATCATTTCGCCACTCAATGCTTCCAATTTTTTCAGCAGCAACTGGTTAGTCACATTCACCGGTTGGTTACCACTCACGTCATACAGTGGCCCTTGCAACAGATGTTTGCCGTCGGCGGAAATATAAAGCACACCGCTGTCAGTCATCACTGTACTCAAACCTGGGATAGGCGATGGCTGGATGTCGGCTTTCTGGATATCCAATTTTTTCAGTGTTTGTTGGATAGCGGCATCATCAGCATGAGCCAAACCAGTAAGTGCGGCGATAACCATCGGCAGCAGCAATAAACTTTTTTTCATTTATAAATCCTATCCTTAATTCCACACGCTGTGGTTTTCATAAAAAACAACTATGCGCGCGGATGATGCTGTTGATGTAGCAACTTCAAACGCTCAGTCGCTACATGGGTATAAATCTGGGTCGTCGACAGATCACTGTGGCCCAGTAACATTTGTACCACACGCAAATCCGCACCGTGATTCAACAAGTGCGTGGCAAAAGCATGCCGCAATACGTGGGGCGAAAGCCGTTCACTATCAATACCGGCAAGGATCGCATAGTGTTTGATTCGATGCCAGAAAGTCTGCCTTGTCATTTGCTGGCTGCGGTTACTGGGGAATAGCACATCCAGCGATTGACCATTGATGAGCCACGGGCGGCCGTGCTCCATGTAATTTTCAATCCAGTACACTGCTTCTTCGCCCAGAGGTACCAGCCGCTCTTTATTCCCTTTACCGATAACTCGCACCACCCCTTGGCGCAAACTCACATCACTGATGGTCAGCCCAACAAGTTCCGACACCCGCAGACCAGTGGCATAGAGCACTTCCAGCATAGCCTTATCACGCAATTCTAGCGGGATATCGACATTGGGAGAGTTGAGCAACGCGTCAACCTGCGCCTCACTCAAATCTTTAGGTAAGCGCTGCGGTAATTTGGGGGATGACAGCAGCGCTGTCGGGTCATCTTCGCGCAATTTTTCGCGGTATAAATATTGGAATAGCCGGCGCATCGCGCTGAGCAAGCGGGCTGAACTGGTGGCTTTATAACCGCCCTCTATGCGCTCGGCAAGGAATGACTGCAAGTCTTGCGAACCGGCGCGCAATAAATCACTGCCGTGATGCTCTAACCATCCGCTCAGCGCATGTAAATCCAAACGGTATGAGGCCAGTGTATTCTCCGCCAGATTCCGCTCCAGCCACAGAGCATCAAGAAACTGTTCAATCAGCGGGTTATTTTGCTGTTGCATGACTGTTTCTCTCTTTGATGGAATGGGGTCGCCATTATGCCTGATGACGGGACAAATCTGGTACACTCGATGCTATTCCTTATTAGTAATGCTATGGCTATACATTATGAAGATTGGTCTCTTTTACGGCTCCAGCACCTGCTATACCGAAATGGTGGCAGAAAAAATCCGCGATATCCTCGGCGAAGATCTGGTTGATTTACATAACCTAAAAGATGTCAGCCCGCGACTGATGGAAGAATATTCCATTCTCATTCTGGGTATTCCTACCTGGGATTTCGGCGAATTACAGGAAGACTGGGAAGCCGTCTGGCCACAATTAACCCAACTAAATCTCAAGGGAAAGATTGTCGCGATGTATGGTATGGGCGATCAATTCGGTTATAGCGAATGGTTCCTTGATGCTCTTGGGATGCTGCACGACCATATTGCCCCGCTGGGGGTGAAATTTATTGGTTTTTGGCCGACAGAAGGCTTTGAGTTTACCAGCCCGAAACCGCTCAGCACTGACGGCAAACACTTTGTCGGCCTGGCGCTAGATGAGGTCAATCAATACGATTTAAGTGAAGAGCGCATCGAACAGTGGTGTGAGCAAATTCTGCTCGAAATGGACGCTTTGCTTTAATGTGATAAACGGGCACTTACTGTGCCCGCTGGCTATCCCTGTACTGACTTCTGCTATGTTATTTCCATAATCGGAAAGAATCTTGAGAGCCGCCCCCAGCCGTGGTAGCGCTGCTCGATATCTCTTCGGCTTTCAGTTCGCTGCCTGTTGATGCAGAATCTTTCTGCCCAGCAAAACGTTGCGGGGAAGCCACCTGATACCAATCCAGCCGCCGTGTCAGTAACATCACGGCTGCCAGAATAATAAACAGCAAACCCGCGCCTAATAACAGGGCATTGTCTTCTGATTGCAGCAAACCAAACAATACGCCGTACAGCAATAATAGCCCTCCAGCAAATAATGTGCCGCGTAACCACCCACCTAATACGGCACTTAAATATATAGCAATCAATAAGCTACAACTCAGGCTGGCGATAATATAAGCCCAAGTGAAACCGAGATGTTCAGAGAACGCCAGCAGCATTAGGTAGAATAAAACCAATGCCGCCCCCACCAGCAAATATTGGATCGGGTGGACACGCAGTGACGTCAGGCTCTCGAATAAGAAGAAGCTAAAGAATGTTAAGCCAATAAACAGAATGGCATATTTAATGGCCCGCGCAGTGAGTTGATAGTGATCGACCGGCTCAATCAAACTGGTGGTAAAAGCCGGTAATTCGTCAAAATCAAAGCGCACATTGTCACCGGCAAAATTGATATTCATGTTGTTAGCCAGCCAGTTACTGCTCCAATGGGCGCGGAAACCTTTTTCATCCACCTTGCGCTGTAAGGGCAAAAACTCACCGACAAAATTAGGATGCGGCCAGTTGCTCTGTAAAGTCAGTTCGCTGCTGCGCCCGACAGGCACCACCGCCAGGCTATTCGTGCCCGCGAGAGTGAGTGTAAAGTTAATATCAAATTTCCCCTGGCGAACCTGCTCGATAGTCAGCGGCGCATGTACCCCCTGCGCTTTGCGCCCCAAGAAAGACCCCGGTTCGAAATTAATTTTTGTATCGCCCAGACTTAACGGCGAAATCTGCTGAATACCCCGCGAATCACTCAGCGCCAACACCAGTGACGGCGTGCCGATGGTGACATCTTCACGATCTAAATCATCTAGCGAGGATGATTCAAATTGCCCATGGAAATTGAGCTTCCCCTGATAAACCTGAGCTTGGTAAATACCCAATTGGCGGACTTCTACATCCGGTGCGCCGGTGACTGTCATGACCTCTGGCAATAAGTAGCGATGACGACTTACCCGCTGCCCTTGCTTCTTGCCGTCAACTTCGGTTTCAATCCATTCGCTGTAAGGCACCACAATCAGCGGGCCAAGGATCTTTTGTGCGCGGCTGGTGCTGTCACTGACTTTGTCGACCACACTTTGGCGATAGCCACTGCGCTCATTAATAACATTCAACAACATTTCTTTCGGAATCATCATCAAAAGAATGAGTCCCAATAACGCGGCTATTTTCCAAAACAGGACAGATTTGAACATGATTTTCGCTCCTTTTAAGGTCAGGAGAGCATCTTAAGTGAGTGAAGTGAAAGGAAAATGAGGCTATGTGAAGTGAAAGTGAAGTCAGCGGTTTAAGTGATATCTAGCGGCAGGGTCAAACGGGCACAAACTCCGTGCGGCTGGCGGTTTTCAAGGGAGATATTGCCCTGATGAATAGCCGCCACTTCGCGTACAAAATTCAGCCCCAGTCCGGTACTTTTTGGGCTATTGGCCCGCGGCAATGAATAAAAACGGTCAAAAATCTTCTCCTGTGCATAATTTGGGATACCGCTGCCGGTGTCTTCAATTGTCATCAGATATTTATCATTTTGCCGGTCGCCACTGACTGTCACCTCGCCCCCCGCCGGAGTAAAATCCAGTGCATTATCAATAAGATTAGTCAGCGTCTGACTGAGTAACAAGCTATCGCCGGTTAACATTGCACTCTCGGCACGGATGAGCCGCAAGGCAATTCCCCGGCTGGCTGCCTGAGCTTCTTTGGCGCTAATGGCCTGTTTGATAATATGGCTTATTTCTACTGGGGAGAGCTGCAAATCAACCCGACTTTCCAGCCGGGCCTGTATCAGCATTTTGTCTACTAATTGCTGAATACGCGCACTTTGTTGTTCAATATTGAGCAAAAAACGCTGAGCCGTAGCCAGCGGTGGGGATTCCCGTAATAATTCAGCCGCGCCAGTAATCGCCGCCAGCGGGCTTTTCAACTCATGAGTCAGCGTATGGACATATTGCTCAATATAGGCTTTGCCATCCAATTTGAGCCGCATACTTTCCAATGCTCGCGCCAAATCATTCAGTTCACTGCTGCCCATCGCGGGTAGTGCAACGCGCTGCCCCTCAGAAACCCGTTCGGCATAATCCACCAGCTTGCCAATCGCCCGGTTAATCCACCAGACAAACCCCAAACCAATCAGCAGCGCAATCCCCAGTAACACTCCGCCCGCCAGCAAGATTTTGCGCTCACTGCGCTTGATAACTGGGGCCATAGAGATATTGGGTTTGCCCACACTGAGCACGCCAATAATTTGATTATCAACGATAACCGGCGCTGCCACATACATCACCGAACTTTGTTCATCTGTGGGGTCGCTGCGGGTGCTGCGTGCGCCATAGTCACCCCGCAGAGTCAACCAAACATCATTCCAGCGTGAATAGTCTTGCCCGACAGCTTTACCGGATGAATCAAAAATCACCCGCCCATCAGCATCAGTCAAATAAACTCGATATTCGTTGCGATCCTTGCGGATGCCTTCAATATTCGCGCCGATTGGCCGCAGATTTAATGAAGCAAAAGCTTGCGCCAACTGACCACCGGCGACGTTATCTTGCAACATATCTTGACGGGCGAATTGCGCCAGCAAAGTGGCAGTATCAACCAATGTCCCTTCGGTGGCGCGCCGCACGCCAGGCTTTACTTCCTGCACGAAAATACGAATGACAAAGTAACCGGCGATGGCGACTATCAGAAAATAGCCCAGTAACAAACGCACACCTATTTTCATGGGTGATGGCTCATGTCCGATACATCAGGCTGTAACCCAGCCCACGGTGGGTGCGGATCGGTGATTCTTCATCGCAAATCATGCGTAGCTTTGAGCGCAGGGTTTTAATGTGAGTATCGACGGTGCGGTCTTGGCTCTCTTCCGCCTGCGCCCAGACAATATCCATCAATTGCTGGCGTGAAAATACGCGTTCAGGGGCCAGTAATAACGTTTTCAGCAACAGATATTCATAGCGGGTGAGCCATAAAACCTGCTGATGATAAGTAACTCGCGCCCCTGCTTCGTCCAGTGTGAAAGGGCCGAATTGATGTAGAGTGGCTGAGACAGTTCGTGTTTGTGACTTTTGTAGCCGCCGTAACACGGTGCGAACTCTGGCGCTCACCTCACGCGGTGAAAAAGGTTTGGCGATATAGTCATCAGCGCCAATTTCCAGACCGACAATCCGGTCCAGTTCTTCGCTACGAGCGGTTAAAAACACCACTGGCAACTCCGGCACCAGAGCCAATATGCGGCGACACAGATCAAAACCATTGATATCAGGTAAGCCCACGTCAACTATCGCCAACGCAGGCGGGCCATCAGCAAGGGCGGCAAGAGCGGGTTGCCCCCGGTCAAACCACCGGAGGGTAAAACCTTCGCTTTCCAAGGTATAAATTAAGGTGTCGGCGATACTCGGCTCATCTTCCACCAGCCAGATTAAGGGTTTCATTAATTCATGCCCTCATCCGAGCCAAACGAATGCCGCAACAGCAGACATAATTGCCGCCATTCCTCTTCTGGCATACTGTCAGCAGCCAACCATAAACGCTTACGGGTTGAGCGGTTGCTTGTCTGTTGTAAACTCAATAACACGCCATAGCGAGTGATCCAGGGCTGTTTAACAACCACCCATTCATGCCTTTTCCAGAGCGCCACATTACCGGGTTTCAGCCTGATCTCGCCCTGACAAGACTTAATATTTTTCTGGCTGCGGATACACTCAAACACCACCAGCGTCAGCAATACTAACCACAGTGCGGTATAGCCCTGAGGCCAAGGCGCAACCAATGTGAGTATCACCAAGACGCCATGCGCTAATAAAGAGAAGAGTTGAGTGTGCCAGGATACCCGCAGGTCACATCGCCACTGGGCCACGGGCTTTATTTCGTGTTTGAATCAGTTTGATCATTTGGCGCAGCTCGCTATCCTGCGGCTCCCCGTGATTCATCAGCCAGTTAAATAAGTCTGGATCATCACATTCAAGTAAACGAATAAAAACCTGTTTCTCGTTATCACTCAAGCCATCATATTCATGTTCGAAAAATGGCATGATAGAGATATCCAGTTCACGCATACCCCGCCGGCATGCCCAGTGAATGCGGGCTTTATTATCGATTTCCATGTCCTGATTGACTCCTCAATGAAGGATGCTGATAGGCAAAAGGCGGGTTCCTGCTGTTTTTTTAATCATATTCAGCACTCCGCCATAGAATCTGTGGTTATTGTACCTCAGATATCGTCGAATTTAGATATTGAATAATAATCCTCAATCCGTGGAATTACTGCTTGCAAAGCAACCCGGCTATTTTACCATTGGGGTATCGGTTCACTGTATCTTGCGGGAAGATGTTATTTATCCGCAGATACTTACTCTTTCAGGTAAACCATGGCTTATAACACTCCATTTGCTGCACAACCTCCGGTTGCCTCTTCCGAGCTGCCACTAACATTGATTTCACTTGATGACTGGGTGCTGGTGACATTAACTGGCGCGGATCGCGTAAAGTATCTGCAAGGGCAAGTCACGGCGGATATTGATGCTTTGCCCACTGACCAACATGTGCTGTGCGCCCATTGTGATGCTAAAGGGAAAATGTGGAGCAATCTGCGGTTATTTTATCGCGGTGAAGGGCTGGCCTTTATCGAACGTCGCAGTGTGCTTGATAACCAGTTAAGAGAACTGAAGAAATATGCGGTGTTCTCCAAAGTGGCGATTGCCGCGCAACCTGACGCCGCTTTATTAGGGGTGGTGGGCGCACAGGCAAAAACTGCGCTGGCGGGCATTTTCGCCGAATTGCCTGATGCTGAGCACCCAGTGGTACAGCAAGGTAATAGCACGCTGTTGCATTTTTCACTGCCCGCCGAGCGCTTCTTGCTGGTGACTGATGCCGAGCAAGCGCAACAGTTAGTCGAAAAGCTGTCCGACCAAGCGCAGCTTAATGACAGTAAACAATGGCTGGCATTGGATATCGAAGCGGGCTTTCCTATCATTGATACCGATAACAGTGCGCAATTTATTCCGCAAGCAACAAACATTCAGGCGTTGAATGGCATCAGCTTCAGTAAAGGCTGTTATACCGGGCAGGAAATGGTCGCCAGAGCAAAATACCGAGGTGCCAACAAACGCGCACTTTACTGGTTAGCGGGCAGCGCCAGTCGCGTGCCAACAGCCGGTGAAGATTTAGAATGGCAATTGGGTGAAAACTGGCGGCGTACCGGCTGTGTATTGGCCGCCATAGCGCTCAATGATGGCACGGTGTGGGTTCAGGCGGTGCTGAATAATGATTTGGCCGCCGACAGTGTGCTGCGCGTACGTGATGATGCAGAAAGCCTGCTTAGTATTCAGCAGCTACCCTATTCATTGGCTGAAGATAAATAATATTTAATACTGGGAGGCCGGGGTTATCCGACCTCCTAAAAATCATAGATTAGACGTACAAATAAATCGCCATAAAGTGGCAAACACTGCCGCCCAGCACAAAACCGTGCCAAATAGCATGGCCGAAGCGAATGCGCTTAGAGGCGTAGAAAATCACCCCCAAGGTGTATAACAAGCCGCCAATCGCCAATAACGCTAACCCACCAATCTCAAGCTTTACCGCCAGCTGATAAATCACAATCAATGACAGCCAACCCATCGTCAGGTAAGTCACTAATGACAACACTTCAAACCGATGCGCAAAGGCCAATTTGAAAATGACACCCACCAGTGCCAGCCCCCATATCACGGCCATCAAACCGCGGGCGAGGGGGGAATCCAGCCCCACTAATAGAAATGGTGTATATGTCCCGGCGATTAATATGTAAATGGCACAATGGTCAAATTTTTGTAGCCAGAGCTTTGCCCTGCGATGTGGGATGGCGTGATACAAAGTTGAGGCCAAAAACAGCAAAATAATACTGCCGCCATACAGGCTATAGCTGGTCAGCGCCTTGGTATCGGCCCCATTATCTAACGCCTGCACTAACAGCAAAACCAAACCGATAATCCCGAACACCACGCCAATACCATGGCTGATGCTATTGGCTATTTCTTCCGCCCATGGGTAAGACGGTGTTGTTGCTACCCCAGGAGCGGCCGGGGCCGTGGGTATAACTGATTTATTCTTCAATACTGATTATCCTGAAAATGAATAGTTATCTCATCCGTTGAGCACAATGATTGTATAAAATACGAACTAAACCGGTACGGAAAAACTGCAAACAGATTAACTGAGAATAATTCCAGTGTACACGTGTACGCTTAAATATTCTGTCAATACATGTAACCCGCCATGTCTGTGGTTCAAAGTATTCAGGTGACAAATCTACTGGGAGCAGCAACACTGCTGCAATACCACAACGAAGGGTAACAGGGGTTTATTATGTCATTAGCAGTGTTGGATTTTGGCCCACTCACCGAGACGATTCAGTTTCTGATGGAAATCGATAAGCTGAAAGATATCCAGCGCCGGACCAAAGTGATTGCCAGTCTGCGTCAGGAAAACTCAGCCGAGCACAGTTGGCATTTCGCAGTGGCGGCCATGAGTTTGGCCCCTTACGCCGGCTCGGATGTTGATATTAACCGCGTGATAAAAATGGCGCTGCTGCACGATATTGTCGAAATAGATGCCGGTGATGTCATCGTTTATGATCTGGCAGCCAGAGCGGCTATTCATGAGCAAGAAGTGGCTGCCGCCAAGCGCTTATTTGGCATGCTGCCCCCCGCATTAGGCGCACAATTTATGGCGCTGTGGGATGAGTATGAAGCGGAAGAAACTGCCGAGGCGCGCTTTGCGACTGTGTTGGATCGCATTCTGCCTATGCTGATTAACCTGCATACCGAGGGTCAAAGTTGGATAGAAAATGGCATTCGGTTGCAGCAAGTGCTGGAGCGCAACCAATTAGTTGCCGAATACTATCCTGAAATTTGGCAGCATTTGCTGCCACAGTTGCAAGTAGCGCAGCAAAAGGGCTGGCTGAAGTAACCAGATACCCGCTTATTTCCCACCGGCTAAATCCAACACACTGCCGGTGACATAAGAGGCATTATCTGATAGCAGCCAGACGATGGCTTCTGCCACTTCTTGCGGATGCCCGCCGCGTTTCATTGGCAGTGAATTTTTTACCCGGTCAACTCGGCCCGGCTCACCGCCGCTGGCATGTATATCGGTATAGATTAAACCCGGCCGAACCCCATTCACTCGGATGCCCTCTGCGGCCACTTCCAATGATAAACCGGTCGTCAGCGTATCAATAGCCCCTTTGGAGGCGGCATAATCCAAATATTCCCCCGGCGCACCCAGACGCGCTGCGGCAGAAGAGACATTAACAATCGCGCCGCCATTGCCACCATGACGCAATGCCATGCGCTTGACGGCTTCGCGGCTACATAAAAAATAGCCCGTCACATTGGTGCTCAACACTCGATTAATGCGCTCAGCAGTTAACCCTTCGATGGTGGTTTGCGGGAATAAAATACCGGCATTATTGACCAGCGCGGTGATTGGCCCTAGCTGTGCTTCAAGCTTTTCGAATAGCGCAATAACTTGATATTCATCGGAAATATCCGCCTGTATTGCCACCGCCAACCCACCCGCGGCGGCAATTTCAGCGACGACCTGCCGAGCGGCTTGTTCATCATTGATATAATTTACCGCGACCCGATAACCGTGCTTTGCCAGCAACAATGCCGTAGCACGGCCAATCCCCCGGCTGCCCCCTGTCACTAACGCGACTTTTTTATGCATCTCCCTTTTCCTTATTCAGCCGTAAATACTTCTCTTAATTTGCAGAGTAAGCGTAGCCATTAGCCAGGTAAATACCAATAAAGCAAAAGGGCCGCTTGCGCGACCCTCTTCATTTACTGCCAGTATTATTCGTAGTCGGAAATCGGCACACACGAGCAGAACAAATTACGGTCGCCGTACACATCATCCAGACGTTTTACGGTTGGCCAGTATTTATTCTCCATCACACCCGCGACCGGGAACACCGCCAGCTCTCGGCTGTAAGGATGCTGCCAGTCACCGACCAGCTCGCCCTGAGTATGCGGCGCATTCACTAACGGGTTGTCTTCCAGTGGCCATTCACCGCGGGCAACTTTCTCGATTTCCGCACGGATAGCCAGCATGGCATCAATAAAGCGGTCCAACTCGACTTTACTTTCAGATTCTGTCGGCTCCACCATCAGTGTGCCCGCCACCGGGAAGGACATGGTTGGCGCATGGAAACCGAAATCAATCAAGCGCTTGGCGATATCCATTTCGCTTATTCCAGTCGCTTCTTTCAGTGGGCGAATATCCAGAATACATTCATGCGCCACCCGGCCATCGTGGCCGGTATACAACACCGGATAAGCTTCTTTCAGCCGAGTTGCAATGTAGTTGGCATTCAGAATCGCCACCTGACTGGCTTGCTTCAGCCCATCGGCCCCCATCATGCGGATGTACATCCAACTGATAGGTAAAATTGATGCACTACCAAAGGGTGCCGCCGAAACCGCACCTTGTTGGGTGGTCATGCCGTCAATTTGCACCACACTGTGGCCAGGAACAAACGGCGCTAAATGCGCTTTAACACCAATTGGCCCCATGCCTGGGCCGCCACCGCCGTGTGGAATACAGAAAGTTTTATGCAAGTTTAAGTGGGAAACATCCGCGCCAATATAGCCCGGTGTAGTGATCCCAACCTGCGCATTCATGTTCGCGCCATCAAGATAAACCTGACCACCAAATTGATGAACAATCTGGCAAACTTCGCGGATGGTTTCTTCATACACACCGTGAGTCGACGGGTAAGTCACCATAATACAAGAGAGTTCATCGCCCGCTTCGCCCGCTTTTTGGCGCAAATCGTGCAAATCAATATTGCCTTGTTTATCACAGGCCACCACCACTACCGACATCCCGGCCATTTGTGCCGATGCCGGGTTGGTGCCGTGAGCAGAGCTTGGGATTAAACAGATATGGCGGCTTGCCTGATTGCGGCTTTCGTGATAGCGGCGAATGGCCAGCAGACCCGCATATTCGCCTTGCGCCCCCGAGTTTGGCTGCATACAAACTGCATCATAGCCGGTCAATTGCACCAGCCATTGTGACAGCTGGCCAATCATTTGCTGATAACCCGCAGCTTGTTCCGGCGGGCAGAATGGGTGCAATTCAGCGAACTCCGGCCAGGTGATCGGGATCATCTCGGCTGCGGCATTCAACTTCATGGTGCAAGATCCCAGCGGGATCATCGCCTGATTCAGTGCCAAATCTTTGCGCTCTAAACGATGCATATAGCGCATCATTTCAGTTTCGCTGTGGTAACGGTTAAATACCGGATGAGTCAAAATTGGATCTTGGCGCAACATAGTTGATTGAATTGACTGACTATTTTGGCTGATTTTGTCATCAAGCTGGTCAATATCCAAACCATGATTATCACCGACTAACAGGGTGAACAGGGTTTGAAGATCTTCGCGAGAAGTGGTTTCATCCAGCGTGATGCCCACAGCGCCGTGAATATCCGTGCGCAGGTTAATACCGAAACTCAATGCACGGGCCAATACGGTGGCTTTATCTTTTACTTCGACCGTTAATGTGTCGAACCAATGCTGGAAACGTAGGGTCAGACCGGCTTGTTGCAAGCCCGCAGCCAGAATATCGGTCATGCGGTGAATACGGCCAGCAATACGCTGTAACCCTTGTGGGCCATGATAAACCGCGTACAAGCTGGCGATATTGGCCAGTAAAACTTGAGAAGTACAGATATTGGAGTTGGCTTTTTCGCGGCGGATATGTTGCTCGCGGGTCTGCATCGCCATACGCAGCGCGGTATTACCGGCGGCATCGCGCGATACGCCAATAATCCGGCCCGGCATTGAGCGTTTAAACTCATCGCGACAAGCAAAGAAAGCGGCATGTGGGCCACCGTAGCCCATTGGCACACCAAAGCGCTGAGCCGAGCCAAATACCACGTCAGCGCCCTGTTTACCCGGTGCCGTCAGCAGCACTAACGCCATGATATCAGCAGCAACACTGGTAATGATTTTGCGTTTTTTCAGCTCAGACAGTAGCGCTGAGTAGTCATGCAGCTCGCCAGTGGTACCGACTTGTTGCAGCAGCACCCCGAATACGCCCTCTAGCTCCAGCACTTTTTCTGCGCGGTCAACAATCACTTCAAAACCAAAGGTTTCAGCACGGGTCCGCACCACATCGAGGGTTTGCGGATGGACATCATCGGCGACAAAGAAACGATTGGCGTCTTTGAGCTTACTGGCACGTTTCGCCAACGCCATAGACTCTGCGGCTGCGGTGGCTTCATCCAGTAAAGAAGCGGAAGCCAGATCCAGACCGGTCAAGTCCTGGGTCAATTGCTGGAAATTCAGCAATGCTTCAAGGCGGCCCTGTGAAACTTCTGGTTGATAAGGAGTATAGGCGGTGTACCAGCCGGGGTTTTCCAGCATATTACGCAAGATAACCGGCGGGGTCAGAACCGGGCTGTAGCCCATGCCAATATAGGATTTATAGCGCTGATTCTGGCTGGCAATCCCTTTAAGCTCCGCCAGCGCCTGATGTTCTGTGGCGGCATCGCCCACGGGGGGTGGGCTTGGCAATTGGATATCTGCCGGAACAATCTGCTGGATCAAACTACTTAACGAGCTGGTGCCAACGGCGGCCAACATTTGCTGTTGTTGTTCAGCTGAGGAGCCGATATGGCGCTGAATAAAAGCATCGTTATGTTCAAGCTGGCTGAGATTCTGAGTCATTTGCTACACATTCCTGAATAGGGCATGGGACGGGAGATTTAACATACTTCATAGGGCGTAATTGTTGCAGACAGTTTGGACTCGGACAGCGCGCAGAAACCGGAGCGTACACCATGACCTTGTAAATCATGGCTACGTGAGGGTTTCGAGCACTGCCCAGGTTCAAAATGGCAAATAAAATAGCCCTAACTCCATTTACTCTTCGATGGTCGCCAGATAAGCCTCGGCATCTAACAAATTCGCCAACTCACCCTCATCAGAAGCTTTGATGCTGAACAGCCAGCCATCAGTGTAAGGCGCGCTGTTCACCAATTCTGGGGAGCTTTCCAGCTCAGTATTCACGGCAATAATTTCGCCACTGATTGGGGCATAAATGTCGGAAGCGGCTTTAACTGACTCGGCAACAGCACAATCGCTGCCTGCGGAAACTTCACTGCCGACTTCGGGCAAATCAACAAACACCATATCACCCAGTAGCTCTTGCGCATGCTCAGTGATCCCGACGCTATACACACCATCACCATCGGCACGAACCCACTCATGGGATGACGCATATTTTAAATCTGCTGGTACATTGCTCATTGCTGCTCCTTAAAAAGGGTAGAGCCAAAAAGTGTGGCTCGTAGAATTAGGTATACTCTAAATAATTACAGCGCGACCGGCTTACCCGCCCGCACAAAACCCGGTTTTGTGACGCGCACCGGCATTTCACGGTTACGGATTTGCACCACAGCACTTTCACCTATCCCCGCAGGAACACGAGCCAGAGCAATACTGAAGCCCAGTGTCGGCGAGAATGACCCGCTGGTTATCACACCCACATGCTGATTACCTGAAGCATCAGAAAAATGCACCGGCAGTTCATTACGCAATACGCCTTTTTCAGTCATGATCAAGCCGACCAGTTGCTCAGTGCCGTCCGCACGCTGTTTTTCCAGAGCTTCGCGGCCAATAAACTGGCGGTCTTCTGGCAACCAGGCCACTGTCCACCCCATATTGGCGGCGAGTGGCGAAATACTTTCGTCCATTTCCTGACCGTAGAGATTCATACCCGCTTCCAGGCGCAAAGTATCACGCGCACCAAGGCCGGCGGGCTTCACGCCAACGACTAGCAATTGTTGCCAGAATTCAACCACTTGTTCTTTCGGTAGCGCGATTTCATAACCTGCTTCGCCGGTATAACCGGTGGTGGCGATAAACAAATCACCAGCCTGAATACCAAAGAACGGTTTCATTCCTGTAATCGCTTGTTGCTGCTCTGGAGTCAGTAAGGTCGCCACTTTCTGTTGCGCTGTCGGGCCTTGCACCGCCACCAGCGCTAAATCGTCGCGCACCGTCACACCCACCTGATAAGGCTCAGCATGCTGGATGATCCATTCCAGATCTTTCTCTCGGGTGGAGGAGTTCACGACTAAACGGAAATAGTCTTCGCGCAGGAAGTAGACAATCAAATCATCGATAACACCGCCGGAAGCATTCAGCATCGCAGTGTAAAGGGCTTTGCCCGGTTGGGTCAGTTTGGCAACATCATTGGCTAACAGATAACGCAAGAATTCACGGGTTCGGGCACCGTGTAAATCGACAATTGTCATGTGCGAGACATCAAACATACCGGCATCTTGGCGCACGTTATGGTGCTCGTCGATTTGGGAACCATAATGCAATGGCATCATCCAGCCATGAAAATCTACCATGCGCGCACCGCACGCCACGTGTTGGTCATACAGCGGGGTCTGCTTAGCCATTTTTCTCCCTCAATATACCCTTCGCACTTGAAGCCGCAGGGGTGTTGGCTACATTCATTTTTGGCTACATTCATTTCATGAGTGTTTTGCATCGATTTCATCAACTACAACACAGCTACAGCGTGATGTATGACGGGTCTACGCAAACGATACCTTTTGCCCAACGTTATCACCGAATCCATCAGGTAACCATAAGGTAAAATAGGCAATAGCACAGATTAAAACGACAAAAGGCAGGGGCATTGTGCAGAGTTTTACACTGCAAAACTGCGCACAAAGGCACATAATTAACAATTAAAGCGTAAAAACTGCGATGTTATATAACGAAACAACCAAAACCCTGTCGGAATCAACTGATCAGGTTTTGGTTGTGTGTGAGAAAAACTAATGCGAAAACAAGGTTGGAATTAGATTATTTCAACTGAGAGGAGGAGCCTGGCTATTCACCCAACCAATCGGGCAAATCATTTAACCCCATCGCCTGGCGCACTAACTGCGGTTTTACACCCGGCAAATTATCTGCCAGTGTCAAGCCAATATCGCGTAACAGTTTTTTAGCCGGATGATCACCCGCAAACAATGAGCGGAAACCCTGCATGCTGGCAAGCATCATTGCGGCGCTGTGCTTACGGCGGCGTTCATAGCGGCGCAGATAAAGGTGCTGGCCGATATCTTTACCCTGACGCTGCAAGCGCCGGAGTTCAGACACCAGCTCGGCGGCATCCATAAAGCCCAGATTCACGCCCTGCCCGGCCAACGGATGCACGGTATGTGCGGCGTCGCCAACCAGAGCCAGCCGGTGTGCCGCGAAACTACGTGCATAACGCCCCATTAGCGGGAAAGTTTGGCGCTCGCTTTCAAGCTGGCATTGCCCCAGCCGCATATCAAATGCCATTCCCAGCTCGCGATTAAACTGCTCCGCGGGCAATGTGGCTAACTCGGCAGCGCGTTCAGGGGATAATGACCAGACAATCGTGCTAAGGTGCGGGTCGCTAAATGGCAAGAATGCCAGAATGCCATCACCGTGAAACACCTGCCGTGCCGTGGCCAGATGCGCCTCTTCTGTGCGAATCGTGGCCACCAGCGCATGATGGGCATAATCCCAAAATGTCAGTGGGATATCAGCATGTTGGCGTAACCAAGAGTTCGCGCCATCAGCCCCAATCACCAACCGGGCGCTGAGCATCCGGTCATCCGTCAGAGTGATAAATGCTTCACTTTCGCCCCAAGCCACCTGTTTGATACTGGCGGGCGCCAGCAAAGTCACATCAACCAATTGGCTGGCTCGCTGCCACAGCGCCTGCTGAATCACTTGGTTTTCAATAATATGCCCGAGATGGCTAAAACCATACTCATCGGCGTGGAAAGCAATTTTGCCAAAACTGTCCTGGTCCCACACTTCCATGCCGCTATAAGGGCTGGCGCGCAGCGCTAAGATGTTTTCCCACACACCAATTTTTTGCAGTAAGCGCTCACTGGCCGCATTGATCGCCGAAACACGAAGCGCCAGCTCACCGGTCACCGGCGCAGATAGCGGCTCGGGTACGGGCTGGTGTTCCAGAACAGCAATGCGCAGGCCACTGCCTTGTAAGCCGCAGGCCAGTGCCAAGCCGACCATTCCACCACCGGCGATTACCACGTCATATGATTGCATACTGCCGTATTCCCTTATGATATATGAACTTTATTTACCCTATAGATTTTTAGCGCTTAACCCATCCCAATGTCCGCCGGGCGAAAATATCACGTATAGGGGGCAGATGCTCCATCGACATCAAAGCAAGATTACGCCCCACCACCAGCGGCCCATAGCGGTTGGCAAACAGGCGGATTAATCCATCAGTGATGCCGATAGTCGCCTGTTGATCTTGTTGCCGCCGCTGTTGGTATTGGCTGAGTACTGCATAATCGCCGGGGTCTCTTCCCGCAAGGGCAGCTTGGGCAATAGTTTCAGCCAGTGACATCACATCGCGCAGCCCTAAATTAAAGCCCTGACCGGCAATCGGATGCAAAGTTTGAGCCGCATTGCCGACTAATGCCAGCCGATGGCTGACATGGCGCAAGGCGGTGAGCAATTGCAGTGGATAACTATGGCGCTTGCCGGCATGCAGCATTTTCCCTAGCCGCCAGCCGAAAGCCTGCTGTAGCTCGGACAGAAAACGGGTGTCATCCCAGCTATCCACCTGCTGTTTATTTTCTTTTGCATGGCACCAAACTAATGAACTGCGCCCTTGAGACATGGGCAGTAGCGCCAATGGCCCATGGCGGGTAAAGCGCTCAAAAGCACGCCCATTGGGCAATTCTGAGGTCGTGACATTGGCGATCACCGCGATTTGTTGGTAATCCTGCTGCTGCCACTGAATGTGACAGGCTTGAGCCAGTGCGGAATGAGAGCCATCCGCCGCCACCAACAGTTTAGCGCTGAGTTGTTGGCCATTATCCAATGTCACCGTGGCAGATTCTGTCGTGCGCACCACATCAACCACTTTTGCCGGGCAATGTAAGGTCACACCCGGCGCTTTCTGTAACAATGCAAATAGCCGATTGCCAGCATCAAACAGCTCAATGACCTGCCCCAGGGCCGGAACGCGATAATCTTGCGCCCGAAGATTCACAAAGCCGGAATGGCCGCTATCACTAACGTGAACATGTTCAATGGCGGTGGCACAGTCTGCCAATGCTGACCAGAGGCCAATGCTATCCAATTGCTGACAGGTCCCCTGCGCCAATGCAATGGCTCTGGCATCAAAACCCGGATGTTGGCGGCTGTCAGGAAGATGTGCTTCAATCAGCGCCACCGGTACCGCCCCTTTAGTGAGGGATGAAATAGCCAGCGCCAGTGTCGCGCCAGCCATACCGCCACCAACAATTATCACACTCATCAGTTATCTCGCTGCCGCCATCAGGGCTTCAATGTCATCGGGATCTTTTACCACACTGGCGGTCAGATTTTCGTTACCCGCCGCAGTAATCACGATGTCATCTTCAATCCGAATGCCAATACCGCGATATTGCGGCGGAACATCGGCATCTGGCGCGATATACAAGCCCGGCTCGATGGTCAGCACCATGCCCGGCTCAAGAATGCGCTCACGGTCACTGTTGCTGTAATCGCCGACATCATGCACATCCAGCCCCAGCCAGTGGCTCAAGCCGTGCATAAAGAAGGGACGGTGCGCTTGTTCAATAATCAGTTGCTCAACATCCCCTTTGA
This sequence comes from Yersinia thracica, assembly GCF_902170565.1. Taxonomy (GTDB): domain Bacteria; phylum Pseudomonadota; class Gammaproteobacteria; order Enterobacterales; family Enterobacteriaceae; genus Yersinia; species Yersinia thracica. The sequence goes on from NZ_CABHXX010000084.1 coordinate 38,777, forward strand.
GGATGCCCAAATTCACCAAACCGGTAATCATAATCCGCACCACCTGGCTCGTGACTTCGCGGATGCTGGTCCCTGGCCGGTACAATTCCAGAGCTTTATTGATGGAAGCCAGCACGATGTCATAAATTTCCCGTTGTGCTGGGGTAAATTTACCGTTTACCGGGAAAGTTCGGGTGATATCACCGGCATAGCCCTGATATTCGCAACCGGCGTCAATCAGCACTAAATCGCCATCTCGCAGTTCGCACTCATTTTCGGTGTAATGCAAAATGCAGCCATTTTCACCGCCACCGACAATCGTGTTATACGCCGGATAACGCGCACCATGGCGAGTAAATTCATGCAGAATCTCCCCCTCCAATTGGTACTCAAACATCCCTGGGCGGCATCTTTCCATCGCGCGGGTATGGGCCAATGCGCTAATTTCACCGGCGCGGCGCATCACGGCAAGTTCTTCTTCTGACTTAAACAGGCGCATTTCATGCAACCATGGCCGCCAGTCAGTTAAGGTCGCGGGGGCGCGCAAGTTTTTACGAAAACCGTTACGCAATTTTTCCAGCGCGGCGAATACAATCTTATCCGCATAATCATATTGCCCTTGCGCGTGATAAATCACATCCAAGCGATTAAGCAGCAAATAGAGTTGCTCGTCGATTTCATCGAAAGGTAATGCGCGATCGATACCCAACTTCTCGGGCGCGGCCTCTTGCCCTAAACGGCGACCAAACCAGATTTCAGCGGTTAAATCCCGCACCCGGTTAAACAGCACGCTGTGGTTGTGAGTTTCATCGCTTTTCACCAGAATCAGCACCGCTTCCGGCTCATTAAAGCCGGTCAGATAACTAAAATCGCTATTCTGCCGATAAGGATATTCAGAATCCGCACTGCGCGTGGCCTCTGGTGCGGCAAAAATAATGGCAGCACTGCCCGAGGCCATCTTCGCCAACAGCGCCTGACGGCGGTTCTGGTATTCTTGCTGAGTCATTACACCCTCCTGAAATATCCGGTTTCCATCATTCAACACACGACACAGACCCGCTTAGTGTAATGTCGGCTTACGAACTTCCGGTGCAGTCGGTTTTTCTTGAGTAAATTCAATATGACACAAGATAGCCGCGACACGGACATACTCAATGACTTCTTCCAATGATTGAGCCAGTTCTTCCTGATCTTCATCGTCGTCATATCCTAACTGAGCAATATTACGCAAATCATCAATGGCTTCGCCCACTTCATCTTTCACTTGCGCCAACTTCGGTTGCAGCATCCCAAGACCTAGCAGGAAATGGTTTACCCAGCCGGATAATGCATCAGCACGGTCAAAAACAGTGATTTCTTCACCTTCAGGGATCAGCAACTGAAACATAAAACCTTCGTTTTCCAGCGCTTCTTGTGTTGCTTCATGTAACTGCTGTAACGGCAAACCAAGGGCTTGCGAAAAGGCGACACCCTCGTTGGTCAAGTCATGCACCAGTGCGCGCCAACCATCGTCTTTACTGCCCCCGCACAGCATGCCACTGATCAGGCCGTGCATTTCAGCAGGGGTTAATGCCACTGCTTGCTGGTTCAATGCCAGGGCAAGTGATTGGTAAGTCGGTAATGTATTCTCTATAGACATGCGTATTGGTCATCGTTGGCAGGATAAGTTCGTGTTATGCTACCACCAAGAAAGGTCGCTATACCAGAAAACGCAACACTCTATACCCTATAGATTTCAAGATGCAGGAAGGCAGCTAACACACCTACAACTTGAAATATGACGGGTATTAGGGGTTGAATCTTGGTATCGAGGTATATATAGTGACGCCCGCTTTGCCGCTACGAGCATTTTGCCTCTGGTTTTCAGGGCTGGCGCGAAATTAGTCAGGAAGGTCGCATGTCTGCACAACCGGTAGATATTCAAATTTTTGGTCGATCGTTAAGAGTGAACTGTCCGCCAGAACAACAAGATGCGTTGAACATGGCAGCCGAAGATCTTAACCAACGGTTGCAAGATCTGAAAGTTCGCACTAGAGTCACCAATACTGAGCAGTTAGTTTTCATCGCGGCATTGAACGTATGTCACGAATTAGCTCAGGAAAGGTTGAAAACCCGTGACTATGCATCCAATATGGAGCAACGTATTCGGATGTTACAACAGACCATTGAACAAGCGCTGCTTGAACAGGGCCGCATCTCTGAACGTCAAGATGCACAGTTTGAATAAATCTCTGTTGAATGATAGATTCAGCAGTGAGTAAAGAATTTCTCTGAGATGTTTGCCAGCGGGCCCGTCCCCTGAGCCGATAATTAATACCAACAGAATGTAGCGACTCCGTAACTGGTGCGCATGCTCGGTCCGCCGAGAAGCCTTAAGGTTGCGACGCTGCGTTCACCTTGAACCATGGGTTCAAGGGTTACAGCCTGCGGCGGCATCTCGGAGATCCCTTTCTTATCGTGTAACACGCATTTCGGTTATCACGTTCGTCTTAATACAGACAATTTTCTATTCATTTACCTCAATCGTGTGTTTCAAGCCGCTAGCATATTTTTATACCCTAAATAATTCGAGTTTCAGGAAGGCGGCAAGTGAGTGAGTCCCGGTGAACTTACATGAGTAAGTGATTCGGGTAATTGAGTGTAACCAACGCACATGCAGCCCGAAGTATGACGGGTATAAGTCAATAATATGATTTCAAATCAACAGCATGCCATTGAGCGAAAAAAAATCCGCAGTGAAATTCGTGAGCGTCGGCGTCTGTTGACTCCCGAACAACAGCAGCAATCCGCCACTCTCGCAGCTCAACAAATCGCTTCCCACGACAAAATCCAGCAAGCCAATACTATTGCCCTATTTCTGTCTTTTGATGGCGAGTTAGATACCGCCCCAGTTATCGAATTATTGTGGCAGCAGAAAAAACAGGTTTATCTCCCTATTCTTCATCCTTTCAGCCCCGGCCATTTACTGTTTCTCCACTATCGCCCTGATAGCCAGCTCATTCGTAATCGTTTGAAAATCCTGGAACCCCAATTAGATGTGCGCGACGTACTGCCGTTAAACCGATTAGACGTGGTGATAACCCCGCTGGTGGCATTTGATAGCCACGGGCAGCGTTTAGGTATGGGAGGTGGCTTCTATGACCGAACACTGCAAAACTGGCAGCAGGGTGGCCCCTATCCTATTGGTCTGGCCCATGATTGCCAGCGAGTCGAGCATTTGCCGAATGAACATTGGGATGTGCCGTTGCCAGAGATTGTGACACCGACCAAAGTATGGCAGTGGTGAGAGTTAACCTTTTGATATAAAAAAACACCCGATATCTGATAGATAGCGGGTGTTCAGTTATTCAATACAACTCTTATCAATAGAGCAAACGCGAACGGATAGTCCCTGGAATCGCCTTCATGGCCTGCAATGCTTTTTCTGCATTCTCTGCATCATCAGTTTCAACATCAATAACGACATAACCGATATCAGCACTGGTTTGCAAATACTGCGCCGCGATGTTGACGTTCTGCTCAGCAAAAATTTTGTTAATGCTGGTCAGAATACCGGGGCGATTCTCATGAATATGCAGCAGACGGCGGGTGTTATCACCATGAGCTGGCAGAGAAACTTCTGGGAAGTTAACCGCAGACAACGTTGAGCCGTTATCGGAATACTTCGCCAGTTTACCGGCCACTTCATCACCAATATTTTCCTGCGCTTCCTGAGTTGAACCACCGATATGCGGGGTCAATAACACATTATCAAACTCGCACAATGGTGAATTGAACGGGTCTTTATTGGTTGCTGGCTCTTCAGGGAAAACGTCGATTGCCGCCCCTGCCAGATGATTACTGGCCAATGCATCACACAGTGCCGGGATATCAACCACCGTCCCACGAGAAGCATTAATCAGCATCGCGCCCGGTTTCATCAGAGCCAATTGCTCAGGGCCAATCATATTCTTGGTGGAGTGATTTTCTGGCACATGCAAGCTAATCACATCACTCATATTCAGCAAATCAGACAGGTGGCGAACCTGCTGCGCATTCCCTAACGACAGTTTATTTTCAATATCATAGAAGAACACTTTCATCCCGACACTTTCAGCCAGAATACCGAGCTGAGTCCCGATATGACCATAGCCGATAATACCCAGCTTTTTGCCACGGGCTTCATAGGAGCCAACAGCCAGCTTATTCCACTCGCCACGGTGTGCTTTGGCGTTAGCGGATGGAATACCGCGGAACATTAGCAGTAACTCGCCCAGAACCATTTCAGCTACCGAACGGGTATTGGAGAAAGGTGCATTGAATACCGGCACACCACGTTTAGTCGCCGCTTTTAAATCAACCTGATTGGTACCGATACAGAAACAACCTACTGCAACCAACTTTTCTGCTGCAGCAAAGACTTCTTCGGACAGATGCGTACGCGATCGAATCCCAACGAAGTGAGCATCACGAATAGATTCTTTCAGTGATTCGGTGTCTAAGGCACCTTTATGATATTCAATATTGCTATAACCGGCTGCACGCAGATTATCAACCGTGCTCTGGTGCACCCCTTCCACTAACAGAAACTTAATTCTGTCTTTCTCCAGTGATACTTTTGCCATGTCCCCGACCCTATTTTCAGACTTCAGATGTGGCTGACGATATCGAATGAATCCGGTCAGCACCCAGTCAACATAACAAATATTTCGCGGGCGGCAATACAAACGATTGCCCCCCGTCAGCATAACAAGCAGTGCAAATGTTAATTTATGGAATAAAAAACTGGCGGAGACTGAGTTAATGGCAGGTTAAGAAAATGAAATGATTAAATGTGATATATATCACCAAATTTAATCATTTTAAGAAAAGAGTTTTAAAGGCACAATTTATCCGGGTGAAGCCAATAACCTCACCCTAAATAATATTCATTCAACTACTTGAGCACGACCGTCTTAACACCATCGATCATCTTAACACCATCGGCAGTACCAATCAGCGCCACATCAGCACCTCGGTTGGCAAATAACCCCACGGTGACCACACCGGCGATACCATTAATTTTATTTTCGAGCGCAATGGCATCCAATATAGTCAGGTTGTGCACATCCAAAATAACATTGCCATTATCCGTCAGGACATTTTGGCGATATTCAGGTAACCCGCCCAATTTCACCAGCTCGCGGGCAACATAAGAACGCGCCATCGGGATAACTTCGACCGGCAGTGGGAACTTACCCAAAACATCAACCTGTTTGGATGCGTCAGCAATACAGATGAATTTACGGGAAATGGCCGCAATGATTTTCTCGCGGGTCAGTGCTGCACCACCGCCTTTAATCATCTGCATTTGGCTGTTAATTTCATCCGCGCCATCGACATAAATATCCAGCACATCGACTTCATTGCAATCAAACACCTGAATACCATAGCTTTTCAGCTTAGCGGTAGAGGCATCAGAGCTGGAAACGGCCCCTTCAATTTGGCCTTTGATGGAGGCAAGGGCATCAATAAAATGTGCCGCAGTAGAGCCGGTGCCGACCCCAACGATAGTGCCGGGTTTGACATAATCTAATGCTGCCCAGCCCACTGCTTTTTTAAGTTCATCCTGAGTCATGGTAAGTTCACGCCTTGATGTGAAAGAAAACCTGACGTCATTATAGAGCATATATATGATAAAACATCGCAATAAAGCCGGCTCATGTCGGCGGTAATTCTAGCTGGATCACAGTTACGCCGGTTTATTTGTGGCGAGCCATCCGGTATTCCAACATAGAAAAATGAACAAAATGTGGCATAGTGCGGTATTAACTTAAATATTTGGAGAGATGACTCCGATGAAACGCCCAGACTACCGTACGCTACAAGCGCTGGACGCGGTGATCCGTGAACGCGGTTTTGAACGCGCGGCACAAAAACTCTGCATCACCCAATCGGCGGTATCTCAACGCATTAAGCAGTTGGAAAATCTGTTCGGTCAGCCGCTATTGGTACGCACCGTGCCCCCTCGCCCAACTGAGCAAGGGCAGAAACTGCTCGCCTTACTGCATCAGGTTGAACTGCTGGAAGAAGAGTGGCTCGGCAATGATAATGGCGGCGACACCCCGCTGTTGCTGTCATTGGCGGTCAATGCCGACAGTCTGGCAACCTGGCTGCTGCCGGCGCTAAAACCGGTGTTGGCAGACTCCCCTATCCGGCTGAATTTACAAGTTGAAGATGAAACCCGCACTCAAGAGCGGTTACGCCGTGGCGAGGTGGTGGGCGCGGTCAGTATCCAGCCTCAACCGCTACCAAGCTGCCTGGTTGATCAGCTCGGCGCACTGGATTATCTGTTTGTGGCGTCAAAACCCTTTGCCGATCGCTACTTTCCCAATGGCGTGACCCGCTCGGCATTGCTGAAAGCACCTGCCGTGGCCTTTGACCATTTGGATGATATGCATCAGGCATTTTTACAGCAGAATTTCGATTTGTCGCCCGGCAGTGTGCCGTGCCATATTGTTAACTCGTCGGAAGCTTTTGTACAGTTAGCAAGGCAAGGCACCACCTGCTGTATGATCCCGCATTTGCAAATCGAAAAAGAGTTGGCATCCGGTGAATTAATTGACCTAACGCCGGGGTTATTGCAACGGCGGATGCTGTACTGGCATCGATTTGCACCAGAAAGCCGGACAATGAGAAAGGTAACTGATGCCCTGTTATCTCACGGGCATCAGGTATTACGGCAAGATTAGCTTATTTGACGGCAGCTGCGGGCGTGTTGGCGCTGGTTTTCAGCTCAAACACGACATCAACTTGATCATCAAAATGGATGGTTTGTTGCTCATAAGTTTGGGCTGCATCATTGGCTGGTGCGGCATCAGCACTCTTGAACATACGCGCTACCGGCATTGGCTGGTAGTTAGCGGCACGGTAACGAATACTGTATACCGGCCCCAATTTAACCTTAAATCCATCAGCCAAAGCGCCAGCCTGGCTAATGGCATTCTCGATGGCTTTTTGACGAACCTGTTCACGATAAGTGTCCGGGTTAGCAACACCAAGCTCGACGGAGTGAATTTCATTAAGGCCCGATTTGAGTGCGCCATCCAGTAACTCATTCAACTTATCCAACTGGCGCAGTGTCACTTGAACCTGACGTACCGCACGGTAGCCTTTCAATACGGCTTCACCGGTTTTCTGATAATCATATTCAGCTTGAGTCCGGATATTAGCCGCATTGATATCTTTTTTCTCAATGCCACTCTTACGCAGGAAATCAAAATATTGTGCGACGCGGGTATCTGCCTGTTTCTTAGCCTCAGCGGCATCTTTGGCAGAGACACTCACTTCGATGGTAATGGTGGCAATATCTGGAGCCGCATCAACACTGGCGGTTCCCGAGGTGACAACATGCGGCCCTTCTGGTAGTTCGGCCGCCTGAACTTGCAGCGCCAAAGGTAACGTCCCTAATCCCATCATTGCGGCCAAAGCCAATGTCTTTAACTTCACAGAGCCTCCTAAGATAATCATAATAAAACTATGCACTAAATAATTCGAGTTGCATGAAGGCGGCAACTGAGCGAGTCCCCAGGAGCTTACACAAGTCAGTGACTGGGGTGAACGAAGGCAGCCAACACACATGCAGCTTGAAGTATGACGGGTATAAGACAACCGTAGCATATCTTACTAAATTAGGGATTCGGATTAATGATAAAAACTTACAGACTCATTCCCTGCCGTGCTAACTGAAAAGCAATAAACCACATCACGCTCCCCACAAGTAGATTGATGACCCGCTGTGAAGTTGGGCGGTTAAGCCATGGCGATAACCACGCGGCCAGCAACGCCAGAGCAAAAAACCAGGTTACAGAGGCGCTCACGGCACCAAAAGCAAACCACGGCCGAACATCCGGTAATAGCTGGCCCCCTAAGCTCCCCAGCACCACAAAAGTATCCAGATAAACATGCGGGTTAAGCCAGGTCACCGCCAATAACGTGACCAGAATGCGCCAGCGCCCTTGCGCACCTGCGGCAACAGTTGATGACGAGCTATCGCCACGCCATGCAGCCATTAATGCCCCCCAACCGTACCACAACAGAAATGCCACGCCGCCCCAAGTCACCAGAGCCAGTAGCAATGGAGAACGGTTCAGTAAAGCACTGCCACCAAAAATACCAGCACAAATCAATATGATGTCACTGAGGGCGCACAACGCGGCACTCATCAAATGGTGCTGCCGCTTAATGCCCTGATTCATCACAAAGGCATTTTGTGGCCCGAGGGGGAGGATCATGGCCGCACTCAGGGCAAAGCCTTGCAAATAGACAGCTAACATACTGTTACCTTTAAATAATACTCAAAACAAACTGAGAGAATTGTTGAAGAATTAGCAGCATATTACGGGGAGATAACCATCAGAGGAAATTGATATTTCTTATCTACTATAAGTAAGTCTAATAATTAATAAACAAAAGCTCGCACGGGAAAAGAAGATAAGAAAAACGGGCCAATAATAGCCCGTTTTGACTGGGTTTACTGCTATCAGGTTTTATGCTGTCGGAGCAGATTCTGCTTTATCAACCTGATGCAAATGCACATCCATCTGCGGGTAAGGAATGCCAATTTTGTGGGCATCCAACGCGCGTTTGAAGTTCTCCATCAGATCCCAATAAACGTCCATGGCATCGCCGTTGGTGGTCCAGACGCGCACGGTAAAGTTTAATGACGAAGCCGCCATCTCATTCAAACGCACGGTAACCCCTTTGTCATGCATGATGCGGGAATCGGCTGCAATGATGTCACCCAGCACTTTCTTCACCACATCAATATCAGCATCATAGGCCACACCAATAACCATATCAGTACGGCGATTGGGCTCACGGCTGGTGTTGATAATGTTGTTGGCGATAATTTTACCATTCGGTACAACAATAATTTTGTCATCGACAGTGCGCAACGTGGTTGAGAAAATCTGCACCTGCACCACAGTACCGGCTACACCGCCCAGATCGACATATTCACCCGCTTTAAATGGTCGGAAGGCCACCAGTAACACGCCAGCGGCAAAGTTGGACAGTGAGCCTTGCAGCGCCAAACCGACCGCTAAACCGGCGGCACCAATAACCGCAATCACCGAGGCAGTTTGTACCCCAAGGCGCCCCAACACCGCGACGATAGTAAAAGCCAGAATACTGTAGCGCGCCATTGCCGCCAGGAAATCTGCTACGGTGAGATCAATACCCCGTAACTTCATTACCCGACTGAGCATGCCGGAAACCACTTTGGCAATAATCGAACCGACAATCAGGGTCAGTAACGCCGCGACAATATTGACCGCATATTGAATCAGTAATTCCTGATTATTCACCAACCAGCTACTCGCTTCATTGATACCATCAACTACGTTTAATTCGTCCATTTAAACCATCCTACAAATAGCTCCCTGCGGGAGAAATTACGCCAAAAGTGCTGCCCTGTGCTGACTGATACAGCGGGCAGTCCGTTTAGGGTAACCAACAATGGAGAATGTTGCCAATTTTGGCAGTCCCGTAAAGCCAACAATAACGACTATAGAGTCGGTAGCAGCAGCTAAAAAAACAGCTCACTAACAACGAAAAAAGGCCCTTTCGGGCCTTTTAAAACAGTCAAAATAAGACTGAATTACAGTACGTCGATTGCGTTCAGTTCTTTGAATGCCAGCTCTAGACGGGCAATCATTGAAACCTGCGCTGAGCGCAGCCATACGCGAGGATCGTAGTATTTTTTGTTCGGTTTATCAGCACCTTCTGGGTTACCCAGTTGGCCTTGCAGATAGCCTTCATTCTTTTTGTAGTAATCCAGAATACCTTCCCATGTTGCCCATTGGGTATCGGTGTCGATATTCATCTTCACTACGCCGTAGCTGACTGCTTCTTTGATTTCAGCAGCAGTAGAACCTGAACCGCCGTGGAACACGAAGTCCAGGCTGTTGTGCGGCAGATTGTGTTTCTTAGAAACATAATCCTGAGAATCACGCAGAATAGTCGGGGTCAGTTTCACGTTACCTGGTTTGTAAACACCGTGCACGTTACCGAAAGAAGCGGCGATAGTGAAACGCGGGCTGATTGCGTTCAATTTTTCGTAAGCGTAATCAACGTCTTGCGGCTGAGTGTACAGAGAAGATGCATCCATATGGCTGTTGTCTACGCCATCTTCTTCACCACCGGTGCAACCCAGTTCGATTTCCAGCGTCATACCCAGTTTTGACATACGAGTCAGGTACTTACTACAGATTTCGATGTTTTCTTCCAGGGACTCTTCAGACAGGTCAATCATGTGAGAAGAGAACAGTGGTTTGCCGGTTGCCGCGAAGTGTTTCTCGCCTGCATCCAACAAACCGTCTAACCATGGCAACAATTTCTTAGCACAATGGTCGGTATGCAGAATAACCGGAACACCGTAGTGTTCAGCCATCTGATGCACATGGTGCGCACCAGAGATAGCGCCCAAGATTGCCGCGCCTTGTGGCACGTCAGTCTTCACGCCTTTACCTGCGATAAATGCTGCACCACCGTTAGAGAACTGAACGATAACCGGCGCACGCACTTTAGCTGCTGTTTCCAGCACTGCGTTGATAGAGTCGGTGCCGACACAGTTTACTGCTGGCAGAGCAAAGTTGTTTTCTTTTGCTATTGCGAACACTTTCTGAACGTCATCACCTGTGATGACACCTGGTTTTACGAAATCAAAAATTTTAGACATGTACGTTGTCCTGTTTCGTCGACTGAAGATAGCAGCTATCCGGGGGGATAGGCCCTAAATGTAAATCGGTTTTCGCCAACCTAAAGCCCGCAAGCTTTATTAGCTTGGCTAAAAGCGAAACGGGCGGCTCTCACCCCCCGTTATCTAAATTACTGCTTAGCGCGCTCTTCCAACATCACAACCGCTGGCAGTTTTTTCCCTTCTACGAACTCAAGGAAAGCACCGCCGCCAGTGGAGATATAGGAGATTTGGTCAGCAATACCGAACAAGTCGATGGCTGCCAGAGTGTCGCCGCCGCCCGCGATTGAGAATGCTTCGCTCTCTGCGATGGCGCGAGCCACGATTTCGGTCCCTTTACGGAAGTTAGGGAACTCGAACACACCAACCGGACCATTCCACAGAATGGTTTTGGCGTTTTTCAGGATCTCTGCCAGACGTTCTGCTGATACGTCGCCCAGATCCAGAATTTGCTCATCATCTTTGATCTGATCAGCTGGCTTCAGTGTTGCAGCCGCCGTTTCAGAGAATTCAGTGGCAACACGAACATCAGTAGGAACGGGGATATCACAAGTTTCCAGTAGACGTTTAGCTTCTGGAATCAGGTCTGCTTCGTACAGAGATTTACCGACATTGTGGCCTTGAGCTGCCACGAAGGTATTCGCGATACCGCCACCAACAATCAATTGGTCGGCAATTTTAGACAGCGCACCCAGCACGGTCAGTTTGGTTGAAACTTTTGAACCGCCGACGATAGCAACCATTGGACGCGCTGGGTTACCCAGTGCTTTACCCAAGGCTTCCAACTCTGCTGACAACAGCGGGCCAGCACACGCGATAGGAGCAAATTTACCGACACCGTGAGTAGAAGCTTGTGCACGGTGAGCGGTACCAAAAGCATCCATCACATACACATCACACAGTGCGGCATATTTTTTGGACAGAGTTTCGTCGTCTTTTTTCTCGCCTTTGTTAAAGCGAACGTTTTCCAGAACAACTAACTCGCCAGCTGCAATTTCAACGCCGTCCAGATAATCTTTCGCCAAACGTACCGGAGCAGACAATTTGTCTTTCAGGTAGTTAACGACGGGAAGCAAGGAGAACTCTTCATTGTACTCGCCTTCGGTCGGACGACCCAGGTGAGAGGTAACCATTACTTTAGCGCCTTGCTTCAGTGCCGCTTCAATTGTCGGCAGAGATGCACGGATACGCGCATCAGAAGTCACTTTGCCATCTTTTACCGGAACATTGAGGTCCGCACGGATCAGCACGCGTTTGCCAGCTAGATCCAGATCGGTCATCTTAATTACAGACATGGTGAATCCTCTTGTTGATTCTCTTTAAAGTTGCATAAGCTGCACATCAACGCTGATATAACCGCAGTAAATCACGGAAAAACAATGCGTTAGCATGCCATACTAGAAACCGCTTTTGGCCATCGCCAATGTCGTATCCAACATTCTATTGGCGAAACCCCATTCGTTATCGCACCATACCAACGTCTTAATCAGGTGTTGCCCGCTGACTCGCGTTTGTGTGCAATCGACAATTGCACTGTGCGGATCATGGTTAAAATCGGTCGATACCAATGGTAATTCCGTATAGTCAACTATACCACGAAATGAGCCTCTTGCTGCCTTTTGCAAAAGCTGGTTAACCTCAGCCACACCAACCGGGCTTGTTACGCTGACGCTTAAATCTATAGCCGTTACGTTGATAGTTGGCACCCGCACCGAGATAGCTTCAAACCTGTCGCAAAACTTCGGAAAAATACGGGTAATCCCTGCTGCCAGTTTGGTATCCACCGGGATAATTGACTGGCTTGCTGCCCGGGTACGGCGTAAATCTTGATGATAAGCATCAATAACGGGCTGGTCATTCATTGATGAATGAATGGTGGTGACAGTGCCGGATTCGATACCATAAGCGATATCCAACAACTGAATAATAGGAATAATACAGTTCGTGGTACAGGACGCGTTGGAAACAATTCGGTGATCTGCCCGTAAATCTTGATGGTTAACACCATAAACCACCGTAGCATCCAAATCATGTCCACCGGGATGGGCAAACAGCACCTTTTTGGCACCGGAGGTTAAATGCGCCTCGCCATCTGCACGGCTACCATAAACGCCGCTACAATCCAGAACCACATCAATTCCTAACTCACCCCAAGGTAACTGCCCAATCTCTGGCTGATGTATCAACCGGATAGTATCGTCCCCGACGTATAATTTGTCACATTCCTGACGAACATCCCAGGCAAACCGGCCATGGCTGGAGTCATACTTCAACAGATGGGCCATCCCCTCTGCATTAGCCAGCTCATTAATTGCAACGACTGAAATCTCTGCCCGGCGACCAGATTCATATAATGCGCGTAAAACGCTACGGCCAATACGGCCAAAGCCATTTATCGCTATACGGATTGTCATGTTGCTCCCTGTTTCTGGTTATTATCATGCAACCCCATAGCGTACTGCAGCGCACCCTAAGATGTTAATCGTCTTATCACAATTCAGCCAGAATACTTCCGGCTTTTTCCTCAGCGAAATTGGCTGAAATGGAAAGTGAATCATGACTGAAACGCTTCAGCCAGAATAAACCAAACGAATCACAAAAGGAATATCTGCCTGATAAAGGGCACAATTCATCCATCAATTGGCGAAAAAAAAGACCGCCGAAGCGGTCTTTTAACAGCTGCATTACCGAGCTTCTCATCACCCTTTACAGTGATTTATAGCCTTGATAACGTCATGCCGTTTTAACAAAAAATTACTTCAATAACGCCTGAGCTTTCGCCACCACGTTTTCTACGGTGAAACCAAACTCTTTGAACAGCAATTCAGCCGGAGCAGACTCACCAAAGGTGTGCATACCCACGACTGCGCCATTCAGCCCGACGTATTTGTACCAGTAATCAGCAATACCGGCTTCAACGGCAACGCGCGCGCTGACAGCAGATGGCAATACAGACTCACGGTAAGCTGCGTCTTGTTTGTCGAATGCATCGGTCGATGGCATAGACACAACACGCACTTTGCGGCCAGCAGCCGTCAGTTGATCAGCAGCTGCAACCGCCAATTCAACTTCAGAACCGGTCGCGATAAAGATCAGTTCAGGAAGGCCAGCACAATCTTTCAGCACATAAGCGCCTTTAGAGATATTGGCTAACTGCTCAGCAGTACGTGGCTGTTGTGCCAGGTTTTGGCGGGAGAAGATCAGTGCGCTTGGGCCGTCTTTACGTTCCAATGCATACTGCCATGCCACCGCAGATTCAACCTGGTCACATGGGCGCCAGGTGCTCATATTTGGAGTCACACGCAAGCTGGCCATCTGCTCAACTGGCTGATGGGTTGGGCCATCTTCACCTAAGCCGATAGAGTCATGGGTGTAAACGAAGATGCTGCGAATTTTCATCAGCGCAGCCATGCGCACTGCGTTACGGGCATATTCCACAAACATCAGGAAAGTTGCGCCGTAAGGGATGAAACCGCCGTGCAAAGCGATGCCGTTCATGATGGCAGACATACCAAATTCACGTACACCATAGTGAATATAGTTACCCGCGAGATCTTCGCTCAGAGATTTGGAGCCAGACCAGATAGTCAGGTTACTTGGTGCCAGATCAGCAGAGCCGCCCAAGAATTCAGGTAACACTTTACCGAAAGCTTCCAGCGAGTTTTGCGAGGCTTTACGGCTGGCAATATTCGCCGGGTTAGCTTGCAGCTGTTCGATGAATTTCTTGGATTCAGTTGCCCAGTTAGCTGGCAGCTCACCACTGATGCGGCGTTTGAATTCAGCAGCCAGTTCCGGATACGCTTTAGCGTATGCAGCGAACTTCTCATTCCAAGCAGCTTCTTTAGCTTTACCTGCTTCTTTGGCATCCCACGCGGCATAGATATCCTGTGGAATTTCGAATGCTGCGTATTTCCAGCCCAATGCTTCACGGGTCGCGGCAACTTCATCAACACCTAATGGTGCGCCGTGTGAATCATGGGTGCCGGCTTTCTTCGGTGAACCAAAACCGATAATGGTTTTACACATCAGCAAAGATGGTTTGTCGGTCACTTTGTGAGCTTCTTCGATGGCCGCTTTGATGGAGTCAGCGTTATGACCATCAACACCACGAACGACATGCCAGCCATAAGCTTCGAAACGCGCCGCAGTATCATCAGTAAACCAGCCTTCAACATGGCCGTCGATGGAGATGCCGTTGTCATCATAGAAAGCCGTCAATTTGCCCAGCTTCATGGTACCCGCCAGAGAGCAAACTTCGTGAGAAATGCCTTCCATCATGCAACCGTCGCCCATAAAGGCGTAAGTGTGGTGATCAACAATCTCATGGTTCGGGCGGTTAAACTGCGCGCCCAGCGTGCGTTCTGCAATCGCAAAACCAACTGCGTTGGCAATGCCCTGACCCAATGGGCCAGTAGTGGTTTCTACGCCAGCGGTGTAGCCATATTCTGGGTGACCTGGCGTTTTAGAGTGCAACTGGCGAAAGTTTTTCAGTTCTTCCAGCGGCAGATCATAGCCAGTGAGGTGCAGCAGGCTATAGATCAACATGGAGCCGTGACCATTCGACAAGACGAAACGGTCGCGATCAGCCCAGTGTGGATTAGTTGGATTATGGTTCAGGTAATCGCGCCACAGAACTTCGGCAATATCTGCCATACCCATAGGGGCGCCGGGGTGGCCGGAATTCGCTTTTTGCACTGCGTCCATGCTTAGTGCGCGGATCGCGTTGGCAAGCTCTTTACGAGAGGACATGTTTTACTCCAGGTCGGATTAAAAAAAGCGTTCAAGTTTACCATTTTCTCAGACTCAACATTGAAACGGCAACCACTAAAACCACAATGAGCAATAACTTCCATACTAATGACGAATGGAGTCTGCTGATTTTCAGAATAAAGCTATAGCTCTGACGCCAATAGCGCATTAATCTCCGCTATCCATTGTCAATCAGGCCATATATCACCAGTGCTGCCCAGAGTAGTAGAAGCGGCGCTGATGCAATAGCTATTAATGCAATTGATGTAATGTAACAATAAAAGCCCCATAACCACAGGAAGAAAGTGTTATGAAAATGCGTACCTCAATGATTGCCCTGAGCCTGACGGCATTACTTAGTGGCTGCCAGAATATAAATACCGATGGTTTGATGCAATCCGGTGCCCAGGCTTTCCAGGCTGCAACCCTGAGTGATGCTGATGTAAAAAACCTCAGTGAAAAATCTTGTGTGGAAATGGATCAAAAAGCCCAGATAGCCTCTGCTGATAGTGCCTACGGTAAACGCCTGGCAAAAATCTCAGCGGCATTGGGTGATAATATCAATGGCACGCCAGCTAACTATAAGGTTTACGTCACAAAAGATGTCAATGCTTGGGCGATGGCCAATGGTTGTATTCGTGTTTACAGCGGCTTAATGGACATGATGACCGACAATGAAGTGGAAGGCGTGCTCGGCCATGAGATGGGCCATGTGGCATTAGGACATACCCGCAAAGCCATGCAAGTGGCCTATGGCACCACCGCCCTACGGACTGCCGCCGCATCTGCCGGTGGGGTTGCCGGGCAACTTTCCCAGTCTCAGTTAGCTGATATTGGTCAGAAACTGGTGAATGCCCAGTTCTCACAAAAACAAGAAAGTGAAGCAGATGATTACTCATTCGACCTGCTGAAAAAGCGCGGTATCGATCCTAACGGTTTGGTCACCAGCTTCGAAAAACTGGCTACCATGGAAGCCGGCCGCACCAGCAGTATGTTTGACGATCACCCGTCCTCACAGGCTCGCGCCGACCATATCCGCCAGCGCATCGCCGCCGAGAAATAATAATATTTTATTAGTGTAAGCGCCCCATAACAGGGGCGTTATGACTTATTCCACCGTCAGATTAACCTCAATCTGATCACCATTGACTCGCACCGGGTAAATGTTCAAATCCCGATCCCCCGGCTCACGTAAGCATTGCCCGGTTCGGATATCAAATAGTGCGCCATGTAATGGGCACTCAACTGTGTCTCCGTCCATAAAACCTTGACTTAACAAAGCATTGGCGTGGGGGCAAACATCCTCCATTGCAAAATACTCACCATCAATGACATAAACGCCAATCCTTTTATCATCTACTTGAGCTGAGAAAGGAAAGTCCGGTTTGACATAATTTACCTTACAAACACTGACCCATCCCATGAAAGCACCTCGCAGATTATCGTCAGAAATCACCAATATTAGTGTGGTTGATAATCAGACAATCACCAGTCGTCGCGCAAACAAAAAGGGCAAACCTGAGTTTGCCCTTAAGTGGTATTAATCAGCTGCTAATACTTACTCATCTTCGAGATAAGTATAACCGTACAGACCTGCTTCAAACTCTTCCATAAACTGAGCTTGTAACTCAGTGTCCAGATCGGTTTCTTTCACTTGGTCAGAAAACTGTTTTAGCAGTTTTTCTGGGTTCAATTGAACGTATTCCAGCATATCCGCGACAGTATCGCCTTCATCGGTCTGTTCAAACTCAACCGTACCATCAGGGAAAACAAACACATCTACGGCGGCGGTATCGCCGAACAGATTGTGCATATTGCCCAGAATTTCCTGATAGGCACCGACCATAAAGAAGCCCAGCAGTGGCGGATTCTCTGCATCATATGGCGGCATTGGCATGGTGGTTGCCACTCCGTCGCCATCAATATAATGGTCGATAGTCCCGTCAGAATCACAGGTGATATCCAACAAGACCGCACGGCGCTCTGGTGGCTTATCTAACCCTTCCAATGGCAAGACTGGGAAGAGCTGATCAATACCCCATGCATCCGGCATTGACTGGAACAGCGAGAAATTCACATACAGCTTATCGGCCATACGCTCTTGCAGCTCATCAATGATTGGCCGATGCGCACGGTTGCTCGGGTCCAACTGTTTTTGGATCTCATTACAAATGCTCAAATACAGTTCTTCAGCCCATGCACGCTGCGCCAGTTCCAGCATGCCGTGAGCATACTGGGTGTGAACATCGTGCAAGTCCATTTGACTGTCGTGCAGCCATTCGCGCAGAGAGCGGCGGTTTTCCGGCTCTTGCATTTCCAGCCAGGTGTCCCACAGGCTGATCAGCGCACGAGGTGCATCTTCTTCCGGTGCTTGTGGCTCATTAAATTCATTGCGTTCCACGCCAATCACATTGGACACCAGCACGGTATGGTGCGCAGTGACTGCGCGGCCCGATTCCGTAATCACCGTTGGGTGCGGCAAGCCGTGCTCATTACAAGCATCACCGATACCCCAGATAACGTTGTTGGCATATTCATTCAGGCCATAGTTAACTGAGCAATCCGATTGGGAGCGCGTCCCTTCGTAATCCACACCCAGACCGCCGCCCACATCGAAGCACTGGATATTGACACCCAGCTTGTGGAGTTCCACATAGAAACGGGCTGATTCACGGACGCCTGTCGAGATATCACGGATGTTGGACAGCTGAGAACCTAAATGGAAATGCAGTAATTGCAGGCTTTCCAAGCTATTGGCTTCACGCAGCATATCAACCAACTGCAATACCTGAGTGGCAGACAAGCCAAATTTGGATTTCTCGCCACCACTGGCCTGCCATTTGCCGGAACCTTGTGACGCCAGACGCGCGCGAACACCCAAGCGCGGGACGACATTCAGGCGCTCGGCTTCTTCCAGTACCATTTTGATTTCTGACATCTTTTCGATAACCAGATACACCTTATGGCCCAGTTTTTCGCCGATCAATGCCAGACGGATATATTCACGGTCTTTATAGCCATTACAAACGATGACCGAGCGAGTCATACCCGCATGCGCCAAAACCGCCATCATTTCAGCTTTAGAACCCGCTTCCAGCCCTAACGGCTCACCGGAATTAACCAGTGATTCAATGACCCGACGATGCTGGTTAACTTTAATCGGATAAACCAGGAAGTAATCGCCTTCATAGCCAAACGACTCGCGCGCGCGTTTAAACGCGCCATTAATTGAGCGCAGGCGATGCTGTAAAATCTGGGGGAAACAGAATAACGCAGGCAGGCGTTGCCCCTGCTCAAGTTGCATTTTTTTGACCAGTTCAGCCAAATCGACACGCGCCTCGCGAACATCCGGATCAGGGCAAACACTGATATGGCCCAGTTCATTGACGTCAAAATAGTTGCCACCCCAGTAGGCGACGTTATACGTGCTCAGCATCTTGCTAGCATTACGATCATTCATGGCAACCTCCTGCATGGAGCGTAAAGAAACATGTGCGCCCGCAGCTGACGGACGGCCAATCAAGTTATCATCAGACATAATTCGCCTCTATTGCGATACTGACGATAAAGTCAGCCACTATCGCAGCTACAACCAGCAAGGACAACCCGCGTGAATGCCAAATTGGCAGAATATTGCGCTATAAAGCGCGATCCACTAGCAGTTTATCTCGGCTATTCATTACCCAAAACAGGGTAAATCACGTTTAAATGTAAAATACGTTTGACTGTAAATACGTATTGAGATTTTGTGAATCGGATTAGCCGCAAAGTCGTCAGGCTAGCCGGATTCAGTGCTTCAGGGGGTAATTAACCCGCCCGCGAATCCTGAGTTGCACCCATGTGGGTATAACATCGGGTTGATGGTGTACAAGAAAGGGAGGTTGCAAGGGGGGATTGAACGTCAGAACGACGCAGCTGTTGATGTGCAGCAACCAGTAGACAACGGATCATTAATCCAACCACCTCCACGCATGCCGCTCATGATGAACGGACAAGACTTTATTAATAAACAAATTAAGTAACAGTAAAATGACGCTGCCATTTTAGTGCTTATCACTATGATGCGCCCATAAGATTGAGTGCCTCTCACTAAGTGCGAAACACTAAAGATCTAACAATGAGCTAATGTCATCTTCTGCCATCTTCATCATTGCGTATCGAATAAGCTGCGCGCGCAGTTTATACCTATAATGGGAGCAAAATGCAAAATGAAAATGGCCTGTATGCCCTAAATAATTCGAGTTGCAGGAAGGCGGCAAGCAAGATAATCCCGATGAGCTTACCCTCGTATGTGATTCGGGTTATTGAGTGTAGCCAACACACATGCAGCTTGAAGTATGACGGGTATAACTGTATCAAGCGGTAAATAAATCAAGTGACAACTAAAGTGAGAAATATCTTGATGCAAAAAGGGCTGGCGTTAACAGCAAAAGCTGACCTAAAATAGACGTCCAGATGTTAATACATCCATCCATTTTAATTGCTAGAATGTCTGTGTCGTTATAATTATGACGGACTTCTAAAGGGATAGACTGCTAAAGGCTTTGCCTAAAGAGGCGTTGTAAAGTGCAATACAACGAAAAGCCGGTACAAACTGCGGCTAGGGTTGCTTGACTTCTAATGCTATGCAGTGACATTTCACTTGTATTCAAGGTAAAGAAAAACAATGGCTAAACACCTATTTACGTCGGAATCAGTTTCCGAAGGACATCCTGACAAAGTTGCCGACCAGATTTCAGACGCTGTACTTGACGCCATTCTGGAGCAAGATCCAAAAGCACGTGTTGCCTGCGAGACCTATGTCAAAACGGGTATGGTATTAGTTGGCGGTGAAGTGACCACTAACGCCTGGGTAGATATCGAAGAAATTACCCGCCGTACTGTGCGCGAAATCGGTTATGTCAATTCTGAGATGGGTTTTGATGCTAACTCTTGTGCTGTATTGAGTGCAATTGGTAAGCAATCTCCTGATATTAATCAGGGTGTTGACCGTGCTGACCCACTGGAGCAAGGTGCAGGTGACCAAGGTTTGATGTTTGGTTACGCCACCAACGAAACCAGCGTCTTGATGCCCGCGCCAATTACTTATGCTCACCGTTTGGTCGAGCGCCAGGCCGCGGTACGTAAAGATGGCACTTTGCCATGGTTGCGCCCGGATGCGAAAAGCCAGATTACCTTCCAATATGACGATGGCAAAATTATCGGTATTGATGCGGTGGTTCTGTCAACTCAGCATTCAGAAGATATTAGCCTGACGGATTTACAAGAAGCGGTGATGGAAGAAATCATCAAGCCGATTCTGCCGGCCGAGTGGCTCAATGCAGCCACTAAATATCATATTAACCCAACAGGCCGTTTTGTTATCGGTGGCCCAATGGGTGACTGTGGTCTGACTGGCCGTAAAATTATCGTTGATACCTACGGCGGTATGGCACGTCATGGTGGCGGTGCGTTTTCAGGTAAAGACCCATCAAAAGTTGACCGTTCTGCCGCTTATGCTGCTCGTTATGTGGCAAAAAATATCGTCGCGGCTGGCTTGGCTGACCGTTGCGAAATTCAGGTTTCTTACGCTATCGGTGTGGCAGAGCCGACTTCCATCATGGTGGAAACATTTGGTACTGGGAAGATCCCTGAAGATAAATTGGTCACTTTGGTTCGTGAGTTCTTTGAACTGCGCCCTTATGGCCTGATCCAAATGCTGGATTTACTCCACCCGATTTATCGCAAAACTGCCGCTTATGGTCACTTTGGCCGTGAAGAATTCCCTTGGGAAAAAACTGACAAAGCCGCGTTGTTGCGTGATGCTGCTGGCCTGAAATAAGTTTCGGCCAATCAGTTCTCAATCGCAAAAACCCCGCCAGGCGGGGTTTTTTTATACATTATTTTTATGATTGTCGGTAACGCTCAATCAAGCTGAATATCGCCATTCCCGCCACCATCGCGGCGACAAAAATAACGCCTTTGTATATGCCCGCCCCCAATAGCACTAAAGCTGGCCCAGGACATATCCCCGCTAACCCCCAGCCAATACCAAATAACAGGCTACCGCCGATTAAACGGCGCTCAATTCGAGTCGATGTTGGCAATTGGAGAGGTTGTCCCAGCAAACTGGTTTTACGTTTTTTAGCCCAACCAAAACCTAATGTCGCGATAGCGACTGCGGCGGCCATCACCAGCGCTAGCGAAGGGTCCCATAAGCCAGCAATGTCCAGAAAACCCAGCACTTTAGCTGGATTCGCCATACCTGCGACTATCAGCCCCAGGCCAAAAACCAACCCGGCAAGCAATGAGAAAAGTAAATTCATATTCCCTTCCTATCGACTAAGCGAATAGATGACGAACAAGCCATACAGTGGCAAAACCCGCAAACATAAAACTCAATGTCGCCAGCAATGAACGCGGTGAAAAGCGCGCTAATCCGCAGACACCATGCCCACTGGTGCAACCTGCACCATAGCGAGTGCCAATCCCGACCAATAATCCGGCCACGATCAGAACCGGCAAGCCCGCATCAATCTGAATCACCGGCAGAGCCGCAAAGAGTGAATAAATCACCGGAGCAGCAATCAAGCCGAGGATAAAAGCAATGCGCCAGGAAATATCCCCCACTTTTGGCGGCAATAATCCGCCTAAAATACCGCTAATACCGGCAATACGGCCATTGCAAAGCCATAGAATTGTTACGGCAAGACCCAATAGCGCTCCACCCGCCAGTGCACTGTAGGGAGTGAAATTAGCCCAATCTATCGTCATGCGCCCTCCTTCTCTTGTGGGGCAATAAAGCTGATACAGCAGCTCAAGCTGTGCCAATATTTTACTATCCGCGATTGATTTATTTTGTTTTTATATAATACCCCACAGAAAAACCCTCTGTTGAAGCATTAGCTCAAACGACTCGCTTGCATCTGACTATCTGCCGTTTTATTCTTCCGCGATATGAGTTCATTAAGAATCCCCATCGCGCTACAACAAGCGGTTATGCGCTGTTTGCGCCATAAATTACAGCTGGCAAATCAGCATCTTGGCACCGACTATCCGGAGCCTAAAATTAATTATCATCAACGCGGTACTAGCGCGGGCAGCGCCTATCTACAATCCTTCGAAATCCGTCTAAATCCAGTATTATTGTTGGAAAATCAACAACCTTTTATTGATGAAGTGGTGCCCCACGAACTGGCACATTTACTGGTTTATCGCCAATTTGGTCGGGTGGCTCCCCATGGTAAAGAATGGCGCTGGATGATGGAGCAGGTGTTGCAAGTCCCGGCTAGCCGCACTCATCAGTTTGAAGTGACCTCGGTGCGTAGTCAGACTTTTAATTATCAGTGCAAATGCCAGCAACATGCTTTAACCATTCGCCGCCACAATAAAGTACAGCGCGGTGAGAGCGAATACCGCTGCCGTGAATGTGGTGAAAAACTGCAATTTATTGCAAAAAAAACTGTTAGTAACTAACGTTAATTGTTATAAAACAGCAAGTTAACTTGCCATTCATAACTATTCTCTATAATCTGCCCGTTTTCATCATCGGGCTGTTTTGAGATATGTTACGCAAACTTCTATTCCTGCTGGTTTTGTCTTCCCCACTGCTTGCGATCCCCGGCTACAGCCAAAGTATCAATAACTTTTCTCAGGCCAAAGCGGTCGCGGCAAAAATTAATCAGGATGCGCCCGGCAGTTTTTATTGTGGTTGTAACATTGACTGGCAAGGCAAAAAAGGGGTTCCGGATCTGAAGAGTTGCGGCTATCAACCTCGGAAAAATGCCCAGCGCGCAGCACGGATTGAATGGGAGCATGTCGTCCCAGCTTGGCAATTTGGCCACCAACGCCAGTGCTGGCAGCAAGGTGGGCGCAAAAATTGCGCTAAAGATCCGGTCTATCGCCAGATAGAAACTGATTTGCATAACCTGCAACCCGCTATTGGCGAGGTGAATGGTGACCGCAACAACTTCATGTATTCCCAATGGAATGGTGGCAAGGGTCAATATGGCCAATGTGACATGAAAGTCGACTTCAAAAATAAGCTGGCTGAACCCCCAGCACGCGCGCGCGGTGCCATTGCGCGGACTTACTTTTATATGCGCGATCACTATCAACTGCGGCTTTCCAGCCAACAAAGCAAGCTATTCGAGGTGTGGAATCGCCAATACCCGGTGACAAACTGGGAATGTCTGCGTGACGAGCGGGTGGCAAAAGCACAAGGAAATCATAACCCTTATGTACAACAGGCTTGCCAGCAGCAAAAAGGCTAATCTAGTATACTGGTCAAAGTTTTCGTTTCAGGGCTCAAACAACTCATGCGCATACCTCGCATTTATCACCCGCAACCTTTGCAGGCAAATACCGAATTGGCGCTCAGTGATGAAGCCGCCAATCATGTAGGCCGCGTGCTGCGGATGACTGAAGGCCAAAGTCTGCAATTATTTGATGGCAGTAATCAGGTTTTTGCGGCTGAAATTATCCGCGCGGATAAAAAAAACCTGATTGTCCGGTTAGCCGAAGGGCAGTTGGAAGACCGCGAATCCCCGTTAAATCTGCATTTGGGGCAGGTCATTTCCCGTGGGGAAAAGATGGAATTTACTGTCCAGAAATCTATTGAACTGGGTGTCGATGTGATTACTCCGCTGTTTTCCGAGCGCTGCGGCGTTAAGCTGGATGGCGAACGTCTGGTGAAGAAAATTCAGCAGTGGCAGAAAATTGCTATTGCGGCTTGCGAGCAATGCGGGCGCAATAAAATCCCAGAAATCCGTGAGGCAATGCAGCTCACCGACTGGTGCGCGGAACAAGATGACAGTTTAAAACTCAATCTGCACCCGCGAGCTAGCAACAGCATTAATACCCTCCCCTCGTCACTCAACAAAGTGCGTTTGTTGATTGGCCCGGAAGGCGGCCTTTCTGCCGATGAAATTGCCATGACCGCGCGCCTTGGATTTACTGATATCCTGCTAGGGCCGCGAGTGCTGCGTACCGAAACTACCGCCCTTACCGCTATCACTGCTTTACAGGTGCGGTTTGGCGACCTGGGATAAAATGAGTTCCCATTAGGAGAGAAGAATGATCAAGCTCGGCATCGTAATGGACCCAATCTCGTCCATTAATATCAAGAAAGACTCCAGCTTCGCTATGCTGTTGGAAGCACAGCGCCGTGGTTGGGAACTGCATTACATGGAAATGGGCGACCTTTACCTGCGTGGTGGTGATGGCCGCGCTCGCACCCGCCTGCTAAGTGTGAAACAGGACAAAGACGACTGGTTCAGTTTTGGTGCTGAGCAAGACTTACCGCTGCATGACCTTGATGTCATTCTGATGCGTAAAGACCCGCCGTTTGATACTGAATTCATCTACGCCACCTATATTTTGGAACGGGCGGAAGATAAAGGCACTCTGGTAGTGAATAAACCGCAGAGTTTGCGCGACTGTAACGAAAAACTGTTTACCGCATGGTTCCCGGATTTAACCCCCGATACACTGGTTAGCCGCAGCAAAGAGCATATCCGCAAGTTCCATCAGGAACACGGTGATATCATTCTGAAACCGCTGGATGGCATGGGCGGCACTTCAATCTTCCGCGTGAAACAAGATGACCCTAATTTGTCGGTTATCATTGAAACACTGACCGAACTGGGTAGCAGATTCTGCATGGCGCAAAATTTCCTGCCGGCCATTAAAGAAGGCGATAAACGTGTGTTAGTCGTGGACGGCGAACCCGTGCCTTATTGCCTGGCGCGTATCCCGGCACAAGGTGAAACTCGCGGTAATCTGGCGGCCGGTGGCCGTGGCGAAGCTCGCCCACTGAGTGAAAGTGACTGGGCAATTGCCCGTGCTGTAGCACCGACGCTGAAGAAAAAAGGCTTAATTTTTGTCGGCTTAGATATCATCGGCGATCGCCTGACTGAAATTAACGTCACCAGCCCGACCTGCATTCGCGAGATTGAAGCCGCTTTCCCAGATGTTTCGATTACTGGCATGCTAATGGATGCAATTGAAGTTCGGTTAGCGAATAAATAAACCCGATGCCCTCTCCCCAAAGTTATTGGAGGCGGCAAGAAAACAAATCCCGATGAACTTACTTATTTTAAGTTCAGCAACCAGTAAGTGACTCGGGTGCGTGAGCGCAGCCAACAACCCTGCGGCTTCAAGGACAAAGGGGATCCGTGACTTTATGCGCATTTATCCGCATACTGGCGGAGTTTTCCCCTTAACTCAGCGAACTCCCTATATAACATAATGAATTTACAGCATCATTTTCTTATTGCTATGCCGTCACTTCAAGACCCGCAATTTATGCGATCAGTTATCTATATCTGTGAACATAATAAAGAGGGTGCGATGGGCTTGGTCATTAACAAGTCAATTGAACAGTTCACAGTAGAAACTGTGCTGAAAAAACTGAAGATCAACCCAACCCCACGAGATCCCTCTATTCGGCTAGATAAACCAGTATTGGCGGGTGGCCCACTGGCGGAAGATCGCGGTTTTATCCTGCATTCGCCGCAGGAAGGTTTCGGCTCCAGTATTCCTATCTCACCAGATACCATGATAACCACCTCTAAAGATGTGCTGGCGACATTTGGAACACCGGAACAGCCTAAAAATCTGCTGGTAGCGCTGGGTTATGCAGGCTGGCAACAGGGGCAGTTGGAGCAAGAACTGCTGGACAATGCCTGGCTGACCATTGAGGCAGACAGTCATATCCTGTTTAACACCCCGATTTCTGAGCGCTGGCAAGCTGCGGCCAATAAACTGGGTATCAATATCTTTAATATTGCCCCGCAAGCAGGACACGCCTGATGGCTAATCGCACAATTATCGCCTTTGATTTTGGTACTAAAAGTATCGGTGTGGCTATTGGTCAGGAAGTCACTGGCACCGCCAGAGCGCTGACATCTTTTAAAGCTCAGGACGGCACACCGGACTGGCAAAAAGTCGAAAAACTGCTGAAAGAGTGGCAACCTGATTTAGTCGTCGTCGGGCTACCATTGAATATGGATGGCACCGAACAACCACTCACGGCGCGCGCACGCAGGTTTGCCAACCGCCTACATGGCCGTTTTGGTGTCCAGATTGCCTTACAGGATGAACGCCTTAGTACCGTCGAGGCGCGTGCCAATTTATTTGACAGTGGCGGTTATCGCGCGCTGGACAAAGGCAGTGTCGACGCCGCCTCCGCAGTGATCATTCTGGAAAGTTGGTTTGATGAGCAAGCAGGTTGAACACGTTTTTTTGACATTATCCCCTGCTGTTTTCCACTATCCATTCCCGCTGCCTACCCCGACAAATCTGGTATAGCATGGCACCCATGCCCGCACAATTGTATACTGGATGGATGCCAATCAGCGGCTCAAAATATTGCACACCCTCGCGGGTGTTTTTTACATTTATTGAGGTTTTCTCATGACAAAAGTAACTGTTGCTGCGACTCAAATGGCCTGTTCCTGGGACCTGCCTAAGAACATTGAAAATGCCGAGAAACTGGTACGTGATGCGCACGCCAAAGGCGCACAAATCATCCTGATTCAGGAACTATTTGCCGCTCCTTATTTCTGCATCGACCAAAGCCCAGAGCACTATGCACTAGCCCAAGAGCTGGACAGCAGCCCGCTTATCCAACATTTTTCCAAGCTGGCGGCCGAGCTGGAAGTGGTATTGCCACTGAGTTTCTTTGAGAAAGCCAACAACGCATATTATAACTCGCTGGTCATGATTGATGCTGACGGCTCAGTGCTGGATGTGTATCGCAAAACTCATATTCCTAATGGCCCGGCTTATCAAGAAAAACAATTCTTTATCCCAGGAGATACTGGCTTTAAAGTCTGGCAGACCCGCTACGCAAAAGTCGGTGTCGGTATCTGTTGGGATCAATGGTTCCCGGAAACTGCCCGCAGTCTGGCATTGCTGGGCGCGGAAATCATTTTCTACCCAACGGCCATTGGTTCTGAGCCAGCTTATCCTGATATTGACAGCCAGCCGCACTGGACCCGTGTTCAGCAAGGCCATGCCGCTGCCAACCTGGTGCCCGTGATTGCTTCTAACCGCATTGGTACTGAGAAAAGCAAATATATCGATGGCTTGGAAATGACTTTCTACGGCTCCTCATTTATTGCAGACCAGACTGGTGCGCTGGTGGCGCAGGCGAATAAAACCGACGAAGCGGTGTTGGTGCATGAGTTCGATTTGCAAGAAATCGCCGCTCAACGCGCTTCATGGGGCTTGTTCCGCGATCGCCGCCCGGAAATGTATCAGGCACTCGCCACTTCTGACGGCAAGACCCGGAGATAATTTATGTCTGTAAAAGACCCGATTTTACCCGAGACCGCATCACAAGCACTGCCGGGTACTCCGCAGCAAGATGGCTTCTTTATGCCCGCCGAATGGGCACAGCAAGATGCCGTCTGGATGCTGTGGCCGTATCGTCAGGACAACTGGCGTGGCAAAGGTATTCCCGCTCAACAGACGTTTGCCAAAGTGGCGGAAGCCATCAGCCGCACAACACCAGTCTTTATGGGGGTGCCAGCTGAGTTTATGGCACAGGCAAAAGCCACCCTCCCGGCCAATGTTACCCTGGTAGAAATGGCCAGCGATGACGCGTGGATGCGTGATACCGGCCCGACAATGGTCATCAATGGTGCGGGTGAACGCCGCGCTGTTGACTGGCAATTTAACGCCTGGGGCGGTCTTAACGGCGGTCTGTATGCCAATTGGCAGCAAGATGAGAAAATTGCCGTCCAAGTCAGTGACTTCTTGAATAATGCCCATTACAGCGCGCCGCTGGTGCTGGAAGGTGGCTCTATTCATACTGATGGCGAAGGCACTTTACTGACCACCACTGAATGTTTGCTGAATCCAAACCGCAACCCGCACCTGAATCAGGCGCAGATTGAACAGTTGTTGCACGAATACCTTGGCGTCACGCATTTCATCTGGTTACAGGACGGCGTCTATAACGATGAGACTGATGGTCACATCGATAATATGTGTTGCTTTGTCCGTCCAGGTGAAGTCGCCCTGCATTGGACTGACGATCAGCAGGATCCGCAATATGCGCGTTCGGTTGCCGCCTTTGACGTTTTATCCAATGCCGTCGATGCCAAAGGCCGTAAGCTGAAAATTTGGAAGCTACCTGCGCCGGGCCCACTGTATAACACTGAAGCCGAGACTTTCGATGTGCTGTCCAGTGATGCGGTGCCACGTACCGCCGGTGAGCGGTTAGCGGGGTCTTACGTCAACTTCCTAATCAGCAATCAACAGATTATTTATCCACTGTTGG
The DNA here is from genome assembly GCF_902170565.1 of Yersinia thracica. Classification (GTDB taxonomy): domain Bacteria; phylum Pseudomonadota; class Gammaproteobacteria; order Enterobacterales; family Enterobacteriaceae; genus Yersinia; species Yersinia thracica. Next base: position 67,489 of record NZ_CABHXX010000084.1, read on the forward strand.
ACAGCCGCACAGATGGGCTGGCGCATGACCTATTGCAGCAGATATTCCCTGACTATGCGATTGTTGGCGTCCCTGCCCGCGAGATCCTGTTAGGTGGCGGCAATATTCATTGTATTACCCAGCAGATCCCCGCAGCCTAGATACCCTTTTTAATTGGAGCCGCAGCGGTGTTAGCGGCTCTCACTTACCCGAATCACTTACCAATGTAAGCTCATCGGGATGCATTCGTTTGCTGCCTTGCTGCAACACCAATTACTTTGGGTAACCTCTTTTTAATTGGAGCCGCAGCGGTGTTAGCGGCTCTATCTCAATTGATTCACATGCTGCTCGGCCAATATGCCCTGTTTTTGCCGCTGCGCCATGCTTTGTTCAAAAGTTTGCATCCCCCATTGCCCACCTGTCTGTATCACTGAGGGAAGCTGGTAGGTTTTACCTTCACGAATCAAATGGCTGGCTGCCGTAGTTTGGGTCAGAATCTCAAATACAGCCATGCGCCCACCACCGACTTTATGACACAATTTTTGTGCGATAACGGCGCGTAAACTGGCTGCCAATTGCGCTTGAATAGCCGTTTTCTCTGCTGCTGGGAAAACGTCCACCAGCCTATCGATTGCTTGGGTCGCGGTGCGGGTATGTAATGTGGCTAACACCAAATGCCCGGTTTCAGCAGCGGTTAGTGCTAAACGAATTGACTCTTGATCCCGCAGTTCACCCAGCAAAATGATATCTGGGTCTTGCCGCAATGCCCCAATTAAGGCGCTACTGAAAGAATGAGTATGACGACCCAATTCCCGCTGCTGGATCAAACATGTTTTGCTGCTATGAAGAAATTCGATCGGATCTTCCAGTGTGATGATATGGCGCGCTTGTTTTTGATTCATGGCACTTATCATCGCGCTCAATGTGGTGGTTTTGCCACTGCCTGTCGCGCCGGTAATTAGAATCAATCCATTCTCTTGCTCAATAAGTTGATGAATAATGGGTGGAACATCCAATTCATCCAGTGATGGGCTAGTTGCAGAAATGACACGAAAAGCTATTGAACGCCCGTGCTGTTGCTGGAAAACATTCGCCCTGAGCCGTTGCCCGGCACTTGTGGTGCAAGCACAATCTACTTGCCCACTTTGCTGCAATTGCCTTTGTTGCACTTCGCTCAATAAATATCGGCTAAGGCCGCTCAGCCAATTAGCATTGACGCGCGGCCAATGAGTGAAGGTTTTCAATTCACCATCAATACGCAATACCGGATGATCACCGGTACAAAGGTGCAGATCGGATGCATTATGATTTACACTAGCCGCCACCTTATTGGCAAAATCCTGTTCGTTGAAGTCACCATCGGCATGTTCAGGGTTTTCTAAATCAATGTATTCGGTGAAAACACCACTAAATACGGGGTTATCCAAGTCTGTGTTTTTATTATCCAGACGGGTGAAATCCATATCAAACTCCTGGGTCCATATGAGCACAATTGAGCAGAATCTACAGGATGTCAGAGCGCAAATCACAACTGCTGCATGCAATTGCGGGCGCTCTCCAGAAGAAGTGACATTGCTTGCAGTCAGTAAAACCAAGCCTGTGACCGCTATCGAAGAAGCCATCGCCGCAGGGCAATATGCCTTTGGTGAGAACTACGTGCAGGAAGGGGTGGATAAAATCCACTATTTTGCAGATAACGCCCCCACAGCCAATCTTGAATGGCACTTTATCGGCCCGCTGCAATCCAATAAAAGCAGATTAGTGGCAGAAAATTTTGCCTGGTGCCATACCGTGGACAGGCTCAAGGTTGCGCAGCGCTTAAGTGCTCAACGCCCGCCCGACATGCCCGCGCTGAACGTCCTAATTCAGGTCAATATCAGTGATGAGCAGAGTAAATCAGGTATAGCACTGGCGGAATTGCCTGCTTTAGCGGCCAGTATCAATGAACTGCCTAACCTGCATTTACGCGGGCTAATGGCTATTCCGGCTCCTGAAACTGATTATCAGCGGCAACTGGCGGTATTTGAGCAAATGAATCAGGCGTTCTTGACTTTAAAAACCAGCTACCCTCAGATGGATACGCTTTCCATGGGGATGACGGATGATATGGCTGCCGCTATTGCCGCGGGCAGTACTTTAGTGCGCATTGGTACCGCCATTTTTGGCACCCGCGCTTAACCCCCGGCGGCTTCGAATACAAAGAGGGCCCCAAAGTAGTTGGAGTCACGGCAAGGCAGCAAAGGAGCGAATCCCGATGAGCTTACACAAGTAAGTGATTCGGGTGAGTGATAGATGCTAACACCGCTGTGGCTTCAAATACGCAGGGGATGAGGAGAACTGATTTAATGAAACATCGCAACATTACATTCATTGGTGCGGGCAATATGGCGCGGGCAATTATCGCGGGTTTAGTAGCCGGTGGTTACCCCGCTAAAATGATCAGTGTTTGTGCGCCTTCCGCTAAAAACCGTGATGCTTTGGCCGCTGAATTCGGTGTTATCAGTAGTGACGACAACATTGCCGAGGCGAAAAAAGCCGAGGTGGTGGTTTTAGCCGTTAAGCCCCAATTAATGGCGGTGGTATGCCAGCCATTGCAGGAAAATATCAACTTTACCGGTAAGCTGGTGCTGTCTATTGCTGCGGGTGTGCAGGTGGCCCGTTTCTATGCGCTATTGGGCGAGAATCTCAATCTGGTGCGAATTATGCCCAACACACCTTCGCTGGTGGGGAAAGGGATGAGCGGCCTTTATGCACCGGAGCAAGTCTCGCAGGATGACCGTGATTTCACGGCTTCACTGATGAGTTCAGTGGGTAAAGTTTGTTGGGTGAATGACGAAAACGGCATCAACAGCGTTATTGCTGCCGCAGGCAGTGCGCCCGCTTATTTCTTCTTGTTTATGGAAGCAATGCAGCAAGAAGCTGAAAAATTAGGTTTTGACAGTGAAACTGCCCGTATGCTGGTACAGCAAGCGGCGTCCGGTGCGACAGCATTAGTGGAGGCCAACCCGCAATTACCACTTTCAACACTGCGTGAACAGGTCACGTCGAAAGGGGGCACGACCGCCGAGGCAATTCGAGTATTTAACGAACAGCATTTGCCAGTAATTGTCTCCAATGCCATGCAAGCCGCCATTGTGCGAGCAAAAGAAATGGAAAAGCTGTTCTAACCACGGCAAAATTTACAAAACCCGACACTGGCCCTGATGCTTTCCCGTTAAGATAGGGGCCTATAAAGTAGGCGAATAGACGGTCTATTTACCTGCATACCCTATTGAATAAAGGATTAAGGCAACTCATGCTAACGCTGACTTTTCTGGCAAAAACGGTCATTGACCTGTATGTGATGGTACTGCTGTTGCGCATCTGGATGCAGTGGGTTCACAGCGATTTTTATAACCCGTTCTCACAATTTGTGGTGAAAATCACCCAGCCGATTGTTGGCCCGTTGCGCCGGATTATCCCTTCTCTGGGGCCTATCGACAGTGCATCTCTGCTGTTGGCGTTTCTGTTGATGACCATCAAGTATCCACTGTTGGTGCTGATTCAGAGCGGCTCAATGTCACTCAGCCCGTATAACTTGCTGTTCGGTGTTATTTCATTAGTCAAAGCAGTCGGTTATCTCATTTTCTGGGTGATGATTATTCGGGCGCTGATGAGCTGGGTTAGTCAGGGCCGCAGCCCAATGGATTACCTGCTTTATCAGTTAACTGAACCTTTAATGGCTCCGATTCGCCGTATTTTACCCGCCATGGGCGGTATCGATTTCTCGGCGATGGTGGTGATTCTTATTCTGTATCTGTTCAACTATTTAGGCACGGATCTGCTAGGCGAGCTTTGGTTCATACTGTGAGTGCCGTCACCCGGGTGCTGGACGGGCTGGCACTCAAGCTATATATTCAGCCGAAAGCCAGTCGTGATCAGATAGTCGGTTTACATGGCGACGAACTTAAAGTCGCCATTACCGCGCCACCCGTTGATGGTCAAGCTAATGCTCATTTGGTCAAGTTTATCGCTAAACAGTTCCGGGTAGCGAAAAGCCAGGTGATTATCGAAAAGGGCGAGTTGGGGCGGCATAAGCAGATCAAAATCGTTAACCCGCAACAGATCCCGCCCGAAGTAGCGACACTGCTCAAATGATAAATATTTCCCGCTAGAATTGGGCGATTAATTATCAGCCTAAATGAAATTCAGGACTCTTCCATGCAAAAAATAGTATTAGCCACCGGTAACCCCGGTAAAGTGCGTGAGTTAGCAAATTTGCTGGCCGATTTTGGTTTGGATGTCATCGCGCAAACCGAACTGGGTGTCGAATCTGCCGAAGAAACTGGCTTAACTTTTATTGAAAACGCCATATTAAAAGCACGCCATGCCGCACAAACCACAGGTTTGCCGGCTATCGCAGATGACTCCGGCTTAGCTGTTGATGCTTTGGGTGGAGCGCCTGGGATTTACTCCGCACGCTATGCGGGCGCTGATGCCAGTGACCAAGAAAATCTGGAAAAACTGCTGGTCGCGCTGAAAGATATTCCCGATGAACAGCGCGGCGCGCAATTCCATTGTGTGCTGGTTTATATGCGCCATGCGGAAGATCCAACGCCATTGGTATTCCATGGTCAATGGCCGGGTGTGATTGCTCACCAACCCGCCGGTACGGCTGGATTTGGTTATGACCCTATTTTCTATGTTCCAGAGCTGGATAAAACCGCAGCAGAATTAACTCGTGAAGAAAAGCACGCAGTTTCCCATCGTGGTCAAGCACTGAAACTGATGCTGGATGCCCTGCGCAATGCTTAAATTACCCCCGCTCAGTCTCTACATCCATGTTCCCTGGTGTGTGCAGAAATGCCCTTACTGTGACTTTAATTCCCATGCACTGAAAGGCGATGTCCCCCATCAGGAATATGTAGAGCACTTGCTAGCGGACCTTGATGCAGATGTGCCTCTGGTCAACGGTCGCGAGATTAGCACCATTTTTATTGGTGGCGGCACACCAAGCTTGCTCAGTGCCGAGGCTATGCAGCAGTTGCTCGATGGCGTTCGTGCCAGATTGCCACTCGCCATTGATGCTGAAATCACCATGGAAGCCAACCCCGGTGCCGTTGAAGCAGAGCGTTTCAGCGGCTATCAGCGCGCGGGTATCAATCGCATCTCTATTGGCGTACAAAGCTTTAGCGCTCAGAAGTTAACGCGGTTGGGGCGGATACACGGGCCGGATGAGGCAAAGCACGCCGCTGAACTGGCGACCTCACTGGAACTGCGCAGTTTTAATCTGGACTTAATGCACGGTTTACCGGATCAATCGCTGGAAGAGGCGCTGGACGATTTGCGTCAGGCTATTGCATTGAATCCCCCGCATCTGTCTTGGTATCAGTTGACGATTGAGCCAAACACCGGCTTCAGTTCGCGCCCACCGACACTGCCAGATGACGATGCGCTGTGGGATATTTTCCAGCAAGGCCACCAGTTACTCAGTGCCGCTGGATATCAGCAATATGAAACCTCGGCCTACGCCAAACCGGGCTACCAATGTCAGCATAATCTCAACTATTGGCGTTTTGGCGATTATCTGGGGATTGGCTGTGGTGCTCACGGTAAAATCACTTTTAGTGATGGGCGGATCTTACGCACCATAAAAACCAAGCATCCCCGTGGTTTTATGCTGGGTAAATATCTGGATAAGCAATATGAAGTTGAAGCCGCTGACCGGCCTTTTGAGTTCTTTATGAACCGCTTCCGTTTGCTAGAGGCCGCACCGCGCGCGGATTTCACCCATTTCACCGGGTTAGCTGAAAGCACCATTCGCCCGCAGTTGGATGAAGCATTAGCGAAAGAATATTTAATCGAAACAGAGGAATACTGGCAGATCACCGAGAAAGGAAAGTTATTCCTTAACTCGCTGTTAGAACTGTTTTTGTAAAGCTAATTGAGATTTTATAAAAATAAGTGAGAAAAACAGGTTCAGACCGCATTCCCAGTCTGAACCTGCAAAATCTGAATCACCCTATACCCAATAAATCTCGCATTGCAGGTAGGCGGCAACAAAATGAACCCAAGGAGTTGAGATAACTCAATAACTTGGGTAAGTGATAGCAGCCAACAGCCCTGCGCCTGGAAAGATGACGGGGATATTAATTTAATGCTTTGAGTAAATCCTTACGCTGCTGCTCCAGTGTCGTCACGCGCCCACACACCTCGTGCCCGAACTGCTGGAAATCCTGCTCCTGATTATTCCATTCGTTTTGGATAGCCTGCTGTAAACCACCCAGATTCCCCATAATAGCCTGCAATGGATTATTACCCCCACTGCTGCTGGTCGCCTGCTTAACGCCCATCTCATTCAGGCTATCTTGCAACACACCGCCCATGCTTTGCTGTACCAGCTGGCGGCCATCTTTTTCGACTTGATCAATCGCTTTATGGTGGAAAGTTAAACCGTCGCTGCGCTTCTCAATAATTCGGCTCATCTGTTGCTTAAGCTGGTCACTCAAAGTTGTCAGCCGGTTACGCACATTGCTGCTGCTCCCCAATTGCTGAACAATCACTTTATCCAGCGAAACTCGTGCCTTTTCCAAGTGCTGCTGGGCACCATTTTCTATCCACGGCAAATCTTTGCGCAATGCCGTTTGATAGCGGAAAGCTTGTTGGCGCTGTGCATCGGTCACAGTTAATGTCTTACCATTACGGATAACATCACCGTCAGGCGAAATCTGTAAATTACCGCTGGCTCCCACCACCTGTACAGATTGCGGGCTGATAATCACATCATCCTGCGGCTTTACACTGCACTGATAATCAGCTTGTGCCTGCCAGGCAGTCAGCATCAATACCGCTAGCCCCGCCGTTCGTAATGCTTTCATTTTAACTAACATAAGACTCCTGAGAAGCTGTGCCATTCAGTATTTCTATGGCTCTATCGCTATTTTTACTCGTCATACTTCAAGCTGCATGTGTGTTGGCTACGTTCAATAACCCAAATCACTTACGACAGTAAGCTCATCGGGGTTCTCTCTCTTGCCGCCTTCCGGCAACTCGAATTATTTAGAGTATATAACGTGCTAATCCCCACCCTGCCAGAATTTACTTTAGGTATGAAGGGGAGCTGTCCTAAAAAATGGAGCGGCCAATCCGCTGTGCCAGTAGCTCTAAGGCAGCGGTTCCGGCCAGAGAGTTCCCTGCGTGGTCTAATTCTGGTGACCAAACCGCAATACACAACTCATCGGGCACAATGGCAATAATCCCACCACCAACACCGGACTTACCCGGCATCCCCACGCGGAAGGCAAATTCACCGGCTCCATCATACATACCACTGGTAATCATCAGAGCATTGATTTGCCGCGCCTGCATCGGTGTAATCAGCGGTTCTTGCCCGCTAATACTGCGCCCCTGATTCGCCAGATAGGCAAAGCAGCGGACCAGTTCGACACAACTCATGCGCATGGCGCAATAGTGAAAATAGGTCTGAAGTACCGTCAATACATCATTATTGAAATTACCGAAAGACTTCATCAAATAGGCGATGGCCGCATTCCGATCGGAGTTTTCAAATTCTGATCGCGCGACGCGAGTATCGTAGCTGATGCTATCGTCATTCACTAACTGGCGCACCACTTCCAACATTCGTTGTTTCGGCGCGCTAAGGCGGCTTTGCAACATATCGCAGACCACCAGCGCCCCTGGATTAATAAATGGGTTACGCGGTTTACCTTTTTCTAACTCTAATTGCACCAATGAGTTAAATGGCTGACCAGAGGGTTCTTTGCCAACCCGCTGCCATACTTCCTGTTCCCCATAACGCGATAATGCCAGAGTCAGACTTAATACTTTTGAAATCGATTGAATAGAGAAGCGCTCATTGGCATCTCCGGCCTGAAATATTGTGCCATCCAACGTACAGACCGCGATACCCAAGTTATCAGCCGAGACTTCAGCCAAGGCGGGGATATAATCCGCCACTTTCCCCTGACCAATCAGCGGGCGCACCTGCTGCAAGATATCCGCCAGCAAGGCATTATCTAAACCTGTTGTCACCCCTAAAGCTGCTGCCACAATGATGCTCCCAATCAATCTCCAGTAACCGTTTTCGCTAACTGCGCCTGATAAAAACAAAGGCGCCTGCATTAGGCGCCCTTATTGATTATCTACCGTTAAAACGGAAGATCAATCCCACCAGATATCAAACAGCTCACTGGTTTCTACATCTTTCAATTTGCGCGCTTCCAGCCATTTAGTCACTAACGCACGGTGTTCATCCGTGCAATGACCAATTTCTTGCAGGCAAATCAGGCCTTCCCACTGCAAATAGCCGCTGCCATCAAATGCCAGACCGTTTGCTTCAATGACTTCATCAATAAAAGTATCGACAGTTTCGTCAATGACATCAACACTGGTCCCTTCTGGGAAGGTCCACTTTACAGAAAAACCTAATTCTTGAAACTCATCGATATGCATTTTTTTGCGCAAACGACGACTACGATTATTAGCCATTATTCTTTCCTCTCAAACATCAGATCCCAAACGCCATGTCCCAAGCGCTGGCCACGTAATTCAAATTTTGTCAGCGGGCGCGAGTCCGGACGAGGCACATAATCATTCTGCTCTGACAGGTTGTGGTACCCGTTCGCACCTGACATAACCTCCAGCATATGTTCTGCATAATGCTGCCAGTCGGTCGCCATATGGAACACGCCGCCCACTTTTAATTTACTTTTTACCAATTCGACAAAAGGTGCCTGCACGATACGACGTTTATTATGGCGTGCTTTGTGCCATGGGTCTGGGAAAAACAACTGAACCATGTCCAATGATGCATCCGGGATCATATTTTCCAGCACTTCGACCGCATCATGGCACATAACCCGCAGGTTATTCAGGCCAGCTTCATGCGCTGAGCCCAAGCAAGCCCCCACGCCCGGAGAGTGTACTTCTATTCCCAGAAAATTCTGTTGCGGATTACTGGCCGCCATAGTGACCAGCGAAGTTCCCATACCAAAGCCGATTTCCAATACTACTGGCGCTTCACGGCCAAATAAGGCAGCTAAATCAACAGGGGTTGGCTGATATTCCACGCCCATCACCGGCCAGTAGTTATCAAGCGCCAGTTGTTGGCCTTTGGTCAGGCGCCCCTGACGGCGGACAAAACTACGAATACGGCGCATAGCGCGACCGTTTTCATCAAATTCCGGAGATATGACGTCATTTATCATGGTGCTTTCTGTCTGTTGGTTGCGTATACGAACGCGCATTATGCAAAGATACGCCAGTTTATCAACTCTGGCGGTCATAAGTACAAAATTAAGCTGTAAATAACAGATTAATGCCCAAACTGGCTAAGTGAATGCCGCTAACGCCGCTGTAGCGTCAAGAACGAAGGTATTTCCTCCAAAGTTATTGGCGTTACAGCCAGGCAGCAAGTGAATAAACCCCGATGAGCTTACTCAAGTAAGTGATTCGGGTGAGTGAATGCCGCTAACGCCGCTGTAGCGTCAAGAACGAAGGGGGTTTACAGTCTGAGGAGTCTATGCTGCAATCCAGCCCTAATTTATTTCTCTGTCGGATATCGATACCTGCTTATGATGCAAGCGCAACAATTCGCGCACGTGGTACTTGAGTGGTACCAAAGCTTTGGCCGCAAAACATTGCCATGGCAATTGGATAAAACACCTTATCAAGTCTGGCTATCAGAAGTGATGTTGCAACAAACGCAGGTTGCGACCGTCATTCCTTATTTCCAACGTTTTATGCTGCGCTTCCCTGATATCCGTGCTTTGGCGGCAGCCCCGCTGGACGAAGTTTTGCATTTGTGGACTGGGTTGGGTTATTACGCCCGCGCCAGAAACCTGCATAAAGCCGCCCAGATTGTTGTTGAACGCCATCAGGGCGAATTTCCCACGAATTTTGACGACATACTCGCACTGCCCGGTATTGGCCGCTCCACTGCGGGTGCTATTTTATCACTCTCTTTGGGGCAACATTTCCCCATTTTAGACGGTAATGTGAAGCGAGTTCTGGCTCGTTGCTATGCCGTTGAGGGATGGCCGGGTAAAAAAGAGGTCGAAGGGCGACTGTGGCAAATCAGTGAAGATGTCACCCCCGCCAAGGGAGTGGGCCAGTTTAATCAGGCCATGATGGATTTAGGCGCAATTGTATGCACCCGTTCAAAGCCCAAATGCGAACTTTGCCCACTGAATATGGGGTGTCTTGCTTATGCCAACCATAGCTGGACACGCTATCCGGGTAAAAAACCCAAACAAACAATACCGGAAAAAACAGCCTATTTTCTGTTACTGCAAAACGGTTCTCAGGTGTGGCTCGAACAGCGGCCTCCTGTGGGATTATGGGGCGGATTATTTTGTTTCCCGCAATTTGCTGAACAAGAGAGTCTGGATAGTTGGTTACAACAACGTGGCATGGCCGCCAGCGAGTTGCAGCAGTTAACTGCTTTTCGTCATACCTTCAGCCACTTTCATCTGGATATTGTCCCCATGTGGCTGAATACTGCATCAGGGCGTGGATGCATGGATGATGGGGCGGGTCTCTGGTATAACTTAGCACAGCCACCGTCGGTAGGATTGGCCGCCCCCGTTGAGCGCTTATTACTTCAGTTAGCAAAAGAAGAGTTAACAAAAGAAAAGTTAGCAAAACAATAATGGACAGCACCGCCGTCTACCCAAATAGCTGTATTTGACGATAGTCATCAAAGAGGATTTAGCATGAGCAGAACGATTTTTTGCACGTTTTTAAAAAAGGATGCTGAGGGGCAAGATTTTCAGCTGTATCCGGGCGAAATCGGCAAACGTATCTATAACGAAATCTCAAAAGAAGCTTGGTCACAATGGATAACTAAACAAACCATGCTGATTAATGAGAAGAAGCTCAGCATGATGAATGTAGAAGACCGAAAATTGCTGGAACAAGAAATGGTCAATTTCCTGTTCGAAGGGCAGGATGTTCATATTGAAGGTTATACTCCACCGAGTCAGTAACCTATTACGGGGCCTACGTTGGCCCCGCTGTTATTTATTCCCTAACGGGGACATTCCTCATCAAGATATGGCTTGTAAGATGAAGAAAATTTTAGCTTTGTTGGTCATTGCACCATTGTTAGTGTCTTGTTCAGGCAATAAAAATCAGCCAGAAAACGAAGTCTTTGTCAAAGACACCAACGGTTTTGAAATTTTAATGGGCCAATTTGCCCATAACATTGAAAATATTTGGGGATTAAAAGAAGTCTTAATCGCGGGCCCAAAAGATTACGTTAAGTATACGGATCAATATCAAACCCGCAGCCATATCAACTTTGATGCTGGTACCATTACAGTTGAAACTATTGCCACGACTGATCCGGCGGCTCACTTACGTCAGGCGATTATTACCACGTTATTAATGGGCGATGATCCTGGCTCGATCGACCTCTATTCTGATGCTAATGATATCCAGATTAGTAAAGAACCCTTCCTCTATGGGCAGGTACTAGATAACAACGGCGAGCCTATTCGTTGGGAATGGCGAGCTGCACATTTTGCTGATTATTTACTGCAAAATAAAATGCAAAAACGCACCTCTGGTTTGCATGTTATCTGGTCGGTAACCTTGCAATTAGTGCCGAACCATCTGGATAAACGCGCACATAAATATCTGCCACTGGTGCGGCAATCGGCTGAGCGCTATGGCGTAGAAGAGTCATTAATTCTGGCTATTATGCAAACTGAATCAAGCTTTAACCCCTATGCGGTTAGTGGCTCTGATGCACTCGGCCTGATGCAGGTTGTTCAGCATACTGCTGGGCGGGATGTCTACAAACTGAAAGGTAAAAGTGGTCAGCCGAGCCGCAGTTATCTGTTTGATCCTGCTAATAATATTGATGCTGGCACAGCCTATCTATCTATTCTGCAAAATACCTATTTGGGCGGTATTCAAAATGCCACCTCGCGGCGTTATGCAGTTATTACCTCCTATAATGGCGGTGCAGGCAGTGTGTTACGGGTATTCTCTAGCGACAAAAACCAAGCGGTTAATATTATTAATAGTATGGCTCCGGGCGATGTATTCCAAACGCTAACCACCAAACACCCATCCGGTGAATCTCGCCGCTATCTGGTGAAAGTGAATAGCGCGCAGAAGAGCTACCGCCGCCACTAATTGTAATGGGTATAAAGGGCACAATTCGCTGTGCCCTTTTTTATGGCTAAAATTGTGATCAACTGATAACTGCGCGCACTTGAATAACAACTATTCGTAATAAAACGTTTATAGTATTGATCATTAATTTCTTAACTACTGCTGGTAGATTGAACAAATGGACTTTGGACTTACCGTTTTCGAAATGGTGGTAATCTTCTCCACCATGGTCATTGCCTATATTATTTTTGGTATTACTGGCTTTGGTTCCGCGTTAATTGCCAGTCCAGTTTTAGCACTATTCATCCCCGTAGCAAAAATTGTCCCATTGTTAGCTATTGTCGATATGGTTGCTGCAATCACCAACGTAGCACGTCATAGCCGCCATGCAGATATTACAGAGCTTAAGCGCTTGGTCCCATTGATGATTATTGGGAGCCTAATAGGCGCTACAGTACTGCTACGAACCCGCCCGGATATTTTGTTATTAGCATTGGGAATATTTGTTATTTTATATGCAATTTACTCTCTCAGTCGGCGTAAACCGCAAGGGCAATTCAAACCCGCTGCCGCTATTCCTTTTGGCTTAATTGGCGGTATCTTCAGTGCATTATTTGGCAGTGGCGGGTTTATATATGCTATTTACTTATCCGGACGGATAGCCAGCAAAGATAATTTACGGATTACACAGACAACACTTATCGGTCTAAGCACCTTAACCCGAGTGATTTTATTTGCTCTGGCCGGAGTCTATATGGATCTGTCGATATTGTGGATGGTATTACTGTTAGCTCCGGGGATGCTGGTCGGATTGGCGATTGCCAATAAAATCAGCTTAGGGATCAGCCGCGAACAACTGATTAGAATCATAAATATCTTACTGCTGATTTCCGGTACTGCTTTGTTGATTCGCTATTTCGCTTACTGATTATCCTGATAGAGATAAGCTATAGTGTGACAGCCGATATTCTCGGCTGTCTTCTGTTTTCAAATTACTGAGTAATGACATAACCAAAAATACGTCGCCATTCTACATCACCTTTCTCAATATAAACGCCCTGCAATTCCGGGGAGAAGCCCGGCAATAAATTGATGCCTTCTTCTAGCGCCAGGAAATAACGCTGCACTGCCCCACCCCATATTTCACCGGGCACAACACATAATACGCCCGGTGGATAAGGCAAAGCCCCTTCTGCAGCAATACGCCCTTCTGCCTCAGCTATAGGAATCAATTCAATATTATCGCGGACAAACTGAATATTGGCATCCTGCGGGTTCATCACGACCGGTGGGAAACTGGCTTTACGGAACATATCCTTTTGCAACTGTTTAACGTCATGACTGACATATAAGTTATGCATCTCTTGGCATAACTGGCGCAAAGTATAGCCACGATAGCGCTCTTCATTCTTACGATATATCGTCGGTAATACATCACACAACAGCGCATTTTGCTCAATATAGCGCTCAAATTGGGCTAACATATCAACCAGATGAGCCATTTTGGCTAGGTTTTCAGCCGGTGTCAGCAGGAATAGGATCGAATTTAGATCGCATTTTTCCGGCACAATACCATTTTCACGTAGGAAAGTTGCCAGTATCGCTGCTGGCACACCAAATTGAGTATATTGCCCGCTGTTAGCATCAATACCCGGCGTTGTTAGCAATAATTTGCAAGGATCGACTAGATATTGATCTTGATTATAGCCTTCAAATCCATGCCAGCGCTCATTAGGTACAAAATTAAAGAAGCGGGCATCATTAGCAATAATCTCTGTATCGTAATCCTGCCAATTCTTACCCCCTACAGTGGGTGGAATGAATGGCCGTAACATTGAGCAGCGCTCTAATAATAATTTACGGGCCTCGATACCGAGCTTTACACAATCCATCCACATGCGGCGGCCACTGTCGCCGGAATGTATTTTGGCATTCACATCTAACGCGGCGAATAAAGGGTAAAATGGGCTGGTTGATGCATGCAGCATAAACGCATTGTTAAAACGCTTATGGTTACAGTGGCGTTTTTGCCCTTTTATATGGTTATCTTTTTTATGCACTTGCGAAGTCTGCGAAAAACCAGCCTGCTGCTTATGCACTGACTGAGTCACAATAATCCCAGGGTCATTTTCATTTAACTCTAGCAATAGTGGCGAGAAATCCTTCATCATCGGAATAAATTGCTCATAACCGACCCACGCAGAATCAAACAAAATGTAATCACATAAATGACCAATACTATCAACCACCTGACGAGCGTTATACACAGTGCCATCATAAGTGCCTAACTGAATGATCGCCAATCTAAATGGCCGCGCATCATTCACACGTTCAGGGGCTACTTCAGCGAGTTGCTGACGTAAATAATGCTCATCAAAACAGTGCGCATCGATGCCGCCAATAAATCCAAATGGATTACGAGCAGTTTCTAAATAGACTGGCGTCGCCCCCGCTTGAATCAGTGCGCCATGATGGTTAGATTTATGGTTATTTCTATCAAATAACACTAAATCACCACGGGTCAATAAAGCATTAGTAACCACTTTGTTGGCCGACGAAGTCCCATTCAATACAAAATAGGTTTTATCTGCATTAAAGACCTTAGCCGCATATTTTTGTGCATCTTTTGCCGCACCTTCATGGATAAGCAAGTCACCCAATTTGACATCGGCGTTACACATATCTGACCGGAAAATCGTCTCACCATAGAATTCAAAAAATTGACGGCCAGCAGGGTGCTTACGGAAAAATTCACCACCTTGGTGCCCTGGACAAGCAAAGGTTGAATTTTTCATCTCGACATATTTCTTTAATGTTGAGAAAAAAGGCGGTAACAGATTTTTTTGATATTCGCTGGCAGCAGCCTCAACCTGAGCATTGTAAAACGCTTTATTTGCCTCACCGAGGGTGATGATACCCTTAATAAGGGGCAAATAATCCGCAGAAACCGTCTGTTCTGCCGTAACAGCAATAAAAGTAGGAATAGCAAAACCCAAATCATTGAGCTTCGACAATATACCGGCACTCGCATCTTCCACCGACATCACCACCGCGGCAACATCTGTGAAATCGGTCTGATTGAGGTATACCACTCCCCGCTGACTTTCTACATAAGAAGCCAAACGAGCACTTGTTGCTATTTTTAACTGTGTCATGTCACTTACTCTCAAACGGTCAGGTATGAGGCTGCCACTTTGGCATATAGATGGCATCATATTGATTAATCATATGAATTGCCGGCAAATTAATATCTTTAAACGCACTTTTCCCGGCAGAAATAAAAGCCAGAATAGTGAGTGAACTGGTCTCAGCATCGACCAATAGACATCAGTAAAATCAGAGTATTAGCTCTATTTTTAATAATGTCTAACAGTGAGCAACACATAGCCTTACCGCATGAAAGGGATAAGAGACTTAACTGAAGTGAAACGGAGGAAGTGGCACGTGAGGCGCTTAATATGCATTGGATAGTGTAAAACTGCCATAACCGCCCCTGCTTAAATTCTCAAAATTATATGGACTAGAGGAATGAATAGTAACGCTAAATTCGCGCAATAATTACATGTTTACGGGAGCGATTCAACCCTTGAGATTCAATAAAAATTCATATTTAGTGAATATCTAAGCTATTGTTATCTAACGAACTGAAAAATAAAAAATCTATAAATCAATCAGATGAAACTGCCTGTCACGATGACAAAAAACATCGCACCAACATTTATTAGCTATTTTGCATGAAAAGAGAGCAACCGATCGCCTTTATATGAGAAACTCATTGACGATTTGGTGCCAATACGGTTTAATGCGCCCCGTTGCCCGGATAGCTCAGTCGGTAGAGCAGGGGATTGAAAATCCCCGTGTCCTTGGTTCGATTCCGAGTCCGGGCACCATTATTTAAGCTTGTTTGTTACTGTGACTGAACATCAGTCTTAACAAACAGGTGATTGGGTAGGAATGCGATACGCTCGTAATTTCGCCACATAGATTTTAAAAGTAGTTAGCAATCAATTAGCTCACTTGTTAAATTAAGTGGGCTTTGTTATGTATTATGGTTACACAGAGTTTCCTCTAGTGTCAATCAGCAAGGCTCACTGAGCCCTTGCCTCAAGCCGTTACATCAACTCTTTTTCCAAAATATCCCGCAAGCTATCAACGTTCTCATCAATGTACTCAAGTGTCGATTGGATGCTGACATGCCCCAGTAGCTTTTTGACGGCCTGAAGGTTTCTGTCGGGGGATTTCATCATATGCGTGGCAATAGTGTGCCTGAAACGATGTGGGCTCACAGTAAAATGACATTCTTTGGACAGGCTGTTAAATATTGTGCAAAAGTAGACCAAGGGATCGGGGAATTATGGTGTAAAAGTGCACCACCCTGATTATTGGTAAACTCTCCGTTTTTACGGAGATTTCCTTGGATGCTGTGCATGGAAACCATACTTAAAGTCAGAAGGCTTTCTCTTAAACAGGGACTCTCTCAGAGAGCATAGCCAAACAGCTACAAATATCTCGTCATACCGTCAGTAAATACCTCGCAATCGAGACTAAAGAACCGCCCGCTTATAAGCGGGTGCAGACTCACCACCCCAAACTGGGTGAATTCATCCCGGTATTAAAACAACGACTAAGTGACGATGCAAAACTCCCCGCCAAACAACGATTAACGGCCAGACGTCACTTTGAAAGGCTCAGAACGGAGCGGTATCAAGGCACTTATTGTGCAGTCGCCTCTTTCGTCAGACAATTCAAAGAACAATATAAACCTGCGCCCCACGTTGTTTTTATTCCCCAACGATTCAGTGCAGCAGATGCCTATCAATTTGATTGGAGTTTCGAAACAGTCAAATTAAATGGGCTGTTAGTTAAACTTAAAATTGCCCATTTTCGTTTATGCCACAGCAGAGCATTTTTTATTCGAGCTTATCCAAATGAGAAGCTTGATATGCTCATAATCATGCCTTTGCCTATTTTGGCGGCACACCTAATAGCCCAGTGTGCCGGTGTCCAGACTATTTTTACTCTGGTCTGCGGTGCTGGCAATCACTGCGCCATCCAGCTGAGTATGCTCGCCGACGGTGATATCAAAGCCGCCTTTGCCCGCAAAGATGCCGGTCTGCTCCTGCACCGAGTCATAGTTGCCGTGCAGTTTGTCCTGACTCATGCTGAGGTTGGCCGAGCCGCCGGCGGTCACCGCCATGCTGACACCGCCGCACCCAGCGCGGTATCACCACAGGCTTTGCGCCGTCAGGGTTGAACCATTGACGTAAACCTGTTACTGATGCTAATTGGTTACAGGAGGACTGCGAGTTGGTTGTTGGCGGTGGGAAGTTTGAAGTATTTAGAATGTTGAGAAAGGCCCCCAGACAAGGCTGGGGAGCATAAACGTTATTCTTTCAAGCTATTACAAAAAGTCACGATACTATTTAAATCTGTACACCACTCTGAAATTTTATGACCGTCTTCCGTATGAGTAACTCTAGGAGTTATAAAGTCATTGATTTTTTCGATGGTAAACGAGGGGTGATCTTCGAGGAAAATCACTTTATTTTGCAAAAAAACAACATCATCATCTTGAAAATATATGACCCAAACAAAAATAAAATTTGTTTGTTCCGGATCATACATTGAAACCGCTAATGCAGCATGGTTTTTACTATGCATACCCTTTTCAATAGATGCTAGCCAGCTGCGTTTGTAGTCTTTCAATTCCCAATACGATAAGGGCAATTGCAAGGTCTCCCAAAAATCATCAATAACAATCTTGGCTTCTTGAAATAACTCACCATCCATTTCTAGTGGTTCATTTTCAGGGATAATTCCAAACATAAATTAATCCTTAATCCTATTTAGATTGCTATCGTAAGTACCAATTCTGTCACCTTTACGATCAAACATTTTCCAGCCGTTAGTAACATTATGACTATCAATATCAGGGGTTATATAATTTTTCCCATCGAAATAAACAGGTTGTCCATGTGAGTTAAATGGTGCTTTTTGAGGTGAAATTCTGCGATCAAATCCTAAATTTTTTGCAGCTTCCTGAGCCTCTTTTCCTTTCATCGCCAGATAAGCCAAATCATCTTTATTCTGCTCTGGGATCGGCGTTACTGTCGTATTTCCACCCGTATCCGGCTTGCCATCCGTATTACCAGTATCAGTAACCACCTGACCTGTAGATTGGTCATTACCTGTATGACTTGGTGAATTATCCGCTATTTGATCTCCACCTGTATTGGCTGGGCCCGATCCGGCGATCTGGTCACCACCAGTATGGCCAGGAGCATACTTATCCTGAAGCGAACTGAGATATTTACTGGTGATCTCATCGTTACCCATCATTTTCAGGGTAACAAGATGCTCCAGTTCATCGGACGTCATCTTATCCGCAATGTCTTTGATTGCGGCACCTGCCAGCCCTGCAATACCCGCTTTGGCTCCGATCTCCAGCAATTGCTCCGCGACCTTGCTTCGACATGGGGCAGCGATGGCACAACCTTCCGCAACAACCTTGAGGAAGTTATTCTCAACCGCATTTTTCCCTGTCTGCGCCCCTGCAACCGTATCAGCGGTGCTGTCGCCGGTCAATCCACCGGCTAATCCTGCGGCCAGTGTCGCCAGCGCACTGACGGTCTGCTTCTGATCTTCGCTGAGATTGTCTTTGTCCCAGCCCATTGCCGCGATAATCCTCGG
>NZ_CABHXX010000085.1 GCF_902170565.1 Yersinia thracica
AATATAAATAGCTTAATATCCACATTCCAAACAATAAATATGATAAATATTATGATGCGTGTTATTTGTCATAAAAATAATTATTATGAAAAGAAAAATAAACGGATGACAAAGCGTTGGAATATCCATTAAAAAATGCGGGCCACCTTAAGATGACCCGCATTAGCTGAAACTCTTTTAGTTGTCAGAGTGTTACTCTTCCAATTCGTTACTCAGCTTGGTAATACGCACTAATTCAATGCGGTAATCTGAGACTTCAATAATCTCAAAACGCAGGTTATGCAGTTCAACCACATCCCCCGCAGTTGGCATATGGCCGGAGTGAGACAGCAGCATGCCCGCTAATGAAGCATAATCAGCCGTCGGGCTGACCAACTCCTGACAATCCAGCGCCTGTTCCAGAGAGTGCAAATCAGCCCCCCCTTTCACTAACCAACCATCACCATCGGTAATAATATCTGGCGTTTCATCTTCATCAGGGAATTCACCGGCGATGGCTTCCAGCACGTCCAGCGGGGTGACCAGCCCTTGCACCACACCAAATTCGTCATTGACTACCACTAAGCGCCCTTTTGCTTTGCGCAATACGCCCAACAAATTAATCACGTCCATGGTATCAGGCACGACTATTGGTGGTGTCTCTGCGGCAAACTCACAGATAGATTCCCCGCGTTCAATTGCCACTAACAAATCTTTAGCACGAACCACACCGATTATCTGATCCAATGAGTCACGACAGACTGGGAACAGGCTGTGCGGCGTATCTAATAATTGTTCACGGATTTCAGCTTGTGAACGATTACAATCTACCCAAGAGATTTCCGTGCGCGGAGTCATCACACTGCGCAATGATCGGGAGGCCAATGTCAGCACGCCGCTAATCATATAGCGCTCTTCTTCAGCGAAAGCCTCGGCTGGCAATGCCAACTGCGCATCACCATTTTGCGGTTCTTGCTGACGGCCGCCCATCAGACGAATAATAGCCTCCGCTGTGCGCTGGCGTCGTGGCAAGCGGGACTCATGCTTAATGAAGTTACGGCGCGCAATCTGGTTAAACAGCTCAATCAGGATAGAGAATCCGATGGCGGCGTACAGATAGCCTTTCGGAATATGGAAACCAAAGCCTTCCGCAATCAGGCTCAAGCCAATCATTAACAAGAAGCTCAGACACAGCACCACGACCGTCGGGTGTGCGTTAACAAACCGCGTCAATGTTTTCGATGCCAACAGCATCACGCCCATG
The DNA here is from genome assembly GCF_902170565.1 of Yersinia thracica. Lineage (GTDB taxonomy): Bacteria > Pseudomonadota > Gammaproteobacteria > Enterobacterales > Enterobacteriaceae > Yersinia > Yersinia thracica. Next base: position 1,244 of record NZ_CABHXX010000085.1, read on the forward strand.
GCGATCACCACCGCCGTCATCATGATGGCCAAGTCGTTGACCATCCCCACGGCAGTAATCACCGCATCGAGGGAGAAGACCGCATCCAGCACCACAATTTGCGCCACTACCGCCCAGAAGCTGGCATATCCACGGCTCGCACTGTCATCGTGCTGGTTACCCTCCAGCCGTTCATGTAGCTCGGTGGTGGCTTTAAATAGCAAGAACAGCCCCCCCACCAGCAAAATTAGATCTCGTCCGGAGAAGTTAAAGCTGCCGACACTAAACAGTGGCGTGGTCAGCGTGACCATCCAGGAGATAACCGACAACAGCCCCAAACGCATAATTAATGCAAGAGACAACCCGATAATTCGAGCTTTATCTCTTTGTTTAGGCGGTAGTTTATCGGCCAGAATGGCAATAAATACCAGGTTATCGATACCCAGAACAATTTCCAGTACCACCAACGTCAATAACCCTGCCCAGATTGAGGGGTCCATTAGAAATTCCATGTCAGACTCCGATAATAAGAACACGATTTAGATGATGTGCAACTGGCAACAGACGCAGCAAAACGCCGCAGTACGGTTGTCAGTATAGATACGCAGAAAGATCGGGTGAAATTAAACGCAGCAAATGTGCGTGATTGGATAACCAGATTTAAACCCACTGGCTGGGTGTTAACGCTAGAGAAACAGTAACTTCGGTGACAGTCCATAGGGAGAGCTGAGGCCCTTAACTCCTGACAATTAATAGAGCCGTTAACTTTATCAGGAATCTTTTTATCAGCATAGTCGGATTTAGGGCCAGACACGCGATAAAGCCAAATCTCGGCAAATTAAGCGATTTCAGCCGTCAGTATGCTTATTTTCATGGCTAAAATTTGTCCTGGCCCAAAATAGATTATCAGTCGAAATTCACACGAATCGCACAAATATCAAACACAACAATCATACTATGATGAATGCGTTAGCGGATAACCTATCAATATCACTGATATGATTGTTTAATAATTATCCAAATAAGCAAAATCATTCATAACATGTATAAATAACTGAGCAACGTCACATAATTTATTTTTTCACTGACTAAAATAAATCACATCCAGCACATTGAGATATGTTCCTGAATCGATTCATTGTCGTTACGAATAAATCGTCAGCAGTACGCTGATATTGTGACTATCATAATAGATTCAATATGTACTGAAGTGTGGTGGGTGATTACTGGTTTTCTGTTACGTGCGAGAACTCAATTCTGAGTTAACAGAGGGGGTAGCGAGTGAGTATAGCTATTATCATTGGCACACATGGGGCTGCAGCAGAGCAACTGCTGAAAACAGCTGAAATGATTTTAGGCGAGCAAAGTAATGTCGCTTATATCGATTTCGTCCCAGGTGAGAATGCCGAAACGTTGATTGAGAAATACAACGGTAAATTGACCGGGCTTGATACCAGCAAAGGTGTTTTATTCTTGGTTGATACCTGGGGTGGTAGCCCGTTTAACGCCGCCAGTCGAATTGCTATTGATAAAGAGAATTATGAGGTCGTCACCGGGGTTAACATTCCGATGCTAGCTGAAACCTTTATGGCTCGTGATGATAATCCATCATTTGCTGAACTGGTCGCAGTCGCGGTAGAAACCGGTCGTGAGGGCGTGAAAGCACTAAAAGCGCCTGAAATTAAGAGTGATAAGCCCGAGACGCAACAAATAGCTCCTGCACCAAAAGCCAAGGCCCCGGCCGTCGCTTTAGGCCCGAATGATCATATGAAAATCGGGTTGGCGCGTATTGATGACCGCTTAATTCATGGTCAGGTCGCAACGCGCTGGACCAAAGAAACCAACGTAAGCCGCATTATTGTTGTCAGTGACGAAGTCGCCGCTGACAAAATGCGTAGCACCTTGCTTAAACAGGTTGCCCCTCCCGGCGTAACCGCACACGTAGTTGATGTTGAAAAAGCTATCCGCGTTTATAACAACCCGAAATATGCCAAAGACCGGGTCATGCTGTTATTTACCAACCCAACTGATGTGGTGCGTATGGTTGAGGGTGGCGTGGATATTAAGTCAGTCAATATCGGTGGTATGGCATTCCGTCAGGGTAAAACCCAGGTGAATAACGCCGTCTCCGTTGATGAAACAGATATTGAAGCTTTTAATAAATTAAATGCTCGCGGTATTGAACTGGAAGTTCGGAAAGTCTCTTCGGATAGCCGGCTCAAAATGATGGATTTAATTAACAAACTTAATAAATAGCTTTACTGAAAACTACGTAGAAAGGTTATGCCCTGTTCTGTTTTGGAACTCGGTTATTTTTACTCAGCTTTTTTGGTCATAGGAGAAGTACAATGGAGATCACAACTCTTCAGATTGTGCTGATTTTCATCGTTGCCTGTATCGCCGGGATGGGTTCTATCCTGGATGAGTTCCAATTTCACCGCCCCCTCGTCGCCTGTACCCTGGTCGGTTTGGTTTTAGGTGATATGAAAACCGGTATTATTATCGGTGGTACCTTAGAAATGATCGCGCTCGGCTGGATGAACATCGGGGCTGCTGTAGCACCTGATGCCGCGCTGGCGTCAATTATTTCGACCATTCTGGTTATTGCTGGTGGTCAAGATATCGGTGCCGGTATTGCACTGGCTATCCCGCTGGCCGCCGCCGGTCAGGTATTAACCATTATCGTGCGTACCATTACCGTGGCCTTCCAGCACGCCGCCGATGGTGCAGCCGAACGTGGCAGCCTACGAGCGATAACCTGGATCCACATTTCTGCCCTGTTCTTGCAGGCGATGCGTATCGCTATCCCTGCCCTGATCGTTGCTCTATCTGTTGGGACATCCGAAGTTCAGATGCTGCTCAGTTCGATTCCTGATGTGGTTACCAGTGGTTTGAACATCGCCGGTGGTATGATCGTCGTAGTCGGTTACGCCATGGTTATCAACATGATGCGTGCCGGCTACCTGATGCCATTCTTCTATTTAGGTTTCGTGACCGCCGCTTTCACCAACTTCAACCTGGTAGCTCTCGGTGTTATCGGCGTGGTTATGGCACTGCTGTATATCCAGCTCAGCCCGAAATACAACAAATCTCAGGTTGTACAGTCTGGCCCGTCCAATAACGATCTTGATAACGAATTAGACTAGGAAAAGGTGAGAGAAATGGTTGATACAACGATTGTTGATAAAACAACTACGGGTGAAAAGAAACTCACGCCCGCCGATATCCGCGGTGTGTTTATCCGCTCTAACCTCTTCCAAGGGTCGTGGAACTTCGAACGTATGCAGGCGCTGGGTTTCTGTTTCTCAATGGTACCGGCAATTCGTCGCCTGTATCCGGAGAATTCAGAAGAACGCAAGCAGGCAATCAAACGCCATTTGGAATTCTTCAACACCCAACCCTTCGTTGCCGCCCCGATTTTGGGTGTCACGCTGGCGATGGAAGAGCAGAAAGCCAATGGTGCTGAGATTGACGACGCGGCAATAAACGGGATCAAAGTTGGTCTGATGGGGCCGTTGGCCGGTGTTGGTGACCCGATATTCTGGGGTACTGTACGCCCGGTATTGGCAGCTCTCGGTGCCGGTATCGCGATGAGCGGGAGCTTACTTGGCCCATTGCTGTTCTTTGTTCTGTTTAACCTGGTACGTTTGCTGACCCGTTATTACGGTGTGGCTTATGGCTACAAAAAAGGCGTCAATATCGTCAGCGATATGGACGGTGGTCTGCTGCAAAAACTGACGGAAGGGGCGTCTATCCTCGGCCTGTTTGTTATGGGGGCCTTGGTTAACAAATGGACGCACGTCAATATACCGGTAGTGGTGTCCAAGATAACCAACCAGGCGGGTGAGACCACAGTGACCACAGTGCAAACCATTCTGGATCAGTTGATGCCTGGCTTGGTACCTTTACTGTTAACCTTTGGCTGTATGTGGTTGTTACGCCGTAAAGTTAACGCGCTGTGGATTATTATGGGCTTCTTCGCCATCGGTATCTTCGGCTACTGGATTGGTTTCCTGGCACCATAATTTTCTGATTAGATTTGGCAAAAACCGGGGGGTTACTCCCGGTTTGAGGTTAAGGACAAAGCTGCTGATAGCACAGAGAGTGAAGAGTTTACCGCACCTAGGGGCACTCCGGTCGCTTACGCGACTACGACCCCAACGGCACGATTCCCCTTCATTTGATTTTATCAGTAGTCTGAAACCGGGGGGTTACTCCCGGTTTTTTATTTCGGGAGTGCTTGCATGTCGGTTACAGATATTATTCTCATTGCTTTTATTGCCCTACTACTTGCTTATGCTATTTATGATGAATTCATCATGAATATAATGAAAGGCAAAACCCGGCTACAAATTCACCTGAAACGTAAAAACAAAATCGACTGCGCCATTTTTGTCGGGCTGATTGCCATTCTTGTTTACAATAACGTGATGGCAAATGGCGAGCCTTTAACCACATACTTATTAGTGGGTTTAGCATTAATCGCATTTCATATCTCTTATATCCGCTGGCCAAAATTGTTGTTTAAAAATACCGGGTTCTTCTACGCCAATGCATTTATTGAATATAATCGAATAAAAAGTATGAATTTATCTGAAGACGGTATTTTGGTGATTGAACTAGAACAGCGCAGATTACTTATCCAGGTTAACCAATTAGATGATTTAGAGAAAATTTATAACTTTTTCCTTGAAAATCAATCATAAAGAATATTCCAGGGAAATAAATCTTTTGACTACTCAGTTAATTGATTAATTTCCCGACACCTTCTCTAATCACTCCCCGGCTTATTTCCACACCATTACTGATGCTTATATGGGCTATTTTTCCTGAAAGTCCGATAATGAAAATCATTATCAATAGCAGCGGGGTCGCCATATTATTTTTGGGGTTGTCTCTCCTGGAATTTATATGTTAAGGTTGCGCCGTTCATGGGGAGTAGCCGGTTTTTGTGCAATATATCAGCGAATAAATGTATTAACCGATATATTGATAAGCAAAAACGCCCGTATCAACATACTCGTTTCATTTTTTGAAACGTGGTACGGGCAGCCAGGTAAGGTTGGCGAGACCATAGACACGTAGCTCCGTCGTTAGGTTGGGGGTGGGTTACGTGTATATGGAGCCGCCCGGCCGAGACTATTTCTATGAATTTATCTGCAACATTAGTGCTTGCTTTTGCTATGTCTATGGATGCCTTTGCTGCATCTATCGGTAAAGGCGCCAGTCTACATAAACCCCGTTTTCGAGAAGCGCTGCGCACCGGTCTTATTTTTGGTGTGATAGAAGCAATTACCCCGCTGATTGGTTGGTGCATTGGCCTGTTCGCCAGCCAATATATTCTGGAGTGGGATCACTGGATTGCCTTTAGCCTGCTGTTCATTCTGGGTTGTCGGATGATTTTTGAAGGTGCAAAGCAGCAAGTCGAAGAAACCGAAAAAATGCGCAGTCACAGTTTTTGGGTTTTGGTCATGACCGCAATCGCCACCAGCCTTGATGCAATGGCAATTGGTGTTGGCCTGGCATTCTTACAAGTCAACATTCTTCATACCGCGATGGCCATTGGGTTAGCCACCATGATTATGGCCACGCTCGGGATGCTGATTGGCCGTTATATTGGCCCGTTGTTAGGTAAACGTGCAGAGATAATCGGCGGTATCGTGCTAATAGGCATCGGCTTTAATATTCTTTACGAGCATATGTATCGCGTCGCGGCATAATAGCCGCCAATTTTATTGTTATCGTGAAATAAAGCCGTTCAGATTAAAACGTCAAAAAAACCCGCATCCAAAAAGAATTGCGGGTTTTTTATGGTTTAAGTATCAGTGGATATTAATTCAGCATTAGAAGTCCATTGAGACGGACAGTTTTAGCTCACGCGGATTACCCTGGTACATATAAGTGCCTGTATCTTCAACCGATTCCCAATAACGTTCATTGGTCACGTTCTCAAGATTGGCGCGCCAAATCAGATTAGTCTCTTTCAGCGGCATGGTATAACGCACGCCCAGATCCAGACGTGTCCATGGTTTCAGCTTCAAGGTGTTTTCCTGATTAGCATATTGAGAGCCAGAGCGAGTCACAGTTCCGGTTGCAGTTAATCCTTCTACCGCCTTAATATCGTACTCACCACCAAACACTAACTGATAACGCGCCACACCCACGGCATAATTACCATTATTTTGGCTGTTTTGCGCTTCGGTCAATATTGGATCTAACCACACGGCACTCCCTAACAAACGCGTACCAAACACCGGTTCACCGAACACGTTTAATTCCACACCGCGGTTCCGCTGTTCGCCACTCAGCGTATACATATTGGTTTTGGCATCAATAGCACCTGCAGGGCGAGTGATTTCAAACAGCGCTAAGGTACCGCCATAGCGTTTGTTATCAAACTTCACCCCCACTTCATCCTGTTTGGCATGAACAATACCGGTGACATTACCCGCATTAGCGGTATACCAAGGGGCAACTCTACCCGGTGACAATGCTTCAATGTGGTTAGCATACAGGGAAACATTTTCCCACGGCTTAACCAGCAAGCCATAGACCGGCGTTACTTTCATCGCGTCTTGCACGTTTTTACTGTCTGGCACACCACTATCAAAGTTGCGAATAACCACTTCCTGACGGCGCAGCCCCAGCATCAACTGCACTTTGTCATCCAGTGCAGATAAAGTATCAGACACAGAAATGCTGCTGGCGCGAACCTGACTGTTTAACTGCGGATCCTGGCTAGAACTTGCCATCGTGGTTGGCGGGAACGGAATCACACCCGGATTATAGATATTCGTATCAACTGGATTTGACATATTCCAGGCTGATTTAGCCGTGCGGTAGTTAGCGGCATAACCAATATTCATCTTATGCGTTACTGGGCCGGTTTCAAAATGACCACGAATACCGCCTAAACCGGCAATAGAGTCAGAAACATAAGGCACATACAGGCGGCTGATGGTGGCATTACCATGATTATCAGTCAGTGTTGGTGATCCATATTGGCCAGTTTCATCATTGTGGCTGGCTCCAATAGTGCCGTATACCGTCCAATTTTGGCTTAAATCATACTCGCTGCGCAGCATACCAAAGGTGGTGGCCATATCGGTATACACCCACTGCTGACCATAATTTAAGGTCGCGGCTGGAGGCTCTGGGATAACCGTTGCACTGCCAATAGCGACATCAGTCCGCATACCGTGAACCGTCTGTTTTTGGTAACCGACATCTAAAGAGGTGCGGGCACGTTCGCCACGGTAATCCAAACCAGTAGAGACCGCCGTTGTCCGCTCGTTCTGATCATGAATGGCCGTTTCACCTTCCCGATGCAGTGCGTTGACCCGCACACCGAACTGGTCATTGTCGCCAAAACGGCGACCAACATCTAGCGCCCCGCCCACTTTAGAGGCTGAAGTATAATCCAGACTGACGCGGGTCAATGGCATCTCACCAGCACGTTTCGGCTCCAGATTAATCATCCCGCCGACACCACTGCCGCTAGGTGAAATACCGTTCACGAATACGTTCGGGCCTTTAAACACTTCAACTCGCTCGACCATGCTGGTATCAATAACCTGACGTGGCAGTACGCCGAACAAACCGCCGAATGAAATATCATCGCCATCAAGGTTAAAACCACGGATACGGAAGTTCTGTGAGGCATTGCCGTAACCGCGCACATTCTGCACTGAAGCATCATTGCTGACCACATCGGCCAGTGTGCGGGCTTGCTGGTCTTCAACCAGTTTAGAAGTATAGCCAATCACGTTAAATGGCACATTACGCGCATCTTGCTGCCCAAGGAAGCCAATACGGCCGCCATTCGCTACCTGACCGTCCAAATAGGTTGGAATTAAATCATTACCACCGGCACGGAAAGTATCTTGCGTCCCGACGACCGTGATGGTGTCATTTTTTTTGCTCTCATCGGTGTTTGCTGCGCCATTGATTGTGCTGGTTTTTTTGACGTTTTCAGCTGCCGTATTGGTTGCGGTGGCCGCCCATGAGGAAGCAGATAAAGTTCCTAATGCCGCGCCGATCATGACGCACAACAGACGCGGAGCAAGCCGGTTCTGATGCACGCGAGTGGAAATTGCTTCATTCATCTTGTTGATGCCCCTGATTTTAACAAATTATTTACTAATGAGAATGCTTATTATAAGGATTCAGGATTATCCGGATAACACCTACTGATGCAAGCATTTCTGCACATCCAGCAGATTATTTTTTTGTGTCGTGAATGAATGAGAAAGGTTATGTAATCGACCTGATCTCTGGCGGTAGCGTTATTGTCCGAGGAAGGGGAAAAGAAACTAAAGTGAAATTATTCTGAGAATTTATTTATATAGCACGGGATTAATTCCGAATTCCCTACTTAAGTCATTTGTTTATACATTTTACATACTGATTTACCCCTATTATTAATAAGGTAAACCATTATTCCCCACTTTATAGCATTCTTCAAAAAGATCGCCACAAGGCCCATCAACAGCGGCCTTACTGAAAATAGGCGCTACTACGATTAGGTTTTTGAATTCCTTTTATTTATTAATAATAAAAATCTTATTACCTAATTTCCAATGTTAGCGATAAACTAGCGCATCACATTTATCGCGATAACAGATTAAACCGTCTGGGTTAAGTTCTGTGCAGCGACAGACTACTGAATAAAAATTCAAGGAATACAGGAATGGCTTTGCATCCGGCATCATTTGATGATCATCTTTTTCGGCTATTAATCGAAGCCGTAGATGACTACGCCATATATATCATTGATGCCCAAGGACATATCCTCACTTGGAACAATGGTGCTGAACGCAATACCGGTTATGAAGCCGAAGAGATCATCGGCCAATCTTTCGAACTGTTTTACACCCCGGAAGATTTAGCCAATGATTTGCCCGCAAAGGGCCTAAGTCACACTAATCAGTTTGGTCATTATGAGAATCAGGGTTGGCGGGTTCGCAAAAATGGTAAACGCTTTTGGGGCCATCTCACCCTCAGCGCATTACACGATTCAGACCATAATTTACAGGGTTTTGTGCATGTTACGCGCGATTTGACCGACAAATGGCAGCGGGAAACTGCTTTGCGTAAAAGCGAAGAACAGTTTCGCCATTTGATCAGTGAAGTCGAAGATTACGCCATTTACATGATAGACACCAATGGGCGCATTCTGACCTGGAATAAAGGCGGAGAGCGCAATGAAGGCTATACCAGTGATGAAATCATTGGCGAACATTTTGCCCTGTTGTTCACCCCCGAGGATATTTCTGCTGGCCTGCCGGAGAAATCACTGGCAAAAGCTATTGCGGAGGGCAATTTCCAGACTGAAGGTTGGCATGTGCGCAAAAATGGCATCCGCTATTGGGCCAGCGTAGCCATTAACCCCATGCATGACGATAATGGGAAGCTGTTGGGGTTTACTAAAATTGTCCGTGACTTAACCGAACGACGCCAGCGCGAAGAAGCTTTACGGATCAGTGAAGAACGTTTTCGCCTGATGGTCGATACCGTCGAAGACTATGCCATTTTAATGCTTGACCCCTGGGGCCGGGTGACCACCTGGAACCACGGCGCAGAACGGAATATTGGCTATGCCAGCAATGAAATAATTAGCCAGCATTTCGGGTGCTTCTTTTTACCTGAGGATATCGCCGCCGGGTTACCGGAAAAATTACTGAAAACGTCCGCCTCCACCAGCCGGGTGGAGCGCGAGGGCTGGCTGGTGCGTAAAGATATGACGCGTTTTTGGGCCGTCACCATCATTACCGTGGTGCATGACCACAGTGGCAAACTGCTGGGTTATGCCAAAATAATCCGTGATATGAGCGAGCGAAAACAGCGCGAAGATGCTCTACGGGCCAGTGAAATTGCGCGCTATGAAGAACGCGAGCAACTGCATCGTGTGCTGTCATCCATTCAGGAGGGAATTATTTCTCTCGATACAGAGGGGCGCGTTGTATTAATGAACCCCAAAGCCGAAGAGATGACGGGCCGAAGCCAGAATGAGTCCTGCGGCTTACCCATTGAAGAAATTTTTATTTTGTGGTCCCCTTTACAGGATAAAAATCAATTAGTTGCCATCAGTCAGTGCCTAACTCAAGGGCGTCATACCTTATTGCCCGAGGGTAGCCAGCTGTTGTCGAGCCAGGGGGAACGCCAGGAAATTCGCTGTTCTATCTCACCGATTCGCGATCGTGACAATCTACTCACGGGGGCTGTCGTGGTCTTCCAGGATGTCACTCGCGCGCGCCATGAACAAAGAGAACTGCAATATCAGGCCAATCATGACATGCTGACCGGTTTGATTAATCGGCGGAGATTGGAGGAGCGGCTTAATCAGGCTATCACCCAGTTGGGCAAAGATGAGCAACATGTCCTCTGTTATGTCGATTTAGACTATTTCAAGGATGTTAATGACAGTGCGGGTCACGAAGCTGGCGATATGGTACTGCGAATGGTGGCTCAAACTATGCAGCAAGCCGTGCGTGAAAATGACATTGTGGCGCGTTTAGGCGGGGATGAATTTGCTATCGTTCTCTTAAATTGCCCGAACAAGTCCGCTACAGAGGTGCTCGAAAGAGTAGTCGCCGACATAGCTTCAATCCAATTCCATTGGCACGGTCAATCTTATTCCTTTACCGCAAGTTTAGGGGCCGTGTCATTGACCCAAAAAACAGAAACGGCGGCACAAGCTATGCGTCAGGCCGATATCGCCTGTTACGCGGCAAAACATTCCGGCCGTAACCGCTTATCTCTTGCTCTATAATCCGCTGTCTTTCGCAGGTGACCTCCGCCGTCACCTGCCCCTTTAATGATACAGACAAAGTTATATTCGCAGTATGTACAGCAATTAGACCCCGGTCAAAATATCGGCATCAACAGTATGATATATAAATAGCATCATCTGGTTGACTGGAAAAATAGCTATGCCGTACTTTACGGTCAGTGTCGTTTTGCACAATGCAGTGGCAGGCGATTACGAGACCCTTAATAAGAAAATGATTGATGCAGGGTTTACTCGCCATATCGGCAGGGAGAAAGTTTATAAATTACCTGAAGGAGAATTCAATTACGGGAGTGGTCTATTGAACAAGCAGGAAGTTGCTGATTTAGCTCTACAAGTTGCTGAACAGATACGGTTTATCCCCGCTATTTTGGTGACTGAATCAGGTGGAAGAACCTGGCGAAACCTAGATCTAAAATAAACTTTTTCATTATAAATATAATATTCTGGAAATTTGACTTAAGTTAATTACCCATCCCACACTAGGGAATTATGACAATATCTATTAAAATAATATTTCCCCTCAGGGGCGTTATGCGCTCGTCATTTATTCGAATATTATTAAATAACGAGCGGCCACTTATATTTCTTTCTCGTCACTGCTTAACACCGCACTCTCAAGATCTTCTCGGCGGCGATGCACCGCGATAACAAAATCTGTTTCACAGATAAAGGAGTGCCGTGCGGCAAGCTCATGTCCGGTTTCAATCGATGCGCGCCAGGCAAAAGGTGTCATTTGCAATAAATTAAAGCTCTGTTTACCGGTTAACTTGATGTCGTAGGCCAATTTTTCACTGCTAACCAGGTCAAAACCGTCTAGATGCTCGGGTGTATCGTCATGAAGTTGTACTTCAGCATAAATCAGTGCTTTTAACTGATAGAGATGACGTGGGCCAGGAGCGACAGTGACCACAATTCCACCGGGCTTCAGGGTGCGGGCTAATTCCGTGGCTTTGCATGGGGCATAAATACGTAATACCGCATCCAGAGATTGATGGGCAAAAGGCAACCGATGACTGGATGCAACACAAAAACTGACCTGAGGATAGCGTTTTGCGCCGTATCTTACCGCCACTTTGGCGACATCTAAGCCGAAAATAGACATCTGCCGCTGCCGATTTAACCGGTCTGCCACTGCGGCGGTATAATAACCCTCGCCACAACCAATATCCAACAGCATGGTGGCATCCAGTGGGAGCGCCTTATCCAGAATTTCACCGATCCGCTGCTGCAAAGGTTGGTAATAACCCGCATCCAGAAAAGCCCGCCGGGCTTGCATCATCTCCGGACTATCACCGGGCTGCTTCGAGCCTTTATGCTGCACCGGCATTAAATTGACGTAACCCTCTTTGGCACAATCAAACTGGTGATTATTGCTGCAACGCCACTGTTGCGGACTTTGCTGCAAGGCTTGATGACAAAGGGGGCACTGATAAGACATGGTTGGATCCCAGATAACTAATTAATAACCGCCAGAAATGCCGGCAGACGCGGCATTAGTCTAAAGAAGCGCTGATAGGGTTGCAAGCCACGGTTTAACCCCGCGAATTAACCGAGATTAGCTATGCCGCATCACATTGACGGGGATCGCATCCGGCTCCACATTCATCGTCCGCAAAATTTGCCCCATAATATCGCTAAAGACTGGGGCTGACACCGCGCCCCCATAGTATTTACCGCCCTGAGGGTTGTTAATCACCACCACTAAAGCAAAGCGCGGTTGGCTAGCGGGAGCAACACCGGCGGTGTAGGCCACATATTTATCAATATATTGGCCATTTGGCCCAATCTTCTTGGCCGTCCCGGTTTTAACCGCCACCCGATATCCCCGCACTGCGGCTTTCACCCCCCCACCACCGGGCAATGCCACACTTTCCATCATATGCTCAACTTGGCGCACCAGCACTTCAGGGAAGACCCGCTGCCCCAGCACTGGCGGGTCAACCTTGGTAATCGATAATGGCCGATAAATACCGAAACTCCCAATCGTGGCGTAAACGCGGGCCAGTTGCAGCGGCGTCACCATTAAACCGTAGCCGAACGAGAAAGTTGCGCGGTCTAAATCACTCCAGCGCTGCCGATGCGGCATCAGCCCGCTGCTTTCCCCCGTCAGCCCTAACTGAGTCGATTGGCCCAAACCAAACTCGGTATAGGTCTGCACCAATGCAGAGGCGGGCATCGCCAGCGCCAACCGCGATACCCCCACATCACTGGATTTCTGCAACACGCCGGTCAGTGACAGCGCAGGATAAAGCGCCACATCTTTGATTAAATGCCCACTTAATATATAGGGGCGAGTGTCCAGCACCGCATCAGGTTTAACCAAGTGACGTTGTAACGCAGTCATGACCACCATAGGTTTGACGGTCGAACCGGGTTCAAAAATATCGCTAATTGCCCGATTGCGAAAATTCTCTTTCGGAGTGTCAGCCCGATTATTGGGGTTAAAGGTCGGATAGTTGGCCATCGCCAAAACTTCACCCGTATTAATATCAATGACCACGGCAGAGCCGGAATCTGCCTTATTGAACATCACCGCATTGCTCAGCGCGTGGGAGGTTTCCGCCTGTAGCCGCTCATCAATACTGAGTTCAACATTTTGCCCTGGATGACTATCGGTCGAGGAAATATCCTCAACCACCCGTCCGAAGCGGTCTTTGCGCACCACCCTGCTGCCGGCCGTCCCGCTGAGGAGTGAATTAAAACTCTTTTCAACCCCCTCAATGCCCTGATCATCAATATTGGTGAACCCCACCAGATTCGCGGCAATATCTCCCGAAGGATAAAAACGCCGTGATTCCTCTTTTATGGCAATACCGGGCAATTTCAGCCGTTGAATATATTCAGCAACATCCGGCTCCACTTGCCGGGCAAGATAGATAAAACGGGCGCCAGAATTTTGATGAATGCGGCGATTGAGTTGGTCAAGTGGCATGTTGAGTTCCTGAGCCAATGCCTGCCAACGCGGCGAAACACTGACGCCACCTTTCCCCAGCACTGTGGTGGGATCAGCCCAAATAGCCTCAACCGGCACACTGACCGCCAGAGGATGCCCGTTTCTGTCGGTTATCATGCCGCGTGTATTCGGTGTGGCCACCACCCGCACTGAGCGCATGTCTTCTTCTTTTACCAGTGGATCAGGCTCAATAATTTGTAACCAGGCAACTCTGGCCAGCAGACCAAAAAATGAAAGTAAAATGCCGCCGCATAGCAAGCTAAATCGCCAACGAATAAAGTTGCTGGAGCCATTTTTAGGTTTAGAAATCACGGAGGTCAATCCTGAATGGTCGCTTGAGTTATAGCAGCCATTAAACCCTATCCATTGCATCAATAGGTGCCAAAACAATGATACAAGAAGCATTATTTTGCAACAATTCGCTAACGGCGATGTAAAAGAAAAGGCGGCTGGTCAATAAGTTAAAAAACGGCTTACACTGAACAGCATCTTTTTTTCCTTAGGTAAGCCCAATGACTGATTTTTCACCACAACTCAGCCGAATTACCGCAATTTGCCATGGTTTTGGCAATAAATCGGCCCTATTACCTGATAACCTCCAGCCCTATCAAACATCACAAGCTAACAAAAAACAGGTTCATGGCACGGCGATTGTCGATGTAACACATCCTGGACAAGAGTGTGGCGAAGCCGATGGGCTCTACACCACTCAATCCGGCATTCTATTAACCGTTTTGACGGCAGATTGTTTACCCGTGATTTTCAGTCAACAGCACGGCAAAGGTATCGCCGTGGTTCACGCCGGTTGGCGCGGTTTGTTAGATGGCATTATCTTAAGGATGGTTGAGCGCATTGCCCGCGATGAGGACCCCGCAAATTGGGTTGCCGCCATTGGGCCAGCCGCCCGCTCCTGCTGTTATGAGGTCAATGAAGAACTGGTGGAAAGGTTTGTTAGCGAATTGCCACTGGCAGAAAATACTATTTCACCCCGATTTCGCCACCTTAACTTAGCCGCCATCGCTGAGCACCAGTTGCGCGGCGCGGGCATTCATCAAATTGATAGAGTCGGCAGTTGTACCATCTGCACTGCAGCACCACATGACGGAGATGGCGCTCAGCATCATTTCAAATACACTAGTTTCCGCCGTACCAGCCAACAGCAGGCAATTGATCCCAACCACCCCGGTATCAAAGGCCGTAATCAGTATTCGGGATTAATTATTTTACCTTAGCTGACGGCTTGGGTCAGAGCAGCTTATGAAACAAAAAAACCCGCACAAAGGCGGGTTTTTAACAGCAAAAGAGCTGATTAGATTGCAGTAACGTTTACTGCAGACGGACCTTTCTGACCGTCTTGGATTTCGAACTCTACGTTCTGGCCTTCAGCCAAGGTTTTGAAGCCATTACCCTGGATTGCAGAGAAGTGTACGAACACATCTTTGCTGCCGTCAGCTGGAGTGATGAAACCGAAACCTTTAGACTCGTTGAACCACTTAACTTGACCTTTGATCTTTGCCATCTTGAGTATTTCCTTTGGATTGTTTAACGTGCCCGTAGGCATTTACATAGACAAACTAGAGTCGTTACTGCTTGAGGCACTAAGATAAGGATCGGCAGAGAAGCGGTATTCAACGCTAACGTCTTTACTCAGAACTTCTTTACTGAAAATGCCACACATATACAGAACTGTACCTCGTTTTACCCATATGCGTTATCACATACTCTGTATTCGATGGCAAGCCATTTTTAATGAAGGGTGAACCTGTCGCACATATTTGAAACGGTTGCTCATAAAGAGTGCATGAATATGCTAAAATTTGTTGAAGGTCATCGTATTTTCTGCTCTATTTTCGTATACTGTCTTATCCCGCTTTCTGACTGGATTTTAACATTTCAGCTAACTCTTTTTATAAAAATAATTACGAAAAAAACCCTTGGTTTCCATCTCTATCCAGTGGTCAAAAGCATCGTTAGTATAAAATTTATTAGTATTAAATATATAATAATTGAATATACCCACCTTCCGTTTTGCTGCTTTTTTGGCCTCGCCACAGTATCATTCCCTATTAGATTATAAGACTAACCCCTTACTTAGCCTCAGATTATGTACAAAAAAACATTTTACCTAAAATACATAAATATCTTATTTACCGACTTAATAATTTAGAAAGGTGAGTTCTAAAAAAACAATAAATTTCTAAAAAAATAAAACCAATAAAAATACAATATTGAAAGTGTGAAAAATGACCGAGTCAATGAAATTTCATTATGATATATTAATTATAATAACATTATAAACACGAATAAAAAATCACCACTGAAGTAAAATCACTCATTTTTTAGCGCGGGTAAATATAAGAAAATTAGCACTATCTTAGTCAATTTATGACAACGGAATATCACTAAATCTGATAGGGTATTATGTCATGAAAAAAAATTAAGATATTTCTTGGTTTTTGTAAATTACATTTACACGGCTCTGGCGACCATTTAAAATGCTATATTAGCCCCTCGTTATAGAACTGTTTAGGTTTTAAGCTATAACATTTACACATTTGAATAACGTTTATTAGTGATTAATTTTGATAGGTATAAGGATTATCTGATGCAAGGAAATCTTATTTCACCTTATCAGCATCAGAGAGTTATACCATGAATTATAAATACATTGTTAACGTGCTCTTTCTGAGTAGCCTATGGCTGGGTCAGGCTAACGCCGTTCTGGCAGAAGATAAATCCCCCTCTGCCAATACCGCTATCGAACAGCAAAGCATAGCGTCTGTAGATAATGACAATCTGTGGCAACGCCTGATGCGCAATATCTCTCTCGCGTGGGATTCTCCCAACCAAGAGCTGTATATACCGTTGAATACGTGGCACAACCGCTGGACTTATGATGATGACAAGATAGAGTCATACAATGAACGTCCTTGGGGTATCGGCTATGGCAAGTATCGCTATGATGAGAATAACAACTGGCACGCAGTATATGCGATGGCCTTTATGGACTCACATAATGAAGTAGAGCCAATTATAGGTTATGGCTATCAAAAGATGTGGATTCCAGGGGATATGGACGGCTGGCGTTTTGGGGTAGGTTTTACTGCCAGTGTTACCGCGCGCCATGAATATCATTACATTCCAATTCCATTGCCTTTGCCGTTGATCTCTATTGAATATAATAAATTCGCTCTACAAACCACCTATATTCCCGGTACTTATAATAATGGTAATGTGTTGTTTACCTGGATGCGTTGGCAGTTTTAATTGAATATATTTCCCAACACATTTAACCCTATTTTTAAAATGGTTATGTTGGGTTATTAAGAATTAATCTCAATTAGATTAGGTGATTCCAGAAAGAAACAATAGTCTCTGCCTATTATAATACTGTCATTATTTATTGCCGACAATTTAAACAACAAATAGCGCCATGAGTAATACGAAAGAAAGCAATCGCCGGGCATAATTTGTTTCTGCCCGGTAACTTTAGCGCTATATCACAACCTAATCGGACTGTGTCACTGTCGCTGAGTGACTCTTACCTTTGCGGCGAGTCAGCATGAAACCGCACCACAACAGCGCAATCCATGCGGGCATCATCAGCACTGAGATCTGAATCCCATCCGTAAAATACATAATGACCAGAATCAGCATCAGAAACACCAGACACAGATAATTACCATAGGGATACCATAATGCTTTGAAACGCGGTTCAACGCCCTCTCGCACTTTAGCCGCTCGGAATTTCAAATGAGCCAGACAGATCATGACCCAGTTGATGACCAAGGTAGAAACCACCAGCGCCATCAATAATTCAAACGCTTTTCCTGGCATAACATAGTTAATCACCACACCGGCTGAGGTCGCCAATGCTGAAAGCGCGATAGATAAAATTGGCACTCCGCGCTTATTAACCTTGGTGAGCAATTTGGGCGCATTCCCCTGCGATGCCAGGCCAAATAGCATGCGGCTATTGCAATAAACCCCACTATTGTAGACCGATAATGCCGCGGTCAAAACCACCACATTTAGGATTGTCGCCACCAGATGGCTATCCAAGGCATGGAAAATCATCACAAAAGGGCTCCCCCCTTCCACGACTTTGCCCCACGGATAAAGAGATAAAAGCACCGTTAATGAGCCGATATAAAAAATAAGGATACGGTAGACAACCTGATTGGTTGCTTTAGGAATACTGTGATGTGGGTCTTCGGCTTCTGCGGCAGTAATGCCGACCATTTCCAACCCGCCGAAAGAAAACATAATAATGGCCATCGCCATCACCAACCCACTGAAGCCATGAGGCATAAAGCCGCCCTGTGCCCAAAGGTTAGTCACAGAAGCATTTGGCCCGCCCGACCCCGATGCCAGCAGGTACGCCCCAAAGACAATCATACCAATGATGGCAGCAACCTTGATGATAGCGAACCAGAACTCAGTTTCGCCATACATACGCACGTTAACAAGGTTGATGGCATTGATCAGAACAAAGAATACTGCGGCTGAAACCCATGTTGGGATTTCCGGCCACCAATATTGAATATAAATGCCTACCGCGGTCAATTCGGCCATTCCGACCAAGATAAACATCGCCCAGTAGTTCCAACCAGACAAGAATCCGGCGAAATCACCCCAATATTTATGGGCAAAATGACTGAATGAACCAGCTACGGGTTCCTCAACAACCATTTCACCCAACTGTCGCATAATAAGGAATGCAATAAAGCCGCCGATAGCATAGCCCAGTATCACTGAGGGACCAGCCATCTTAATAGTTTGTGCTATCCCAAGAAATAGCCCAGTGCCGATCGCTCCACCCAGAGCAATCAGCTGAATATGTCGGTTTTTTAAACCGCGTTTTAATGTTGAATCCTGCAACTGCTGTTCCATCCTGTCCTCTGCCGCACTTTTACTCACTATCGTGTTAAAAAGCGCCTTTCGTAAATGAATCTGCGGCGGTTTTTTAACACTTAAACCTGATGGCGGCAAGGATTAAGGTCATTAGTGGGCGACAAGATAAAAACCAATCGGCTGGTTCTATATATATGGAATTCATTATCGACCCAGACTATGAATATCTCTCAGAGATGTAATCCCGAGATGCCACATAACTTGCTTAAATTTCGGGCACCAATCATTAATGTGGCCACATAAGACTGACGCCGGGTGACCACTTCGACGGCAACTCGATTATTTTTGTAGCGAATAAGATAAGTTGAAGGCCAACCCTGACGCCGCTCGCCGTAGGATTTTTGATGGTGGTCAATCGCTGCATGGGCAATAACCAAGTGTGACAAATTTGAATCACCTTTAATGATACGTTTCATCATCAGCTCCACGAAAGCAGTCAAAAACTTCTTACCGTTTATCATTCCCGTTATACAAGTTTCACGGGATATTCACTTTTGCTGAAAATTATCGCGATGGATTATCAAACTTCCCGACTGAGTAAATAGCAGATCATCGCCGCACGCAGCGGGCTTTGACTATAAGCTTGCCATTCTCCTTGCGGATTGGTGATTTTGGCATTCCACTGATTATTATCAATTTCGGGTGAATAGAGGCCAATTTTATTGGCATAGATGATAGGCCAGGCATCAGAAGGATTCTTGCAGTAATCCTTACCCTTAATGCCGCCATACGGATACCACTTGTCAGGATCTTCACCGCTAAGTAACGCAATGCTTCTGTTCACTTCGCTGTCACTTTCCTCACACCATTTAATCATCCGAATCACCGTTCTCCTGTTAAGTTCAGGCTACATTACGGCGAAATTAAGACACATTTATGACAATCAACGTAGTTTGTTTTAGTCCAATAAAAGAGTGACCTGGCACCAAGGTGCAAAGCAGAGTATCGAAGGAAGTGAGAGAAAATAAGCATGGCAGGCAGAGATTAGTATCACTCTGACACTGCCGGACAGCAGCGCCAGAGTCGGTGAGTTTATCTCTCCGGAATAACACCCTTAAAATCGAGAGGAGAAACAATGTCACTGTCACTTTGAAAATCACTGGTGCCGGTTGCGTTTGCTAGCAACGCTTTTAGTAATTCTGTTTGCTGCTTTTGTTGTTCGGCGATGTCTTGTAACAAGCGGATTTGTTCATTGGCTCGCACGCTGGCTCGGCTCAAAAAGAACCAAACTATCAAGAAAAAAATGACGGTAAACAGCGAAAAAGCGATTGGGACAACACCCATTGCGCCCATATTTGTATCTAACATTGACTACCCTATTACATGCGTGACGAAGACACTATCTTATCACTCTCCGCGTAACAAAGATCAACTTGGGCAAACGATTAACGGTCAACAAAGATAACCAATGTAAATAGTTTTCATTGGTTATTATATATGTGAGTAATAGGCTATTCTTACCATGGAATAACCGAAGTAATGGTGCAAATACCAGTAGAGAAAGTTCCCCCTTGGTCACAATAGCTATCAAGGGCTAACAGATAAAACAAGCAACAAACGGCGATGATCCCTACCGCTGCAACAAGTTTCTTAATGTTCAAATCAGGCACCTTATTCAACATTTTTTTTAAATTATACTGTACTAAACATCAACCATTTATAGCCAAGATGTCATTAACTTATGTTTGGCACCGTGTTAAAAACCTATTTTACTGATTATTTTACAGATTCGCTCTATAAATCAATAAGGTTTAGGATTTTTACTATTAAACTACTCATTATTACAAGTTAAACTGTTAAACATATCTATTATATAGTAAGTAAAACTAATTACAGGAAGTGACCATATGAATTTATTCAGACTTCTCTTAGTGGTAGCAATCATATACTTAGGCTTGCTCTTTTCAGGCTATGGCGTGTTAATTGGCAGTGAGAAAAACGCTGCGGGCATCGGTTTACAATGCCAATATCTAACAGCCAGAAGCATTTCGACCGCTCAATTTATAAACGGAGAAAATGGCATCATCGGAGTCAGCAATTGCCCACTGGTGAAAAAAATCGGCAATAATGTATTTGAATAACCCGCCCGACTCACTCCACAGTGATATGGTCTGTGCTGAGCGTACAGACCAAAATGCAACAGATGGCAATTTATTTCTGTGTAAACTTCATATCAATCAAAGCAATAGCTTTTTCAATGGCGCGCTTAGTGACTGGGTCAGTGCCAGCAGGATGTGAAGAGAAATCAATCGCTTTAAGTTGATGGGACATTTTATCCCGCACTTCAGTTGGCGCAATAATATCAATCACATCAAGAATTTGTTTGATAACCAATTGGCAGGCAACCAGATCAGAAACCAATTCTTGATCATTAGTGAACATTTCAGACATGAATAATTCCTTCACAATAATATCGTGCGAGGATATCACGCTCATTGGCATATTTCTTTAGCCGACCGTGTCATGCCAACGATTTTATCGCTAAGGATTCCGAGTCTTGTCTGTGACGAATAAATAACCTACATAGATAGCTCAGTACATTGAATCAGTATATGAAGAGTTTATTGAGATAAAAACGAGGCGTAAAAAAACCAGGTCTGATAGTTATCAATCACCTGGTTCGGGGATATGCATTACATATATTGATCACAATAATCCTAGTCTCACAGTTTATCACCTCCTGCGCCTTTATCTTTGTGCAGAACCATTACTGGCATTTTTAGAAAAACGGTTACACCCACAACCGCTATCAGAGTCATAATCACTGTTATCAACATGCGATCACCTCACCACTTTTAATTTCTATTTTTCCAAACTCAGCCTTTATCCTCGGGATAGCTCCCCTCCCCTTTTACTATGGCACTAGAAAGCTCTTTTGCAAACACGCGCTGAAAAGTCTTTATGATAGATTCCCAATAATCGAAGCCAATTTGGTGTTTTGTGTTGTTAGATTCAAGTTGTGTATACTGCACTACTCCCAACCAGAAAAAACAGACTAAATAATGTCACAAGAAAATCATCTCGCGTTAGTCTGCGCCCTCAGTAAATGGGTCGAAACCCATCTGGGGCGGGTCATCTACCTTGAAGAGTTAGCCGTGTATTCTGGCTACTCGCTTTGGCATATGCAGAAAATATTTAAAGAAGTGACCGGGGTATCGTTAGGTAAATACATTCGGGAAAGACGTTTAGCGGGTGCCGTCTATCAACTGCGTAGCAGTGACAGCACCATTTTTGATATTGCTTTGGATTTTGGCTTTGGTTCACAGTCACACTTTACTTACATGTTCAGAAAACGTTACGGCATAACCCCCTATGACTTCCGGCAAAATACCGATATTGATCTCAATATTGCCTTGCCCTTGCATGCTATTCATCAGAAGTTAGCGTAGTTACCACAATATAATTATTCGCCTGAATGCATATGAGCGCTATCCGGCGAATACCTTCTCAGTCTTTTTTATAGCAATTCTGCACATCAATGGTTTGTACTTCGTTGCGTTGGCGATCCGCCATGTAAGTCATCACAAACATCGTGCTAACCACAATCAGCGCCGCCAACAGTAAACCAATCAATGCAATAACTTTATTGTCATCAAACAAGCTCTTTTCCATACATTCCCCTAATTTCTATAGCGCATTAAATGAGCCATAGGATCACAATCAACGTTATTGCAATCAGCAAACATGATGTTGTCAGTAAAACCACGAGCGCAAATTGCGCATCGCCAATTCCCGTTGAATAATCACTATTCTGGGTAGTATTTTGTTGTTTTTTCAAAGCAATACCTACTGGTGAAAACACACCAGCCGTGACTCTGCATAAGAAAAATCGCGTTTTATTGGGCGCAATATTATCGAAATATCATGCTAATGCTAACCTGATAGCCCGCTTTTTCAACGCGATCCTGTCGTAATCTGTGTTATAGATCAAGCCCATCTATTGTAAAAATAAGGCGCTCATTCAAACACATTAATAAAGTTAATGTATTGTAAGTCATAGCCAAGTGTTAAGGTTTCCAGACTATTATCACTCAATATCGTCACCTTATCACAGGGTAATTATACCTGTCGCCAGACTGTATAACGCTGCGATAGCGGCAATGAGTGCCACGGCAAAGAAACATTTTTCAAGGGAGGAAAATACTGATTTCTTCTGCTCGCGTTTAGCAATAATAAATAGCAGGGTGCCTGGCCCATATATCACTGCCGACAATAATATGTATTTCAATCCCCCCGCATATACCATCAATATGGCATATATCGTGGCAATTAAGGCAACAATAAAATCTTTTTTATGGTCTCTCGAACCCACAGGGTAAGTCTCGCGGGTCCAGACTAATTTCAACCCATATGCTGCAACCAGGAGATAGGGGATCAGAACCAATGAACTGGTTAACTCAAGTGCGAGCTGGAAAGCATATTCAGTGAAAAGCGTAACAATTAAGAATAATTGGATAAAAATATTCGACATCCACACCGCAGCCGAGGGCACCCCATGTTTATTCTCAGTGGCCAAGATACTCGGCATAATATTGCTTTTTGCTGCACTATAGAGAGCTTCGGCAGCCAGTAGAGTCCATGATAAATAGGCTCCCAAAACTGAAATAATCAATCCAATACTGATAAATATAGCGCCCCACCGCCCTACAATATGCTCTAACACCCCCGCCATTGACGGTTGACGTAATGCAGCCAGGTCAGGGCGCAGCAGCACACCATAAGAGAGCATCGTGACCAACACCAACAAACA
The DNA here is from genome assembly GCF_902170565.1 of Yersinia thracica. Classification (GTDB taxonomy): domain Bacteria; phylum Pseudomonadota; class Gammaproteobacteria; order Enterobacterales; family Enterobacteriaceae; genus Yersinia; species Yersinia thracica. The sequence continues at coordinate 24,632 of NZ_CABHXX010000085.1, forward strand.
TAAAACACCAATAAAACCTAAAACGGTCGCAATACCGACGTGTTTTCTTTCTTTGGCATAGCGGGAATAAACACTCGCACCTTCAATACCCACAAAAACAAATACCGTGACCAACATTGTGCTGCGAACTTGAGAAAACAAAGTTTCAGAACCCGCGCTTATTTCTAATGCCGCATGACCGGCATAGCCATAATCGTCCAGATGCGAGAGATCACCCACCGCCCCTAAAGACTGAGTCCCCCAGAAGTTTAAAGCGAAAGTATCGGTGTGAAAGGCAAATGCCAAAACAATAATAAAAATAAATATCGGAATAACTTTAGCAAAAGTGGCAATGGTATTAATCGTCGCAGCCTCTTTAATGCCGCGTAACACCATAAAGTGGAAGCTCCATAAGATTAATGAAGCAATTAAAACAGCGGATAAAGTATTACCATCACCAAAGAGTGGGAAGAATGCGCCCAGTGTTGATTTGATCAACACGAAATAAGAAACACTGCCAATACACGCCCCAGCCCAAAAACCGATGGCCGACGCAAAACCGGCATAATCGCCAAACCCGGTTTTAGCATAAATATAAACGCCTGAGTCAAGGTCGGGTTTACGTTGCGCCAATGTCTGGAAAACAAAGGCCAGAGTCAGCATTCCCCCGCCCGCTATAACCCAGGCGATCAATGCGCCAAAGCCCCCAGTGGCACGACCAAACGTCGCGGGCAGAGAAAAAATACCGGCACCTATCATCGAGCCGACGACCAGCGAAGTTAATGACCACAGTGACAATTTTTTATTTGCGGAGGCCGCCATATTCGTGTCCCTTTACATAAGTTAATCCAATGTAAAACAGATTAACCTAATAAAAGATTAAGTCCTATAGAGGTTATTCAACGAAAATGTGAGCTTCCGTCAAAAGCTGAATATTGATCATTTGAGTATCACAAAATAAATAATGCACGAAACCATCATGAAGAGGGTATCGGGCATTAGTAATCGATTGAACTTAGTTGAGTTTGGCTCTATTAGATAGGTGTTTTAACCACATGAAAGTTGAACATTATCACCTTATTCAATACAATTTAGCTCATCAATTTTTTCGTCAAATAATAGCGATGATACTCATCCACGACATTTTCTAGCGCCATCTGCAATTGATAGCCATGCTTTTCATAGAATGGCCGCGCCTGGAAACTGAATGTATCAACTTGGGCAAATTTACATCCGCGTTGTATTGCTTCCTGCTCTACAGCCTGCATCAATTTACTGCCCGCACCTGAATGACGTAATGTATCGGATACCCACAACAATTCTATACTCAGGTAATTGCCTAATGTATAAGCAGTAATCCCCCCTAACGTTTCGCCGTGCTCACCCGTTATAAACACAGCTAATGGTTTTCGACCGTTATCACCGACAAAATTACGGTTAAAGGCCTTTAACCCCGCCATAACTTCAGCTACATTTTCAGCCGCTGGGGTATCCGTCATCGTCAACTTCATTATCATTGCTCCTCGCGATGAAATCACTAACACAACTCGATTTTATCTTTGCTTTTGGCATATTCTCACAGATGAGAATTTTATTATCGGTTAATAACTGCAAAATAAATGCTATTAAGAACTATTTAGATTTATAATGCCGAAAATCACTTTTTCTTATTTCGTTTTATAATTTCCCTCTGTAATTGTAAGGATGCCTGATGCTCCGCCGTTTCTTTTCTTATTACACCCCGTATAAAGGGCTTTTCTATCTGGATTTTGGCTGCGCTATTTTGGCCGGTCTGCTGGAACTGAGCTTCCCGATGGCTGTAAAACTGTTCATTGATAAGCTGCTCCCTAATCAAGATTGGGTGTTGATAGTCTGGGCCGCTACGGGCTTGCTAATGATTTATCTCCTCAATACCGCGCTAATGGCGATAGTTAACTATTGGGGGCATGCTCTCGGTGTCGGCATCGAAACCGATATGCGCCGCCAGGCATTTAGCCATCTGCAAAAGTTATCATTTAGCTATTACGACAATATGAAGACCGGGCATATCATCACCCATGTCACAAAAGACCTTGAGGAAGTTGGGGAAATTGCCCATCACGGCCCAGAAGATCTTTTCATTGCGGTAATGACGTTTATTGGCGCTTTTATCCTGATGGCTTCTGTTCACCTGCCACTGGCGATGCTCACTATCTTTATTGTGCCGTTTATGACCTATCTGGTCAGCCGTTATGGCGCACAAATGACGGAAACCTGGCGTCGGCTATTTGGTCAGGTGGGGAATTTTAATGCCCGAATTGAAGAAAGCATTGGGGGGATCCGTGTCGTAAAAGCTTTCGCAAACGAATCCCATGAGAAAAAATTATTCGCCAAAGATAACGAAGATTACCGCACCACTAAATTGCGGGCTTACCGCATTATGACCACCAGTATGACCATGAGCTACCTCAGCACCCGTCTGGTTCAGTTGATCGTGATGGTGGTCGGCACCTGGTATGTAGTTAATGACCAGCTTAGTTACGGCGGCTTTGTCGGTTTTCTGTTGTTAGTCGAAGTCTTTTTCCGCCCTGTGGCGAAAATAACCTCGGTACTGGAAAGCTATCCGAAAGGAATTGCTGGATTTAAACGATTCACGCAACTAATTGATACATTACCAGATATTGTCGATCAGCCCAATGCACGCCCGGTGGGCCACCTGCGGGGGGATATTTGTTATCAAAATGTCAGTTTCGGTTATTCCGCACAGAACAAAATCTTTACTGACTTAAACCTGCAAATCCGCGCGGGTGAAACCGTGGCATTTGTCGGCCCCTCTGGTGCAGGGAAAACAACATTATGCTCATTACTCCCCCGTTTCTATGAGCTTGATGGCGGTGCAATTACCATTGATGGGATCAATATCCGTGATATGACCCAGCAATCATTGCGCAATAATATTGGTATTGTTCAGCAAGATGTTTTCTTATTCGGCGGCTCTATCCGTGAGAATATTGCTTATGGCAAACTGGACGCCAGCGATGACGAAATTATGGCGGCGGCACAGCAAGCTCGCCTGGATGAGCTGATTGAAAGTCTGCCAGATGGCCTTGATACTGTGGTTGGTGAGCGCGGAGTTAAATTATCGGGTGGCCAGAAGCAACGCCTGTCTATTGCGCGTATCTTCTTGAAAAACCCGCCAATTCTGATTCTGGATGAAGCAACATCTGCACTGGATACGGCCACAGAACAAGCTATTCAGTTGGCATTGACTGAGTTATCACAAGGGCGAACCACCTTAGTTATTGCTCACCGTTTAGCCACTATTCAAAACGCCGACCGCATTATTGTGGTCGATAAAGAAGGTATTGTTGAACAAGGTGATCATCACGAGCTGCTCGCCCGCAAAGGGGCTTACGCCAAATTGCATAATGCGCAGTTCAGTGCAGCCTGATTCACAGTAAAAACCCACCCGCAGATGGGCTCGAATGGTAAACTGGAGGAAAATTCAGCCAAAGCCATTCCATCGCGGGCTTAAATAGGGTACAAGGACGCCATGAAAATTCCAAAACGAATCCAACCGCTGGTTGATGACGGCTTGGTTGACGAAGTCATCCGTCGTTTAAAAAGTGGCAAAGAAGCTGATGTCTATGTTGTCCGTTGTGGGCAGGATATCCGTTGCGCTAAAGTTTACAAAGAAGCAGAGAACCGCAACTTCAAACAAGCAGTTCAATATCAAGAAGGTCGTAAAGTCCGTAATAGCCGCGATGCGCGTGCCATGGCAAAGGGTTCCAAATTTGGCCGCAAGCAGCAAGAAGAAACCTGGCAAACTGCCGAGGTCGATGCGTTGTATCTGCTAGCCAATGCTGGTGTTCGCGTGCCACAGCCCTATGCTTGTCTTGATGGCGTGCTTCTCATGGAACTGGTCACCGATGAAGACGGCCTCGCCGCCCCTCGCCTTAGTGATGTTCCCTTTAGCAAAGAACAAGCGCTGATTGACCATGCAATAATGATCCGCTATGTGGTTCGGATGCTGTGCGCGGGCTTGGTTCATGGCGATTTGTCAGAGTTTAATGTCTTAATCGACAAAGACGGCCCGGTGATTATCGATTTGCCGCAAGCCGTTAATGCTGCGGCCAATAATCACGCTAAAGCCATGTTGGAGCGAGATGTGGCGAATATGACGCACTATTATGGTCAATACGCCCCTGAATTGCTTGACAGTAAATATGCCAAAGAGATGTGGGCGCTTTATGAAGATGGCAAGTTGCATCCTGAAACCCCATTGACTGGCGAGTTTGCAGAAAGCACGCAAGCTGTTGATGTTGAGGGCGTACTAGAGGAAATTCAGGCGGTTATCGCTGAAGAACAAGAACGTCTGCGGGAAGCTCAAGACCATACAAACTAAGCGAGATATTGCTTTTTTATATTAGTAATAATCATATCGGCAATGTGTATTTGTGGGGCAGTCATATCCTCCTGCCCCACATTTCTTCATATGTATGTGACTAATCAACTATATATGTTATGAATCAACTATATATGTTACGAATCAACTTAGTTCTACCGCTTTAACCTGGTTTTTCCCCGCAGTTTTCGCGCGGTATAGCGCTTTATCCGCAGCATCTGACAAATCTTTCGCCGACAGATATTCGCCCGGTTCAGAAACGGAGGCCACACCAACACTGATAGTCACGCGCCCATGGGGTGACATTCCGTGGGGAATGTCCAGTTCCTCAATCGAATGGCGCATGCGCTCGGCAACCGCGGTCGCATCTGCCAGAGTACTTGGGGCGAGTAAGATAATAAACTCCTCACCACTGTGTAGAGACAATAAAGTTTGCCCGTAAGATGTACATTGACTAAATTTCGTTCATGTAAAACGTTTGTGGAAGTCTTATGGGGAGAAGTAGAGAAGTAGAGAAGTAGAAAACTTGAAACTCTCGGGGATTATCAGCGGGCACTAAAAGTAGCCAAAACAATAGGTGGAGAGTGTTCAGAATTCTGTGTCACGTTAAAATCATTATAGCGTTATCACTTTATCAAGACGCCCCTCAAAATAAATGGCTAACTGGGACAGTGTCAAATTCCAACTCTGGATCGGCATTGTCCATTTTCTTTGCGCATTCTGTAATCCTAAGTAAAGTAACTTCAACAGGCTGTTTTCATTCGGAAAAGCGCCTTTAGTTTTAGTGAGTTTCCTGAACTGCCGATGAACTGATTCTATTGCATTTGTGGTGTAAATAACCTTACGAATAGTCGCCGGATAACGGAAATATCCTGATAAATTCGTCCACTTCCTGCGCCAGGACTGCAACACCATCGGGTATTGCACCCCCCATTTTTCCTCCAGTTCGTCCAGCGCGGTTTCCGCCGCTTCTTTTGATACCGCCCGATAAACCGGCTTTAAATCCGCCATAAACGCTTTGTGGTGTTTTGATGATACGTATTTGATTGAATTACGTATTTGATGAATCACGCAGAGCTGGACTTCGGTTTGCGGGTAAATGCTGTTGATAGCCTCCGGGAACCCGGTCAGGCCATCGACACAGGCAATCAGAATATCGCTTAAGCCCCTGTTTTGCAGGTCTGTCAGCACTGACAGCCAGAAGTTAGCCCTTTCATTTTCAGACAGATACAGACCTAAAATCTCTTTTTTACCTTCCAGATTCAGAGCCAGCACGGTGTAAACCGCTTTGTTCTGATAGCGGCCATCTTCGCGGATTTTATAATGAATGGCATCCAGCCAGACGAAGGGATAAATCGCCTCCAGCGGGCGCTGTTGCCATTGTTTTAACTCAGGAATAACTTTATCCGTCACCGCGCTGATGGTGGCGCTGGACACGCTGAAAGCGTATAAATCCTCGATTTCGCGACTGATATCGGCGTAGCTCATTCCCAGCGCGAACATGCGAATGATTTTCTGCTCAATCTCATCGGAGAGCGTAGTCTGATGTTTTTTCACTAATTGCGGTTCGAAAGTACTGTTACGGTCACGGGGCGTGGCCAGTTCAAAGCTGCCGGTAGGGGTTTTGATGGTTTTTTTGCCAGACCCATTTTTACGGTTAGCGTCAATATCATTTGCCAGATGGGAGTCCAGCTCCGCCGTCAATGCAGCTTCAGTTAACTGTTTGATTAACGGAGTTAAAAT
>NZ_CABHXX010000086.1 GCF_902170565.1 Yersinia thracica
GATGTTAACTGTCATGAAATGAGTCAATTTTCATCATTTTAAGTTTAATGATTTTTAAAGGATTAAAGTCACCATGGGTAAAATTAGCAGCCTATATAAATCCAGAAAGGATAGCGTTGAGATGGCGCAAATGAATTTAGATTATCTTATTAATAATGGATTTATTGATAACCCTATTTGCCGCTATATGTCGCGTAGTGAGTTTTTCTTTCTATTTTTTCGTTATTTATTCGCGTTAATATTCATTGTATTTCTAGTGACGGTCTTATTTCCTGATTTGACTGATGAAGTTTTGTATCTTTCAGTTTCTGCCTTCTTTTCCGTACTTTCATTGGTGTTACTGCTACCTTGTTCATACCGTTTGGCGAGCCAAAAGTTAAGTCCCTATTTATTGATGTTCCATTTTCTTCCATTCGCTTGTTATTTCTTGCATGGTTTACTGATGTTTTTCTTGTTGGGTTCATTTTTACTTTATCTGATACTTATCAATATTTTTGATATAAAACCACTCGTATGCGATCGTAGAAAACAATGGGATTCTGCCTTACCTAACGAATATCCATTCGGATTAGCACTGATCAGTTTTAGTTTATTATATCTAAGCTTTTTTCTATTATTTGAGCTGGATGATGCCGTTATTGCGCTAATGATGTTGTCGTGGATTTTCTTTTTACTGGCTAAATGGTATTGGCCGGTGGTGACATTGAATATCGTGGGGGCCGTCGGTGTATTTTGGTTTTTCTCGTCAGGATTTGTGGAAGTCAAACATCATAAGAATATTATTATTGATGCACTTATTAAGATTTCTTTACTGGACAGTATTTTATTTCTAATTTTCTCACTCAGTTTATTTATTAATATCCTGTTTTGGTTGGAAGCTCGGCAACGTGAGCAGCAACCTATCGCGGATAGAGAGTAAAGGTCATATTTTAATCAATAAGTTGGCAATCAAAAGCCGGTCAGGGTTTCCATGACCGGCTTTCTCGCATTCTCGCTTTCTCGCCAGATATTACTTTACTTGCATGCCGGGTTGAGCACCATTGTCCGGGCTAAGCAGGAAGATATCGTTGCCGCCAGGGCCGGCTGCCATCACCATACCCTCTGATATACCAAAGCGCATTTTGCGTGGAGCCAGGTTTGCCACCATCATGGTGAGTCGACCTTCTAAGACTTTCGGATCAGGGTAAGCCGAACGAATACCCGAGAAGACCTGACGCGTCTCACCACCGAGATTCAGTTTTAGTTTCAGTAATTTATCTGAGCCCTCGACAAAATCTGCTTGTTCAATCAGCGCGATGCGCATATCTACTTTAGCAAAATCATCAAAACTGATGGTTTCCTGGATCGGATCATCGGCCAATGGACCGGTTACCGTCACTGCTGTCGCAGCCATATCTTCTTTAGAAGAGGCGACCATTTCGTTCACCTTATCCAAATCAATACGGTTAAACAGCGCTTTAAAAGTATTAATCTGGTGATCTAACAGAGGTTGTTCGATGCTATCCCAAGTTAATTCAGTGTTGAGGAAAGCCTCGGTACGTTCGGTCAGCGCAGGTAGCACCGGCTTGAGGTAAGTCATCAAGACCCGGAACAGGTTGATGCCCATGGAGCAAATAGCTTGCAAGTCAGCATCACGGCCTTCTTCTTTCGCCACGACCCAAGGTGCCTGTTCATCAACATAACGGTTGGCAACATCGGCCAGCGCCATAATTTCACGAATCGCTTTGCTTGATTCGCGGCTATTATAAGCATCCGCAATACTGACGGCGGCATCCGTAAAGGTTTTATATAACTCAGGGGAAGCAAGGTGATCGGCTAACTTACCAGCGAAACGCTTGTTAATAAAACCGGCATTACGCGAAGCCAGATTGACCACTTTGTTGACGATATCGGCATTGACGCGCTGGACAAAATCTTCCAGATTCAAATCGATATCATCAATACGTGAAGAGAGCTTGGCGGCGTAGTAATAACGCAGGCAATCGGCATCCAGATGTTTTAGGTAAGTGCCTGCTTTAATGAATGTGCCGCGGGATTTCGACATTTTTGCGCCGTTTACCGTGACATAACCATGGACGAACAAATTGGTCGGTTTGCGGAAATTACTGCCCTCCAACATGGCTGGCCAGAACAAGCTATGGAAGTAAACAATGTCTTTACCGATGAAGTGATACAGGTCGGTTGTAGAATCTTTACGCCAGAACTCATCAAAATCTAAATCGCCGCGCTTATCGCACAGATTTTTGAATGCGCCCATATAACCGATAGGGGCATCAAGCCAAACGTAGAAATATTTACCTGGCGCATCGGGGATTTCAAAACCAAAGTAAGGCGCATCACGGGAGATATCCCACTGTTGCAGGCCCGATTCAAACCATTCCTGCATTTTATTCGCAACTTGTTCTTGCAGTGCGCCAGAACGTGTCCAGGCTTGCAACATATCGCTGAAAGCAGGTAAGTCGAAGAAGAAATGCTCAGATTCACGCATGACCGGCGTAGCACCGGAAACCGCAGATTTTGGATCAATAAGTTCAGTCGGGCTGTAGGTTGCGCCACAAACTTCGCAGTTATCGCCATATTGATCCGGTGCTTTACACTTCGGACAAGTGCCTTTCACAAAGCGGTCGGGCAGGAACATCCCTTTCTCAGGATCATAGAGCTGAGAAATAGTCCGATTCTTGATATAACCGTTCGCTTTTAGGCGGCTGTATATCAGGCTCGACAGTTCACGGTTTTCATCACTGTGAGTCGAGTGATAGTTATCATAACTGATAGCGAAACCGGCGAAATCTTGTTGGTGCTCCTGGCTCATTTCGGCAATCATCTGCTCTGGTTCGATACCCAGTTGCTGAGCTTTCAGCATGATTGGGGTACCGTGGGCATCATCTGCACAGATAAAATGAACCTGGTTGCCGCGCATTCGCTGGAAACGGACCCAGATGTCTGCCTGGATGTGCTCGAGCATGTGACCGAGATGTATAGAACCGTTAGCGTATGGTAGCGCGCACGTCACCAATATTTTTTTCGCGACTTGAGCCATAGTGGGAAATTGCTTTCTTTATGTCGATTAAAGGGTCTTTGATGTTAACCGATATACCGGCTCGTCGCTAGGGTAGGAAACCTGCACTTTGCCTTAAGTTATAATCGATTTACTTTGACGACACAGGCATGACGGAGTTCTGGTACACTATTATTGGCTAATACGATAAATTCTGTTGGTTAATAACGATAAATTCAAGGAGCCGGGATGAGCCAAAAATCCCCCGAGCAGACCACCCCTGACCTGCTGCAATTACAAATTTCAAAGGTTCTTGCTGCCTTTAAACACCCAACCTTGCAAAAGAGCCTGACTGAGTTGCGCGCTATTCATCACTGTGCCCTATTGGACAATGTGCTGCATATCGAGCTGGTGATGCCTTTTGCCTGGCAATTTGGTTTTGATGCATTGAAAGAATCGGCCAGCGGAGAATTGCTGGCAGTGACCGGTGCTAAAGCCATTGACTGGAAACTTTCTCATAATATCACCACGCTAAAACGCGCCAATGATCAACCTGGTGTCAAAGGCGTGCGCAACATTGTCGCGGTCAGTTCCGGTAAAGGCGGGGTGGGGAAATCCAGCACCGCTGTGAACCTGGCACTGGCTTTGTCGGAGGAGGGCGCAAAAGTCGGTATTCTGGATGCTGATATTTATGGCCCTTCCATCCCAAATATGCTGGGCACCACCCAGCAGCGGCCAACATCCCCTGATGGCAAACATATGGCACCGATTATGGCCCACGGTATCGCCACTAACTCGATTGGTTACTTGGTGACTGACGAAAATGCGATGGTGTGGCGCGGCCCGATGGCCAGCAAGGCTTTAATGCAGATGCTCCAAGATACCTTATGGCCGGATTTGGATTATTTGGTCATTGATATGCCGCCGGGTACCGGTGATATCCAACTGACGCTGTCACAGAATATTCCAGTCACCGGCGCGCTGGTGGTGACCACGCCGCAGGATATTGCCCTGATTGATGCGATGAAAGGCATTGTGATGTTTGAGAAAGTGCATGTGCCAGTGCTGGGCATTATTGAGAATATGAGCATGCATATTTGCAGTAATTGCGGCCATCTGGAGCCTATTTTTGGCACTGGCGGGGCAGAGAAACTGGCGCAGAAATATCATTGCAAACTACTGGGCCAAATTCCGCTGCATATTTCATTGCGCGAAGACCTCGACCGCGGCGAGCCAACGGTTGTCAGTCATCCTGATAGCGAATTTGCTGATATCTATCGCCAATTGGCATCCAACGTTGCGGCAGAAATGTACTGGCAGGGCGAAGCGATTCCGACGGAAATTTCATTCCGCGCGGTGTAATCGCGGTTATCTCTCTATCTAAAGTCTTTGGCGTTGCGCAGTGAACAGCGCTGCAACGCCAAAGACGCAGGGTATTGTGCTGGCATCAAACCCGTTAACTCCTTATAATTGGCGCGATCGAAGCACTTTGTGTGCTTCGTCTCCCTTCACACTTCGTAATCAGGTCTTTAATTTTATGACTGACAAAGCACACCAGTGCGTCATTATCGGGATAGCGGGTGCCTCAGCCTCCGGAAAAAGTCTTATCGCCAGTACGCTGTATCGTGAATTGCGTGAACAGGTTGGTGACCAACATATTGGCGTCATTCCTGAGGATGGTTATTACAAAGACCAAAGTCACCTGTCAATGGAAGAGCGGGTCAAAACTAACTATGACCATCCCAGCGCCATGGACCACAATTTATTGCTGGAACATCTACAATCACTGAAAGCAGGCAAGCCGATTGAACTGCCGCTTTACAGTTATACTGAGCATACGCGTAAAAAAGAAACCGTCCATTTAGAACCGAAAAAAGTGATTATTTTGGAAGGAATCTTGCTGTTGACCGACATTCGTCTGCGCCAGGAAATGAACTTTTCTATCTTTGTCGACACCCCTTTGGATATCTGTTTGATGCGCCGTATGAAGCGTGATGTCAATGAACGTGGCCGCTCAATGGACTCCGTCATGGCTCAATACCAGAAAACAGTGCGCCCAATGTTCCTGCAGTTTATCGAGCCTTCCAAGCAATATGCTGACATTATCGTGCCGCGCGGTGGCAAAAACCGTATTGCGATCGATATTCTAAAAGCGAAAATTAGCCAGTTCTTTGAGTAACGTTCGTCTGGATCTTTGCTTCTTAATATGGCAGCTTGCATAGTATGTAAGCTGTAACATGCGAATTTTGATGGAGATTTTAGCAATGAGACTGTGCGACCGTGACATAGAAGCTTGGCTGGATAGCGGTAAATTGGGGATTGATCCTCGCCCACCAGTAGAACGTATTAATGGTGCGACAGTTGATGTCCGCTTAGGAAATAAATTCCGTGTCTTCCTCGGGCATACTGCGGGGTTTATTGACTTAAGCGGCCCGAAAGATGAAGTCAGCGCAGCGCTGGAACGGGTCATGAGTGATGAAATCATTCTGCCTGAAGGGGAGGCATTCTTCCTGCATCCCGGTGAGTTGGCGCTGGCGGTTACACTGGAATCAGTGACTATCCCCGATGATCTGGTCGGCTGGCTTGACGGCCGATCTTCCTTGGCCCGCCTTGGATTGATGGTGCATGTGACCGCCCACAGGATAGATCCCGGCTGGCAAGGCAGGATTGTGCTGGAGTTCTATAATTCAGGTAAGCTGCCATTGGCACTGCGCCCTGGAATGCTGATTGGTGCGCTGAGTTTTGAGCCACTCTCTGGCCCCGCCGCCCGCCCTTATAATAGTCGTCAGGATGCCAAATATCGTGGCCAACAAGGTGCTGTAGCCAGCCGTATTGATAAAGATTAGCCCTTTTCTCTCTGAGATTTTCACCTGATAAGACTTTTAGCTTAATAAGACAAGAGGATGTCATGAGACGATTACTAACGACGTTGATTATCCTGCTGGTTGTGCTGGTGGCAGGAATGAGCGCATTGGTATTGCTAGTAAATCCTAATGACTTTCGTGCTTATATGGTCAAACAGGTTGAAAGAAAAAGTGGTTATCATCTGCAACTGGACGGTGATTTACGTTGGCATGTCTGGCCACAACTTAGCATCATTGCGGGTCGGACTTCGCTAACGGCCCCCGGTGCTGCTGCGCCGGTAGTCAGTGCTGAAAATATGCGCCTGGATGTCAAACTCTGGCCCCTGTTATCGCATCAGCTTGATGTTAAACAGGTCATGTTAAAAGGTGCGGTTATCCGCTTAACGCCGGATAGTGAGGCACAGCAGGAACCAGGGGCGCCGGTTGCGCCAGCGGGCAATGCACCACTTGATGAACATCGCGCCTGGAAACTCGATATCAATAAAGTCCAGGTTGCTGACAGTCTGCTAATTTGGCAACGGTCAGATAATGATCAAGTGAACGTCCGCGATATTAATCTTGAACTTAGCCAAGACCCTCAACGACAAGTCCATATAACACTCAACAGCCGCGTTAACCGTAATCAGCGGGATATCACTTTCTCCTTGGTTGCCGACGCAGATATGCGCCATTATCCACAGCAGTTCAGCGCAAATATCAGCCAATTTACCTATAAATTGGAAGGTGCGGATATTCCTGTCGGTGGTGTGAGTGGAGAGGGGGTATTAGAAGCCAGTTATCAACGTGATATTCAGCAATTGTTGCTCAATAAACTGAGTTTCACGGCAAATAATAACCAACTGACCGGCAGTGCCAAAGCGACTTTGAGCCTCGTTCCTGAGTATGTTATTAATCTGGCTGCTGATAATCTCAACTTGGATGCCATTTTCGGTTGGCAGCCCAAGAGCACCGCCAGCACTAAAACCACGGCCAAAGCGGCGACAGTGACTGCGCCAGTCATTGCTGCTCAAGTCGATGATGATGTCGGGCAGGATCTACAGGCATTACGCGATTTTTCGGCGCAAATGACGCTGACTGCGAATAATATGGTTTATCGTGCAATAAAAGTCAGCAAGCTGGATCTACAAGTATCAAACCAACAAGGTGAGGTCCAGATTAGCCGTTTAACCGGCAGCGCATTGGGCGGTGATTTTTCACTACCAGGCTCACTGGATGTCACGGGCAAGAAAGTGCTCACTGCGGTTAATCCGGTGATAAATCACATGGAGTTAGGGCCGGTATTGGTGGCGGCTAATTTACCCTCGGTGATGACGGGTCAATTCTCTATGCAAGCGCAGTTGTCTGGCGAAGGACTTGATGTTGAGGCATTCAACCACCGTTGGAAAGGAAATGCGCAATTCAGTATGAATGATGCGAAGTTGGAGGGACTGAACATTCAGCAACTTATTCAGCAGGCTGTCACCCGTAGCTCCAGTGATGTTAAAGGCCCGGAACGTTATGAGCGTTACACGGAGGTTAAAAAACTGCAAGCCAATTTGACCCTGAATAAAGGGCGGGTGAATGTTAGTAATCTGGTGGCAGATTCTACTTTGATTTCGATTAAAGGCAGTGGAGAACTCAATCTACCGGCGCAGCAAGCTGACATGAACCTGTCAGTACGTGTGATGCAAGGTTGGAGCGGGCAAGATAGCCTGGTCAAAATGCTGCAAAATACGGACATTCCGCTGCGTATTTATGGCCCATGGGCTCAACTCAGTTATCAATTGAATGTTGAGCAGCTTTTGCGGGATGAATTACAACAGCGGGCTAAAAAAGCACTCAGTGACTGGGCTGAACGTACTCAGCAGAGCCGCGGAAGTCAGGATCTTAAAAAGCTGATTGATAAGCTTTAAAAAAGAGCGCCATCTCCGATAGCAATAACAGTTATCGGAGGTGGTGGTCTGATTTTGTTATCCTCCAGTTATGATATTGTTCACTAATGTCGCCTTTCTAAACATAAAATCCTCTCTCTTGCTCACAAACTAACATTTGTTTCTAAAATCTCTGCGAATCATTGATAGATGTCATAAACTCGCCCATGGACTTTGGGCAGAGTGCAGAGCAATTTCTGTGTTTTAACAATCTGTGTCTCAATGATCTGAGTATTAACAACAATAATGATTTACACCCCAAGTGATTAGCAGGCCACTAGCGGTGCGGTGGTGTTGAAAGCGCAGGGTATTCAGCAACAGGCGAGTTTTCGGTAAGAGAGGGTATATGTTAGATCTTTTGATTGGGGTTGTAGTGGCCATTGGTGTTGGCCGTTATATTATTAAAGGCTACTCAGCCACCGGCGTACTGATGGTCGGCGGTTTATTGTTATTAATTATCAGTGCCCTGATGGGTAAAAACGTATTACCAGCCAGCGCGACGGCAACCGGTTGGCGGGCGACAGACATTGTTGAGTACGTCAAAATCTTGCTGATGAGCCGTGGTGGCGACCTCGGCATGATGATTATGATGTTATGTGGCTTTGCCGCGTATATGACCCACATTGGCGCGAATGATGTGGTGGTTAAGATTGCATCCAAACCACTGCAAATGATCAACTCCCCGTATTTATTGATGGTCGCGGCCTATATTGTGGCCTGTTTGATGTCTTTGGCGGTGTCATCGGCAACCGGGTTGGGCGTACTATTGATGGCGACATTGTTCCCAGTGATGGTTAACGTGGGTATCAGTCGGGGAGCGGCAGCCGCAATTTGTGCATCACCCGCAGCTATCATTCTGGCCCCCACCTCTGGCGATGTCGTGCTGGCAGCGAAAGCTTCTGAAATGCCATTGGTCGATTTTGCTTTTAAAACCACATTACCCATCTCCATTGCGGCGATTGTCTGCATGGCTATTGCTCACTTTTTCTGGCAGCGTTATCTGGATAAAAAAAGCCAGGAAAAGCATGAAATGATGGATGTTAATGACATCACGACTAATGCCCCGAGCTTTTACGCCATTTTACCTTTCACACCCATTATTGGCGTGCTGATATTTGATGGCAAATGGGGGCCGGAACTACACATCATTACGGTATTGGTCATTTGTATGCTGATTGCTGCCGTGATTGAGTTCTTGCGCAGTTTCAATGCAAAAACGGTCTTTACCGGACTCGAGGTTGCTTATCGGGGGATGGCTGATGCATTCGCAACAGTGGTTATGCTGTTAGTTGCTGCTGGGGTATTTGCGCAGGGTCTGAGTACCGTTGGGTTTATCAGTGGGCTGATTGGATTGGCACAATCATTCGGCACCGGTGGCATTATTATGATGCTGGTATTGGTCACTATCACCATGCTGGCGGCGATGACGACCGGCTCAGGTAATGCACCATTCTATGCATTTGTTGAATTGATCCCGAAACTGGCAGCACAAATGGGAATTAACCCGGCTTATCTGGTGATCCCAATGCTACAAGCTTCAAATTTGGGGCGCACGCTGTCCCCGGTTTCTGGCGTGGTAGTTGCGGTGGCAGGGATGGCAAAAATCTCACCTTTCGAAGTGGTGAAACGCACCTCAGTTCCAGTATTGGTTGGGCTAGTGGTGGTGATTGTCGCTACTGAAATTCTGGTTCCCGTGCATTTATAACTTCTGCGAATTGCCATAAACAGCACAAATAATCATAAAAAAACCGGGTGGCAATAAGCAACCCGGTTCTATTTTTATCATTCACACAGCCAATTTCTGTGGCCTAAATATTCTGCTACCCACTCATCACACTTCATAATCAGGGTCCGGAACCTTCAGCGGCGTGATCTTCACCTTTAAGATGCGGTGACTGCTCACCTCAAGAGGTTCAAACAAATAGTCACCAATTTTCAATTGTTCGCCGACCTGAGGGATCCGCTGGGTATACTCCATCAATAATCCAGCCAATGTATGATATTCACGTTTATCATCAATCGGCAGTGGTAGATAGAGCACCAAATCTTCCAACGGCATATAGCCATTGGCTATCCAGCAACCATCATCAGTTTGTTGAATATCATGACGGGCATCTAATTCCTCACCTGCAACAGGCAGATTACCTGCAATGGTTTCCATCACATCAGTCAGCGTCACCACCCCCTCGATAGAGCCAAATTCATCCACCACGAAGGCAAAATGGGTTTGTGCCTGGCGGAATTGTTCAAGCGCCATCAGCAAAGAGACTTGCTCAGGGAAAATTAAAGGTTGGCGAATGAGCGCTCGCAAGTCGAGTTTTTCATTGGTTAATTGTTGCTTCAACAAATCAATGACATGAATCACGCCAAGTGGTTCATCTGTTGAACTATCTTCGGTGACGACAATTCGGGTATGCATATTTTTCGTCAGCAACTGAGTCAATTTTTCTGGCGGATCATTCAAGTCGAGATACTCAACATCATGGCGTGAGGTCATGATGCTACTCACCGTCCGCTGTGCCAGCCCTAACACCCGCTCAATCATCCGGCGTTCTTGTTGGTTGAACACCTCTTGACCCACCCGAGTATTATCAGCAATCAGATTAGCGGTATGGTTATCCAATTCAGCTTCTTCGTGCTTGCCACTGAGCATACGCAGCACCGCCTCTGCTGTCCTTTCACGTAAAGGACGGACAGTCGATAGGAAGCGGCGGCGGTTGAATTGTGCAAACTGATTCAACGATTCAATAATGACTGAGAAACCAATAGCCGCATACAAATAACCTTTCGGAATACGGTAACCAAAGCCTTCAGCTACTAAACTGAAACCTATCATTAGCAAGAAGCTCAAACAGAGAATGACAATCGTTGGATGCGCATTCACAAAGCGAGTCAATGGCTTACTGGCTAATAGCATCAAGCCAATGGCAATACAGACCGCCGCCATCATGACCGCCAGATGATCAACCATACCGACGGCGGTAATCACCGAATCGAGAGAGAAAATAGCATCCAACACCACGATTTGTGCCACGACAGGCCAAAAACGAGCGCCTTTGCGTTGCTGATTTTGCTGATGATCCTTGCCCTCAAGGCGCTCATTGAGCTCCATGGTGGCTTTGAATAGCAAGAATATCCCGCCGATTAACATGATCAAGTCACGGGCGCTGAACGGATGCCCAGAAAGCGTGACAAATGGCGCAGTTAATGTCGCTAACCAAGAGATACACGCCAATAATACCAAGCGCATCAGCAATGCGCACAACAGCCCTGTTACTCTGGCTTTATCTCGTAAATGGCGGGGTAGCTTCTCCGCCAAAATAGCAATAAATATTAGATTATCAATGCCCAACACAATTTCGAGCACAACCAGCGTCGCTAGCCCTGCCCAAATAGTAGGATCTGCGATCCATTCCATATATCTAACTTCACCTTTTATTTCTACGAATTATGCCACTAAAGCGAATAATGGGCCTATAAGATCAAATTTTCAAATTTAATATAAGAAATGGATGATATTTACTATAAAAAATAGAGATATAAAAAAGAAAGAAAAAATGTAACTATATGAAATTATTCTATAATGAAAAATACAGCCCTACAAATAGGTAACGGAAACTAACAGAC
>NZ_CABHXX010000087.1 GCF_902170565.1 Yersinia thracica
TAATGCCGATCACTTAAGGATCAGTTGAACGATCCTTGTACTATGAGAAAATCCGGAGCAGGTTCTGTTTCCGGATTTTTTTATGCAAATTTCTCAAGCGCTTGACCTTATCTCTCAATTCAATCTGGCCAATAATTCGTTACCTACGCTGGGGGACGTTCTTGGCCCCGAAATTATTAGCCAATGTCTGGCTGAAACCGGAACTGTCACTCTTCGTAAACGCCGATTATCGATGGATATGATGGTTTGGTGTGTCGTCGGCATGGCCCTTGAGCGCAAATATCCTTTGCATCAAATTGTTAATCGGCTCGATATTTTGTTGCCCGGCAACCGGGGCATGAACTGGCCGATTTATATCACTATCGGTGGGAAATTGAACTGGGCTACAGGGAGATGAAACAGACGATGCAACTGAGCCGCTTAACCTTGCGGAGCAAAAAGCCAGAGCTTGTTCAACAGGAATTATGGGGAATATTAATAGGTTACAATTTAGTCAGGTATCAGATGATAAAGATGGCTTCGACGCTAAAGGGGATCTGGCCGAACCAACTGAGCTTCGCCCAATCGACATTGATGGTGACCAATTTATTAGGAGGACTGTCTTATGCGTCGCCGGGAAGAATACCGGGGCTGTTGCGTGATCTTGAAAGTCAGGCGAAGATGGTGAAACTGCCGACAAGGCGAGAAAGAAGCTATCCACGAGTGGTTAAAGAAAGACCAGAAAAATACCCAACAGCGAGACGTAAAAATGCCAGTCAGTTGCTTAACTGACTGGCATTAAGCC
>NZ_CABHXX010000088.1 GCF_902170565.1 Yersinia thracica
ATATATGCATTTGAATAAGGCTGTATGATTTATGGAAAACAGACTTTTTGGCTTCATCATTGATAATGATATTCAATTTGATATTGCTAATAAAAGATTAACGAGAATCTCAGCAGTCTATCCTGAGCGCTCAATGATTATGGGTGCCGTTGCTCTCAATGATGTGATGGTTAGATTTTTTAAGTGCTTGTTAACTCGAGTCGCTAAAGGGGAACCGGCAGTTTCGAAAGAAATTTTCCTCAAGGAAGTCTGGGAAGACCACAACCTCGTTGCGTCTAGCCAACAATTATGGAAAACGATAAGAGAATTAAGATTTAAATTAATCTCAATTGGATTGAATCAGGATTTTATTTTTAATGTTGGAAAAGTGGGTTATGCATTAAAATCCCATGCTATTACACCATTATTTTACCGCCTAATCTCGTAGACGTTATGAAATTTCCAGTTGGCTGAGAGATTTTTCTTACAAGATTTTCGTTTTTATAAAACAAATTATAAGTAATAGTGTTTTTCATCATGCTATTTAGTTATAACTTTAAGTCAGATAACAATGATCTCACAAAATTGAGAGTTAATTATCATGGCTGATTAAGTCTATATCTATTAACGCGATGATAACTTTTGAAGTTTACACACATTAATATGCAAGAATTGTGTGCATAGTTTTTAACCCAGTGTATTTTAAATACACACCGATAATATAAATAGATCAAAAAGCAAAACAGGCCTCTGTATTGTTTGAGACTAACTTTATCTTATTTTAACAACGTCAATATATAGAAGGTATTAACATGAAAGTACATAATAAATTTTTAACACAGAAGCTGTTACCGTTCAGCTTGCTGGCACTGCTCCCACTGGCGACTTCATCGTATGCTGCGGAAGTTGCAGGTGGCACCATTAATTTTAATGGTTCTGTTGTAACCACAGCATGCGCTGTGAGCAGCAATAGCGCTAACATCAACGTGGAAATGGGGCAGGTAAGAACTGCGGCGTTGAGTGCAGCAGCCAGTGAAGCATCAACGATGAAGAAATTCTCTATTGTTTTGGAAGATTGTGACTCCACAGTATCTAAGGATGTTGCAGTGACCTTTAGTGGTATACCCAACAATGATGATCCTACCAGCCTGGCGGTAGGTTCAAATGGCGGAACGGGTACTGCGCAGAACGTAGCTGTTCGTCTTTATAGCGAACTGGGCACGGTCATTAAATTGGGTGAAGCCTCCAGCGCTGTAGCCTTACGCGATGGTTTGAATACGTTAATCTTTGGTGCGAAATACTATTCACCTACAGGTGGAGCTACTGCGGGTGATGCAAGTACTGTTGCTACTTACACCCTGACTTACTCTTAATTGATAGGTCTGGCAAGGATGGCCGGACCTTAAACTTTATTTCAACATTCAGGTATTTATCATGCGTATTCTGACGACATTTATTTTGTTGGTCACTTCGCTGTGCACATCTACGGTATATGCCGGAGGTGTTGGGTTAGGTGTAACTCGAATGGTTTATTCAGGGTCAACCTCACAATCTTTATTAGACGTCAGAAATACAAATAAAGAGTCATCTTTTCTTATTCAGTCGTGGGTTGAAAATGCTGAAGGGCAACGCTCTAGTGATTTTGTTATCACGCCACCTCTATTTGTTCTTAAACCAGAAATAGAAAACTCAGTTAAGGTCATGTTTAATGGACAACAGCCACCTCAAGACCGTGAAACGCTTTATTGGATAACCGTAAAGGCAATTCCTCAGTCTGGTCAGGAAAGTCATGCTAATACTTTACAGTTCGCCTCGGCGAGTCGTATTAAATTATTTTATCGACCAGATGCGCTGACAAAAAAAATAAATAATGAAGTGTGGAATAGTCTTAGTGGCGAATTTAATAATGGTCAAATAAAGATTATTAATCCGACTCCTTTTTATATTACGACTATAAATATGAAAGCGGATGGGAAAGCGGTATCGTCGGTCATGATCCCGCCCAGAGATACTGTGACGCTTAAAGAATCATTCAGTAACGCTAGTCAGCTTAGTTATCAGGCTATCAACGATTACGGTGCCTGGACGCCGGAAGTTTCTATAACGTTAACAAAGCGTTGAGTTTTATTCATCATAAAATAATCCAGCATATATAAGAGTGTGTAGAGTGAAAATTAAAATAAATTGTGTTCTGCTATCCCATTTTTTATTGGGGGGCGTAGTTCACGCACAGAATGACATTCATTTTAATCCCGCATTTCTTAATGGCGAAAATGATAGCGTTGCAGATCTATCTTGGATTAATGATGGTGGTGAATTACCTTCAGGTGTGTATAACGTGAGTATCAACGTAAACGAAAGTTACGTATTTACTACAGATGTGAAATTTAACATTAAGCAGAAAGGTAATAATTCCGCACTTGAGCCATGTCTGACATTGGAGCAGATTAAATTAATGCTCATTGATGTCACTCAGGCTAAGGGTGATTTTTATCTATCCGATGATCAATGTTATTCTCTGGAAGACTATTTCCCCGACACAAAAATATCTTTTGAGCAAAATAAGTTGTCCCTTTATTTTAATCTGCCTCAGAGGTATATGTTAAATGTACCTCGTGGCTATATTAATCCCAAAAGTTGGGAGTACGGTATTAATTCTGGCTGGCTGAATTACGCCGTCAATGGGGCGCGCAATGAATATCGTCACGAAAATCGGGGAATAGATAATCAGATGTTTATTGGCTTGAACAGCGGAATGAATTTTGGCCCGTGGCGATTTCGCGATTATTCAACATGGACAAAAAATACGGATGATAGCCTAACGCATGTTCAAACGTGGGTGCAGCGTGATTTATCTCCATTACAGTCTCAGCTCTATTTGGGTGAAACCAACACCTCCGCACAGATTTTTAACTCTGTGGGACTCAGAGGTGTGGCAATGAATACCGACGATAATATGCTGCCAGCTAGCCTGAGGGGCTATGCTCCTGAAGTCCGTGGCATTGCTCGCAGTAATGCCACTGTAACTGTACGCCAGAATGGCAATATTATTTATCAGACTTCCGTATCCCCTGGTGAGTTTATATTAAATGATTTATATCCGACGGCCTCAGGCGGCGATTTATCCGTTACGATCCAAGAGGCCAATGGAACGGAATCGCATTACACCGTGCCATTTGCCAGCGTGCCAAATCTGGTACGTCCGGGGCAATTTAAATATGCTGCTGGGGTCGGATATTTCCGCTCGAATGAAAACCAAGACTCTCCACTGATTATGCAAACTGAAGCATTTTGGGGCTGGCAATATGGTTTGACACTCTACGGTGGCGTTCAGTTTTCAGAAAATCACACCGGCCTGGCGATGGGAATTGGACAAAACGTTGGGCGTTTGGGCGCATATTCACTTGATGTGACTCATGCCCAAAGCATGCTGGCCGATAGCAATCGCTACAGTGGCGACGCTTTACGTCTGCGTTACAACAAGTTAGTTAATGATTACGGAACCAGGTTCAATCTAAATTTATGGTTCTTCTCCTCTGATGGTTTCTATGAACTAAGTGATACCACCTACAAACGGATGCAAGGTGGAAATGTGGATTTCATAACGGAGGCTGATGGCTCTATCAGCACTAATTATGAGAATGTCTACGATTTGGCTTTATCCCGTAAATCCAGAAACCAGGTCGTTTTGTCACAAAGCATGGGTGATGCTGGCGCGCTATCACTGTCGTGGGATAAGCAGACTTACTGGAAATCAGATAAATCGGCTGAAAGTGCTCAATTTGCATGGAGTAACACATTCGGTCGAGTTTCCTACGGGGTTAGCTACCAGCGTAGCACCAGCCTGTATGACAGGAAAAAAGATAATATTTTCGCGTTTTCGTTCTCATTGCCATTAGGCGATCCTGCGCTGTCCACTCGTGCCAATTATACGCTGACGAACTCTGATTCATCAGGTTCTATTAACAATATAGGTCTTAATGGCTACGTGCCAGGGCAGGAAAATTTATTTTATAGCGCCAGCCAGCGTTACAGTGCCCAGCAACAGTATGGCGGTGATCTTGCCCTTCGTTACCAAGGGGCAAGGGGTGACTACAACCTTGGCTACGGTTATTCGAAGAACGCTCGTAGCCTAAGTTACGGTATGAGTGGCGGTGTAGTGTTGCATGAAGATGGCCTGACATTCAGCCAACCATTGGGCAACACCAACATTCTGGTTAAGGCAGAGGGAGCAAGTGATGTCGCCATCCGTAGCCACCGAGGTGTTAGAACCGACAGTCGCGGCTATGCAGTTATCCCCTATGCGACCCCTTACCGTATGAACCGGGTAGAAATGGATGTTACGACGGCAGGGGATAGTGTTGAGTTGGACAATACAATGGTGAGTAAAACACCGACCGAAGGTGCCCTGGTAAGAGCAACAATCTCGACCAAGGTTGGCATGAAAGCGATGTTCTTTATTCGCCATAAAAACGGCGTTCTTCCATTTGGCACGATTGTCTCGCTGAATGACAAGAGCACTAACAGCGGTATCGTTGGTGATGAAGGGAGCCTTTATTTATCCGGGCTACCTCAGCAGGGAGTGCTACGGGCGGTATGGGGAACAGGCAATGATAAAACCTGCACCGCACGTTTCAAGTTGGATAAAAAACATCACAACCCTAATACAGGCCTCTATTCGCAGGAGCTGGTATGTCAATAATTTTAAGGACGTCATTACTGACAATACTGGCACTTTCATTTTTACCCACGCCGGTGCTGGCCTACGATGTGCTGGTCTCTGTGACGGGAAAACTGATTGGCAACACCTGTACAGTTTCGACTGATTCGAAAATGCAGACTGTTCCTTTGGGAAATATTGGCTCGCAACAATTCGTTGCTGGGCGCGGGATCAGCAATATTAAAACCCCCTTTTTCATCAATCTGGAAGAGTGTGGGCCGACATTTACCGGAGTCAAAGTTCGCTTTGTCGGTGCGCCGGATGGCCCTGGGGCCGATCTGATTAAAATTGATGACGGTGGTGCTACGGGCGTTGCTGTTGAGTTATTGAATAAAGCTGAAAAGCCTCTGGCGCTAAATATGCAAACAGAAGTTTTGGGAACACCTGGCGCGGAGAATGTTCAGATGAAATTTTATGCACACCTCACTGCAACTGGCTCTCCGGTCAGCCCCGGCTCTGTATCGGCCATTGCCACTTGGGTATTGGAGTATCAATGATACGATTATTTATCACTATTATTTTTGTGCTTTGCGGCGCAAGTAAAGCTTATGCTCTGGACTGGAAATCAGATATTACGTTATCACCCCAGCCGATGAATTATTCAGGCCCTGCTGATTCGGTGAAGCCCGGTAATATTATCGGTTCCACCTGGAGTGCGACGGCATCAGTACAGCAAGTATTTTGGTGCGGCTATATTATCTACAATTGCAATAAAAGCACGATGATGCCGGGCAGCGGTGCCATCTCTACGGGTATGTCGGTAAATGTCGATGGCGTTAATTACGCTGTTTTTGAAACCGGGGTGACTGGAGTGGGCTTTATTATTGGACTGAAAGATTTCAATAGCTCCGCCTATATACCGCTACAAGACGGAGTGACTCAGACATATCCAGCGCCTGGAACCAGCGGCACGAGTCCGGATTTGGGCTGGTCGGCGAAAGTGACGTTTATCAAAACGGGTCATACACTCTCATCCGGTGTGTACCTGACAAGTTCTATTGATGCCGCAGTGCTGACGGCTTACAACAATGAGGTGAAAACTGCGCGAGTAATCATCAATCCTGTCAGTATCACTGTGCAAGCATCAGGCTGTACTGTTAACACCAAGGCTGCAAATGTGGATCTTGGGGTGATTGATGTCCGCACACTGCCTTCGGTCGGCAGCACATCTGCTTTTGGTCATTTCGATATTGCCCTGAGTTGTGATGAAAATATTGCCGTTAACGCAGTGATGACAGATCAAGCTAAACCGGCGAACACCTCCTCTGTGGTGTCATTAACCAGTAACTCAACTGCTGCTGGTGTCGGTGTGGAGTTTTTCTATGACGGTAATGGCCCGCTGATGTTAGGCCCGGACAGTTCGGCTTCTGGAACGCTCAATCAATTTTTTGTTCAAAGCACTGGTCAGGCACAAACACTGACACTGCCTTTCCAGGCGCGTTATATCCGTACGGGGGATTTACAACCGGGCACTGCAAATGCGCTTGCCAGCATAACATTCTCTTATCAATAGATAAGTCTTAAACAGTAGTGCAAAAAGGAGCCTGATCCGAGTGGCTTAGGCTTCTAAAAATTAGCGTACAAACTTTATCTTAACGAGTGTACAGACTTTTTTTTTCGCCTTACAGGGCGGCTCATGGTTAATAAAATCATTCGGTTAGATTTTTTGGGCTAAATTTAAACCCTATTGAATGCAGTGGAAGCCTGATGGGGAGAGCTAGAAAGCTTGAAGTTCTCGGAATAATAATGGGCTATAAAAAAGGTAGACTAAATAACAAGCTGCTCAATATAATCACATTATTCATACGCCAATATTATATAAGGAGGATTGCCATGTTGACCCGTGAAATGTTTTTAGTTTCGCTCGTCCTTAGCGATCGTCATAGCTCAAGCATTACCGGTATCGTGCTGCGATAACCTGCTTGAGCGAAGCTAACTAACAATCTGAGAACTTCCCTCCGGCTTACCGGTTATCGTCAGCAATTTTCGACGATAGGCATATTTATGCCTGAAAATCTGGATAAGCATCATGAGCACATTACTTTCCGCACAATCTGTCTGCTACGACAACACCTTCGGCCCATTGCTGGTTGAGATCTCCTTTAGCCTGAAAAAAGGCGATCGCATTGGCCTGATTGGCCATAATGGCTGTGGCAAAAGCACCCTGCTGAAAATCCTCAGCGGCGCACTTTCTGAGACCTCCGGCACCATCACCACGGCAAACCAATGTCTGATGGCAACGGTGGAACAACATCTGCCCTCCGAACTGCACAATGCCACCCTGATAGACGCGGTGCTCAATCATCTGCCGGACAGCCTGCACCAACCTGAACGCTGGCAAGCTGAAGTGCTGCTCGCCACACTGGGTTTTGATGAAAGAGCATGGTCATTGACTGCCGGAACCCTGAGCGGCGGGCAGCATACGCGTCTGTTATTGGCGCGGGCGCTGATCCGCCAACCGGATTTACTGCTGTTGGATGAACCCAGTAACCATCTGGATTTACCGACTCTGCTCTGGCTTGAGCAGTTTCTGCAAAACTGGGGCGGCAGCTTTGTGTTGGTATCACATGACCGCAGCCTGCTGGACTGCGTAACCAACTGCACCTGGATCCTGCGCGATAAAACTCTACAATTTATTCGTCTGCCCTGTACACAAGCCCGACAGGCACTGGAGGAGAAAGATAGCGCCGATGCCCATCGCCATCAGGCCGAACAAAAGGAGATCGACCGCGTAGCGAAAAGCGCCAAACGGCTGGCTATCTGGGGCAGTGTGTATGACAACGAAAAGTTGGCACGTAAAGCCAAACAGATGGAGAAACAGGTCGACCGAATGAAGGAAGATCAAACCTTGCTGACGGCCGGTCATCAGTGGCAATTGCGGCTCAATGGCGAAGCATTGCCCGCAGACCGCGTGCTGGCGCTGTCTGATTTGCAGGTGCGCCCTGCATCGGATGCGCCGGTCTTATTCGAACTGGATGAAGTCAGGGTAAAAAGTGGTGATCGTATCGCGCTGGTTGGGCGCAATGGTTGCGGTAAGTCTTCGTTATTACACAGTTTATGGCAAGCATTCAACCAACCAGATACCGCCGATGCGGGCATGGTTTTCCATCCAAAAGTCCGGATGGGTTATTACGATCAAAGCCTGCATCAATTACATGATGATGATTCGCTCAGTGATGCGCTGGCACCTTTCGCACCCTTGACGGAAGATCAACGGAAAATGGCGCTGATTGGTGCGGGTTTCCCTTACCTGCGGCATCAGCAAAAGGTCAGTACCCTCAGTGGTGGCGAACGTTCGCGGCTGCTGTTTATCGGCCTGACACTAGCGAACTATTCGTTGCTGCTACTGGATGAACCGACCAACCACCTTGATATGGAAGGTAAGGAGGAACTGGCGGAAACGCTAAAAACGTTCAGCGGCGCGGTATTATTAGTGTCCCATGACCGCACATTTATTGAGCAAAGTTGTAATCGCTTCTGGTTAATTCACCAACGGCGGCTTGAGGAGTGGCACGACCTGGCCCCGGTCTATGACATTCTGGCCGATAAACCAGTTACCGCACCGAGTTCGATTTCAGTTGTTGTAACTGAGGTCATTACTGCACCAATGGAGAGTGAGGAAGAATACCTGCTGGCAACCTTACTGGAACTGGAAGCTAAATTGGCCGAGGATTTGGCGCGTAAACCTAAACACCAAAAAATCACATTACAACGTGAGTGGCGGCAACAAATCAACCAGCTTAATAGTTTGCTAGATTTGGGGTGAGGGCCAACGAGGCTAAAAATGGAACCCAGCGTTTTCAGTTCTCGTGGCCGGGAAAAACCGCCGAAAAGCTAACCGCAGTTGGTTAAGCCAAAATGTTCACTTAAACCATACTGCGGGTGTATGACAATCAGCCTCATCATTTCTTGATGGGGCTTTTCATGCTTTCAACTTGGCTGATCGATACCAGTTCTGCATTTAGTTCTGTAGATAGGCAATACTTTGATGAATTTCCCTTTCAATATCAGCCTCTGACCAAGTATTCAATTGTGATGAAAATGGTTCAAAAGCATATATCCCCTGATAACCCAGCCGTTCCAAATTAGCTACTTGCTGTTTACTGTTCAGTTTATCCTGTTCACCCAGCATAATTCGGTCTTCATCGGTCAGTGTGGACTTTAACCGCGCCTCTTCGACACCGGAAAGATGCACCAGCCCGATGGTATTGATGTCGATATGTGCATCGAATTCGGCCGGTGCAATATCACTCAGATAATAGTGGAAGGTATCCAACACCATTTTATAGGGCGCGGCTGACTTGCGAATAATAGATTGTGTTAGCAGGTGAGAACGTAATGAACTGATTTCGAAACCTAAAGGTTCTACCAGCCCGGTTACTTGATACTTTTTAAATAGCGGGGCTAACAGCACTAAAGCATCTAGTGTGTCTTGTTCTTTTTGCTCGGCTGAACGGCGGTCATTGGCGCTACAGTTTGGGCATAAAATAACCCCACGGCAGTTAATTGCTTTTGCTTGTTTTAGCATGTTTTCTGCTTCTTTCAGCAGTGCTGGGCGGTGTTCTGGCAGGTTAAAGTATTGCAACGCATTGATAGTAACAATTTCGATTCCATATTCATCAGTCAGGGTATTGAGTTGCGCTGAACTCAACTCATCCGTCACTTTCCCGCCCGGCATATCATTGCGTAATTCAACCTTATTTAACCCACATTTTTTAACCAAACGAAAAAAGCTTTCGATACTTAAGTTTGGGGCAATTTTGCGATTAATACAGAAACGATCTTGTGCAATAGGCATAGCTTTGCTCCTGCAATGATAACCCGACGGCCAAACCGCCGATAAATACAACCGATGACGACATTGGAGACTGCCAACCTGTCTCCAGCGGACGAAGATTAAAGTCACTCGTATCCTGATCAGGATGAAAACATTTATTTCATTTTAATTAAATAACGAAAAATTAATTTTTCGATCCAGCTCAAATATTAAGCTGAAAAATATCGAATAGGAATCATTTAATGTGAGGCTTTATCAAGTTAACATACATGTTTTTTCTACATTGGCAGTTTGTCTTAGCATAAAAAGTGAGGTATTGCAGATGGATGGGTGTATTGTGTTGATGCTCTGAGGATTTTGATAGTGACGCGAACTTTTTGCAGGAACTTGCGATGCATCGCACAAAATAAAATTTCCAAAGAAAGTTATTTGAAACTTTTTTTTCAATAGCATAGAGTCTGCATATCGGCTGGCTTTTCGTCTTTCCGGCGGTTGGTCGCCTTGTGGGTTATATTGGCTTTATCCAAGATAACTCTTACTGATTGAGCGCATGGTCCGTTAGGTGTCTGGCATATAGCCATTTTCAATGACCCTTGCGATAGCCGCTATTAAGAAGAGGGTGAGACATGAAAATCGTGAGTAACTTTATCGGCGGGAAGAATTCCCTGAGTTCCAGCAATCAGACTGTCGATATTCATAATCCAGCCACCGGCAAGGTTGAAAGTCAGGTTACACAAAGCACAGCTGAAGAAGTTCATCAGGCTATCGGAGTTGCTCATCAGGCTTTTGTCGATTGGTCACGAACACCCCCTCTGCGCCGCGCTCGCATCATGTTCAACTTTAAAACATTAATTGAACAACACCGTGATGAATTGGCGGAGTTGATTGTTCGTGAACACGGCAAGATTTATTCAGATGCGTTAGGCGAAATCACTCGCGGTCTGGAGGTGGTCGAATTCGCCTGTGGTATCCCTCACTTATTAAAGGGCGAATATTCCGCCGATGTGGGAACCGGGGTTGATAGCTTCTCGATGATGCAACCGTTGGGTGTTGTTGCCGGGATAACCCCATTTAATTTTCCTGCGATGGTTCCAATGTGGATGTTCCCCATTGCATTGACGTGCGGTAATACCTTTATTCTGAAACCGCCTGCGCTCGATCCTTCAGCATCGGTTCGTTTAGCTGAATTGCTGACAGAGGCGGGCTTACCTGATGGCGTATTCAATGTTATTCACTGTTCAAATGAAAATGCTGCACAACTCTGCACAGACCCACGAATTCAAGCCGTAAGCTTTGTGGGTTCCTCTACTGTTGCTGAACATATTTACACCTCTGCCAGTGAGCACGGTAAGCGCGTACAGGCTTTTGGCGCTGCAAAAAATCAAGCGATTATTATGCCAGATGCTGATTTGGATGCGACAGTTAATGCATTGATGGGCGGTGCGTTTGGGTCTGCCGGTGAACGTTGTATGGCATTGCCTATTGCTGTTGTCGTCGGCGATAGCACGGCAGATAAGCTCATTGAAAAGTTAAAACCACTCATTACTCATTTGCGTGTCGGCCCAGGTCTACAGCAAGGCGGGGAAGAAAATGAAATGGGGCCGTTGATTTCAGCAGCCCATCAGAAAAAAGTACTTGGTTATATTGATCAAGGTGTTAAAGAAGGCGCGAAATTAGTCACAGATGGTCGCAATTATAATGTCGCTGGCTATGAGCAAGGATATTATGTTGGCGGTACGCTGTTTGATCATGTCACTCCGGATATGAAGATTTATCGGGAAGAAATTTTTGGCCCAGTGTTGGGGATTGTCAGAGTTCCTGATTACCAAACCGCAATTAATACGGTAAATAGCCATGAATTTGGTAATGGGAGTGCGATTTTTACCAGCAGCGGTCACTATGCACGGCAGTTTGTACATGAAGTCCAGGCTGGGATGGTTGGCGTTAATGTGCCTGTTCCTGTGCCGATGGCATTTCACAGTTTTGGCGGTTGGAAGCGCTCTGTATTCGGTGCGTTAAATGTTCATGGCACTGATGGTGTACGTTTTTACACCCGTATGAAAACAACCACGGCCCGTTGGCCAACCGGCCAACAAACTGCCTCCGAATACAGTATGCCAACACTGGGTTAATGCTGCTTGAGAGTGTTCGTTAGAGTCATTTCATGTTGCCAACAGGGGAGTCATTATGTCGTCATTACTTGCCAAATGTCAGTTGCCGGATGTGGATGGGCGTATTCAGCATATTTCTCCAGAGAACGCGGGCTGGCGTTTTGTCGGGTTTGATGTCTATCACCTGACGGCTGGAAAGACGTTGGTTCTAGACAGTGCTGATAATGAACTTTGCCTGGTATTGGTTGCTGGGATTGCCTCGGTATCAACACGCCGGGCTGAATATCTGCACATTGGCAAGCGCATGAGTCCATTCGAACGAACACCGCCTTATTCTGTTTATGTTCCACATCATGATCATGTGAAAGTTGTGGCAGAGACCGATTTGGAATTGGCTGTTTGCCGCGCCCCCGGTAATGGTTATTTACCTTCCCGGCTGATTACGCCGGCGGATGTGGGTGTGGAGCGGCGAGGTAAGGGGCGTAACCAGCGGTTAGTACATAATATTTTACCTGACAATCAACCCGCCGATAGTTTGCTGGTGGTTGAGGTTTATACCGATGAAGGGAATACCAGTTCATACCCAAGTCATAAACATGATCAGGAAAATGCTACAGATGAAACCTATTTAGAGGAAACCTATTATCACCGGTTGAGTCCAGAGCAAGGTTTTTGTATGCAGCGAGTGTATACCGACGATCGTTCACTGGATGAATGTATGCCGGTCTATAACCGCGATGTCGTGAAAGTACCTAAGGGCTACCACCCCGTGGCAACATTGGCAGGTTATAACAGCTATTATTTGAATGTTATGGCAGGGCCAGTACGGCGATGGAAATTTACCTGGGAAAAAGATCATGCGTGGATAAATAGTGATCAATATCCGGCAGGAAAAAGCTAAGGTGCTTTTGTTAAAAACGAATTGATGGGTAGGTGGGATTCTACCCATTTCATTGATTTTTCAGATATTACACATAGCTTGTAAGTGCCAGATGATCTTGCTTTAGGGCTTATTCTTTTGCGTTATTCAGCGCTAATGAAACCGCTAAAGTTTGCGCCAGACACATAGAAGCAACTTGTGAGCGGAATCCATCGACTTGTGCTTCTCGCACCACAAAGCACACATCACTGAAAGCCGCTAATGGGCTGACTTGGCTATCAGTAATCGCAATCTGTTGAGCGCCACTTTTCGCACCCAATTCGACCAGTTCTAATGCTTCTTGTGCATAGGGCGAATAACTAATGGCAATAACTACGTCTTTGGGTTTCACCATACTCAATTGTTCAGCGAACATACCCCCTAGCCCATCAATTAGAAAAGCTCGGCGTTCTAAATGACGTAATGCATAGGTTAGGTATGAAGCAACGCTGAAAGAGCGCCGCAAACCAATTACATAAATATTTTCAGCGTTGTTCAATAGCTCAACAGCTTTATCCAACTGTTCTGCGCTGGTTTGCACTGCAAGTTGTTGTAGGGCTTGTGCATTGACCATCGTAAATACATTCAGTATTTCAGCTGGTTTTTCTGGTGCTGTATTGCCATCAGTTGAGGTTTGACGGAATAACCGTGCGCGCTCGGTATAGTTAACGGTTTCTTCCATCAGATGTTGACGGAATACCTGTTTCATTTCATTAAACCCACTGAAACCAAAGGCATTTGCAAACCGAATTAATGTTGATGGTGGCACACTGGCTTGGGCCGCAATGGAAGCAACTGTATCAAATGCAATGCTGTTACTGTTATCCAAGATATAACGGGCAACTTGTTTTAAGCGTTTGCTTAACGTCTCATAACGATGACGAATCTGGTCTTGTAACAATGATAGTTGAGTAGGGTTATTCATCCATTCGGCCCACGGCAGAGGAAAATTCAGGGGTTATCTGTCAGGCATTCTAACAGATGGTTGGAAAATTTCATTTGCTGATATCCGCATTTGCTTTTATTTCATCGCGAATTAAAACTGTTCACGAAGCCATAATAAAGGAAACGGCTATAAGCAAAAGATATTACTTTATCAAGTTTGACAAAAATCAGGATTTTTTCAGGCTAATAAGGAATAAATCGTGCAGATGGCAGCACAATGGCGCTGACGTTTTTCACGCCAGCGCCAGTAAAGCTGTATTAAATTCAGATGACAGGCCGATAGTATCGCCAATAACCTATCAGCGTTTGATAATTTTGTTTCACTTGCGCGATCAACTCTGCATCATCCAACTCACCTTGTAGCCAATGGCGAGATGCTTGACCGAAGATGGTGCGGCCGACAGCAAAACCTTTAACCCAAGGAGCTTGAGCCGCTGCGGCAAAACCCGCTTTTAAGATAGCTTCTGAAGAGTCTAACCCAAGAATCAATACACCTCGGCAATAGGGGTCTTGAGTTTCAATCAAATTACCTATTTGTTGCCAATTTTCTGCGCTTAGTGGTGGTAGTTTCCACCAATCTGGTTGAATACCTAGCGCATAGAAATGTGCCATAGTTTCAATGTAATAACGCTCATCTTTGTCTTTATTATCTTCAGGTAAAATGACTTCCAACAGCAATTCATGCCCTGATTTACAGCATCCACGGTAAACATCTAGAATCAGCTCATCCTGTTGCTGGCGCAGCTCTATGCTGTCTTTAGGATGATAAAAAACCAGGCACTTCACAACATGTTCCAGCGGCCAATCAATAAGTTGGGAGCCAATGTTGCCGTGTTCCAGACGTAATGGTCTTGAACTGGGTTGCTCAATAGGGCGGCCTATCCACCACCCTTGGCCAGTAATAGTGTTAAGTGCTTCCTGACCATAAGTTGTATCTGCCAAAATGCCGCTCTTCTGTGCCAGCTCGGACTCTTGGGCAGCTTGTTGCGCAGCTTGGAGCAATAATGTCTTGAGCTTGGGAATACGTTCTTCACTAACCCCCGCCTCGCGAGCCATATCAGCCAGTTGTTTGCGGTGATCAAAAGCGAAGACACAAAGTTCCGGCCATTGCTGTTTACGGCTAGTCACCCGGTGCAAGTGGTTAAGATAGGCATCACGATCTGGGCGCAGGATAGAGTGTTCACGGCTGAGGTAATTGTCTAATTCTATTTTGGTTGGCATAGCAGGCGCACAGCCATGACGGGAAACAACCAGTGCACCGCAGGCATTGGCATAACGGCAAGCTTGTTCCCAGCTCTCATCATTAAGATAACCGCGTAGCAAGCCAGACATAAAGGCATCACCAGCTCCCAATACATTGAGAACTTCAACGCGAACACCAGAATGGAGTTTGACCCATTCCCAACGGGTGGGAATTTCCCCTTCGAACACTGAACAACCTTGTGCGCCGAGTTTACAGACCAGTGTCGCTTGGGTTGCTTTACGGACATTTTGTAGCGCTATCAGGGTATCTGTACTGCCACCGGCAATATGGAACTCTTCTTCCGTGCCGACAATTAAATTGAAATGGTGTAGGACTTCCTGTAGTTGCTGAGTCACATTTTCCGACTCAATGAAACGTGTTTCACCATCGCCAAGTGAGGTCAGGCCCCATAATACTGGGCGATAATCAATATCCAAAGCGGTTCGTAGCCCATGTTTATGCGCATATTCCAATGCTTTCAGTATGGCAGCACGTGTATTGGGGTGCGAAAGATGTGTGCCAGTGATAGCCAATGCTCGGGATGATGCAATATAAGACTCGTCTATATCATCTTGCGTGAGGGCCATATCCGCACAGTTTTCACGGTAAAAGATCAGTGGGAAAGTCTCTTGATCTTTAATCCCTAGAATAACCAATGCGGTTAGACGCTGTTTGTCAGTAATAAGAAAACGGGTATCAGCACCAACACGTTGTAATTCCTCGCGCAGGAAGCGGCCCATATGTTCATCGCCTACACGTGCCAGCATCCCTGACTTCAAGCCTTGGATTGCCGTGCCGTAGGCAACATTACCTGATGAACCGCCCAAATATTTGGCAAATGTACTGGTATCTTCCAGCCGGGAACCAATCTGTTGTCCATAAAAATCGACAGCAATTCGCCCGATACATATGACATCCAGCACTTTGTGTTGTGTACCCATCCCCATTTCCTTCTTTTAAAACCCCGATAATGTCCAATGAAATGAACTGTAATGACGTTTCTGAAATTAGTATGAGGAATAAAAATTTCAAGTTCAAGGTTAAATGAAATTTACACCCCAATTATGTGACGGGGCTAAAAGCCTTGTATAACGCCCGGAAATAGAGTCCAGGCCAAAAGATAGTGCAAACTATTAATGGTTTTCTTAGGGGGAATTAGTCGATATTGAAAACCAATATAAACTAATAGTATCAATAAATTAGATGTCTATTTTAACGTTTTAAAATAATCATTTTTTAGGTGGGTCAATGTGGGTATGACAGTTTCAGTGTTTACCTGATTATTTGATCCTCATCGCATAATGAAATGTTTCTTCTGTAATGTTATTTTATGAAAAAAATATTTGTTTATAATCCCTACAATGTTTCACCTCACTGTTGTCAGCATAGCGGAAACCCTCAAGCCGGTTTCTTCTCTGTGGTAAACGTATCTTCGGGGCTGAAAGTACCTTAGTTCCATGGTATCGCGCAAACATAGCAAAGGATGGGTAAATGAATAAGATTCGGCTAACCACGGCACAGGCATTAGTTCGTTTTTTGGACAATCAATACCTGCAAGTTGATGGTCAGGAAATCAAATTTATCAAAGGGATCTTTGCTATTTTTGGCCATGGTAATGTACTGGGGATCGGGCAAGCACTGGAACAGGATTGTGGTGAATTAGTCGTCCATCAAGGGCGTAATGAACAAGGAATGGCCCATGCTGCGACGGGCTTTGCAAAACAGAAGCTGCGCCAGCAAATCTATGCTTGTACCTCATCTGTTGGGCCAGGAAGTGCCAATATGGTTACTGCAGCGGCTACCGCAACGGCTAATCGCATCCCACTACTCTTGCTTCCTGGGGATGTATTTGCATCTCGTCAACCAGACCCAGTGCTACAGCAGATTGAGCAATCCCATGACCTGAGTATCAGTACCAATGATGCATTCAAACCCGTCAGTAAATACTGGGATCGCATTACGCGGCCAGAGCAACTGATGAGCGCGTGTATTAGTGCAATGCGAGTTCTCACTGATCCAGCAGAAACCGGGGCCGTGACACTTTGTTTACCGCAAGATGTTCAGGCTGAAGCCTATGACTATCCTGATTATTTCTTCCAGAAACGCGTTCATCGCCTTGACCGAAGGCCAGCCAGCGCTGCAATGCTGGCTGATGCGATTGCTTTATTGACCACCAAACGTAAGCCGATTTTGGTCTGTGGTGGGGGCGTAAAATACTCGCAAGCCGGTCAAGCATTACAACGATTTGCCGAATGTTTCGGCTTGCCATGGGTAGAAACACAAGCCGGTAAAGGCACCATCAGCTCAGAACATGAACTGAATCTCGGTGGTATTGGTGAAACGGGTTGTCTGGCGGCTAACACATTAGCGAAACAGGCTGATCTTGTGATTGGCATTGGTACTCGTTATACCGACTTTACTACATCATCTAAGTGGTTGTTTCAGAATCCTGATGTTTCATTCCTCAATATCAATGTGAGTGCTTTTGATGCTGGCAAACTCGATGGTTTGCAATTGCTGGCTGATGCGCGTGAAGCATTGTCAGCATTGCATCAACAGCTTGATAGCTCTGGCTACCAGGCCGGTTGGGGGAGCGAAATTGCTCGGATGCGCGCTGAACAATTCGCGGAGACGGAGCGGGTCTATCAGGTGGAATACAATGCCGATGATTTTATCCCTGAGATTAATGACCATTTGGATCGTGAGCAGGTTTTTGCTGAGTTTATCAATAAAACCGGTTCTTTCCTGACACAAAGCCAAGTGCTGGGAGTGCTGAATAGCCAATTACCTCAAGATGCCGTCATTGTTGCTGCTGCTGGGAGTTTACCCGGTGATTTACAGCGGGTGTGGCGCACAAAAGGCAGTAATGGCTATCACGTCGAATATGGTTATTCGTGTATGGGCTACGAAGTCAGCGCAGCATTGGGTGTGAAGCTGGCTGAACCTGAACGCGAAGTTTATGCGTTGGTGGGTGATGGCGCTTTCATGATGCTGCATTCTGAGTTGGTCACATCCATTCAAGAGCGCTGCAAAATTAACGTCGTGTTGTTCGATAACATGACAAATGGCTGCATTAATAACCTCCAGATGGAACATGGAATGGACAGTTATGCCACTGAATTCCGTTTCCGTAATCAAGAAACTGGCCAATTAGACGGTGATTTTGTTCCAGTAGATTTTGCCATGTTGGCCGCTGCTTATGGCTGTAAGACATACCGTGTTTCCACTGAGCAGCAACTGGTCGATGCATTGGCAGATGCCCGTATGCAGACGATTTCAACCCTCATCGATATAAAAGTTCTACCAAAGACCATGGTGCATAAGTACCTGAGCTGGTGGCGAGTCGGGGTTGCCCAAGTTTCTGACAGTGAAAGGACGGACGCAGTGGTTCGGGTGTTGGAACAAAATATTGCCAAAGCCCGTGATTATTAACGCACCTGTAACTTGAAATATGACGGGTACATTTGATCTGAATGTGAAGTCGTAAAACGAGCAGGTATCACCTGCAAACCAAAACTTCATGAGGGAAATAATATGTCGTTAAATATTGGTGTGATTGGCACGGGTGCTATTGGTCAGGATCATATTCGCCGTTGTAGCAAAGTTTTACAGGGGAGCCGTATTGTTGCCGTGACTGATATTAATCGCGAGCATTCCACCAAAGTTATTCGTGATTTGGGTATCGAGGCGAATATATACACTGATGGCTATGAAGTGATTAATGCAAAAGAAGTGGATGCGGTGTTGGTTACGTCTTGGGGGCCAAGTCACGAAGAGTTCGTGTTGGCGGCTGTTGCGGTGGGTAAATATGTATTCTGTGAAAAACCATTGGCTGTGACCGCTGAGGGTTGCAAGCGGATTGTCGAAGCTGAAGCGGCGCAAGGTAAGCGCTTGGTTCAAGTCGGGTTTATGCGGCCTTATGACCAAGGTTATCGCGCACTGAAAGATGTGATTACCAGCGGGAAAATTGGCGAGCCATTAATGCTACATTGTGCTCATCGCAACCCGAGAGTCGGCGATAACTACACCACGAATATGGCTATCACAGATACCTTAATTCATGAAATTGATGTACTGCGCTGGTTGTTAGATGACGATTATGTCTCTGTTCAGGTTGTTTTCCCGCGAAAAGCCAAACATGCCAAAGCACATCTGAGAGACCCACAAGTCGTGCTATTTGAAACGGCAAAAGGGACGCGTATTGATGTGGAAATATTTGTGAACTGCCAGTATGGCTATGATATTCAATGCGAAGTGGTTGGTGATATCGGTATTGCGAAATTACCTGAGCCATCTTCAGTATTGCTGCGTAGCGAAGCTCGACTATCACATGAAATCCTCACTGATTGGAAAGATCGCTTTATTGATGCCTATGATGTCGAGTTGCAAGCCTTTATCAATGATGTTCTGGCTGAAAAACTCACAGGGCCTTCTGCTTGGGATGGTTTTGCGGCTGCAGTCACCGCAGATGCCTGCATTGCTGCGCAGGATAATGGTGAGATTGTTCCAATAAACTTACCGCAACGGCCCGCTTTTTATAACAAATAATATCAATGTCTGCTGTCTGTGCTTTAGCTAACAAGTTGCGACATAGCCATATTTTTTGTTGTAGAACAGGTCTATTTCAAGCTTGTACATATTTCACGCGAAACCGGGGGGGCCATGAAGATTGTATTTGATATTGATGCCATTAAAAACCTGGGTATCACTAATATGGTCCGTCAAGTGGCAAAGTGGGGATATAACGATATTGAGCAGTCACCACACCCACAACTGAGCCCATTTTAATCGCCACCTGAGTATTCAGCACCATTTAAAACATAAATAAAGACTATTTCTGATTTTGCAGGATGGGTAATTAATCACCTTTTAATTGTATTCATCTGGATAAGTAAGATATGTCGCAGAGGTTTATTATGAATAAAGATCGTGTGAAGTTGGCAATCGCTCCTATTGGTTGGACGAATGACGATATGCCAGATTTAGGTAAAGAAAATACTTTCCAACAATGTATCAGTGAAATGGCACTGGCTGGATTTACCGGTAGTGAAGTTGGTAGTAAATATCCACGAGATCCTAACATATTGAAACCTATGCTTGAACTCCGTGGCATGCAGATTTGCAATGCTTGGTTCAGCACTTTTTTTGCCGATGATCAGTACGCCAAAACCATTGATGAATTCACTAATCATATGAATTTTCTCCATGCAATGGGGGCAAAAGTGATTGGTTGTTCAGAACAAAGTAAAAGTATTCAAGGGACGACAAAATCTGTTTTCGAAGAAAAGCCCTATTTTACTGATATTGAGTGGCAACGTGTTGCGGATGGTTATAACGAGTTAGCCAAAATCGCTGCCACGAAAGGGATGCAAGTGTGCTTACATCATCATATGGGGACCGGTATTCAAACCAGTGAAGAAATTGATCGTTATATGAGCATGGTTAACGACGATGTTTATCTGCTATTTGATACAGGGCATGCTTATTATTCCGAGGGTAGCCAAGAGGCGATGTTAGCTATTTTAGAAAAATACTTGCCGCGTATTAATCATATTCATCTGAAAGATGTTCGTGATGAGGTGGTTGCGGAAGTTAAAGCGAAAAAACTCAGCTTTCTTGATGGTGTGAAAAAAGGCACTTTTACAGTACCCGGTGATGGTGTTATCGATTTTCGTCCAGTGTTTAAATTACTGGATGAAAAAGGCTATCAAGGTTGGATGGTGGTGGAGGCAGAACAAGATCCAGCGATTGCTAATCCATTTGAATATGCGGTGAAAGCCCGCCGTTATATCAAAGAAACAGCGGGTATTTAGCAATATTTATCATCTTTCAAATTGCAGGAGTATTTACTGCTTTGGTATGCTGTCTAGCTGCAAACAGCCGCCGCAAGGGATAGGCCTTATCCCCTGATGCTTAGCTTGATTGCTTGATTCGTCCCATATGATAGGCATCAACAAACTGTCCATCGCGGAAAGCAAAACATGGGCTGGTGCCCTCAATTTCAAAGCCGAATTTACGGTAAAGAGCAATGGCGGCTAAGTTATCGATAAAAACGGTCAATTCAATCCTTTGTATATTCAGCCAGTTATCACATAAGTCGATCATGGTCGCCATTAATACGCTGCCCACACCTTGCCTGCAAAAGTCGGCATCAATAGCAATACCGAAAGTAGCCACATGACGACGGCGCGCTCGCTGATTTGCTTCAACAGTGAGTTGGCCTACT
Source organism: Yersinia thracica (assembly GCF_902170565.1). Classification (GTDB taxonomy): domain Bacteria; phylum Pseudomonadota; class Gammaproteobacteria; order Enterobacterales; family Enterobacteriaceae; genus Yersinia; species Yersinia thracica. Next base: position 20,921 of record NZ_CABHXX010000088.1, read on the forward strand.
ATTTTCTCATCAATACATGCCACTAAATTATGCATCCCAGCTGGCATCTCTTTAATTCTTTTAGCCCACATTTCTAGCGAGGGTAGGGGAAGCTGTAATGTGTCACGATAAACCTGTGGATGAGAAAATAGCTGTTGCATGGCTGAATAATCAGTGAGTTCCACATGGCGTATTTGCACATTTCTCATCAACATATCCCTACTCTTATTGTTTGAATTACCTAATAAAATAACTATTTATTTAACTGAGTCAATAATATTGGTGGTGGCTAAAAAAAACACTTTACAAGTGAGAGTGATAATGATTATCATTGTCGTGCTTTCAGGTGAGGCCATCAAAGTTTAGGTGTTCGCATTACGAAGGCACGACATTGCTCACATTGCTTCCAGTGTTTACTTAGCCAGCCGGGTGCTGGCTTTTTTTTTGCCTGTTTTCACTCATCCGCCTTGGTTTATTCTCGGTCAAAACACACCTTTTTCAGAGATTGGCATGCCTTTGCTGCCTAATTGCTTCAAATTCAAATTCAAATCATTTGTCTTTTTACTGATTAGTTAGTCGAATTTTTTGAACAGAGGAGTGAGTTTTTTGCGCTTTCATATTCTTCAGCGACATCTAGACTAAAGAAAACGTTGAGGAGAACTGAACATGATTTATTTACGCAAAGCGGAAGAACGTGGCCATGCTAATCACGGTTGGCTGGACAGCTGGCATACCTTCTCATTCGCCGATTATCACGATCCAGAATTTATGGGTTTTTCAGCACTACGGGTGATTAACGAAGATGTCATCGACGCTGGTCAGGGTTTTGGTACTCACCCGCACAAGGATATGGAAATTCTGACTTATGTGCTGTCCGGGACTGTTGAACATCAGGACAGCATGGGCAATAAAGAGCAAATTCATGCGGGTGAGTTTCAGATTATGAGTGCTGGCACGGGTATCCGCCATTCAGAATATAATGGTCGTGATGATCAGCCGCTACATTTGTACCAGATTTGGATTATCCCGAATAAGACCGGTTTGCAGCCGCGTTATGAACAGCAAATGTTCGACATTCCGCAAGGGCGGCAACTGGTGTTATCACCGGATGCTCGTGATGGCTCGCTAAAAGTGTTCCAGGACATGACGCTGTGGCGCTGGGCATTGAAACGTGAAGAGCAGTCGATTTATCAGATTCAGGCAGAGCGCCGCATCTGGATACAGGTGGTGCGCGGCAAGGTGTCTATCAATGGCCGCCATGCGGGTACCAGCGATGCATTCGCTATCTGGGATGAAGCAGCACTTTCTATTCATGCTGATGAAGACAGTGAAATCTTGCTGTTTGATTTACCGCCAGTTTAAGTTTGACGATTCTAACAAAGAAGGGGTATGCATCGCGTCATACCCTTTTATTTGCTAGAATGACCCCCCGTTTACTTTGCCTCAGTTCATTGATAATGAAGAAAAAAAGGCCAGTGCTACAAGATGTTGCTGATATGGTTGGGGTCACTAAAATGACTGTCAGCCGCTATTTGCGCAATCCGGAGCAAGTTTCTGCGATGTTGCAGGAAAAAATTGCACTGGCGCTAGACGAACTTGGCTATATCCCTAATCGTGCTCCCGATATCCTGTCCAAGGCCACCAGCCATGCTATTGGTGTCTTGCTGCCATCATTAACCAATCAGGTTTTTGCCGAGGTGCTGCGGGGGATTGAAAGTGTAACGGATGCTCATGGCTACCAAACCATGCTGGCACATTATGGCTACCAGAAAGAACGTGAAGAGCAGCGGTTGACCTCTCTGCTTTCCTACAATATTGATGGATTAATCCTCTCCGAACGGCACCACACGGCGCGTACATTGAAAATGATTGAGGTCGCGGGCATTCCTGTTATTGAGCTAATGGATTGTTCTTCACCCTGCATTGATTTGGCCGTGGGCTTTAATAACTTTGAAGCTGCAAGACAAATGACCCAGCAGATTATCGCCAAAGGCCACCGCTACGTGGTGTATTTTGGTGCGCGTCAGGATGAGCGGACGGTAATTAAACAGCAAGGTTATGAGCAGGCGATGCGCGAGTCAGGTTTGGAACCGATGAGTGTGATGACTAGCCGTTCTTCATCATATTCTGCTGGCGCGGAGTTATTGCGCGAAGCGCAGGTGAATTATCCGCAGATCGACAGTATTTTCTGTACCAATGATGACTTGGCGATTGGCGCAGTATTTGAGTGTCAGCGGCAGGGGCTTTCTATTCCGCATGATATGGCGATAGCTGGGTTCCATGGTCATGATATTGGTCAGTCGATGGTGCCGAAGCTGGCCAGTGTACTGACCCCGCGCGAAAGAATGGGGCAAATTGGTGCCGAGCGTTTGCTGGCCCGGCTGCGCGGAGAGGTGGTTACACCCAAAATGGTCGATGTGGGCTTCACCATCCTCCCCGGTGGCAGTATTTAACTCACTGTTATTATTAGATAATAGTTGCCAATAACAGACAGCCGACTAACCCGCAGACAGAAATAATCGTTTCCAGCACTGACCATGATTTGAAGGTCTCGACGATTGTTAGGTTGAAATATTCTTTAAACAACCAGAAGCCTGGGTCGTTGACGTGAGAGAAAATCACACTGCCCGAACCCACTGCGATGACCATCAATTCAGGGCTGGCCCCAGTGGTGGCAATAAGTGGCGCCACAATCCCCCCAGCCGTGATGGCGGCTACAGTCGCAGAACCCAGCGCAATACGCAGGACGGCGGCAATTGACCATGCCATCAGAATTGGTGATAGCCCGCTGCTGTTCATCATGCTGGCAATATAGTGGTCAACGCCGCTGTCGACTAAAACCTGTTTGAAAGCGCCACCACCGCCAATAACCAACAACATCATCGCAATGATTTTGATAGAGTCGGTCACGGTGTCCATCACGGATTCCATTGAGCGGCCACGGTTTAAACCAAAGGTGAAAATCGCGATTAGCACGGCGATCAATGTGGCGATCACCGGGTCACCCAAGAACTCAGCATAAGAGAGGACTGGGTGGCCTTTGGGCAAAATCATCTCTGCCACCGCCCGCAATGCCATCAAAATAACCGGCACCAACGCCGTGCTGACACTGACGCCAAAACTTGGCATTTCTTCATCAGTAAAGGTTTTCGGGTTATACAGCCCTTCGGGCACTGGTTTATCAATCCCTTTCAGGAATCGCGCAAATACTGGACCGGCCAAAATCACGGTTGGAATGGCCAGTAATGTCCCATATAACAGGGTCTTACCCATGTCGGCGTGGAAGATGGTGGCAATGGCGGTTGGGCCGGGATGAGGGGGCAAGAAGCCGTGAGTCACTGACAGCGCTGCGGCCATCGGAACGCCCACATATAATAATGGGATACGCGCTGATGCCGCGATACTGAATACTAGCGGCAACAACAGCACGAAGCCGACTTCATAGAACAGAGCAAAACCGACGGTGAAACCGGTCAGTACCACTGCCCACTGAATGTGTTTTTTACCAAATTTATCAATTAAGGTTGTGGCAATTCGTTGAGCGCCACCGCAGTCCGCCAGTAATTTACCGAGCATGGCGCCGAAGCCCATAATCAGCGCCAGGCTACCTAGTGTGCCTCCGACCCCTGCTTTGATTGAGCCGACAACTTTATCGACTGGCATCCCTTGCATGACACCCACCGCTAGCGCGACCAGTATCAGCGAGATAAATCCGTTGAGCTTGAAACGGATCATCAGTAACAGCAGCATGGCAACGCCAACCGCGACAATGACTAATGGCATAGTATTTCTCCACTTACTTTGGGTATATATCGCTTTTTGTTATGGTTACAGGCCGTAGAGGGCCAGCGTGATTGCGCGATTGAGTTCAATTATGATGTTCTATCCTTTGTGATAAAAGTCACATCTCGATTTGTTACCGGTATCATGATACCGGTAACATGATAAAATACGGAACCATAGCGAGCAGTAAAATTCCTATTCTGAGATAGAGATCAACATTATGGCTGGACGTAGCATTATCGTGATGGGTGTATCAGGTAGCGGTAAAACCACTGTGGGAGAGGCAGTGGCACGGCGAATTCATGCCAAATTTATTGACGGTGATGACCTGCACCCTCGTGCCAATATTCAGAAAATGGGCAGCGGACACCCTCTTAATGATGAGGACCGCATGCCGTGGCTAGAGCGCCTGAGTGATGCGGCCTACAGTCTTAATCATAAAAATGAAACTGGCATTATTGTCTGTTCGGCCCTGAAACGCCGCTATCGTGATCGGCTGCGGGAAGGTAATCCGGAAATGGTCTTTCTATACCTGAAAGGCAGTTTTGAGGTCATTATGGGGCGGTTAAAAGCCCGTTCCGGCCATTTTATGCCCACTGATTTATTAAAAAGCCAGTTTGAAGCATTGGAAGAACCGGGGTCAGAAGAGCCGGATGTTATCTGTGTGGATATTGATGCGGATATTGATGAAGTCGTGCAGCGCAGTGTATTGGCGCTGGAAAAACAGGGCTAATCAGCGAGTGGTGCAAACTGCTGATAAAATCATAATGAAGGGAAATGTGCCGAATGGGTTCCTACTTATTTAAAGTACAAGCGGCTTAGGCCGCCGGAACGCCCATCGGTGCAGTGCCCCGCCAGTCTCCGAGTTATAAAATTTGTCAGCAACCTCAAAGGGTTATTGCCCCTCTGAGGTCATCAGCCGGCACCTAAACTTACTTTGTCAGGTATGCCCGCACGCCGTCCAAAAACATTTGCGTTGATAACATGACTAAAATTAACCCCATCAGCCGTTCCAAAGCACTGACACCTTTATTGCCCAACAAGCGCAGGAACAGGTTCGACATCAGTAAAATAGCCGCCGATAAACCCCAGGCAATCATCAAAGCCAGTACCAAATGGCTAAGCTGATTAGGATACTGATGAGATAGCAGCATCAGGGTCGCCAGAATAGACGGGCCTGCCACTAATGGAATTGCTAGCGGAACCAAAAATGGCTCTTCCCCTGCCGATAGCCCGGTAACAGTGCTTTCGGGAGAGGGGAAAATCATCTTAATGGCGATTAAAAACAAAATGATACCGCCGGATATTGAGACTGTTTCAGTGCGCAGATTCAAGAATGCCAGGATCTTCTCGCCCGCGAACAGGAAAATCAGCATCAATATAAGTGCGATCAGCAATTCGCGAATCAATACTATTCGGCGGCGTTTGGGTTCCAGATGTTTAAGCACCGACATAAAAATCGGTAAATTACCCAGCGGGTCCATAATCAAAAACAGCAATACAGTTGCTGCAATCATCTCTGTCATTATTACCTCAAAATAATCAAAAAGGCTGGCGTTTCCCGCCAGTCAAAGCCACATATTAGAAAGATTGCTTTGAATCATTCTGGTATCGAATAATTTAACTTGCCACTTTGTCCATATTTCGTAAGGTGGTATCAGGTCTGCCCTCGTCAGTGCGCTGTATTCACCAGCAGTAATGCGAGACGGACATCCATTAATCAGTGTCACTTTCCAAGGCAGGACAGTAAACATGAAAAACGTTGGTTTTATCGGCTGGCGCGGTATGGTCGGCTCAGTACTCATGCAGCGCATGATTGAAGAACGCGACTTTGACGGTATCCGCCCGGTCTTTTTCTCTACCTCTCAACATGGCCAAGCCGCCCCGTCTTTCACCGGACAGCAAGGTACATTGCAAGATGCTTATGATATTGATGCACTGAGTGCATTGGATATTATCATCACTTGCCAAGGGGGAGATTATACCAACGAAGTTTATCCAAAGCTGCGTAAAGCGGGTTGGCAAGGTTATTGGATTGATGCCGCTTCTTCTTTGCGTATGCAAGATGACGCAATTATCATTCTGGACCCGGTAAACCACGGTGTCATTCAGCAGGGGCTGGATAAAGGTATCAAAACCTTTGCTGGTGGTAACTGCACCGTCAGCCTGATGCTGATGTCATTGGGTGGTTTGTTTGCTAATGATTTGGTTGAGTGGGCCTCTGTGGCCACTTATCAGGCGGCTTCCGGCGGCGGCGCGCGCCATATGCGCGAGTTACTGACCCAAATGGGCATGTTGCACGCCGATGTAGCAAAAGAGCTGCAAGATCCGGTCTCGGCCATTTTGGATATCGAGCGCAAAGTGACGGCGGCCACTCGCAGTGGCAAATTGCCGACTGATAACTTTGGCGTGCCATTGGCGGGCAGTTTGATTCCCTGGATCGACAAAGCGCTGGATAACGGCCAGAGCCGTGAAGAGTGGAAAGGCCAAGCTGAAACCAACAAAATTTTGAATACCGGCAGCATTATCCCGGTTGATGGCCTGTGTGTTCGCATCGGCGCACTGCGTTGCCATAGCCAGGCTTTCACTCTGAAGCTGAAAAAAGACGTGCCGCTACCGGAAATCGAGCAATTGCTGGCAACTCACAATGACTGGGTTCGCGTCATCCCGAATGACCGCGAGCTGAGCATGCGCGAACTGACCCCTGCGGCGGTAACCGGCACCTTGAACACGCCAGTTGGCCGCCTGCGTAAACTGAACATGGGGCCGGAATATCTCTCCGCCTTTACCGTCGGTGACCAGTTGCTATGGGGCGCGGCAGAGCCACTGCGCCGTATGCTGCGAATTTTGCTGTAATTTATTATCCAGCTTTAACGGATAGAATAGAAACCGCCCTAATTTGATGATTAGAGCGGTTTCTTAGCTTATATGTTTCTAATATTTAATAATTAAAATAACTATATATATATTTTAATTGGTTATTTAAAATTAATACGGCTGAACGCACTTTTTATATGTGCTGAGATGATTATTGCAATATAGAGTCTGATGTCATATTCTGGATTTTAATTTAACTCAGCGGAAGTTAATATGAAAATATCAGATCGTACTATTAGTTCACTGAATGTTCTGATAAAAATAGTTTTTTATACATTGTTTTATTTGGGGAATTTATATTTATCTAGTTTTTTATTAGATTGGGTGATGCCAGAACTTGGAATGAAGTTATATCTTTCAATAGGTGGGGCGATTATTTGTACTTTTATTCCTTTTTTTGATGGGATGAAAAAGTT
>NZ_CABHXX010000089.1 GCF_902170565.1 Yersinia thracica
AAAATCGAAAGATTGAGTCATATGTCATTCCTCTTTTTAAATACTTTAGCGGAATGACACATAATTTCTAATACTCCTACCCCCTTGGCGGTTGAGGCGGCTGGATTCAAGTGATAACTGAACTAATGTCAACCGAACCGGATCACTGAACAACTGAACAACTGAACAACTGAACAACTGAACAACTGAACTGGAGCATCTGACTCATATCAACCGAAACATGCGCCAATCCGTGGTTAAATGAGCCATGAAGCTCTAACAACCGAAACTCAATCCGATACTCTCACAACCGAACAAAATAAAACTCACACCACCACTGGTGGCTTCGGCTTGATATCCAGTGGTAACGGTATATAGGCCCTGATCCGTAATCCGCCCCGCTCACTGGTGCCGATATCCAACGAACCGGCGTGCGCATCAATAATCCGCTGCACAATGGCCAGCCCTAATCCGGTGCCGCTGGTGCTGCGTGCGCTATCGCCACGGACAAAAGGCTGGAATAAATGCTTTAAATCTTCTGGCTTGATACCAGGGCCATCATCTTCCACCTGGAACCAGGCGCGTTGAAGTTCAGTGCCGCTACTCACTTTTATCCAGCCATTACCGTAACGGGCGGCATTCACCACCATATTCGCCAAAGCGCGCTTAATGGATAACGGGTGAATATCCACCATGACCTCGCCTTCGCATAAATCTGTTTCAATTACCCGCTCATAGCCACTTTCAGCCGCAATCACTTCACCCAACACCGCATTAAGATCACTCGGTTCGGTCGGCATCTCCTGCCCAGTGCGCAGATAATCAATAAACTGCTCAATAATGGCATTGCACTCTTCAATGTCTTTATTGATCGACTCAGAGAGATAGCCGTCGGCTTCACTCATCATTTCTGTCGCCAAGCGAATACGGGTCAATGGTGTGCGTAAATCGTGGCTGACCCCGGCCATTAGCAAAGTGCGGTCATCAGCCAGCAACTTCACGCCAGCCGCCATTTGGTTAAACGCCCGGGTCACAGAACGCACTTCTGAAGCCCCATACTCCCGTAAAGGCGGCGGAATAATCCCCTTACCGACTTGCAAAGCTGCGTGTTCCAACTCAACCAAGGGCCGATTCTGAATACGGATAAACAGCCAAGCCCCTCCGACCGCCAACAGCATGATGGCCAAGGTATAACGGAAAAGTGGCGAAAAATCGCCCTGATGGATCTCGGTTAAGGGTACCCTCACCCAAATATCTGGCGACAACCATGTTTTTAGCCAGACAACCGGGGAGTTTTTATTCACCTCGACCCGCACATCGGTTGGCCCACCTAATTGCTGAGCCATTTGATCACTAAGAAATTTGTAATGCTGTGCCCAACGCAGGCCACTTTCCTCTGCCGCGGCATTGGTATAAAGCGAAATCCCCAATTCACGGTAAATCTCGCGCCGAAACGCCGGCGGGACTTCAAGTAGCGTGCCATCTTCCAGTTGTAATCGGTCAGTCATCAGCATACGAACTTCATAGGCCAACACTTTATTAAACTGCTGCAAACTGGGCAAAATGGCGAAATTCAGCACCACCAAATACGTCGTGACCAAGCTGACAAACAGCAAGGTCACAATCAGTAATAAGGTTCGGGCAAATGAGCTACGCGGAGAAAAGCGCCATCGCCTCATGCTTTACTGCCGTCCGGCACGAATACGTAGCCCAAGCCCCATACGGTTTGGATATAGCGCGGATGTGCCGGGTCTTCTTCTACCATGCGGCGCAGACGTGAAATCTGTACGTCGATAGAGCGCTCCATGGCACTGTATTCTCGGCCACGTGCCAGGTTCATTAATTTATCGCGAGATAATGGCTCACGCGGGTGACTGACCAAGGCTTTCAGCACCGCAAACTCGCCGCTAGTCAATGGCATAGGCTCATCTTCACGGAACATCTCGCGAGTCCCAAGGTTCAGTTTGAACTTGCCAAAGGCAATAATCGCTTCTTCTTGTGAAGGTGCGCCCGGTAACTCATTGGCCTGACGACGCAATACTGCACGGATGCGGGCCAGCAATTCGCGGGGATTGAATGGCTTCGGAATATAGTCATCCGCACCAATCTCCAGCCCGACGATACGGTCAACTTCTTCACCTTTTGCCGTCACCATAATGATCGGCATCGGGTTGCTTTGACTGCGCAGACGGCGGCAGATAGACAGGCCATCTTCCCCCGGTAACATCAGGTCGAGCACCATCAGGTGGAAAGACTCACGGGTCAACAAGCGGTCCATCTGTTCAGCATTGGCAACACTGCGCACCTGGAAACCTTGCTCTGTCAGGTAACGTTCTAATAGCGCGCGCAGGCGCATATCATCATCAACGACCAGAATCTTGTGATTCTCTTGCATTTTATTACTCCCAAAGGCCGTATTGCCCGAATCTGCACATTGTTAGAAACTTACTCTAAGAGACAGCTATTAATGGTATATATTCTAGTCGAAATTGTTACAAAGCTTATTGTCGGGCTTAATTATCAACACTTTCGTCAAATGGCCGGTAGCGAATCTCTAAAATCCAGTAGGTTGCTTCGCCATTGGGTGTTTGAACCGTCACTTCATCATCCACCTGTTTGCCGATTAAGGCACGGGCCACCGGCGAATCGATAGAAATCCATTTTTTCGCGGGATCAAACTCATCCGGCCCGACCAAACGGAAGATACGCTGTTCTTCTAATTCATTTTCTACCCGCACCCAAGCACCAAAATAGACTTTTCCTTCCTGGCGAGGGTCGGGATCGACAACTTTCAGCACTTCAAGGCGCTTGGTCAGAAAGCGCACCCGGCGGTCAATTTCCCGCAGGCGCTTCTTGCCATAGATATATTCGGCATTTTCCGAACGGTCACCCATGGCGGCCGCTTCAGACACGGCTTGTGTCACTATCGGCCGCTCTTCTCGCCACAGATAATGCAGCTCACGATCCAGCGCCTGCCAACCCTCGCGGGTAATGTAGTTGCTTTTAGCCATTCGCTCATCCAATCAATATGGTTGGGTTTAATACCACGCAATATAACGCAATAACGAAACTTTCTGCCAATAAGTTGATTTCCTCATTATCCAATGGGTTGCCCCCCACTCTCGCGTTGCACCTTGTTCACCAGAGATCTGTAGTTTCTCTCATTTGAAACTGGATCTGTTGACTTTTTAACCCGTGAGTTTTAGAACAAGAAGTGGGTGGTCGACCACTTGTCAATATTCATTAACTAAATGTTGTATATGAATTTATTTACATAATGGAGAGTATAAAAATGGAAATAATTATTCTGGAAACCAAATTACCGGCACAAGACGTACCTCGGCCAGCCGCCGATCAATAATAACCGAGACCTCCCTGGAACATCAGGGAGGTTAGTTTATATCTCAGTTCATATAACGTTACACAATGGAGCGAACACGTATGGAAGATTCTAAGCCCTTACTGTTACCTCATATCACGCTATCAACCAATACAGCCTCACGAGCAGGGGTCTTGCTGACCATTACCGATCTTGCTGAATGGGATCGTTTTAATCGTCTACTTGAGTGCTGTAATGGCAAACACACTACGGAACAAATCGCCACCATTCTTTCTCTTGATATCAATACGTTGAATAACACTCTCGCCTCTCTGGAGGACGCTGGTTTTATCTGGTGTTTACCGGATTACCACGCCATTCCAACAGCTTTATTTCTACAGGAATTTAACCGTTGGCTACCTATATGGGTTCACCAAATGTACGATCAGCCGATGATATGGCAAGGCCTGTATGATGGTCATGAACCTGCATCGATAATGATTGGTTGGGCGCAGGAAAATATGCATTACACCCGCAGTGTCATGTCACATATGCCCCTTGCCGTCCAGTACGCGAGTACGGAAAGAGAACAGCAAGTCCAGTTCCGCCATCTCAGCGAAGAATGGGATCACTATCGGCTGTTTATGACTGCCTGTGAGGCCACAACTATCAGTGAAGACTCTCTAAATGAAAGCCGCCCACTGGCAAGCACATTGAATATCACTCTCTTTATGCGCAGCGTTGCCCCTCTAGGGACACTGGTATACAACGCCTGCGAGGCGTTACTGGAAGCCACCACTGATAATGACCAAACAGTCGTGGATTTTTACCAAACCGTCGGCCAACGACACGATTTGCCTCAGGCCTTCACTGATGAACTGATTCGCCACTTGATGGTTGATAAAGAATTTGGCCATATCGATATCTTTGAACAGCTGTTGGAGGAGTATCCAATGCTACCAGCGGCAACCGTAGCCGCGATTTTTTCAAGCTGCCATCGGCTGGCTGATTGGTTTGAGGTGTGGAATGACGATATTTATCATCACTACCGCCTATCAGACCCGCCCTATTTAACTAACCGTCCGCCACAACCCCCCTCCCATCAGCTTCAGTCGTCGGGAGTTGGCGGCTAACATTCATTATTTGAGGTCTATTTTATGGATAACCCTGTCATCGCCCCAGCCATCCCCCTTGTATCACCGCATGATTTATCTATTGCCAGAGAGCTTTGGGATGTTGTTCACCCCGAAGAGATAGACGAATGTCTGACTACCACGCTGCATGTATTACGCGGCTGGCTGGAGGGCGACAAGCTAAGTGAATACTATGGGCTAGCACCACACTGCTGCAAACTGATGGTTGAAATGTGTCACTTGTTATACGGGCTGGACAAAACCCTCGCACGATGTGCAGCAGAAACTGAGGATAAACAGTTGCAAGAATTGTTTATCCGCCACGCATTCCATTCACACCACATGCATAAATACTGGGATGCCATCTGCCAGGAATTGACCCACTCCCCGATCACCGAGCTTGAGCCATTAACCTCAACGTTAATGTTCCAATTGGCGCTGGAAAATATGGCGGTGAAAGACCCGCTAGCATTCTCCTATGCCATGGGGCTTTTTGGTTCCCCAGGAGATACTGACGCGCTTAACGCCATGGCGCGATTTTTCGAACGCATCTCTAGTCATCCGAAAGTAACCCAACAACTTTCTTCATGGGTCGCCGAAGCGACCAGCAACGAAATATCATTTGCCAGTATTCCCGCAACTCAGCGCTATGGTTACCCCTATAGTGGCCGTTATGGCAAAGCTTGTTCCGATATTTTGGGGCCACGTTTACAACGGGATTTAGACACCAGTTTGATTAACCTGGCCTCGCTGGGAGATCAGTTTCATTTGTTTTATCGGGGAATAAGCATTTTTTATGTCAATAAAAAATTGCCTTTCCCCCGCCTAAAAATGGATTGGTTACACGGCGTGTAACCTCGGCCGCATAAACCGAATAAGGATAGGAGGAAAGTATGCTATTGAAAAACTCAGTCAGTATTGAGCATGTTCAGGAACACAGGCTGCGCCTGACTTCAAGGCTACAGGTTGTCGAGTTGGTTGACACCGATATCAGCACTTTTTTTACCTCCCAGCTTTCAGCCCATAGAGATCCTGAACGGGCACTGCAAGAAGCGGGTTGTTGTGAGGCATTCAGCGACGATTTTATCGAATTTCTTGACCAGAATATGATGCTTTACCCCTTTCCTCCCGATGCCGATTACATTGATGCCAGCATGGCCGCTGAAGCCATTAATAAAGAACTGAATCTTTGGGCCGACGCCCTGTATTTTGATCCATTTTGGCAAAGAATGAATAATCCAGATTCGCCCAAAAATCTCAATACTCTGTACGCCTGGGCAATCGAGAATTATCACCATACCCACAGTGTTATCCAACATTTGGGCACCGTATTAGCCCACACCAATGAGCCATTACTGATTAATAAGTGCATAATTCATTTATCAGAGGAATGGGATCATCCTTATTTGTTTAAAGTCAGCGCAACGCGTTTTCGACATGCTCATCAATTGCCAGAATTAGAAGAAAACTTATTGCCGCTACCCAGCACCCAGGGCATTTGCCGGTTCTTGCAGATGGCGGCTAAACAGCACCCGTTCGTCTATAAAAGTTGCGTGGCCGTTCTGGAGAAAACGGCGCGGCGAGTTGAGGAAACTCGCCAGTTTTATCACCATGTGGCGGCTCAACATGCTTTGCATGACGATGTTGTCATGCCGCTGATAGCACATGCTGAAACCGATGAAGAGTATGACCATCTCAATTCATTAAGTTTATTCTCAGCTTGCTATGGTGCCCTGCCGATAACTGTTGCCGGGGCAGCATTGAGATTCGCCTATGGCTTTACTGAAGCGCTATATCTCTGGCAGTGCCACCTGCTGGATGTTTATTTGCATCAACCATTGGGTGAAGGCCACCGTAGCCGTCGATCTGCTTAGGCCACCCATTGATGCGGTTATGGAAACGCCCTCAGCCGAGACAGCCAATTGCTATCATTTTTGTTGGCTCCTCCTTAGCTTATTACGTGCTGATGACGACGTTTTCCACTTATCTCCATGAACATTTACGTTTTCCTATTACTACTGTCAGCGCCATTATGTTTGGCTACATTTTAGTTTCACGGCTATCCAAAGTCGCGCTGGGGCCGTGGTTTGATCGCCTGACTTTTCGTTCCGGCCTGATTTTCGCGCTAGGCATCGCCGCCAGTGGTTTTTTATTAGCATCGTCGAATTCTCTCATGGGGAAATTCGCCCCTTGGTGCCTGTGTATCGCTGGAGTGGGTGTTTCCTCGGTTGTCTTGCTGACTCAGTCATTTATTGCCAGCCAGAAACAGCTTCTGTCGCACAATGCGGCAACCTCGGCTGATTACTCCGTTCTCTATATCTTGATGAATGGTTCGGCGTTGATTGCCCCTATCATCGGCTTTGAAATCCTGCGCTATGTACCCCAAGGGCTATATTGGATTATCGGTGGCCTCTATATATTGCTGCTGGTCTATTGCTTGGTATACATCTCGGGGGCTGAGTGCAAACCGCCCCCAGCTCCGCGCCTGACACTCGCTGACTGGCTCAAACCCTTTAAAAATCGCAATTACTGCCGCTTCCTGCTGGTCAACAGTTTGTTATGGATGCTGCATGCCCAGCTTTATTCCACCATCCCTCTCTATACCCGCGAGACATTGGATGACGAAAGTAATCTGACACTGTTTTTTATCGTGGAAGCGCTATGTGTCATGGTGTTGCAGCATTGGGTCAGTCTCTATATTAATCAAAATATTCCCTCTTATTATCCTGCTGTCGCTCTGATGTTATTCTCTATTTCTTTTTTCCTGCTTTATCTTGCTCAGGATAGGGTACTGATTCTATGGGCGGCGGGGGTTTTCTCCCTGGCTCTTATGGTGTACATGCCCAGCGCAGATGCCAATAATGCTGCATTTGCTGACCGTGGCAGTTTCGCGACCTATTTTGGTTTGCTATCACTGTCAGCGACAGTGGGTGATTCGTTAGGCAATATTTTGGGAATGAGGTTGTTGGCTTTCCTGCTACAAAGTGGAAATGTCTCACAATACTTTTTCTGGCTCGCCGGGATAACCGCAGTACTGGCAATTTTTTACCGCAATCCGTATAACTGTCCTCTATGATTTTTTCCCTATTCCTCTATCAAAATTGATATCAGACTTATGAATGAACAACTGAGCAGCATTATTGCAAGCGAAATACAGGCGCGACCGGAGCAAGTTATTGCTGCAATACGCCTGTTGGATGAAGGTAATACCGTGCCCTTTATTTCACGGTATCGTAAGGAAGTTACCGGCGGATTGGATGATACCCAGCTGCGCCAGTTGGAAAGCCGTTTGGGCTATCTGCGCGAACTTGAAGACCGCCGCCAAACCATTCTTAAATCAATAGAAGATCAAGGTAAGCTCACCGAGCAGCTCGCCGGTGCCATTAACGGCACCATGAGTAAAACCGAGTTGGAAGATTTATACCTTCCTTATAAACCCAAGCGCCGCACCCGTGGACAGATTGCTATTGAAGCCGGTCTGGAACCTTTGGCAGACAGCTTATGGCATAACCCACAGCAAGACCCAGAACAGGTCGCGCTCACTTTTGTTGATGCTGAAAAAGGCGTGGCGGATACCAAAGCGGCACTGGATGGCGCGCGCTATATCCTGATGGAGCGTTTTGCGGAAGATGCCACATTGCTGGCGAAAGTGCGCCAATATTTGTGGAAAAATGCCCATTTAGTCTCAAAAGTGGTGGAAGGCAAAGAGCAGGAAGGCGCTAAATTCCGCGATTACTTTGATCACCACGAACCTATCGCCCAAGTCCCTTCTCACCGCGCACTGGCGATGTTCCGTGGCCGTAATGAAGGTGTGCTGCAACTGGCGCTGAATCCCGATCCCCAGTTTGACGAGCCGCCTCGCGAGAGTCAGGGCGAGCAGATTATTATCAATCATCTGGATCTGCGCCTGAATAATGCACCGGCAGACAGCTGGCGCAAAGCGGTGGTCAACTGGACCTGGCGCATTAAGGTGCTGATGCATCTTGAAACTGAGTTGATGAGCACCTTGCGTGAACGGGCCGAAGACGAAGCTATCAATGTATTCGCCCGTAACATGCAAGATTTGCTGATGGCGGCCCCAGCGGGGATGCGCGCCACCATGGGCCTCGATCCAGGCCTGCGCACCGGGGTAAAAGTGGCGGTGGTTGACGCTACCGGCAAGCTGGTCGCCTTCGATACCATTTACCCTCATACTGGGCAGGCGGCAAAAGCCGCCGCCGTGGTCGCCGCCCTGTGCATCAAACATCAGGTTGAATTGGTGGCAATTGGTAACGGCACCGCATCACGGGAAACCGAGCGCTTCTTTACCGAGCTGCAACAGCAGTATCCGGCGGTAACTGCACAGAAAGTCATTGTCAGTGAAGCCGGGGCGTCAGTTTATTCGGCCTCGGAGCTGGCGGCGCTGGAATTCCCGGATCTGGATGTTTCCATCCGTGGCGCGGTCTCTATTGCCCGCCGGTTGCAAGACCCGTTGGCAGAATTGGTGAAAATCGACCCGAAATCCATCGGGGTCGGCCAATATCAGCATGACGTCAGCCAAAGCCAATTGGCGAAAAAACTGGATGCGGTAGTAGAAGACTGTGTAAACGCCGTGGGAGTCGATTTGAATACCGCGTCCGTGCCATTGCTGACCCGCGTCGCCGGTTTGACCCGCATGATGGCGCAAAATATTGTGAACTGGCGTGATGAGAATGGCCGCTTCCATAACCGCGAGCAATTGCTGAAAGTCAGCCGCTTAGGGCCAAAAGCCTTTGAACAGTGCGCCGGTTTTTTACGTATCAACCACGGAAATAACCCGCTGGATGCCTCGACAGTGCATCCGGAGGCCTATCCGATTGTCGAGCGTATTTTGGCCGCCACCGAGCAAGCTTTGCAGGATTTGATGGGCAATGCCACGGCCTTGCGTAATCTCAATGCCCGCGATTTCACCACCGAGAAATTTGGTGTGCCGACGGTCACTGATATCTTGCGCGAGCTAGAAAAACCGGGCCGAGATCCCCGCCCTGAGTTTAAAACGGCGACCTTTGCCGAGGGCGTGGAAACACTGAATGACCTGACGCCGGGTATGATCCTCGAAGGCTCAGTGACAAACGTGACTAACTTTGGCGCGTTCGTCGATATCGGCGTTCATCAGGATGGTCTGGTGCATATTTCCTCACTGGCAGATAAATTTGTCGATGACCCGCATAAGGTGGTGAAAGCTGGCGATATCGTCAAAGTTAAAGTCATGGAAGTGGATTTGCAGCGCAAACGTATTGCTCTGACGATGCGCCTTGATGAGCAACCGGGTGAAAGCGGTTCACGCCGGGGTAATGGCGGTGAAAACCGTGCCAATGCCAATAATCCCAGTAATAACAGCCGAGGTGCCAGCCGGCCACGGAATAATAATGAATCCAATAGCCGCCCAGCAGCCAGAGGGCGCGCAGACAGCAACAATTCCAGCAGCAACAACAATTCCAGCAGCAACAACAGCGCCATGAGTGACGCATTGGCTGCGGCGTTTAAAAAGCGCTGATATTGGAGCTTAGGGCCACATTTGTGGCCCTAAGACTGCTGACAAACCCCAATGACTCGATCTCTGGTGGTGAGGACGGGCAGAAGAGTAAAGCGTCCGCGCCTACATGGATGTATTGACGGCGTCTTTACGATCTGCCTGTTTTCACCGCTGCGGGCACTTTGTCAGTTAAAACTCATCCCTAACGGGTTATTGCCCGCCCACACTCATATTTTTTTCTTCTATAAGATTGCGGAGTTATCTTTTAAATTAATTAGCACGCAATTCTTTTATCCGATGTTAAATCGAGCATCGCCTTGGCTGATTTAACATCATAGTTAACATGAACTTTAATTTAGTCCGCTATAGCTGTTAATTTATCAATAATTACCATAGCATTCTAAGAGTTAATTAAAATACGGATGTTATTTGATTCAAATCATAGTGAAATGATTATGTTAATAATCGGTATTTATCATTATGGAAAGCAGCTTATAGAAACATTCAGTTAACTGATTTAACTCACTGTTCGCATTTGCGATTGTGCTAATTTGATGGTAAAACAAGCGCAAATAAAAATCAGACTCATTAATTATAAAAATGAGATCGTAATGAATATTTACTTTTGAGTATTTAACCTTAGTTGAATATGAAAACAATTCTTACTATTATTACTTTAATTATTACGTCTTATATACTCTAAATAATTCGAGTTGCAGGAAGGCAGCCAATGCACATGCAGCTTGAAGTATGACGAGTTGGGTGGAATGACTCTGAATTCTGGTACATCAATAACGATAATTAATTACCTACATTTCAAGAGGCTCTTATGCATTTGATCCCACAGCGTTCCTACAAAATTGTTGGTTTCTCACCTGAAATTAGCCCAGCTTACCGGCAGAAATTGCTGTCTCTGGGTATGCTACCCGGCTCTTCATTTAATGTTGTGCGCCTTGCGCCCTTAGGTGACCCTATTCAGATAGAAACTCGTCGGGTCAGTCTGGTGCTGCGTAAAAAAGACTTAGATTTGCTGACTCTCGACCTGCAACCTTAATATTTCAGGTCAATTTCTTATTTTTCAGGTCAACTTCTTATTCTGGTTGCGGGGTGATGCATGATAATCGCCTTGCACAAGCTGACTTTAATTTACATTCTAAATAATTCGAGTTGCAGGAAGGCGGTGAGCGAGAGCAGCCAACGCACATGCAGCTTGAAGTATGATGAATGTATTGATATCACGTTGGATTATGAAAACACTCACCATTGGCCTAATTGGCAACCCCAATGCGGGTAAAACTACCCTTTTCAACCAGTTAACTGGCGCTCGCCAGCGAGTCGGCAACTGGGCCGGGGTCACTGTCGAGCGCAAAGAGGGCCACTTCAACACCGCGCAACACCAAGTCACTTTGGTTGACCTGCCGGGAACCTACTCACTCACGACCATTTCAGAGCAAACCTCGCTGGATGAGCAAATTGCCTGCCACTATATTTTGAGCGGCGAAGCTGACCTGCTGATTAACGTGGTGGACGCTGCCAATCTGGAGCGCAATCTCTACCTGACACTGCAACTGATAGAGTTAGGTATCCCCTGTATCCTGGCTCTGAATATGCTGGATATCGCCAAAAGCCAGCACATAGATATTGATATTGAAGCACTTTCTCAGCAATTGGGTTGCCCGGTTATCCCGCTGATCTCGACTCGAGGGCACGGCATCAATGAATTAAAAACGAGCATTGATGAGTTCCAGCCCGTCACCTTTAAAGCTTTGATTAACTACCCGCCGGTGCTACTGCACGAAGTGGATAAGTTGGTACAAGAAATGCCGCCCTCCTGGCCGGTTCAACAGCGCCGCTGGCTGTCCCTGCAAATCTTGGAGGGGGATATTTACAGCCTGGCGCGTGCGGGTATAGCTGCGCCACGCCTTGAGCTGGCACGTGAAAACCTCCGGAAAAATCAGCACGAAGATCCGGAATTGGTGATCGCCGATGCCCGCTATCAGAGTATTGCCCGTATCTGCGATATCGTCGGCAACTCACAGCAAGCCGAACCCAACCGCCTGACACAAGCACTCGACAAAGTGATCCTGAACCGCTGGTTGGGCGTGCCTATCTTCTTGTTTGTTATGTATTTAATGTTTGTCTTGGCTATTAATATCGGCGGGGCGCTACAACCAATATTTGATATCGGCTCTGCGGCCATTTTTATTCAAGGGATACAATGGGTTGGCTATACACTGCATTTCCCGCAGTGGCTCACTATCTTCCTGGCCCAAGGGGTCGGGGGCGGGATAAACACCGTGCTGCCGCTGGTGCCACAAATTGGCATGATGTATTTGTTCCTCTCCTTTTTGGAAGATTCCGGCTACATGGCCCGTGCCGCCTTTGTTATGGACCGGCTGATGCAGGCGCTGGGGTTACCGGGTAAATCTTTTGTGCCGTTGATTGTTGGCTTTGGCTGTAATGTGCCCTCGATTATGGGCGCACGCACCTTGGATGCTCAACGCGAGCGCCTGATAACTATCATGATGGCGCCCTTTATGTCCTGTGGCGCGCGGCTAGCTATATTTGCAGTATTTGCCGCCGCATTCTTCGGTCAGGACGGGGCCAGTATCGTCTTTTCTCTCTATTTACTGGGGATTGCCGTCGCCATCCTCACCGGATTGGTATTGAAATACACTATCATGCGCGGTGAAGCATCACCCTTTGTGATGGAATTACCGGTTTACCATGTGCCGCATCTCAAAAGTCTGCTATTACAAACCTGGCAACGGCTGAAAGGATTTGTCCTGCGCGCCGGAAAAGTCATTGTTATCGCGAGTATTTTTATTGGCGGCCTGAACAGCTTTTCTTTCAGCGGCCAAGCCGTGGACAGTATTAATGACTCGGCGCTGGCTTCTGTCAGTAAAGTATTAACGCCATTACTGGCCCCAATGGGGATTCATGAGGATAACTGGCAAGCCACTGTGGGCTTAGTCACCGGGGCCATGGCCAAAGAAGTGGTGGTGGGGACACTGAATACCCTTTACACCGCCGAGCAAATTAACAATGAACCTTTCGATGCTGAAAGCTTTAATTTATGGGGTGAATTGGCCGGTGCAGTTGATACCACCTGGCAGGGATTAAAAGAGACCTTCAGCCTCAGTGTGTTATCCAACCCGATTGAAGCCAGTAAAGGTGACGGCGAAATGGCGGCGGGTTCGATGGGGATGATGAGTAGCAAGTTCGGCTCCAGTATCTCAGCCTACAGCTACCTGATTTTCGTCTTGCTGTATGTGCCTTGTGTCTCGGTGATGGGGGCCATTGCGCGGGAAACCAGCCGCGGCTGGATGACTTTCTCAATACTGTGGGGGCTGAATGTTGCTTACTCACTGGCCACCTTGTTCTATCAAGCGGCTACTTTCCGCGACAACCCGCAGCAGAGCCTAACTATTATCGCATTGGTTATTATTATTAATGCTTTGATCTTGCTAGCTTTGCGCCGTGCGCGTAGCCGGGTCACCGTGAGATTGCAAAATAATACGCCCACCAGCAGCTGTTGCCAGCGCTCTGGCAATGACTGTCATTGATAAGGAGGAGCTATGGCAAGCTTGGTACAATTGCGCGATGCAATCGCTCTCAGCGGCAACACTGATGCCAAGCAGTTAAGCCACCAATTGGCGCTGCCTTTACCTCTGGTTGAGGCCATGCTGGAAAAGTTGACCGCAATGGGCAAAATTGAACGTATTGAGCAAGATAATCGCGGGTGCCTAAGTGGCAGTTGCAAGAGTTGCCCCGAGGGCAAGAATCAATGTAACACAGTGATTTATCAGTTAAAAAATTAATATAATGCAAAATGAGATGCCCACTTGGGCATCTCTGCTAACATTATTTATAGACTTCTGCATCGGCAGCAAACTTCCCTTTCTCGCGCTCGGCAATAATCAGGTAATACTTACCGCCTTTCTCGTCTGCCAATTTTGACAGTTCATGCTTCACGTCCATTGGCGATGTTGCTTCACCTGAAGTCGATATTGTGCCAATCTTTTCGTAATTTTTAGCTTCTTCTTTAGTAATTTCTTTAGCCGCCATCGCGCCAAAAGAAACCCCCGTCACCACCAGAGCTACCGCCAGATTTTTCAATAAATTCATACCGAATACCTCGCAAATGAATGGTTAATACTTATAAGTATTGAACTAATACATTAACAATTATTAATTAAATTTAATATTTAGCCATTAAATCGACGATTAAATTTTATTTAGCCACTGTTGCCAAAGTGTTGTTATCGCCAGCCATAGCGCACAGAAAGCCAAAAAATAGAATGTTAGTCACTCTTCTATTGCGAGAAATCGATAATGAGTTTCGAAAATTCATCAGGATGAGAAACAAATGGCGCATGGGCACAGCCTTTCATCACCACGGATTGGCTACGCGGCCATTGGCTATCTAACAATGAGGCGACATTGCGCGGCACCAACCCATCCAGATAACCATAAATACGCAAGAAAGGCAGAGAGCAGCCGGCTAACGCTTCGCGCAAATCCGCCGTGCGCAGGATATCTAACCCACCGGTCAAGACACTCACTTCCGGCATTTGATGTTGCAATACAACAGCTTTCAACAAACGGGCATCCTGGCGGGCGCTTTCCGTCCCCAATGTTTGCAGTGCCAGAAAACGTTCAACGGTGCGCTGGAAATCCTCACTGAGTTGTTGTTGGAAACCCGCCAAGACCTCTGGGCGGATGCCCGGCCACTCATCATGAGCCGCAAAACACGGGGAAGAAGCCACTGTGATAAGCCCACTGACCCGCTCGGGATGCTGCAAAGCTATCTGGCTAGCAACCAACCCGCCCATTGACCAACCCAGCCATATAGCTTGTTTAGGTGCTTGTTGTAAGACTATTTCAGCCATTTCAGACAGTGACATCGCGCCAAATTCATTGCTGCGACCATAGCCGGGAAGATCAACTAAATGCAGGCGAAAATGCGGCGCGAGTCGATCAATTATGCAATGCCATACTCCCGCATTCAGCCCCCATCCGTGCAGTAACACAAGACTGCGATCGCCTTCACCGCAGATGTTCCAATAAAGTTGTTTCATACGTTAGTATCCTGTCCAATCCGTGCTAACAGCCATGTCAGGCATTTTGCAGGATTCAATTGTTTAGTGGAAAAGTTGTTTTATGGAAATAGAGCAATATACCCAAAGTCATTGGAGTTGCAGGTAGGCGGCAAGTGAACAAGTCCCGATGAGCTGACTTATATTTTAAGATCAAGACCAGTAAGTGATTCGGGTGAGTGAGCACATCCAGCACCCTTGCGGCTTCAAGGACGAAGAGTATTCAAGGAAGATATACATGCTAACAATCATCAGCCAATGTTGGCTATGCCAGCAACCGCTGTATCACCCAAAGCACGGTATTTGTTGCTACTGCCGCCGCCACTTACCCCCATTACCGCCTTGCTGCCCTTACTGCGGCCTACCTTGCGGCAATACTGTTTTGCTCTGTGGCCGGTGCCTTCAGCAACCACGGCCCTGGATGCGCATGATATTTGTCAGCGATTACATTCCTCCATTGAATGGGTTGATAAAAAAGCTAAAATTTAGTGGGGCGACCTCACTGGCACCGGTATTGGCCCGATTATTCTTACTGCGCTGGCTCGATGCCAAGCGCCACGGTCATGTCATCAAACCGGATAGGATTATCAGTGTGCCGCTACACCGCTGGCGCTGTTGGCGGCGCGGGTATAATCAAACAGAGTTATTAGCACGCCCATTGGCTCGCTGGCTGGGCTGCGACTACAGCAATACCACTTTACGCCGCATTCGTGCGACGCCCCCTCAGCAGCAATTAAAAGCCGCAGCACGGCGTAAAAATATGCAGGGAATATTTCGCTGCATGGAACCCATTCGCGGGCAACATATTGCTCTGCTGGATGATGTTGTGACAACAGGCAGTACACTGAATGAGATTGCCAAGCTACTATGGGCTCAGGAGATCGCCTCATTGCAGGTCTGGTGTATTTGCCGAACCTTGTAGTCACCCTAACAATGGGCGTATTATAACCGACAAGAATAGTCAACTATTGAGCAGATGCCATGATCACAATAACAGACGCAGCACAATCTCATTTTGCCAAACTGTTGGCAAATCAAGAAGAAGGCACCCAAATCCGCGTATTTGTTATCAACCCCGGTACGCCAACCGCTGAGTGCGGTGTGTCTTACTGCCCACCGGATGCCGTTGAAGCAACAGATACCGTACTGAAATTCGAGCAGTTATCAGCTTATATTGATGAACTGAGCAAACCTTATCTGGAAGACGCTGAAATCGATTTCGTCACTGACCAGTTAGGTTCTCAACTGACACTCAAAGCGCCTAACGCAAAAATGCGCAAAGTGGATGACAATGCTCCGCTGATGGAACGGGTTGAGTATGTGCTGCAATCGCAAATCAACCCGCAATTGGCCGGTCACGGTGGCCGTGTCACCTTGATGGAAATCACGCCAGATGCATTGGCTATCCTGCAATTCGGTGGCGGTTGTAACGGCTGTTCCATGGTCGATGTGACCTTGAAAGAAGGCATCGAAAAAGAGTTATTGCAGAAATTCCCAGAATTGAAAGGTGTGAGAGATTTGACCGAGCATCAGCGCGGCGAGCATTCTTACTACTAATTATCCTGCGTCCTTGGCGCTACAGCAGTGTTAGCGGCACTCACTCACCCGAATCACTGACTCAAGTCAGCTCATCGGGGCTTGTTCGCTTGCTGCCTTGCTGTAACACCAATGACTTTGGCTAATATTAGACAGTTAACAAACCTTATCCTGCGTCCTTGGCGCTACAGCAGTGTTAGCGGCACTTGAAGTCGACGAGTTTATGTTTTGACGTTGAGCGCAATCAGGAATATTGCCGACAAAAACGATGGCCCGAGTGAGCCGCCATGGACAAATCTGCCGGGAGCAGATTTGAACGCTGCTTGCAGTGGCCCCGAAGGGGTGAGTCCCAAGGACGGGACGAATACCTCGGCGAAAAGCGCGCTTGGGCACGGATGCCCATCGCGTTGGCTCGACAAGGCTAGCGGCTGCTGGAGGGAATGGCGCAGCCACAATATTTCGCGCAAGGCGCGGGATTGTTAAGGGTGTGCGCCACACACCCTTAACCGGTTGAAGCATCAAGGGTTGGGTGGGCGACAATCTCATGTCAACCGAACCAATCAACTAATGACCCTTTGTACGACCTAAAAAGTCACCCCGCTGAAACATTCTTGCGGCGCTTATCCAAATCTTTCAATAAACGATTAATCTGGTCGTCGGCGAACATCTCTTCCAAAGTTGATGTCAACTTGCGCCGCCAGTTTGGATACTCATCACTGGTGCCAGGAATGTTGACTGGAGCGGCCATATCCAGCCAGTCTTCCGGCTGCAACCCCAGTAACGCACTGGCACTGTCAGCCACATAGCGCTGCAATCCGCGGTTGAGAACAGGGCTCATCGATAGCAACGATGCTTTATGACCGACTTTCTTTGGCACACAATCATAATGATGCAGCCCTTCCAGCAAACCTTGTTTCGCACGTTCCCTATCAAGATAGAGCTGTTTCAACATCTGTTGGTCCGGATATAACCCCAGCTTATTCCCCAACGTCAAATCATCACTTTGCCAATAACCGCGTAAGGTCGGCAGGTCATGGGTGGTGATGGTCGCCATCGCCTGTACCGGATAAGACTGTGGTGCGCGGAAAGTGTTTTCGCTGTCATGCTCAAAATAAAGCACTTTATAGGAATACACCCCGCTGTCGCGCAGCTTGGCAACAATCTCAACCGGCACCGTGCCTAAATCTTCACCAATGACCATGCAGTTGTGGCGCTGGCTCTCTAAAGCGAGTATCGCCAGCAAATCATCGACTGGGTATTTAACATAAGCCCCTTGATCCGCGGTTTGGCCGTAAGGAATCCACCACAAACGCAATAATGCCATCACATGGTCAATACGCAGCGCGCCACAACTGGTCATATTGGCGCGCAGCAAATCAATAAAAGGCTGATAAGCGCGAGCGGCCATGACGTGCGGATCCATTGGCGGCAAGCCCCAATTTTGCCCCAGCGGCCCTAAAATATCGGGCGGTGCTCCCACCGAAGCTTTAAGGCAATATAATTCGCGATCACACCAAGTTTCAGCGCCACCTTCTGCAACACCTACCGCCAAGTCACGATACAAACCCAGCGGCATTTTTTGTGTTTGGCTGGCGCGGAAACAGTCATCAAACTGGCTGGCAGCCAACCACTGCAACCACAGATAGAAATTCACTTCATCTGCATGTTCACGACAAAAATCAGCCACACCCGTGCTGCGCCCATCACGATATTTTTCCGGCCATACCGGCCAGCCCCACATCATCGGGTCATTTTCACTCAAATGAGCATGAAGAGCATCAAAAGCGGCCTGTTGATGCAGGCTACTGCCACCTTGTTCAACAAATCGATGGAAAGCCTGCACCCGCGCATCTTTTGCTTTGCGGGCCGTAAAAAGCGGGAAAGCCAAACGCAACGCGGCCAGTTTGAGTTGCATCACTTGCGGATAATCAACCCATTCGCTAGTGCGCGCTTGCGCCAGCGCACTTTGTGTCTCGGGCTGATTCCACCAAGTTTGCGCGGCTTCGCTGTGCTGGAATTCATCCACGCGATTGACGTCAATATAAATCACATTCAGCCAGCGCCGTGAAGAGGGGCTGTAGGGGCTGGCACTTTGTGGATTGGCCGGATACAGCGCATGAATCGGGTTAAGGCCGATAAAGGCCCCACCGCGCTCACCCACCTGCTCCAACATCTGGTTTAAATCACCAAAATCACCAATACCCCAGTTGTGCTCAGAGCGCAGGGTATACAGCTGCACACAGGCTCCCCAGAGTTTTTTCCCTGCCAGCAAGGCATCCGGCTCAAAACAGCGCTTCGGCGCGACGATAACTGAACACTGCCACTGTTGTAAGCCTTGCTCCAGCACCAAACGGTGATAACCCTGCGGCAGTGAGGCGGGCAAGGTCAGCGTCTTTTTGGCACTGATACGTCCTTGATGTAAATCACCTTTTTCGGTCTGTAACTGCCAGTGATAATCGCCTGAACCCGCCATTGGCAGCTGCATTGCGCTGCCAAAAGTAAATACTTTTACCGGTGGTAATGGTGCTTTTTCTGTCTGGGAGTCAGGAGGCATACTGGTGCGCCCCATGGCCGCCAACAACTGCTGCTTAGTTTGTGCCGAAATAGCCTGCGGCTTACCATGCGCATTAATATAGTTGGCGGCTATCCCTGCCAGTGTCGCTGCTTGATCGAGCGATTTACGATCCATGCAGTCTTCTCCTTAACGTTTGGCTTGCCAGATCCGCGTTTGATAATCGCGAATTGAACGGTCAGAACTGAACATCCCTACCCGAGCGGTATTAAGAATGGTACGGCGGGTCCATTCATCCTTATCGCGGTAAAGGGCATCAATTTGCTTCTGTGCCTGACAATATGAAGCAAAATCAGCCAATACCAGATAAGGGTCTCCCCCTTCCAACAGGCTATGCAGCATCATGTCAAATGCGTGTTTATCACCTTGGCTAAATGCACCGCTGGCAAGCTCATCCAGAATACTTTTCAGATGTGCGTCAGATTTCAAATATGCCTGCGGCTTATAACCTTGCGCCAGAATGGCTTTTACCTGTTCAACGGTGTTGCCGAAAATAAAGATATTCTCATCACCGACCTGTTCAGCAATCTCGACGTTAGCGCCGTCCAGTGTCCCCACCGTTAATGCGCCATTCAGCGCCAACTTCATGTTGCCGGTCCCAGAAGCTTCTTTACCGGCAGTGGAGATCTGCTCGGACACATCTGCCGCCGGGATCATCAATTCTGCGACCGAAACGCGGTAGTCAGGAATGAACACCACTTTCAGGCGATCTTTGACGATTGGATCATTATTGATCTTCTCCGCCGCCTGATTAATCGCATAAATAATATTTTTAGCTAAATAATAACCCGGCGCAGCTTTCGCCCCGAATAGGAATACACGTGGGGCAATATCCAGGTTCGGGTTGTCACGAATCTGGCGATACAGCGACAGAATATGCAACAGATTCAAATGCTGACGTTTATATTCATGCAGCCGCTTAATCTGTACATCAAAGATAGCATCCGGGTTAATCGTTATCCCCATAACGCGCTTAACATATGCAGCTAATTTAACTTTATTGTCATATTTGATCTGCTGATAGTGTTGGCGGAAAACTTTATCTTCGGCATAAGACTCAAGCCCGGCTAATGCATCCAGATTATTCGCCCATTCCACTTTTAATGTGTCGTCAATCAAACCGGACAGAGCCGGGTTACATTGCTTCAACCAGCGGCGCGGGGTAATACCATTAGTAACATTGTGGAATTTATTTGGCCATAATTGATAGTATTCAGGGAACAGATCTTTGATAACCAGATCTGAGTGCAACTGTGCAACGCCGTTGACGGCAAAGCCGCTCACCACACACAAATTGGCCATCCGCACTTGTTTATTATGGTGGACTGCCAGCTTGGCCCAGACCTCTTCATCGCCCGGCCATTGCTTATCGACCAACTTCTTAAACTGAGCATTGATTTGCTTGATGATGACAAAATGACGTGGCAGCAAGCTACGCACCAGTTTTTCATCCCAACATTCAAGCGCTTCGGGCATTAGAGTGTGGTTGGTGTAGGCGAAAGTTTTGCTGGTAATCGCCCAAGCGGCATCCCAACTGAGCTGATGCTCATCCAGCAACACGCGCAGCATTTCAGGAATAGCGATAGTCGGGTGGGTATCATTCAACTGAATGACTTCATAATCCGGCAATTCGGCCACTTTACGACCCGCCAGATGGTGCTTGCGCAAGATATCGGCCACCGAACAAGCGCACTGGAAATATTGCTGCATCAGCCGCAGGCGTTTACCGGCCAGATGATTATCATTGGGATACAGCACTTTAGTCAGCTTTTCTGCTTCAACACCATTTTGCTCGGCAAGCAAGAACTTACCGTCATTAAAGTTAGTTAAATCAAATGGATGCTGATGAGTGGCTTGCCATAAACGCAAGGGTTGAGTCACGCCGTTACGAAAGCCCAGCACCGGCAAATCCCAAGCTTCGCCACGTAAGGTAAAGGCCGGGCGCCATAACTGACGACCATCCGCCTGTTTCTCCAGCTTGCCACCAAAGCCAACATCCACCGCCAGCGCGGCATTATGACGGAACCACGGGTAGCTTTCGCGCTGCCAATTGTCCGGCGCTTCCTGCTGCTTACATTCACTGAAAGATTGGCGGAACAAACCATATTGATAATTCAGGCCATAGCCAGTGGCGGGCTGCTCAACTGTCGCCATTGAATCAAGGAAACAAGCTGCCAAACGGCCCAAACCACCATTGCCCAATGCGGGATCAGTTTCCTGTTCTAACAGGTCGCTCAAGTTAACCTGCTGTTCCGCCAACAGCGCCTCTACTTGGTCATACCACCCCAGATTAATCAGGTTATTGGCGGTTAAACGGCCAATTAAAAACTCCATCGAAATATAGTTAACATGGCGCTGTACTTTTTTGGCTTGCTGTGGGGCGGGCTGAGCTGACAGTTGCTCGGCCAATGCCGCGCTGACCGCTTCCCACCATTGGTGTTGGGTCATTTGCTGAGCAGAAGTTAAACCAAAGCGCTGCCACTGGCGGGCCAGTGCGGCCAGGAAATCGTCCTTTTTAAGCATAGGCTGTGACATAGGGAAGTCTCTAATCCTGTGAGTGGGGTAATTTTACCCTTATCCTGCCAATGAGAATGGACAAGAGCATCATCCTGCCGGGTAGTTAGCTGGGGATGAGTCGCAGGGCGTAGCTAAAATTGTGATCCGGTGCAACTTACAGCCACAGGAAACATTAACTCTATTGCAATAAGATGGCCGTTATCAGACCTTAGCAGTGCTGATTAATTACGAGGCTAAAAATAATTACTCTTATGAATGCCTGTAACAACTCATTAAAAATGGACATATCAAACGTCAGGACGTCTTCTCACCGGAACCCTTTTAAACCGGACACAGCATGCTTATCCCATCAAAACTGAGCCGCCCGGTACGGCTGCAAAATACCGTGATACGCGATCGCTTGTTAGTGAAGTTATCTGGCGTCGCAAATTACCGCCTGACATTAATAAATTGCCCTGCGGGGTATGGTAAGACGACATTGATCGCTCAGTGGGCAGCTGATCAGTGCGATCTGGGCTGGTATTCTCTGGATGAAAGTGACAATCAACCTGAGCGCTTTGCGAGCTATTTGATCGCCGCCATACAATTAGCGACCAGAGGCCATTGCAGCAAAAGCGAGGCCCTCAGCCAGAAGCATCAATATGCCAGTCTCTCTGCGCTGTTTGCGCAATTATTTATCGAGCTGTCCGATTGGGACGGCCCGCTGTATCTGGTAATTGATGATTATCATCTGATTACCAATGATGCCATTCATGAAGCTATGCGCTTTTTCCTGCGCCATCAGCCGGAAAATCTGACTCTGATTCTGCTTTCTCGCACCTTGCCACCACTGGGTATTGCTAACCTGCGGGTGCGCGACCAGTTGTTGGAATTAGGTATGCAGCAGTTGGCATTTAATCATCAGGAAGCGCAGCAATTCTTTGATTGCCGCCTCTCCGTACCACTGGAGCAAGGTGATAGCAGCCGCCTGTGTGATGAAGTGGAAGGGTGGGCGACAGCGCTGCAATTGATCGCGTTGTCATCGCGCCAGCCCAATTCCTCAGCACAGAAATCAGCAAAACGGTTGGCCGGTTTGAATGCCAGTCATTTGTCAGACTATCTGGTCGATGAAGTGCTGGATCAGGTCGATGCCGATGCGCGCGCTTTCCTGTTGCGCTGCTCGGTATTGCGCTCAATGAATGATGCCCTGATAGTGCGCCTGACCGGTGAAGATAACGGCCAACAACGGCTGGAAGAATTAGAGCGTCAGGGGCTATTTATTCATCGAATGGATGACAGCGGTGAATGGTTCTGCTTCCATCCATTGTTCGCCACTTTCCTGCGCCAGCGCTGCCAATGGGAACTGGCATTAGAATTGCCAGAGTTACACCATGCCGCGGCTGAAGGTTGGCTGGCACTGGGCTATCCGGCTGAAGCTATCCATCATGCATTGGCGGCGGGCGATGTCGGCATGCTACGTGACATTTTGTTGCAACACGCCTGGAGCCTGTTTAACCACAGTGAGTTGGCCCTGCTGGAACAATGTCTGCTCGCCCTGCCCTACTCTTTATTGGTGCAAAATCCTGAACTGGCATTGCTACAGGCATGGCTGGCGCAAAGCCAACATCGCTACGGTGAGGTCAATACCTTGCTTGAGCGCGCTGAATCGGCAATGCAGGAACGTAAAATTCCTATTGATGATATTTTGCGGGCTGAGTTTGATGCTTTACGTGCTCAAGTTGCTATCAATGCCGGTAAACCGGAGGAAGCCGAGAAGCTGGCAACTGATGCGCTGAAATATCTACCAATGGCAAACTTCTACAGCCGCATTGTCGCGACCTCGGTCACCGGGGAAGTTCATCATTGCAAAGGCGAACTGAGCCGCGCACTGCCGATGATGCAGCAAACTGAGCAAATGGCACGCCGCCACGAAGTCTTTCACTATGCTTTATGGGCGCTATTGCAGCAGAGTGAAATTCTGATTGCGCAGGGATTCCTGCAAGCCGCTTATGAAACACAAGATAAAGCCTTTGATTTAATTCATGAACAGCATCTTGAACAGCTTCCGATGCATGAATTCTTATTGCGCATTCGCTCCCAGGTATTGTGGTCGTGGTCACGGCTGGATGAAGCTGAAGAAGCGGCGCGCAAAGGTATCGAAATTCTGGTCAACTATCAGCCACAGCAGCAATTACAGTGTCTGGCGATGTTGGCAAAATGTTCGCTGGCCCGTGGGGATTTAGATAACGCCAACATGTATATTCAGCGCTGCGAGGCGCTGCAACACGGCAGCCAATATCATCTCGATTGGATTACCAATGCCGATAAACCCCGGGTTATTCATTGGCAAATGACTGGAGATAAAGTCGCGGCGGCGAATTGGCTGCGTCAGGCCGAAAAACCGGGGATGGCCGATAATCACTTTTTGCAGGGGCAATGGCGCAATATTGCGCGCATCCAGATTATGTTGGGCCGGTTTAATGAAGCGGAAGTGGTGCTGGACGAACTTAATGAGAATGCGCGCCGCTTGCGGCTCACCAGTGACCTGAACCGTAATCTATTGTTAAGTAACACTCTTTACTGGCAAACTGAACGGAAAAGTGAAGCACAAAAAGCGCTGATTGAATCCCTTTCATTGGCCAATCGCACCGGTTTTATCAGCCATTTTGTGATTGAAGGTGAGGCGATGGCGCAGCAGTTGCGCCAGCTAATTCAACTCAATGCATTACCCGAATTAGAGCAGCATCGCGCCCAACGAATCTTGAAAGACATTAATCAGCATCATCGGCATAAATTTGCTCATTTCGATGAGATCTTCGTCGATAAGCTGCTAACTCACCCGCAAGTTCCGGAGCTAATTCGCACCAGCCCACTTACCCAACGCGAATGGCAGGTCTTGGGGCTGATTTACTCCGGCTACAGTAATGACCAAATAGCGGGCGAGCTAGATGTGGCTGCCACCACCATTAAGACACACATTCGTAATTTGTATCAAAAGTTAGGTGTCGCCCACCGGCAAGACGCAGTACAGCAAGCGCAACGATTATTACAGATGATGGGGTACGTTTAACGAAAACTCTGTCATTAAATTTAAATATCAGTGAGTTAAATTGAAGTTTATCTATCTGACTGATTGGCAATCATTGGCCCAGATATTAATGACAGACCGCCGTTTATCCTGAGAGTATCTCTCTGACGGGGTAAGGCGGCTAATAACCACTCTATTTAACTGGTCTTTATTGGCGAAAAATTGATTACAATCTCGCGCTTGAATATTCAATCGCGATTAAAGGTCATCAACAGTATGGAACAGTTTGAAACAATCAGTATTGAGCAGGCCTATAACCGCCTAAAAGAAAACAAAGCAGTTTTAGTTGATATCCGCGACCCACAAAGTTTTGAAGCGGGTCATGCACCGGAGGCGTTCCATCTGACCAACAGCAGTTTGCACACCTTTATGCAACAAACTGATTTTGAACAGCCGGTGCTGGTGATGTGCTATCACGGCAACAGCAGCAAAGGCGCGGCGCAATATCTCCTTCAGCAAGGTTTTGAGACGGTTTACAGCATTGATGGCGGTTTTGAAGCTTGGGCCAGGAGTTACCCGCAAGAAATCGCTCATGAAAATGTCTGATTCTGTTGCCTATTTGTAACCTGCCATTCGCCACAGCCAACCAGATTGTGATATTTTTAAGCACTCTGATTAAAATTTCGTTAGACGGTGATAGACAAAATGGTTCGTGTGATAGCAATATCTAATCTACGTCTGGCGCAGGCCTTTGTTGATTATATGGCCACTCACAAGGTGGCGCTGGAAGTGCGACCAGATTCTCAGGGTGCTGAGATTTGGTTAGCGGATGATGAGCAATTGCCCTTGGTGCAGCATGAGCTGGAACAGTTTTTACTCGATCCCCTCAATCCACGCTACCAAGCGGCCAGTTGGCAATCGGGCAATCTGCATTCTAATTTGCCGTACCAACGCTTTTCTTACCTCCAGACTCTCCGCAGTCAGGCCGGCCCACTGACGCTGAGTGTTATGGTGCTGTGTATCGCCATCTATATTCTGATGCAAATCGTCGGTGATGCCGCAGTGATGTCCTGGCTGGCGTGGCCTCGTGACGATAGCCAATATCTGCAAATATGGCGTTGGGTCAGCCATGCTTTACTGCATTTTTCCCTGTTACACATCCTGTTTAACCTGATGTGGTGGTGGTATCTGGCCGGGCAGATGGAAAAACGGCTTGGCACCGGTAAATTACTGGTATTAACTATTGTTTCCGCCTTATTTAGTGGCTGGGGGCAATCGCTGTTTAGTGGTGTGAATTTTGGCGGCCTTTCTGGCGTGGTATATGCCTTAATGGGTTATGTTTGGCTGACTGGCGAGCGCGCACCCGAGCGCGGTATTTCATTGCCTCGCGGCTTAATGGCTTTTTCTGTTCTCTGGTTGGTTGCTGGGTATTTCGATATTTTAGGTTTGTCGATCGCCAATGCAGCGCATGTTTCAGGCCTGATTATTGGGTTACTGATGGCATTTTGGGATACGCGCAACAGCGCAAGAACCACACAATAACTGTCTGGAACAACCAGGCGAATTAGGGGATTACCGTGAAGCAAACGCAGCGGCATGATGCGATTATTGAATTGGTACGCCAACAAGGCTACGTCAGTACTGAAGAGCTAGTGGAGCATTTTGCCGTTAGCCCGCAAACCATCCGACGCGATTTGAATGATTTGGCGGATCAAAACAAGATTCACCGCCATCATGGTGGCGCCGCATTACCCTCCAGTTCAGTGAACGCGGCTTATAACGACCGTAAAGTGATGTGGTCGGCAGAAAAGGCGCGCATTGCCCAACGTGTTGCCAGCCAGATCCCCGATGGCGCGACACTGTTTATTGATATCGGCACCACTCCAGAAGCGGTCGCTCATGCTTTAATGAATCATAAAGGCCTGCGCGTGGTGACCAATAATCTGAATGTGGCGACATTGTTAACCGCTAAAGAGGATTTCCGGCTAATTTTAGCCGGTGGTGAAGTTCGCACCCGTGATGGTGGGATTATTGGCGAAGCCACGCTGGATTTCATTTCTCAGTTCCGCCTCGATTACGGCATTCTGGGTATCAGCGGCATTGATATGGACGGCTCTCTACTGGAGTTTGATTACCATGAAGTGCGGACCAAGCGGGCCATTATCGAAAACTCCCGCTGCGTGATGCTGGTCACCGACCATTCCAAGTTTGGCCGTAACGCGATGGTGAATCTGGGGAACATGAATCTGATTGATTATTTGTTTACCGACCAGATGCCACCAGCCAGCGTAATGAAGATTATTGAGCAGCATGAAGTTCAATTAGAGCTTTGCTAGTAGTTTATTTTGGCGATTCAGTTCAGTGATTTTGTTCGGTTGTTAGAGCAACTGAGTTGATCTGAACCTCCGACGAACCAACCGGACCAACTAATCAACTAATCACTGAACTCATGTCAACCGAATCGGATCACCGAACACCGAACACCGAACAACCAAACCTAATCACCAAAGCCAAACCTAAACCCCTCTCCCCACTACATATCAATAACAAAACTGTTACTTCCATCACGCATAAATGTTTTTTTTTGGTTAAGTCTTGGCTTGTTTGTTGGTTTTTGATTACAATCATGAGCGAAAACGAACATTAAAGAGCTATTTCGAACATCCGGAGGAAGTAAGCATGGAAACCAAAGACTTGATTGTGATCGGTGGCGGCATTAATGGTGCCGGTATCGCTGCTGACGCTGCAGGGCGTGGCCTGTCCGTTCTGCTGCTGGAAGCACAAGATTTGGCCTGCGCTACGTCTTCCGCCAGTTCCAAACTCATCCACGGTGGCCTGCGCTATCTGGAACATTATGAGTTCCGCCTGGTCAGTGAAGCATTGGCCGAACGTGAGGTTTTGCTGAAAATGGCTCCTCATATTGCTTTCCCGATGCGCTTCCGCCTGCCCCATCAGCCCCATCTGCGCCCGGCTTGGATGATTCGCACCGGCTTATTCTTGTACGACCACTTGGGCAAACGCACCAGCCTGCCAGCCAGTAAAGGGCTGCGTTTTGGACCAGAATCAGTATTGAAGCCCGAATTAGTGCGCGGTTTCGAATATTCAGACTGCTGGGTCGATGATGCCCGTCTGGTGGTATTGAATGCTCAGGAAGTGGTCGAGCGCGGCGGCGAAGTGCGTACTCGCACCAAAGTCACCCGTGCCTGGCGTGAGCAAGGTTTATGGATGGTCGAAGCTGTGGATGTCGACACCGGCAAGACCTTTACCTGGCGTGCTAAAGGTTTGGTAAATGCCACCGGCCCATGGGTTAAACAGTTCTTCGATGATGGCCTGAAACTAAAATCACCTTATGGTATCCGCCTAATCAAAGGTAGCCATATTGTGGTGCCGCGAGTTCATAACCAACCACAAGCCTATATTCTTCAAAACGAAGACCACCGTATTGTCTTCGTCATTCCATGGTTGGATGAATATTCCATCATCGGCACCACCGACGTGGAATATCACGGCGATCCAAAAGAGGTGAAAATAGATGACCAGGAAATTGATTATCTGTTGAAGGTCTATAACGACCACTTTAAAAAGCAGCTGGGTCGCGACGATATCGTCTGGACTTACTCTGGTGTCCGTCCGCTATGTGATGATGAATCAGATTCGCCGCAAGCAGTGACCCGCGATTACACACTGGATGTCGCGGATGAAAGCGGCAAAGCGCCGCTGCTGTCGGTATTTGGCGGCAAACTGACCACTTACCGTAAACTGGCGGAACACGCGCTGGAAAAACTATCCGGCTATTATCCGAATGTCGGCCCGGCGTGGACAAAAACCGGCTCTTTACCGGGCGGAGATATTGGCGGCAGCCGTGATAACTATACCCTGCAGCTACGCCATCGCTATAACTGGTTACCGGAAGGGTTAGCACGCCGCTATACCCGCACCTATGGCAGCCACAGCGAACTCATTTTGGCGAATGCCACCAGCCTCGACAGCTTGGGCGAACATTTCGGCCACGGTTTGTATGAAGCAGAATTGCGCTATTTGGTTGAAAAAGAGTGGGTTGTTGAACTCGATGATGCCATCTGGCGTCGTACCAAGTTAGGTATGACGCTAGACGAAGCACAGAAACAGCGGATTGCCGAGTGGCTGGCAGCAGCACAAGCCGAAAAGCAGCAGACGCTGTCCTTAGTTTCCTGATAACAAATACTCATAACCAATCTGTTAAAAAACCCGCTTCACAGTTCGCTGTTGAAGCGGGTTTTTGTTATTAACCCACCGAATATTTAGAGCCTGATTGGCTTAATATGCCAAATATCATCGGCATACTCTTCAATAGTCCGGTCTGAAGAGAAATAGCCCATATTGGCGATATTGAGTAAGGTTTTACGTGTCCATTCATCCGGATGGCGATAGAGTGTATCGACTTGCTCTTGGGTATCCACATAGCTGCGATAATCTGCCAGCAATTGATAGTGATCACCCAGATTAACCAGTGAATCAAACAGGCTGGTGTATCGATTAGGTTCTTCTGGGCTGAAAGCGCCGGTGGCAATTTGCGTCAATACCAAATGAAGTTCTGGATCTTCGTCGTAATATTTCCGTGGGTTATAGCCGCTGTTACGCAGCGCCTCAACCTGCTCGGTGGTATTACCAAAGATAAAGATATTCTCCTCGCCCACATGTTCGCGGATCTCGACATTCGCCCCATCCAAAGTGCCAATCGTCAGCGCCCCATTCAGCGCAAATTTCATATTACTGGTTCCTGATGCTTCGGTACCCGCCAGTGAGATTTGTTCGGAGAGATCCGCCGCCGGAATGATCAACTGCGCCAGGCTGACACTGTAGTTCGGGATAAATACCACTTTCAGCAGATTATTAATCCGTGGATCATTATTGATCACTTTCGCTACATCATTGATCAAACGAATGATTTGCTTCGCACTATAATACGCTGATGCCGCTTTCCCGGCAAAAATCACCACGCGCGGTACCCACTTCTCATCAGGAGCTTCGAGAATGCGGTTATAGCGAGTTATCACATGCAGCACATTCAACAACTGCCGTTTGTATTCATGAATACGCTTGATTTGCACATCAAACAGCGCCGCAGGATTCACCACAATATTCAGTTTTTCAGCAATATAGGAAGCCAGCCGCTTCTTGTTCTCCAGCTTGGATTTCTGTAGCGCCTGCAAGAAACTCGGGTAATCGAGATTCTTTTCCAGCTCGCTGAGTTGGCTCAAATCAGTGCGCCAGTTGTGGCCGATGCTGTCATCCAACACCGCCGCCAATGGCCGGTTAGCCAGCCCCAGCCAGCGCCGTGGGGTGACGCCATTGGTTTTATTACAGAAACGATTAGGGAAAATACGGGCAAAATCGGCAAACAACGATTGCACCATTAATTCTGAATGCAGGGCCGACACGCCGTTCACTTTATGGCTGGCGATCACCGCAAGCCAGGCCATACGAACTCGTCG
Organism: Yersinia thracica; assembly: GCF_902170565.1. Classification (GTDB taxonomy): domain Bacteria; phylum Pseudomonadota; class Gammaproteobacteria; order Enterobacterales; family Enterobacteriaceae; genus Yersinia; species Yersinia thracica. The sequence continues at coordinate 30,131 of NZ_CABHXX010000089.1, forward strand.
GCCATCATGTTCATTAATAATTGATACACGCGGCAGCAATTCTGGCTCATTCGGATACTGTTCCTGCACCAGTTTGAGGAAATGGTCATTGATATCAAAGATGATTTGCAGATGGCGCGGCAATATTTTGCCAATCATGTCGATGGGCCAAGTCTCCAGCGCCTCACTCATCAGGGTGTGGTTAGTGTAGGAAAACACTTGCTGCACCACATCCCAGGCGTCCATCCAACTAAATTTATGCTCATCAATCAGCAAACGCATCATCTCGGGGATAGAGAGCACCGGGTGGGTATCATTGAGGTGAATAGCAATCTTATCAGCCAAATTATCGAAGGTTTGATGCATCGCCCAATGGCGGCTGAGAATATCCTGCACAGTGGCGGAAACTAAAAAGTATTCTTGCCGCAGGCGCAGTTCGCGCCCGGAGTAGGTCGAGTCATCGGGGTAAAGCACCCGAGAGACGTTTTCTGAATGGTTTTTATCTTCCACCGCCGCAAAGTAATCGCCCTGATTGAATTTCCCCAGATTGATTTCATTACTGGCCTGTGCAGACCATAAGCGCAGTGTATTTGTGGCGTCGGTATCAAAACCGGGGATGATTTGATCATAAGCGCAGGCGAGGATTTCTTCAGTTTCCAGCCAGCGGATTTTGCTGCCTTCCTGCTGAATTCGGCCACCAAAACGCACTTTATAGCGGGTATTGTGCCGTGGGAATTCCCAGGCATTGCCATATTCTAGCCAGTTATCCGGCGATTCCATCTGTTGGCCATTGACGATTTTCTGGCTGAACATGCCATATTCGTAGCGAATGCCGTAGCCGCGCCCCGGTAGGGCCAATGTGGCCAATGAATCCAGAAAACACGCCGCCAATCGCCCTAACCCACCATTACCTAAGCCGGGGTCATTTTCTTCTTGCAACAGCTCAGATAGATTGAGGCCCATTTCATCCAGCGCCTGCTCGATATCTTCATAAATTCCCATCGATAACAGGGCATTAGAGAGCGTTCGCCCTAAGAGGAACTCCATCGACAAATAATAAACCTGCCGAACATCCTGTGATAATTGTGCGCGATTAGAACGCAGCCAGCGTTCGACCATCCGGTCGCGCACTGCAAATAAGGTCGCATTCAGCCAATCATGCTGAGTCGCAATAGAGGGGTCTTTACCCACAATAAACATCAATTTGTAGGCAATGGAGTGTTTCAGCGCGTCCACACTGACAACAGGTGAGGTATAACTGAATGGTGATGTCATCGCGATTCCCCAATGTGTATTTCTAACCAACCAGCAATCAAAGACGCCGATAAAGTGACAGGTAATCTGCCGCTGCGACCTGCCAACCAAAATCCAACCCCATCGCGTGGCGCTGAACATGACGCCAATGTTTTGGTCGGCTCCACAGAACAAAAGCACGGCGAATCGCCCGCACCAATGCCTGTGCATCGCATTCATCAAACACAAACCCCGAGGCACTGCCATCCGCCAGATTTTCCAGCGCGCAATCCACCACGGTATCTACCAACCCGCCCGTATGCCGGACCAGCGGCAATGTGCCATACTTCAAACCATACAACTGTGTTAGCCCACAGGGTTCAAAACGGCTGGGCACCAGAATCACATCCGCACCAGCAATGATTCGGTGCGAGAATGCTTCGTGATAGCCTATTTGCACCCCAACCTGGCCGGAATAGTCTGCCGCAGCCGCCAAAAACGCCTCTTGCAAAATGGCATCCCCCGCGCCCAGAACAGCCAATTGCCCGCCTAATTTCAGTAAATCGGGCAACGCCTCCAGCACTAAATCTAACCCTTTTTGCTCTGTCAGCCTGCTGACCACGCAAAAAATAGGTTTCTTTTCAGTTAGTTCCAAACCCATAGTGGTTTGCAAGTGTACTTTATTCACCGCTTTCTTTTGCAGGTTTTCTGCATCATAGCGAGCATGGAGCAAAGCATCAGTTTGGGGGTCCCAAATATTGCTGTCTACGCCATTGAGGATCCCGGTCAATCGCCCCTGACTGGCCCGCTCTTGTAGCAATCCCTCCATGCCGTAGCCAAAAGCGGGTTGGGTAATTTCCTTAGCATAGGTCGGGCTGACCGTGGTGATATGGTCAGCAAAGAACAGCCCGGCTTTCAGATAGGAAATTTGGCCGTAGAACTCAAGCCCGTACATTTGGAAGAATGCCGCAGGCAGTTGTATTTCAGCCAAATGATGACCAGAAAACAACCCTTGATAAGCCAAATTATGGACGGTAAATACCGATCGCGCAGGGCGGCCACGGGCGGCGAGATAAGCACAGGCTAGCCCGGCATGCCAGTCATGGGCATGTACCACCTCAGGACGCCAGTAACCATCCAGCCCACAAGCCAGTTCGCAAGCCATCCATCCCAGTAATGCAAAACGACGATAGTTATCGGCATAAGCATGTAAGGATGGGTCGTGATACGGGCTACCTGCCCGGTCATAGAGGCCCGGTGCATCAATCAGGTAAATACCAATCCCCTGATAATGCCCATAACGTAATGAAACACGGCCTGCAAAGGTATCAATCTCTCTGACCAAAACCGTGTCTGGAATGCCCCGGCGCAAATCAGGAAAAGCCGGTAGCATGACCCGAACATCGGCCCCTTCAGCAATTTGGGCGGCAGGTAAAGCACCAACAACGTCAGCCAATCCCCCGGTTTTTAGCAATGGGAATAGCTCAGAACATACGTGTAGAACCCGCATCATAACCTCTGATCTTTCCATCTGGTTTGTACTTACTTCTAATCTAATAAACTAGAAATGATCCAAATGGGCGTTATTGTTGCAGCCAATTTGAATGCGGCCAGCGCGCAAAAACCGGAGCGTACACGCAGTACGTGAGGATTTTTAGCACTGCCCAAGTTCAAAGTGGCAAATAAAATAGCCCTATTTCGCCGCCAGCTTGGCCAGCATGGCGCGAGTCACTAACACCACCCCACCCTCCGAGCGGTAAAAACGCTTACTGTCTTCTTCGGCGTTCTCCCCAATAACCGTCCCTTCGGGTATCTGGCAGGCGCGGTCAATAATACAGCGGCGCAACCGGCAGGAACGGCCAACATTGACTTCTGGCAGCAGTAAGGTGGAATCAATAGTGCAAAACGAGTTCACCCGCACCCGCGGGAATAATACCGAATGCACCACCACCGAGCCGGACACAATACAGCCGCCGGAAACCAAGGAGTTCATGGTCATACCATGGCTACCGGAGCGGTCCTGCACAAACTTGGCTGGCGGCAGCGGTTCCATATGGGTGCGAATCGGCCAATCGCGGTCATACATATCCAGCTCTGGCGTGACCGACGCCAAATCGAGGTTGGCTCGCCAATAGGCATCCAGCGTCCCGACATCACGCCAGTAAGGGGGTAATTCAGCATTCGAGGTCACACAGGAAAGGTCAAATGGATGCGCCCAGGCCACTTTTTGTTCGGTCAATTTCGGAATAATATCTTGACCAAAATCATGGTTAGAGCCGGGGATACTCTGGTCGTCTTCTAATAATTTAAACAGATAATCAGCATTGAAAATGTAAATGCCCATACTGGCGAGCGCCATATCCGGGCGGCCCGGCATCGCGGGAGGATTAGCCGGTTTTTCATAGAAAGCCGTTATCTGATAATCCTCGGCCACTTCCATGACACCAAACTCGGTGGCTTCTTTAATGGGCACCGGGAGACAGGCGACAGTGCATTGCGCCCCTTTTTCGGCGTGGTCGAGCAACATGCGGGAGTAGTCCATTTTGTAGATATGGTCACCCGCCAGAATGACGATGTATTCCGCTTGGTAGCGGCGGATAATATCCAAGTTCTGGTAAACCGCATCGGCGGTACCTTTGTACCACTGCTCAGTGCTCAAGCGCTGTTGAGCGGGCAATAAGTCCACAAACTCGTTCATTTCTTCATTGAGGAATGACCAACCGCGTTGAATATGCTGAACCAAACTATGGGATTGATATTGTGTTATCACGCCGATGCGCCGGATACCGGAATTCAGACAGTTGGATAGCGCAAAATCAATGATGCGGAATTTGCCACCAAAATGGACAGCGGGCTTTGCACGGGTAGCCGTTAAATCTTTCAGCCGTGAACCACGGCCCCCCGCCAAGATCAGTGCCACCGATTTATTCGGTAATAATCTGGCTAACATCAACGGGTCTTTGCTCTCAAACTTAACCATTGAGACTCCTTAAAATTTCTGTGCGAGCACGCAAACGGCATGTGCAGACCCGTTCCATACGGTTAATAATTCCGTATGCTCTGACGGCTCAAAAGGAGGAACCACCACCCATTCCCCCACAGGTAAATGCATTTCACACTCTTGATCCGTGGCATTTATCACCACCAACCAGCGCTGAGATAACAGGATTTGCAGTTGTTTCTGGCACCCTTGTTCCCAAGCCGAATCACTTAGCGCTTGTCCCCGGCTATCCAACCATTGCACATTGCCATCGCCGTCCTCCCACCAAGTGTCTTTAATCAGGGCAGGAATTTGCTGGCGTAACTGAATCAGTGCGGCGGTAAACGCCGTTAATTCACCATCGCGACTCCCCCAATCAAGCCAGGTGAGAATGTTGTTTTGGCAATACGCATTGTTGTTGCCTTGCTGACTATGACCATGTTCATCGCCAGCAAGCAGCATTGGCGTGCCCTGCGAAAGCAGCAAAGTCGCCAGCAATGCCCGCTGACAAGCTTTGCGCCGCTGCCAAATAGCGTCATCCGCGACCAAACCTTCACGACCAAAATTATTGCTAAGATTGTTATCACTGCCATCACGGTTCTCTTCGCCATTGATTTGATTGTGTTTTTGGTTAAAACACAGCAAATCCTGCAAGGTAAAACCATCATGGGCGGTAATTTGATTGATACTGGCGGAAGGCAAACGCTCCCGATGTTTGAATAAAGGGCTGGAAGCGGCAAAATGCTGGGCGAATTGCCCTAAAGGTAAATCACCGCGTAACCAGAAGCGGCGCATGGCATCGCGATATTGGTCATTCCATTCGCTAAAACCGACCGGGAAGTTCCCCAGTTGATAACCTCCCCAGCCGATATCCCAGGGTTCCGCAATCATCTTGCAGGCACTGAGTTTTTCATCAGCGGCAAGTGCGGCAAACAAGGGCGCATGCTGATCAAAACCCGGTGTGCGGCCCAAAACTGTGCCCAAGTCAAAACGGAAACCATCTATGTGGCAGCAATCAACCCAGTAACGCAGGCAGTCAAGCACCCACTGCATCACATAAGGCTGACTAAGGCGCAGCGCATTGCCACAGCCGGTCATGTTGTCGTATTCGCCCTCGGGAGTTAGCCAGTAGTAACTGGCATTGTCGATCCCCCGCTGGCACAGTGTGGGGCCAAATATATCTAATTCAGCCGAGTGGTTGAACACCACATCCAGAATGACTTCAATACCGGCTTTATGCAGGGCTTTAACTGCATCGCGCAGCTCTTGCAGCGGGGAGATTCCCTCGCGACCAGAAACATATTCCGGATCAACCGCATAGGGCGCTAATACGTTATAGCCCCAGTAATTACTCAGCCCCATTTTCTGCAACCGTGGCTCATCAACATGAAATTGCACCGGCAACAGTTCCAAGGTGGTAATACCCAGTTTTTTCAAATAGTTGATCATGGCGGGATGGGCCAAACCGGCGTAAGTGCCGCGCAGATCAGCAGGAATATCCGGGTGCAATTGGGTTAAACCGCGCACATGGGCTTCATAAATGACGGTATTGCCCCAAGGAATCGCTGGGGAACTATCCCCCTGCCAATCATATGGTTCGTGCACCACAATACACTTAGGCGCGGCAGCGGAACTGTCGCGATCGTCGGGCTGGTTCACCCCGCCATTTAAGCTGGGGTCATCGCCTACTTTCCGATCTAGCGCATGGGCGCAGGGGTCTATTAATAACTTATGCGGATTAAAACGGTGGCCTTGTTGCGGGGAAAATGGCCCACTAACGCGGTAACCATAGCGCTGCCCCGGCTTTCCTCCGGGCAGATAACCATGCCAAATATCCCCGCTGCGGGCCGGTAACGGAATGCGCAATTCCTGATTATTATCATCAAACAGACACAGTTCGACCTGCTCGGCATTGGCCGAAAACAGGGTGAAATTTATCCCGCCCCCATCAAAATGAGCGCCAGCCGGTGTCGGAGAGCCACTCGTCAACCTCGTCATCCTAACCCTCCCGCGCCAGATAAATCGTCGACAGCGGCGGCAGAGTTAGCAGTAATGAGTGGCGGTGATGATGGCTGCCCACATCATGGCTATGAATACCGCCCTGATTACCCATATTGCTGCCACGATAAAACTCAGAGTCAGAATTCAGCACTTCGCGATAATGCCCGCTCTGTGGGATACCTACGCGGTAGTCATAGCGCGGAACCGGCGTGAAATTACTGATAACAATCAGTTCGTTACCATCAGCATCACGGCGCAGGAAAGCAAATACCGAGTTTTCATGGTCATCCACCACCAGCCATTCAAAACCGGCGGGTTGGTAATCCAACTCATACAATGGCGCATGTTGTTGATAACAATGATTAAGGTCGCGAACCCAGCGCTGCACTCCCTTATGCCAGCCGTTCTCATCATCCAGCAAGTGCCAGTCCAAACTGGTATCGAAATTCCACTCACGCCCTTGGGCGAATTCACACCCCATAAACAGTAATTTCTTGCCCGGATGCGCCCACATAAACCCATAATACGCCCGTAAGTTGGCAAATTTTTGCCATGCATCGCCGGGCATGCGGTCGAGAACCGAACGTTTGCCATGAACCACTTCATCGTGCGAAATCGGTAAAATAAAGTTCTCGGTATAGGCGTATAACATACCGAAAGTCATGAGATTATGGTGGTATTTGCGGTGAATAGGGTCACATTGCAGGTAATTGAGCGTGTCATGCATCCAGCCCATATTCCACTTGTAATTAAAGCCCAATCCACCCGCATCAGGAGGTAATGTCACCCCAGGGAAGTCGGTCGATTCCTCGGCCATAGTGACGCCGCCGGGGCGCTCAACACCGATGGTGTGGTTGGTATAACGCAGGAAAGCAATCGCCTCCAAATTTTCGCGCCCGCCATAATAATTGGGTACCCATTGCCCTTCTGCACGGCTGTAATCGCGGTAAATCATTGAAGCAACAGCATCAATACGCAATGCATCGATACCAAAACGTTCCATCCAATAAAATGCATTTCCCGCCAAATAGTTACGCACCTCATTGCGCCCATAGTTATAAATCAGGGTATTCCAATCCTGATGATAGCCTTCGCGCGGATCGGCGTATTCATATAAGGCGGTGCCGTCAAAAGTCGATAATCCATGTTCATCACTGGGGAAATGACCGGGAACCCAGTCAAGAATGACGTTAATTCCTGCTTCATGAAATTTGGCAACGAAATCTTTGAAATCCTGCGGCGTACCAAATCGGCGGGTCGGTGCATATAAACCTAACGGCTGATAGCCCCAACTGCCATCAAACGGGTGCTCATTGATGGGCAGTAATTCCACATGGGTAAATCCCATATATTTAACGTATTCAACCAGTTGCTCGGACAATTCGCCGTAACTGAGCCAAAAATTGTTTTCGGTATGACGTCGCCATGAACCGAGATGCACTTCATAGATAGAAACCGGCGAGCGCAAGTCATTGGCTTTTTGCCGTGCAGGAGTATTTTCCACCACTTCCGGCAATGGGCTAATTAACGAGGCGGTTTCTGGCCGCATTTGGGCTTTAAAGGCATAGGGATCGGCTTTGAGCCGCACCTGACCATGGCAATCTATTATTTCAAATTTATATAATTGCCCCGCTTGCACACCGGGCAGGAATAGCTCCCAAATACCATTTTCACGCCGTAGCCGCATAGGATGGCGGCGGCCATCCCAAAAGTTAAATTCACCGACCACCGAAACGCGCTGGGCATTAGGTGCCCAAACAGCAAAGCTGACACCCGGCACGCCATCCAGACTCATCAAATGCGCCCCTAAGCGTTCATAAGGGCGTAAATGAGTGCCTTCGGCCAATAACCAAGCATCGATATCCTGCAATAAGGTACCGAATCGGTAGGGATCGTCGAGGATTTGAGTGCTTTCTTGCCACGTAACCGCTAACTGATAGCGGAAGGGCGTTTTACGCCGAGGGAGCTTGGCAAGGAAGAAGCCGCGCGGGTCTTCACTCTGAAGTTGAACCACATTACGCCCAGTGTCTGTTTCAACCAACCACACTTCTTTGGCATCCGGCAACAGTGCACAGACCTGTAACCCCGACTCCGTTTGGTGCATACCCAAAACGGCGAAAGGATCGGCATAGTGGCCGGAAATAATCTGATTAATCGCCTGACGGTCGGGAAGTACTGGCATGTCTTCTCCACTTGATTAACTTCATGATTTTATGCAGGAATTTTAGATGGGCGGCTAAAATTCCGCCTATTACTCATGCAATCCATTTCATCTATGAGGCATGATCAAGGTCAATAAATAGACTTAATGCCTTAATCTGTCTTTATGATTGCGCACTTAGCGATAGGATTTTTCGCCCCAAACTATAAGCATAGTCAATGAGTGCTAAAAAAATTGGCTTATGATTAATGAAATTTTTTCTCACGCAAATAAGTGAAAAAAAAGGAGATTAAGCTGTGCAAGAAACACATATGTGATGGAAATGCTTTTATGAGTCACATAAAGAAAATGTGACACCCGCCAGAGAAAATGTGCAAAACAAGAAACTGACAGGCAATTTAGCCCCATAGGGCTTTTTTTGCTAAAAAAAGGGGCGGGTTAACTTCTCAGTAGAGAAATCTGGATACAATAGCGGCAGGAATAAATAATCGTCGTCATTACAGTGGTCATCCAACATGGGCGTTAGCCAGGTCGAACTGATTTTTTCCCTTTTACAACAGATGTGTGTCTATCTGGTCATTGCCTATCTGTTGAGTAAAACACCGCTTTTTATCCCCTTAATGCAGGTTACCATTAGGTTGCCCCACAAACTGGTGTGCTACCTCACGTTTTCCATGTTTTGTATCATGGGGACCTACTTTGGTTTGCATATTGATGACTCCATCGCAAATACCCGCGCTATTGGCGCTGTATTGGGGGGTGTTCTGGGGGGGCCATCAGTCGGGTTTCTGGTTGGGCTAACTGGCGGTTTACACCGCTATTCCATGGGGGGAATGACCGCCACCGCCTGTATGTTATCCACTGTGACAGAGGGGCTATTAGGCGGGCTGCTCCACAGTTATCTGATCCGCAAAAATCGCCTTGATCTGCTGTTCCAACCCTTGGTTGTCGCCGGTATTACTTTGGTCGCCGAAGTTCTGCAAATGCTGATTATCCTGGCAGTGGCTCGCCCATTCCATGAGGCTGTCGAGTTAGTTGAGAACATTGCCCTGCCAATGATGATAACCAACACCATTGGTGCCGCGATGTTTATGCGTATCTTATTGGACAGACGGGCTATTTTCGAAAAATACACCACGGCATTCTCGGCTAAAGCTTTACAAATTGCCGCCCGCGCGGAGGGGTTATTGCGCCATGGTTTTGACCAGCAAAACAGCATGCGGGTGGCGCGAATCTTGTATGAAGAACTGGGCGTGGGCGCAGTGGCCATTACTGACCGCGAGAAGCTGTTGGCATTTATTGGCACCGGTTCTGACCACCACCAGGTGGGTGGTGCCATTACTTCCGACCATACCCACCGGGCCATTGAGCTAAATCAGGTGGTCTACGCCGACGGCAACGCCGTGCCCTATACCTGCTCAATTTCCCCGACCTGTAAACTGGGTTCCACCTTGGTTATCCCACTGCGAGGCGAAGAACATCGGGTGATTGGCAGCATCAAGCTGTATGAGCCGAAAAGTAAGTTATTCTCCAGTATTAACCGCACATTGGGTGAAGGTATAGCTCACTTGCTGTCGGCTCAAATTCTGGCCGGTGAATTTGAACAGCAAAAGCAATTGCTGGCGCAATCAGAAATCAAACTGCTGCACGCCCAGGTCAACCCTCATTTCCTGTTTAATGCGCTGAATACTTTGTCGGTGGTGATCCGCCGTAATCCCGACCATGCCCGTAAACTGGTGCTTTCGCTGTCGACATTTTTCCGCAAAAACCTTAAACGCAGCCACGATGTGGTCACACTGAGTGATGAAATTGAGCATGTAAATGCCTATCTGGAAATAGAAAAAGCGCGTTTTGCTGATCGACTGAGTGTCGAGATTTCATTACCGGATGAGTTGATGGATGCGCGGTTGCCCGCATTTTCCCTGCAACCGGTGGTTGAAAATGCCATCAAGCACGGTATCTCGCAGATGTTCAGTAATGGGCGCATCACCCTGCGCGGCAAGCTGGATGACCATGTTTTGGTGCTGGAAGTTGAGGATAACGCCGGATTGTATCAACCGCGCCCCAATGGTGATGGGCTGGGTATGAATCTAGTAGATCGGCGGATTAAAGTGCGTTATGGCAGCGAATATGGTGTGACAGTGATAAATAAAGCCGAGGAATTCACCCGCATTATTATTAAGCTACCATTTATTACAGCGAGTGAATGATCCACTCAAGCTAATTATCCACTCAGACTAATGTAATAACCCGATCAGCCGAGGCAATAGTTGAAGGCCGGTGAGCAATAATCACGCGGGTTATCTTCAATGCGGCAATACTGGCATTGATATAGTCTTCATTATCCAGATCCAAATGGCTGGTCGCTTCATCCATAAATAGAATTCCGGGGCGGCGGTACAGCGCGCGAGCAATCAATAAACGCTGTTTTTGGCCGCCAGATAAACTGCCGCCCAACTCCCCAAGTAAGGTTTCATAACCCATCGGCATTTGCATAATATCGTCATGGATATTGCAATGATGAGCGCAGCTAATCATGAATTCTCGATCGAGAGAAATATCAAAACTGGCAATATTCTCAGCAATCGAGCCAGCAAACAATTTATCATCCTGTAAAATACAGGCAATATATTGGCGATAATTATTGATACCAATAGTATGAATATCCAGCCCATTAGCGAATAAATTCCCCGCACTTGGTTCCAATAAACCACTCATCAATTTCATTAAGGTGGTTTTGCCTACACCGGAAGGGCCGACAATAGCGACACTCTCTCCTGATTTAATGTCAAGATTAAGGCCATTAATAATAGGCTTAGATAAATTGTCATATTGATAAACCAGATTACATACGGAAAAAGAGAGCGGTGTATTGGGAGGAAATAATTGGCGAGCTGGCATTTCTTTTTCTGGTTCAGACAAAACAATATCTGCCACTCGTTCATTATGCAGACTGAGCATACGCAATTGCAGCACCATATCAATCAGACTGCTAGCGCGCTCTGAGAATTGACCACGATAAGCATTGAATGCGACAAACATCCCCAGTGTCATCTGGTTATCAATAACTAATGATGCTCCTAACCATAAAATAATAACCTGATCGCAGGCCGCGATAAAAGCATGCACGCCACCAAATAGCATATCTAATCGAGTCATTCGAATACCCGCATTGGTCGTGTCTATATTTAGATTTAACCAGAATTGAGAGCGAGTTTTTAGCAAGCCTAATGCTTTCAAAGTGCCAATGCCGTACAGCGTTTCCATAAAGTGTGAGCTGGCTTTAGCCCCCTTAACCAATAGTGCTTCTGATGCCTGCCGGTAGTGGCTATAAGTCATCAGGCGCATGATGATATAAATAGCGGTGAACCCCAGCACCACCCAAACCAACCCACCGCCATATAAAAACATCATGATGAGAACACCGACAGACATGATGCAGTCGATAATACTGTTAACAATACTGGTCGTAAAAGTGGAGCGAATAGTCTCCAATGAGCCAAAACGTGACTGGATATCACCTAACTTACGCTTTTCAAAATAGGCCAGTGGGAGCCTCATCAAATGGTCAAACATACCCGCTTTCCACTACACATCTATTAATGAATCCATCACGATAGTTGTCCACGAACACAACATCGCCACGGCGGTACGGAATATAATAAAGAACAATAGACCCGTACAAATTAGCGCGAGCAAGTGGTGATCGCTGGCTTGAATCACATGATCTAAAACGAGTTGAGTCCCGACCGGCATCAGTATACTCACAGCTTCAATAACCAGTGAGAGGCAAAATATTTTCGTTAATGCCCCCTTTAATCCACTGATATTGGATAATAAACGGCGTAGCTGTAACCGACTTTTGTGGGTAACAGCGGTAAAATTGCTATCAGGCCATATCTCCAATGCAATGCCAGTGAAATGCTGAGAAAATTCATTTATGCCGATAACCCTACGGCCCAAAGCAGGATCGTTAATAACAATGCTATTACGGCGGACAGCAATCAGCACCACAAAATGATTAAGATCCCAATGCAGAATACAGGGGGTTCTAAGTGCCGATAATTCATTAATATCAAGTGATAAAGCCCGAGTTTTGAATTTAAGTGAACTGGCGATATCTATTAACGTATTCAGTGTTGCCCCACGCGCTGAAGCCCCGAATTGCTGCCGCAAATTAAACAAATCAATACTCAGACCAAAATAATGAAATACCATTGCCAGACTGGCTAACCCGCACTCCGAGGATTCAGTTTGCAAAATCTGTGGCACTCTTTTCCGCCAGGCTAAATTCAGTTTGCTCGTCAGGGAGAACAAGAAAGTGTTATTCATAGACAGGCCCCGCCAGGCTTTTTTTCAGGTCATAGAAAGGCGAGAACATCCATTGATAGAGAGAGCGATTTTCGAGAAAAAGAGTCGATTGTGCTTTCATACCACCGGTTAGGTGCAGTATTTTTTCTTGAGACTGGAATTGGGTTTTATCTAAATTAACCAATACTTTATAATAAGGCTCACTCCCCAAATCGGCGCGCCGGAATGGTGCACTGTTATAGCTGGTCATTTCCTGAATAGAAGCGGGCACGGAGGAGAGTGATTCAATTCGCCCGGCAAACTGGCCGAATTTTTCGAAGGGAAAAGCATCGTAACGCACATTAACGTGGTCGCCCGCAGTGATATAGGGCAGTGCGCCATTAGGCAACCAAAGCACCAGATAATAAATGGTATCAGTGCCGGGAACCAATTGCGCCAGACTGTCCCCCGCATTCACCATTTGCCCAGTTGTCACACTGAGTGATTCTATCCGCCCATCAACTGGTGCATTAACAACCAATATTCCTGTAGCATCTGTTTCAGCTAACTGTTTTTGTAAATCACCGTACTGCAACTCATATTGTGAAATTTGGTTATCAAAATCAGCCGCTCGGGTAATAATTTCGCTGCTCAGATTAGTGATTTGCAGTGCTTCCTGCATATTCTGGCTGTACAAATTGTGGAAAGCACTTTGTTGCTGATAATAAGAATAGGTTTGGTTATGTACTTGTTCTTTGGTGATTAACCCATTGCGCTGATATTCACCATAGCTCTCTACCGTTTTACGCATGGATTCAATATTCTGTCGGCTGTTCTTCACTAATTGGCAGGATTGCTTATATACAGTTTCATATTGCTTTTTCTGCACCAGCAGATTATCCAGAGTCGCATGTTTGTTGCTCTGTAGTTTTTGGATAATACTCTCAACCTGCGCCAACTGCCGCTTAATCGCCTGCTTGTTATTTTTACTGACGGTGCCGGAATGAGTGACTTTGCTGACATCAAGTTGATACAGCGCTTTTCCTTTTACCACCTCATCGCCCACCTTAACCAAACTTTGGGTAATAAAGCCTTGTTGGGCAGCAAAAATATTGATTGGGCGCGGCAGTGTGGTGACTTCACCATAAACATTTATTCGCCGAGTGTAATTGCCGAATGCGATAAAAATAACCAAAGTAACAATAATCATTGCCGACATTATGGCAACAACCCAAACTGGAACACCTGAAATAAGTAGAGCTTTCCCTGTCCATTTGGCTTTCTGGTAATCAAAGGCTTCCTGCCTGAACATATATAATCCCGCTACATCTTATTAATAGTCATTTGAAAAATAAATAGAAACACACCCTACTAAGTATCAATAGAGCATAATTAATATGGTGTGCTTTTAATTTTATATCTGAGAGTTATCATATTAACCGCAGTTTAGCTTGCCAGTCATTCTGCAAATATAATAACTATCAGGGCCACTCATATAAGAGGGCCGACCTAGTGTTGCGGGATCATAGCTTACTGCTGGAATCGTAATTCGCGGTGCTGAATTAATGACATGAGAAACGCCATCATAAGCTTGCCCTCCAGCCATACTCCCGAATGCAGCCCCTCCTGCGGCACCAGCTGGCCCACCGAGACGACCACCAATGGCTGTTCCAACTAGTGCACCTGAGCTTTGAGCTAACTCTCTTCCGGAAGTACCACCACTAACTTGTTCAGTCTCTAATACTGATAATATTTTCATATATAGCTCCTATATAGATACAAATGAATTTCATTTTCCTTTTATCCTTAAAT
>NZ_CABHXX010000090.1 GCF_902170565.1 Yersinia thracica
AATCCGGAAACAGAACCTGCTCCGGATTTTCTCATAGTACAAGGATCGTTCAACTGATCCTTAAGTGATCGGCATTACCACCTTAGGGTGACTTTCTTTTCATATTTATCATGCGAAAATAATACTCACCCGTTAATTCCAATTAATTGAATTATAAGAATTATCTGACTCGCTAATTTAGTCTAGCAAAGTGGATAGCGACTAATGACTAATAACAACTTTCCCTACGTTCTGGCGTGAATTAAAGCGCTGCCAGGCCTGTTTAGCTTCGGCAAAAGGAAAAACGCTATCAATGACGGGTATAATTTTATGCTGCACTAACGCCCGATTCATTTGTTCGAAATCCTCACGTGAGCCCACACTGATCGTCCGAAAGCGGGCTGCACTTTTAAACAGGCTGAAGAAATCTATTGCCACCGCATCCCGCGCAACAAATCCGATCAGCGCCAGCTCACCACCAATGCAGATAGAGCGAATGGACTGATTCAGCGTTCCAGGGCCGCCGACCTCGACCACTCGATTAACCCCTCGCCCAGCAGTTAAGCGCAGAACTTCCTCATTCCATTCAGGGTGTTGAACATAATTGATGACTTCATCAGCACCCAGCGCTTTCAACTCCGCGCTTTTGGCTGCACTCGAGGTGGTGGCGATAACTCTTGCACCTATTGATTTTGCTAGCTGGATAGCAAACAGTGAAACACCACCGGAACCTAAGGTTAAAACCGTCTCACCAGCTTTAACCGGCCTGTCGCCGTTCAATGCCGTCCACGCGGTCACTGCCGCACAGGGAAGTGTTGCCCCCTGTTCGAAACTCAGGTAGTCGGGTAATGATATTAGTGATTCCTCACTAACTACTTTATATTCAGTCAGCCAACCATCGCGGTCACTTCCATAAAGTTCATCATATGCTGAGGCCTGAAAAGCGCCGCCAAACCAACGGGGCATAAAGGTATTCACCACTCTATCGCCGACCTTAAAACGTTCAACCCGCTTGCCAATTTGAATAACTTCACCGGCGGCATCGGATAGCGGAATATGCCCCGGCTGGGACGGTAAGGTGTATTCACCCTTCATAATAGCCAGATCGCGATAATTCAGTGAGGTGGCGCGCACCCGAATGAGCACTTCTCTGGCCTCAAGTGTCGGCATCTCTTCCTGATGAAGTTCTAAGTGCTCAATATTGCCAAACTGTTTGAAACGATAACTATGCATATGAGTATTTCCTATTGGGAAAAATGTGTTCAAAACAACCAGTAAGAAATTCTAGACAAGGTTGATTAATGAAACTAGATTGATAAATTCAATCTTAAATTCCAAAAATGAAATCATGCTGGATGAATTAGCCCTATTTGTGAGCATTGTAGAAACAGGAAGTTTGCGGGCCGCAGCAGAAAAGGCTGCAATTCCGGCTTCCACACTGACGCGCCGTTTACAGAAGTTAGAGCAGCATTTAGGTTGCCGCTTGCTGCATCGCAGCGCCCGGCGCATGACGCCGACGAGTGAAGGCTGGCAGTATTACGAACAGTGTCGCCCGCTGGTACATTCTTTACAGCAAGCAACGGCAAAGCTGGACGTGACATTGCACCAGATCAGTGGCTTGATCCGGATACTGGCTCCGGCGGATTTAGCCAATGATAATCTGGCTCCCGCCTGGGTGTCATTTTTGACACAATACCCCGAAGTTCGGCTTGAGCTGGAGCTGAATAATTACACTCAGGATTTGATTGGTAGCGGCGCTGACGTGGCGATCCGCGTGGGCGCTCAGCCGGATTCATTACTTAATATGCGAAAGCTGGGGCAGAGCAAAGAAATACTGTTGGTCGCTTCACCTGATTATCTGGCGAAAAATGGCATTCCTGAATCTATGGATGAGCTGAGGCTACGCGACTTGGTAATCAGTGCGCCACTATCAACCTGGGTGATGCAACACCGCCAGAATGGAGAAACCCTGCGCTGGCAGCCACAGGGAAAATTTTGTGTTAACGGCATTTATCTGGCGCTACAGGCGGCACTGGCCGGATTAGGGATTCTGTTTTGCCCATTGAGTTTGTGTCATAACGCACTCCAGCGCGGCGAGCTGGTCAGAGTATTACCGGAGTGGCAGGGCGCCCCCCGGGAGATTTATGCGGTATGGTCGCAGCAACAGTACGTTCCGGCCAGAGTCCGGGCTCTGATTGATCATCTGGCCGACTTTTGTCAGCAGGACCCTCAATTGATGATTTGAGCCTTTTTATTTCCCCCATAATCTCGGTAAACTTAAATGGCTGGCTTGATATTCAAGCGCCTTAGCCAATTTAGAATCTGGTTTTGCCAACTTATTTAAACGTTTTTTATGTGACTCATCTGCCCTAAAGCTGCCGCCGTTTGACCTCAATGCCCTATTAGCTGTTGCTTAGGGACATTGACCATCAATACTGCCACGTCTTTCACGCGCCTTGATATAATCATCCTGCTTATGCAGGTTATAACGTTTTAAATCCATTTTGCTCTGTAATAGCTGGCCCCAATAAAACTCGAGGAAAGGAGCTGCCGGATAAGGCTTACCGGTTTCAGTTGACCATATATGGACGCCCCGGGTGTTACAAGTACTGGTTCGATACGGTTTGCGACCATATATCCGGCGTCATAGTAGGTAAATTTACCTGCGCCATGATGTAATCCGAACCCTGTTTCCTTATCACTACACCGGTATTTGATTACCCAGGTCAACTTCAGGCTGTTACAGGGACGGTTACGCGTTCATTTAATACCTGCATATCTTCCCGTAGTGAATTAAGTAAACGACGAAGCGTGAAAGTTAAGTCGTTAGATGCATCTTCTATAAATTCGGGTAGCTGTTGATCCAGACGCTGGATCTCGACAGGAATAATGAGACCATATTCAGCGAGCAGAGAACGAAGCTGGTTGGCCAGCGCGGTTCTTTGCTCAACCATAAGCTGACGGGTATTGCGCAGCGCTTTGATATCCTGTTGCTCCGTGGTTTTAATCGGGACAAAGTGGATACCCGGACGGCATGCGGTTTCACAAATTGCCAGCGCATCGTTTGCATCGTTCTTCTGACTTTTAGCAAATGCTTTTACGTGTTGGGCGGGGATGAGTCTGACGCTGAATCCCATAGCACTGAGTGTTCGGCCCCAGAAATGAGAGGTTGAACAGGCTTCCATCGCCATCATAGTTCCCGGTTCGAACTGGCGAAGCGTATCCAGCAGTTTCTGGCGAGTTACTTTTTTGTTCCAGGCAACAGAGCCATCAATCATCCAGACACAAACTTGAAAAACGGATTTGGCAATATCGATACCAACAACTCTGATCGTGTTCATATGATGTTACTCCCAGATTAATGTAGTCAGTAAAAGTATGGCACTGACTACCTTAGGAAGGGGCGTCCATCACATCATTACAGTGTTTGAGTCTTTTGTTGCACAAACCCTCCCCGATGAATTACCCCCTCACCTCAAAGTTAAATCGCAAGCAGCCACTTATTCCTTGGTGAAACATGGGGCTTACGACCGCTTTAAGCTTCGCCCAGACTTGCTGATTCAATCACGCCAGCCGGTTCAAACCAAAATGGTGATGGATACAAAATGGAAGCTGGTGGATAGCAACTCACAAAAAAAATCACTGTATGGATTAGCGCAATCTGACTTCTATCAAATGTTTGCCTATGGCCAAAAATACCTTAGTGGAACAGGCGAGATGTATCTGATTTACCCCGCGCATGATGACTTTAACCAACCGATACCGCAGCATTTTGCTTTCTCAGATACTTTAAAATTATGGGTTGTGCCATACCAGATAACAGCAAAGCGCGGTGAGAGGATGATGTGGGCGAGTGATGTGTCCAATATATAGTGGCTAAGCCAGTTGGAATGGGCCAGTCCAAAACATCGAAGCTGTCTCAGATGAAGGTGGCTATCTTGGTAGGAATCGAGACTGCAGACTACTCACTGACACAGACTCGTAAAGCCTTGCCGCTAGCAAGAAGCTCTTATCAAACGTACAATCAAAACCCTAAAATAGCCCGTTTCGAAAAAGAATTGCTTTTAACAGGAATCATTGTGAATAAACAGCAGCTTGCGGCAAAAATCTGGGAATCTGCCAACCAGATGCGCTCTAAAATTGAAGCCAACGAATACAAAGATTACATACTCGGCTTTATCTTCTACAAGTACCTAAGCGACCAGCTGGTGCAGTTTGTCACCAAACAGGGTATGACGGCCGAAGATATCAAAGCCCTCAATGAAGAAGACGCCGACACCGTTAAATACGTGCAAGACAACCTGGGCTACTTTATTGCCTACGATAATCTGTTTTCTACCTGGGTTGATTCCACATCCGACTTTGATGAATCTAACGTACGTGATGCGCTCTCGGCCTTTAGCCGTTTGATTTCGCCAACTTACAAAAAACTGTTTGAAGGCATTTTTACCACCTTAGAAACCGGTTTAAGCAAACTGGGTGAAAGTGCTGGCAAACGCACCAAAGCCATCAGTGACTTACTGCACCTGATCAAAAGCATCCCCATGAATGGTAATCAAGGGTATGACGTACTGGGCTACATTTACGAATACCTGCTTGAGAAATTTGCCGCCAATGCAGGTAAAAAAGCCGGCGAGTTTTACACGCCTCATGAAGTCTCTGTACTCATGTCGAACATCATCGCCCACGAGTTAAAACACAAAGATACCATCAAAATTTACGACCCTACCTCCGGCTCGGGTTCGTTGCTGATCAATATCGGTGAGGCGTTCGAGCAATACGCTAAAAACAAAGACAGCATCACCTATTACGCGCAAGAGTTAAAAGCCAATACCTACAACCTAACCCGTATGAACCTCATCATGCGCGGTATCAAAGCCAGCAACATTAAAACCCGTAATGGCGACACCCTGGAAGAAGATTGGCCATATTTTGATGACAGCGATCCTCAAGGCTCATACTACGCTTTGCACGTCGATGCCGTAGTGTCCAACCCGCCTTACTCACAAAACTGGGATCCCAGCTTTAAAGACAGCGATCCTCGCTATTCACGTTTTGGCCTGGCACCTAAAACCAAAGCCGATTTTGCTTTTTTGCTGCACGACCTCTACCACCTAAAACCCGATGGCATTATGGCTATCGTACTGCCCCATGGGGTCTTGTTCCGTGGCGGTGAAGAAGGTCAAATTCGCAAGCAACTCATTGAGCAGAATCACATTGACACCATTATCGGTTTACCGGCCAATATCTTTTTTGGCACCGGTATTCCCACGGTGATTTTGATACTCAAGCAAAAACGCCAAAACACCGATGTATTGGTGGTCGATGCCTCCAAACACTTTATGAAAGAAGGCAAAAACAACAAACTGCAAGCCAGTGATATCAAACGCATTACTGATGCGGTGATTAACCGCGAAAGTATCGACAAGTTCTCGCAACTGGTGAGCAAACAAACCCTGCGCGACAACAGTTACAACCTCAACATACCGCGCTATGTGGATTCCTCTGCGGCGGCACCAAGCTGGGATTTACACGCCACCATGCTCGGCGGCATCCCCAACAGCGAAATTGCCGAGCTACATCATTTTTGGCAAGCTTTCCCGCAATTGCACGATACTCTGTTTACGCCAAAATCCGCCGCTTACAGTGAGCTGGCTATTGCCAAACAAGACGTCAACGCCAGTATTAGTGGGCACCCGCAAGTGCTAGAGTTTATCAGCGCCTACAACCAAGCTTTTAATGGCTTTGATGACTACCTAAACATCCAGTTAATACAAAACTGGCACAGCGTAAAGCGTAACCAACAAGAGGCGGTATTAAGTGCCGAGCTATTTACCCGCTTAGCTCCCATTGCCCTCATCGACAAATACCAAGCCTATCAATTTCTGAACAACCAATGGCAACTCATCAGCGCCGATTTAGAAATGATGCAAACCGAAGGCTTTGCCGCCGCCAAACAAGTTGACCCCAACATTGTTATAAAGAAAAAAAACGGCCAAGACACTGAAGTACAAGATGGCTGGAAAGGCCACATATTGCCGTTTGATTTAGTGCAACAAACGTACTTAAGTGATGACTTACAAGCCCTGGCAGCTCAAGAAACCCGCCTGGCAGAAATCGCCAGCATGCTGGAAGAAATTTTAGAATCTCTAACCGAAGAAGAAAAAGAACAAGATACAGTCAAAGAAAGCCAAGACGGCTTTGCCAATGCCGAAGTCGGTAAGGCAGCCAAAGTCTTCTTGAAAGAGCAAAAAGATGCCAAAACTAAATTTGCCGAAGACAGCTATGAAGCCAAAATTATTCGCGCGAACAAATTAATCGATGAAGAAAAATCCCTGAAAAAAACGGTCAAAGATGCCGCCACTGCCCTGCACTTAAAAACCAAAATAACTATCGAAGCATTAACTGATGAACAAGTGAACAACCTGCTGTACCTTAAATGGATTGCGCCATTAAGCACCGAACTCGCCGCCATGCCAAACACAGTGATTAGCCAACTGACTAGCCAA
Organism: Yersinia thracica; assembly: GCF_902170565.1. Classification (GTDB taxonomy): domain Bacteria; phylum Pseudomonadota; class Gammaproteobacteria; order Enterobacterales; family Enterobacteriaceae; genus Yersinia; species Yersinia thracica. The sequence continues at coordinate 6,489 of NZ_CABHXX010000090.1, forward strand.
GTGCAAGCCCTTGCCGATAAATACGCCGTCACTTACTCGCAAGTGGCCAATGAGATAAAAAACACCGAGCAAGAACTGGCACAGATGATGAGCCAGCTCACCGGTAATGAATTTGATTTACAGGGCTTGGCTGAACTCACCAACTTATTGAAGGGCGAATAAGATGAGTGTGAATAATAAGGTGCCAGAGATTCGGTTTAAAGGGTTTAGTGGGGAGTGGGAAAACCTAACTTTGGGTGATCTTGGTTCTGTCGCCATGAATAAAAGAATTTTTAAGCATCAAACGACCATAACCGGTGACGTTCCATTCTTTAAAATAGGTACTTTTGGAAAGCAACCTGATGCTTTTATTAATAAAGCTCTATTTGATGAATATAAAGCAAAATACCCATATCCAGTTGCGGGAGACCTTCTACTGTCAGCTTCTGGAAGTATTGGTCGCGTTGTTGAATACAAAGGGGAAGATCAATACTTTCAGGACTCAAATATTGTTTGGCTAAAACATGATGGAAAGATAGACAATGCTTTCTTAAAGGTTTTTTATTCTATGGTTAAATGGAGTGGGCTAGAAGGCAGCACTATCAAACGACTCTACAACAAAAACATTTTAGACACCGAAATTAGTACACCTGAAAGACAAGAACAAAACGTCATCGGCAACTACTTCCAAAAACTCGATAGCCTAATCAACCAGCACCAACAAAAGCATGACAAGCTCAGCAACATTAAAAAAGCCATGCTTGAAAAGATGTTCCCCAAACCAGGCGAAACTGTTCCAGAAATCCGCTTTAAAGGGTTTAGTGGGGAGTGGGTTGAAAATAATCTAGGTGAATTAATAGATATTAGATCTGCCGCGCGAGTTCATAAAGAGCAATGGACTGAAGCAGGCGTGCCATTTTTTAGAACAAGCGATGTTGTATCTATTTACAAAGGACAGGAAAACACCAAAGCCTATATTTCTCACGAGATTTACCACGGTCTATCTGAGAAAATTGGTAAGGTAACAAAAGATGATCTGCTTATAACTGGTGGTGGCTCTATTGGTATTCCTTACCTAGTTCCGAACGATAGTCCTTTATATTTCAAGGATGCTGACTTGCTTTGGCTAAAGAATAATGAAAAATTCAATGGGTATTTCCTATATACATTTTTCTTTAGCGTATCTTTCAAACAACACATTAAAAGTATTTCTCATACAGGAACAATTGCGCACTACACAATTGAACAAGCGAAAGCAACACCAATAAATACGTGCTCCGACGAAGAACAAACCGCCATCGGCAACTATTTCCAAAAGCTCGACGCATTAATCAACCAACACCAACAGCAAATCGCCAAATTAAATAACATCAAGCAGGCCTGCTTGAGCAAAATGTTTATATAGGGAGTGTTCATGACCACCTTTAAAACCGAAGCGCAATTTGAGCAGGCCTTTATTGAAGTACTGACCCATAAGGGCTGGGAAACAGAGATACTCAAAAATAAAACCGAAGCGGATTTACTGCAAAATTGGGCGTCCATTTTATTTGAAAATAATCGCCTGCGGGATCGCTTAAACGATGTGCCGTTAACCGATACGGAAATGCAGCAAATTATTGAGCAAATAAAAGAACTTAAAACCCCGCTCAAGCTAAACGGTTTAATTAACGGCAAAACCGTGGCGATTAAGCGCGATAACCCAGCAGATACCTTGCATATGGGCAAAGAAGTCAGCTTAAAAATATACGATCGCCAGGAAATCGCCGCGGGCCAAAGCCGTTACCAAATTGTGCAGCAACCCAAATTTGAACGCGGCAGCCCTTTGCGCAATGACCGCCGTGGCGATGTGCTCTTACTGATCAACGGTATGCCGGTTATCCATGTCGAGCTAAAGCGCAGCGGCATTCCGGTTAGCCAGGCCGTAAATCAAATTGAAAAGTACAGTAAAGAGGGTGTATTTAGCGGCCTGTTTTCGCTCATCCAAGTGTTTGTGGCCATGGAGCCAAACGAGACCAAATACTTTGCCAACCCCGGGCTAGACGGCAAATTTAATACCGACTATCAATTTAACTGGGCCGATTTTAATAACGAACCCATGAACCACTGGAAAGACATCGCCTCTACCTTGCTTTCTATCCCTATGGCGCACCAGTTGATTGGTTTTTATACCGTCGCCGACGATACCGACGGCGTGCTTAAGGTCATGCGCAGTTATCAGTATTACGCCGCCAATGCGATATCTGACAAAGTGGCCAAAACCAACTGGCAGCAACTGGGTAGCGCGGCCAATAACCCCGATCGCCTCGGGGGTTATGTGTGGCATACCACCGGTTCGGGTAAAACCATGACCAGCTTTAAATCGGCGCAGTTGATTGCGCAATCGAAAGATGCCGATAAAGTGATTTTTTTAATGGACAGGATTGAGCTGGGCACCCAGTCGCTCGCGGAATACCGCAATTTTGCTGGCGATGGTGAAGACGTTCAAGCCACCGAAAATACTCATGTACTCATTACCAAATTAAAAAGCACCGCTCCCGCCGATACGTTAATTGTTAGCTCTATTCAAAAAATGAGTAATATTTTTGAAGAAGTTGATGATGAGGGAACAGCAACAAATTCGGCCGACATAGAAAAAATTCGCGCTAAACGTTTGGTATTTATTGTCGATGAGGCGCACCGCTCTACCTTTGGCGACATGCTGATTATTATTAAACGTACCTTTCCGCGCGCCTTGTTTTTTGGCTTTACCGGCACACCGATTCAAGAAGAAAACGAAAAAAACGGCAATACCACCAGTACCGTATTTGGCAACGAGCTACACCGCTACAGCATTGCCGACGGTATTCGCGACGGCAATGTTTTGGGCTTTGACCCTTACAAAGTCTGTACCTTTAAAGATAAAGATCTACGCCAGGCCGTCGCCCTTGAACAGGCTAAGGCCGATTCGGTTGCAGATGCAATGTCTACGGCTGCCAAAAAGAAAAAATTTAATTATTTTATGAATGATGTGCCAATGGCTGGCCATAAAGATGCAACAGGTAAGTATGTCAAAGGCATAGAAGATTATGTGCCAAAAGAGCAATATCTCACTGAAGCCCATCAAGAAAAAGTAGTAGAAGATATTCTGGCAGAGTGGGATGTGCTCAGCCAGGCCAATAAGTTTCACGCTATTTTGGCCACTAGCAGCATTGCCGAAGCCATTGACTATTACCGCCGTTTAAAAGCCGCCAAACCGGAACTTAAAGTATCGGCTCTATTTGACCCAAATATTGATAACGACGGCAGTGGCGACCGTGGCCCCACCTTTAAAGGCGAGGGCCTGGACGAAATTATGGCCGACTATAACGCGCGTTATGGCCAGGACTTTGATTTTGCCCGCCACGCGGCCTTTAAAAAAGATTTAGCGGCACGCCTTGCCCATAAAAAGCCTTACGAGCGCATCCATACCGAGCCTTCGAAGCAATTAGATTTACTGATTGTAGTGGATCAAATGCTCACTGGCTTTGACTCTAAATGGCTTAATACCTTGTATTTAGATAAGGTGATTAAATACCAAAATATTATTCAAGCGTTCTCACGCACCAATCGCTTGTTTGGCCCCGACAAACCCCACGGCATCATCCGTTATTATCGTTATCCACACACCATGGAACAGTACATTAACGATGCGGTAAAACTCTATTCCGGCGACAGACCTATCGGCTTATTTGTTGATAGGTTAGAAAGTAACCTTAAAGCCATTAATGAATTAGTGGCGGACATTACCGAGCTATTCGTCAGTGCGGGTGTTGAGAACTTTGAAAAACTGCCAGACGATATAGAAACCTGTGCCCAATTCGCCAAATTATTTAACACCTTTAGCCAACACCTGGCAGCGGCTAAAGTACAAGGTTTTCATTGGGAACAGTCGATCTATTCCTTTACTGAAAATGATGTAGAACATGAGGTAACGCTGGCCATAGACGAACAAACTTACCTGAGCCTGGTTCTGCGCTATAAAGAGCTGGTAGGCAAAGGTGATGGCGGTGGCGCAGGTGAGGGCGATGTGCCCTTTGATATCAGTGGTTATTTAACTGAGATAGATACCGGCAAAATCGATGCCGACTACATGAACAGCCGCTTTGATAAATTTTTAAAAGAGCTGAACCAACACCAAGACCCTGCGAGCATTGAAACCACATTAAATGAGCTACACAAGTCGTTTGCATCGCTCACCCAAAGCGAACAAAAGTACGCCAAGCTCTTTTTGCACGACTTGCAGCGCGGCGATGCGCAGTTAATTGAAGGCCATACTTTTAGAGACTACATCAACACCTACAAAGATAACGCTGAAAATGCGCAATTAAACGCCGTTGTTAATGCTCTTGGTTTAGATAAAGAACGGCTCATAGCATTAATGGCTGATAGTGTTAATGACAATAATCTCAACGACTTTGGTCGCTTCGACGCATTAAAAGATTCGGTAAATACAGCGAAAGCTAGGATCTATTTTGAAAAACAAGACGGTGTAGCCATACCTCTATTTAAGCTGAATATTCGCATTGATCAGTTTTTAAAGCAGTTTATTTTGGCACAAACGGATGATTTCTTAAGTGACAGAGATGTTGTTGGTGATGTGATGGACATTCCTCCCTCAGCGTAAGTCCTGCCACACTTATGCTGAGTGTTCTTTTTTTAGAGGTACTGCATCATGAACTCGATAAAAGTCATTGGTATCGATCTGGCTAAATCTGTCTTTCAGATCTGCGTCTACCGGACAACAAATGTTATTTTCCATCAGGATTTCCTTTTAGGTTGATTAAAACGCAAAAAGCCCCTGTCTTTTGACAGAGGCTTTCAGTGAAATAAAAAATTATTGAATGAGATGTATTACGATAAAAGGCTAGTTATGGTTATTTGAATGGATTATTTACTTTTGCATAATCAAAAGGTGAGATAGCTTGCTGCCTGTTTGCATCCAGAAAATCCGCCCACCACTGCACCATCAGTCTACCAGTCTACGTTCATCCAGATGCTCGGCTTTATGGATATAAGCCGCACGCACTGACTTGCGCTCCTGATGGCTCATCTGCCGTTCTACTGCATCCCTAGACCATAATCCCGACTCAATCAATGAACTACAGGCCATGGTTCTGAAACCGTGGCCGCAGACTTCAACCTTCGTGTCATAGCCCATCACGCGTAGGGCTTTGTTTACCGTGTTTTCACTCATTGGTTTACGTGGGTCATGATCACCGATAAAGATCAGCTCACGATTTCCACTCATGCTTTTGATCTTTCCCAGAATAGCGAGGGCCTGGCGGGATAAGGGGACAAGATGGGGAGTGCGCATTTTTGAACCTCGGTGCGAATGCTTAACACCCTCAAGTGGTTCACGTTCTCCAGGAATGGTCCACATGGCAGTTTCAAAATCTACTTCTGACCAACGGGCAAAACGTAATTCACTGGAACGGATGAAGACCAATAAAGTCAATTCTACCGCTAGCCGCCAATATTTGGAACCATTAGGATGAACAAGCAAAACCATGCCTTCGCCGTCAGTGAGCTTATAGGCTTTTGCTTCTGGCTTGGCTGCACGAACCTTCACATCACTCAGAGCCATGTTGAGTATCCTTTCAAGGGTTCTGCGTGGGTACAAACATTATCGAACCGGGATATACCCGCAATTGTACCCACATCAGTAAGTTGATGTAGATTGAATCAGGTTGACTTATGTTGAGTGAAAAAGCGAGAAGAGCCTTGCGGGGACTGGATTTCAGGCATAAAAAAAGACCTCAGTTGAGGTCTATTTACATACTAATGGTGCGAAGGCCGGACTCGTAAAATAAATCCAAGACCTTGTAATATAGGTTTATTTTTAAACTTCAAAATGTGTCAGACCCCGTTTTTGACCCCTTGAGGGTTTTGTGTCTTTTAAGCATTGGGATTTTTGAGGCCCACGAAAGGAGCTGACGAGTTATATTTTACCTGGCTCGTTACCACCCTGTGGCTCGATAAGTACCACACCAAGTTGATCAGCCTCTTGTTCTATCACGTCCATCACCGTTTCTGACTCAAGCACCCTTTCAGATTCAATATCAACCCCAAGTTGCTCTGACCTTACCCTGTCGCCAAAAAGCATTACAGCAGTGTCACCATGCTGTTTAGAAGACCATTGTAAGCCCTGTGCAGCAGGATAAGCCTGATGTATTGCTACAGAGTATTCACGGGTGAACACATATTGATCCGCCGATGAATCCAAAATATCGGCCCTCTTCACGCCCATTTTTCGTAATGTCTTTGGATTGAGATCAACAAGATGCAGATCTTCACTGAGTTTCACTGCGGAATGTACCAATCCCTCTAACTTGCCTAAATCATATGGCGCACTGGCAGAATCGGGGGGCAGGTCATGAAAGATAGTTTCCATTACCGCAACACCGGTACTCACTCCACCGTATAGAGTGGATACACCATTATCCATCGGACTAAATCGTGCATTTCCTTTGCCTGGATTGAACTGAGTAGCGGTAAACTCCGCCGAATGTATCCGGTAGATAAGCTTCCCAGCAATCCAAGTGGTGAAGTTCACTTGTAAATCGGCCTTGGGTACAGGTACTTTTCTGACAACATTATCCTTGTCGTCTGAATCAGCCATGAGCCCCTCCCTCTGCTTCAGCCTGTGCCGCTAGCAAAACTTGCTTTGGCATAGTTGCCAGCACATCTTTTGGCTTTTTCCCACCTAACCAACTGTTTTCAGAGCCAAACCAGATAGCCAACCCCCAAGGTGTTTTCTTTTCACCTAATAGAGATATCACTTGCTTAACCACTGGGATCGGGCGGAACCCTTCATCTAATGCGTATTCAGGGTATTTGTCTTTTCCATTAAGCTGAAGTGCAAAAATTCGGCCAGCAGACTTCCAGCGGTTCGGCCCTGCACTGGGGTTGGTATTTTTGAAACTCGCTTTTTCTGACAATTCACGTGCTGTCAGCCATACGGAATCTGCAAGTATTCTGGCATTAAGCTGTTCACGACGCTGGGCATTACGCGCTGTACGAGCCTGCTTATCCACCCCATCAACAACCGACTTAACAGCCGATGGGAGGCTTACTGCCTTACTCTTTTTCGCTACCGGAGCAAGTTCAGGCATAGAGGCCAGCACTGCATTCATTGCCGCACTCATCGCCACCTCTATTGTTTTATTAAAGTCTGAATGACGGCCTTTAACATTCCCCAAATCAATGACCAAATACTCGGAATCAGCATGCGTATTGAAGTTATGCAGCTCGTTCCCACTCAGGGTCTTAATTTCATAAGGGAATTCTTTACGCCGCACGGTGTTCACTCTACTCGGCATCATTCACCTCGTCGCGCAAATGGATATATCGGTTATATCCATTATATACTGAATGAGTGATTTGTCACCAGACTTGGTTGGAATGTAGGTTCTTGGTTATAAAAAGATTGTATAGCCTAGCAATCCAATACCTCTTCCCCCTAAACGCGGGAGATTAATTATCCATCTGGCGTTCAAAAGCCTGAGTAACTAGTGCCATAACATGCGGAAGGTCTTCCAGTTTCTCAAATCCGACTTCGACATCACCATTGCCCCAACGGCCAATGCTAGTGACATCTCGACATAATCCGCGCGGGTCGTTGATTTCAGCAAACGGAATGTTGAGTAAAAGTAGTAATCGCTTGGCTTGTGGTACCACATCGACAAAATTCACCTCAGCTTTATAAGCGATATACAACTTGAGGAACACCTCAGTGACACAAGGGTCTAGTGCCAGTACCGCTTTACGTAATGCTTCAAACAAAACACTAACATGTTCTTTAGCTAAATATGGATGATCGTCAAAACCATAAGCAGTATTAGTTTCACTCTGAGGTTTATATGTATTTAAAATATCAGCGGAAAGATTTGCGTATGGCCAAACATTGCTCGCCTGTTCAGCCATTTTTTTCGCTCGGGCTAAAATGGTTTCTTCATTCCATGTATCCAAAGCAGAAAGTCCATCGTTCAAACGCAAATGGCTGTATTTAAACCCGCCCTCCATATCGCGCTTTTCAACAAATGATTTATTGCTATATTCCGAGTTATAGCCCGTCAATGTAAGATTACCCAGAGTATGACGCCATGTTTCCCAAACACGCTGCCATTCCTCCCCTAATGCCAGTTGCCACGTCATTGGCACCTTTTCTACATTGTTGTCACATTGCGGCATGATATGTTCAATAGTGTATTCATCAACGGGGATCGGTTCTTTGTGATTATGGTTCTCCAACTTCTTCAGCCAATAGCTACGGCTTCTAAAATTATAGAGATCACGTAGTTGTATCTCGCGTTTAAACTCTTCGTCATTAGGGAAACGTCGGTATGACGGTAGCAACATAAATGCAGCTTTGAAACTTTCCAGATAACGTTCTTTATTAAAACTTTTGCTTAACCCGGCAAAAGTCTTATTCATTGAGTTAGCTGGAATGGCACAAACAGCCCGACGAAAGACATAGCTCTCCATTAAACGCAATGCCTCAATGAATTCGCTGAGCTGAAGTACTCCATGTTGGTAGTCATCATAAAGTTCTAACATCAGTGGATAAGCGACATCCATACGTAGTTCACGGATATTCTGGAATATCTCTTTTAATAATTTATTCTTCTCTACGCCCAATGCGATTGCACAGTAATAAACTGCATATTGATGGATATCGGTGACAACAGACTCAACCGGCAGGTTACTACGCAAGTAGTATTGCTTAAATGCCTCATACACATCGTTAACTTTAGGAATATCGCCGGTCTTCACCGTTAAATAATGGCGCATGAAAAAGTCGAACTGTTCTGAATAAGCCTCTTGGCCAAACAGCAACTCCATTTTATGCCAATAGTCATTATACAATGTGGTTTGGCGCTCACTTTCTAACCCCATCAGAATATAGTTACGGATGAGATCAGCCTGGCTTAGCTTTTTACCCGTTGAGTTCATGCTTTCGAAGATAAGCTGTGGATTATCATGATCACGCTGTAAAGAGATATCGACCACAATTAACTTGCTAAGGCCTCGGCACACTGTTTCCAGAATAGATTTATTTTTAAGTTTCTCTTGGAAGAATTCGAAATTCTCTTTCACACGTAAAGAATAAAGTTCCGGCTGCGGCTTACCATCGATAATTGCACGTAATGTTGGGTTGTCCGTTTGTGACAAGATGAGCTTGTAACGTTTTTCACCAGATAACAGAGGATTGGTTAAATAAAAACCGCGTAACTGAGCCTGATTAAATCCTTCAATAAATTCGTCGTCACCAACCGCTTCAGCCAACGCAGCAATTAACAATGAGGCGGTGGTGACACGTTGTTGTCCGTCAATAATCAGCAACGGTGATTGGGAGGTAACCGAATATAAACCGTGTTCAATGTAGACCACTGAGCCAATAAAATGGCCGTTGTTCTCATTATCCTTACCACAGCGAATAATATCCTCCCACAACTGTTCACACTCTTTGATTCCCCAGGAATAAAGGCGCTGGTAGATAGGAATAACTAACTGTGGTGCAGTTTGCAAAAAATTGAGCAATTTGGCTTCTTTGGCTTTCATCCTAATAATTACCTATGAAATATCCTGTTAACTCATCTAATTAGGTAAATTTACCCTTGTCTCATGATTTTGGCTAAATAAGATTGTTGCAAGCATCGTTTTGATCAACAAAGTGACGGTTTTCAACCTTGAAGAGCGATGATATTCATCCCATATTATTGTGTAATTCGATGGTACAATTGCAGCAAATCGATAACCGTAATCAGTTATGCATGACGTTCAATACAGGAAGCACCATGTCTCCTCAGACCGAAGCTCAAAATTTAAACGAACTCCAATCCCGCTTGTGGAATATTGCCGACACCCTGCGTGGCAAGATGAATGCCGATGAATTCCGTGATTATTGCCTCGGCTTTATCTTTTACAAATACCTGTCTGAAAAGTTCGTGGGTTACGCCAATGAAATCCTCAAAGCCGATGGCGTGCAATACAACGAGCTAAAAGCCGGTAACGCTGGCGACGATGAAATGATTGCGGCGGTGAAAGAAGACAGCATCCCAACCCTCGGTTATTTCCTGCCACCGTCCGAGTTGTTTCACTCGATGGCCAAGCGTTTTGAGGCCGACCAAAAAGGCGCGGGCCAGGGCTTTATTCTGGAAGATCTGACCCAAGCCCTGCGTAATATTGAACAAAGTACACTAGGCACTGATTCCGCCGACGATTTCAGTAACCTGTTTGAAGACCTTGATTTAGGCTCCAGCAAACTGGGCAACACCGCCAAAGCTAAAAATGAGCTAATTGGTAAAGTGTTATTGCACCTCGATAGCCTGAGCTTTGATCTTAGCGAAGCGAGCGCCGATATTTTAGGCGATGCCTATGAGTACTTAATTGGTCAGTTCGCCAGTGGGGCGGGTAAAAAGGCGGGTGAATTCTATACTCCTCAGCCAGTTTCTACCCTGTTGGCGCGCATTGTCACTGCGCACAAACTCAAACTGAAAAACGTGTATGACCCCACCTGTGGTTCCGGCTCTTTGCTGTTGCGTATGAAACGTGAAGCCGCCTCAGTGGGTAAAATTTACGGTCAGGAGATGAACCGCACTACCTACAACCTAGCGCGGATGAACATGATTTTGCACGGTGTTCACTATGCCGATTTTGAGATTGTGCAGGAAGACACGCTGGAGAACCCACATATGTCAATTATGGTCTAAAAATGAGCCACAGTTATGCTTTAAAAGTGCGCCACTTTAAGACCGGTTTTTGAACCTAAA
>NZ_CABHXX010000091.1 GCF_902170565.1 Yersinia thracica
GTCATAAAATGTTTGGGACAGTAATGCACTGAGCTTATGATAATCATCAACAAGATGTTCGACTTTATCTATGTCAATATTAGCCAACATTTTTTCTCGAATTAATTCTTGTATAGTTAATGATACTTTCATTATTTACCCTATGCTTTTTAGTGTTGCTATTATTTTTTTTGCCCATATATAATTATCCATCGATGTATTTACTTTTATACCCAATGTGTTTTTTGCCAAAATATTTATTTTTGTTTTTTTTCTACCAAAATAATTAGGGTCATTCAATGACGATTTTGTGCTATTTATATAAGGTATGTGTATGTCAATAACTCGGCCTAATAATGATTGTATATCATTAGTATCTAACATATCTTTAGTTACAGGTCTGCTTTCGTTTAAGCAGATTATTAGTCGAATGGCTTGTCTATTATCTCTTTTAAATCGCTCATAGAGATTAATGAATTCTTTGGCAATTCTAACTGACATCATACTATTATCGAGCAATATAATAATGCAGTTAGATTGTTCAATGTAATCTGTTGTTCTTTCTTTCGATGTATTATGGATCGGCTGGTCGAAAATAATAAAATTATGTTTTTTATTTGTTTGGTTATCTATATCACTTAATTTTATCTCGTTACATAGCATAAGATCTAAATATTTATAATACTCAGTGATGCTAGTATTCATTTTTTTCTCTGTTACAAGATCAAGGTCTTGCGATCCTTGATTACCCTGCAACAATAATGTTGGAGATTTCTTTATTTGAGTAATTTCATATGCTAAATGATAACTGAGGAGCGTCGTGCCTATCCCACCTTTACAACCCAGTACGCTGATAAAAAAAGCTTTCCTTTCGGACTCGATCTGAATACCTTTAAGTAATAGCTGTGTCAGTTCAGCCGATTGTGACTGTATGTTTAAATATAATATTCCTCTGTCAGTAAACTGCTGTGCAATACTGATTGAATCAATATCTCCAACGAGTACACACCAACAATCTCGTGGTGTGTTATTTTTTATTAAATCTAATATTTTATCTATTTCTTTATCATTACCAATATCAATAATCACACCAATAGTTTGATCTGATAAATTAATTGATGATGAGTTGAAAATACTTTTATCTATTTCTTTGATATTATTCATATCAGCCAGTCGTATTTTTTCAGATACTTTCTCTACTAGCCATTTTCTTGAGGATATAATTGCAATAGTATCTTTTTCTTTTGTGTTTTTTCTATTGATTAAATCCTTATTTAGGATCAATTGCATATTTCACCTTTTATACTGGATTTTTTCCTATTAATATTAATTGCACATCCAACTTCATGATTTCTAACACGGCGATAATCATTAATACTGTAGTTACAAATTTTGTTTTTAATGTTAATTATGTCATTTTTGGATCTATTAATGATGTTTTTTGGGAGATGGTTATCTCTCATAAGACATAATGAGCGGTCACTATCACTAGGTTCGATCGTCAGAGCTGCATGGCCCAAGTTAGTAAATAATATAATGGTGCCTATTATGATTAATCTCATTTAATAAATCCCCCTTTACGCAGAAACTCTCTGGCAATCTTTTCTCTTTTTATTTCCTTGATAGAAGTAAAGTTAAAAAATCGTTCTAGCGTAGAGGTATGCATGAAATCAGGTAACTCTACTTCTTTTTCGGAGACTGGATTCACCAAATTTACAGTTGCTATCACCACCAATTCAGTTTGGCTTTGTTCTGTCTGCGCATTACGGAAAAATGCTCCTAATAGAGGGATATCACCAATCAGTGGAATTTTACTTAATGATTCTCTCTCCGTATTACTGATCAATCCCCCTAAAATGAAACTCTCTCCATCTCCCAGTTCTAGTGTTGTTGCAGCCCTACGTGTTCTTAATGAAGGATAGGAGTCTCCCCCCTTAATATTAAATGTTTTACCTATACTGCTAACTTCTTCATTTAAGGTAATGCGGATACGTTTTTTATCATTAACTTTGGCACCAATGTTTAATTTAATACCAAATTCTTTATAACTAACGTCTCTACTATTTTGTGTCGTACTGACAATCGGTATTTCGCCACCAACCAGAAAAGATGCACTTTCACCTGACAATACGGAGAGATTAGGTTCGGCTAAAACTCGAGCAATTGTGTCATCGTTAATAGCATGAACTAATGTACTGATCCCTTTTGCATTAAATCTAAAGAATTGGAAAGAACCCACAGAATCACCGATAGTATTCCAATTTATCCCAACATTTTCAGTAAAATCCTTTGTGACTTCAGCAATGGTGAGTTTGACATTCACCTGATTAGATTGTGGTAATTTTATTTTATTGATAATACCTAAATAATCAGCGCCATTAAGAGCCGAGTTATCACTCTCTCTTCTTTTGCTACCCACCGCTTCACCAACAATTGTAGCAATAGTATCTTTGGCATCCTCTGACCCTACTGTCCCTGTCAGAATATAGCTATCACCTATTTTGTTAATTTCTACATTACTTTCTGGATATTCAAGCTGCATTCTTTTATATGCAGAGTTAATGACATTATTGACAAAAATAGCAGATTTAATCATCGGTTTATTGGTGCTATTGAACAAGATAAACTCTGCCATTCCTTCTTTCTTTGCATAGACAATGATACTTTTTTTACCTACGAGTTCATAGTCAGCTATGGCTGAAGCAGAAACAAAAACAGTATCTATTTCATCTTGTGTATTAATAATGTATGACTCGCCAGTAGATAGATAAACTGATTTAGCATTCGCTCTATTGACTGCTGTTTGGAGAGCGATTATGAGGAATAAGAAAAGTAGTATATTCCCAGAAATATAGCTTAGCCGAAGTCTTCTCATCCTCTTAGCTCTCTTGTTGTCCGCAGTTTGGGGATAATGTCATATAAATTTGTTGATATTTTCTTACTATCATCATTTTTATAGTTAGGAGTCAGAAAAATATCACCTGTTTTTTCTACTATGTGTATCAGATCAAGTTCTTCTGTTTTTATTATTACGGCAATATAGCCTGTTAACATGTCTTCAGTCTTTTGATTATTGCTGTTTTTTTCTGATAATTCGTCGACGGAGTACTTTTTTATTCTTACTATTTTCATATTAGGGATGATTTTATTGAGTGAGTAGCTCTGTGTTTTCCTATCACTCATACTTTTTGTATCAACAATGGTGCCATATTCCATCCCTTTGCTTTTATTGGTTTCAAGAATTCTCAATTGGAAAGAGATCTCATCACCTGCACTCAATGCATCAAATAAGTAATCATCTTGTTGTTTAATAAAAAACTTATAAATAACATGGCCTTTCTGTAAGCTCAGATGATTAAATTCCTCACTCTCGGGTGAGGCTAACATGTCTTTAGTGATGTAGGAGCCACTAAGAGTATTCATTTTTAATAAATAGCTATCAATATTAGGGTTTTCAGATATGTCATTTTTTATTAATTCGCTTGATTCTGGGACAATTATTTTTTTTATAACATATTTGGTATGAGTCAATAGAGTCCCTGAGGGTAAATCACGAGTGGCTTGCGCCAATATAATAGTGACCTCTTTTTCTTTGCTTGGTGTAGTAAGGTTACCCATTATTTTTTTATCATCTTCAGAGCCCATCAGTAAGCCAGTAAGACCTATGGCAATAATAAGAAGCGAAGATAATAAAAGAAGTTTACGATTCACTATAATAACCTTATATTGTTATGGGAATACTTCGGTCCCTATTTAAGACAAAAGGGATACTAAAAAACCACTGGAAATTGCAACAGCGTAAGGTACACCTCTCTGTTGAATATCAGTACGGTTGATTAGCATACCTATTATCATGACGACTCCGCCCATAATTGCAGTATAGAGAATAAAATTGAGTGATTGTTCTGCGTTCAGCGAAAACAGTAATGCGGTTATTAATTTTACATCGCCACCACCGATAAGTTTGAAATGAAAAGTAATATAACCGATAAATAATGCCAATAGAGGTATGGTCAAACCTACCCGATGGTATATGATAAAACTCAAAACTAATGAGTTGATGGCCACAGTAATTACAAGCTTATTGCTAATGATACGATGGCGAATATCGCTATAGCAGATTAACAGTAATTGAAAAACTAACAATGTGATTAGTGATATTTGTAATATATTCAACACTCCTTCTGAGAATAATATGATTAAGATGGCAATTTAAAGTTGCCATCTTAATGTCAACAGAATTTAAATCACTTAGCCATCGTTGCCAGGTGCCGCTGCAGTCACGGTATCTTTGGCTGATGCCACTAAATCAGTGACCAGAGTGGTTAATGGGCCTTTAGCTGCGGTAATAAGGATACCTGCCAATGCAATAATCATAACGTATTCAATAATAGAACCGCGATTATCCTTCATAAACTCTTGTGCATTAACTTGTGCTGTTACGTAGCCTTTAGTGATTAAGTTCATCATAATTTATTTTCCTTGTTAAATGTATTGGGATTCTTCCCGATATTTAAATTAAGTACAGAGCAGGTATCTTGCTACTACTTTCTATCTCGCTACTACCCGAATTGATATTGTTATATTCGCCTCGTTCGTAGTGGCAGCTATTAAATGCCTTTCTGGGTGATAAATCCTTTTTGTTACCCTTATTTGGCCTCTTTAAATTACATTCATTTTAGTAAGAGTATTAAAGGTTTGGTTTATCCCCACTGAATAAGATAATAATGATTAAGACTGAGAGAAATGAAAGCCAGCATAAAGAGAAAAAAGCGAGTAAAGATATCAATTTTTTCCAGCCATTGCTTTGCAAGAAACTTTGTTTGTCGTGTGCTGGAGGAATCTGTGGTGCGATACTCTCTGCCGGGAAAGAGAGTGTGGTTATCTGGGAAGTATCAGGAAGTGCTGTTATATGCTGAATATCGTCATTATTTTGCTGTTCGTCAGAATATTCGCCAACTGTCACTTGGCTTACCGAGCCAGTATAACGGACGCCTTTTCGGGGAATTGTATGAATAAGAGATTCTTTCAGCCCTACCTGAAGAAATGCCTTACGCAGCATATAGAGTTGTCCATAATAACTGCTTTCACTGACAGCCCCGCGCTGTTCTTTCCATACTTGGTTGATAATCTGTTCTTTTTCAGTGACTCCGTTAAGTAACAGTTGCAAAAATCTCAGATTATTTTCAGTTAACATTACCACTGAACCACCAGGGCCATTTAAACAGCGTTGTGCGGGAGAAAATAGCACTGTTCCTTCTAATTTAAACACAATCTCATTTGTCTCCATATTGGCGGCTACCTATCCTGTGTAAGGTGTATATTTATTTTTTGAGTATTTTAAGATCTTGGGTAACTCAGACTTACGCTAAGTGAATGTTTCTCTTTGATGTTGTGTGCATTGAAAGTGTCATTACGCATGTAATAGTGATTGTCAGGGTTATAAATCCGCTGTTTTTCTGTGCTTATTTTAATCCTCAAACTTCTTAAATAACTACGCGGCGTATTCTTGCATGATGCAATTGAGCTTAACAAGCAGGTATTTAGCCTGAGTATGTCATTTGCTATTATTACTTATCATCATTTCTTATTTGTTTATTATTTTATCTTTGTCATAGGATTATACTATTCTTCCGTTTTTTTGATTATTTTCATGCTTTTTAATTTTAATATATTAAATATAATATTTTTCCGGCATATGGGAAGATAATTTCGATAAAAAATGAAACAGTGATAAGTTGAGCCGGAGCTGGAGTAAACTGTATTGCTCTTAGTGATGTAATCGCCTGAGGTAAAGTGAGGCCCTTATGACCATGGATCTATTTTCTCAATTACCCAATGAGCCTTGGGTTGAAGAATTAGCCCCAGGCGCCCTGGTTTTGCATCATTTTGTATCAGAACAGGCCCCGTCATTATTAGCAGAAGTTGCCGCCATTACCGCTGTTGCTCCCTTTCGGCATTTGATTACCCCGGGCGGTTATCGGATGTCAGTGGCTATGAGTAATTGCGGTTCAGTGGGGTGGGTTAGTGATGCTCGAGGTTATCGCTACAGCCCAATTGATCCGTTAACAGATATGCGCTGGCCTGCGATGCCCGAAAGTTTTATGGCGCTGGCGGTTTCTGCTGCACGGCAAGCCGGTTTTCTGCATTTTCAACCCAATGCCTGTTTGATAAACCGCTATGATGTGGGGGCTAAATTATCTTTGCATCAAGATAAAGATGAGCTGGATTTACGCCAGCCGATTGTCTCAATATCACTGGGGTTGCCCGCTGTATTCCAATTTGGTGGGGCATCCCGTGAAGCTAAATGCCAGAAAGTTTTATTGAGTGAAGGGGATGTGGTGGTGTGGGGCGGGCCGTCTCGTTTGAATTATCACGGTATATTGCCAGTAAAAGCAGGTTTTTCTCCCCGTGCAGGAGCATATCGGATTAATTTGACCTTTCGATATACTGGGCGCGCTGAGAAGTTATGAGGTATCAATAAGACAGCCCTGAGTCCAATAAGACAAAACTCAGGGCTATGAGATGCTTATGAAGGTTTATTGCTGTTTGTTATCTTTTTTATGCAGCAACATATACACTGCCGGAATAACCAGCATTGAAAGCAATGGTGCACTCACCATCCCGCCGATCATCGGGGCGGCAATTCGCTGCATAACTTCCGAACCCGTACCGCCGCCCCACATAATAGGTAGCAAGCCAGCCATGATAGTTGCCACCGTCATCGCTTTTGGTCGCACTCGCAGTACTGCACCTTCGTGAATGGCCGCACTCATTTCATTGGCCGTCATGGGGAAACCGGGCCGTTGATGTTTTTTCACCGCCTGATTCAGATACAGCACCATGATCACGCCGAACTCGGCAGCCACCCCCGCCAGCGCGATAAAGCCCACGGCGGCGGCAACGGAAAAGTTATAGCCCAATCCATAGAGCAACCAGACTCCGCCAATCAGCGCGAAAGGCAGCGTCGCCATGATCAAAGCGGCATCCCGGACGCTGCTGAAAGTGACATACAACAACACGAAAATGATAGTGAGAGTGACCGGCAGAACAATTTTCAATTTCGCGGTTGCCCGCTCCAGATATTCAAATTGCCCAGACCAACTGAGTGAGACGCCCTCCGGCAGTTTGACTTGTTCAGCAACGGCCTGTTGCATATCCGTGACCGCTGATTTCAAATCCCGCCCACGTAAATCGACATAAACCCAATCAGATAAACGCGCATTTTCACTTTTCAGCATTGGCGGGCCTTCTGTCACTTTAATATCCGCCAGTTCGGATAACGCCACCTGCCCGCCACTGGCCGTGACGACCGGTAAATCACGCAATTTTTGCAGCGAATCGCGGATTTCCCGCGGATAACGCAGATTGATTGGATAGCGCTCACGGCCTTCAATGGTTTCGCCAATGTTTTGCCCGCCAATCACGGTTTCCACCAGCGATTGCAACTCTTTGACTGAAACACCGTAGCGAGCGGCCCGCTTGCGGTCGATATCAATATCGATATAGCGGCCACCCGCCAGCCGTTCGGACAGCGCCGAAGTGACGCCCGGCACTTTGCGCACCACCTGCTCAATTTGCTGTGCAACTTGCTCAATTTGCTGCACATTCTTGCCATTTACTTTGATCCCCACTGGGCTTTTGATCCCGGTCGACAGCATGTCTAGCCGATTGCGGATCGGCGGTACCCACAGATTAGCAATGCCGGGGACATTAACAGTGGCATCCAGTTCCTCGATCAATTTGTCCATGGTCATGCCGGGCCGCCATTGATCCTTCGGCTTAAAGCGAATGGTGGTTTCGATCATGGTGAGCGGGGCGGGATCTGTGGCGGTTTCTGCCCGCCCAGCTTTGCCAAAGACGGTATCCACTTCCGGCACTGTTTTGATTAATCGGTCTGTTTGTTGCAGTAAATGGCTGGCTTCCCGCACCGAAATACCCGGCAGGGTCGAGGGCATATACAGTAAATCGCCCTCATCCAAAGCGGGCATAAACTCGCTACCTAAGCGGCTTAGCGGGTATAGCGTTGCCAGCAATAGCATGCCCGCAATGGTCAATGTGGTTTTTGGCCGCGCCAGCACGGCGGTTAACACTGGTTGATAAAGGGCAATGAGCCAGCGGTTAATGGGGTTGGCATTTTCGTCAGGAATTTTTCCGCGAATAAAATAGCCCATTAATACCGGCACTAAGGTGATGGCTAAGCCAGCAGAAACCGCCATGGCATAGGTTTTGGTAAAGGCCAGTGGGGAAAACATCCGCCCCTCCTGCGCCTGTAAGGTAAATACTGGGATGAATGACAAAGTAATGATCAATAAGCTGCAAAACAGCGCCGGGCCGACTTCAATCGCCGCCTGTTCTGAAATGCGCCAGTAATCCTGGTTAACTGGCGTTTGTCCGGGATTTTCCCGCCGCCATTGTTCCAATACTTTGTGCATGTTTTCGATCATGACGATCGCCGCATCCACCATGGCACCAATGGCGATGGCGATGCCGCCCAATGACATGATATTGGCATTAACCCCCTGATAATGCATAACAATAAATGCACCGAGGATACCCAGCGGCAGGGTGATAATCGCCACCAGCGCTGAGCGGAAGTGGAACAGAAACAGTGAGCAGATAACCGCGACCACTAAAAACTCTTCCAACAACTTAAATGACAAGCTGTCGATGGCCTGAGTAATCAGATGCGAGCGGTCATAAACCGGCACAATTTCGACGCCAGCGGGCAAACTGAGCTGAATCCGTTGCAGTTTTTCTTTCACGCCATTGATGGTTTCCAGCGCATTTTTGCCGTAGCGCATCACGATGATGCCGCCAGCCACTTCGCCTTCGCCGTTCAGTTCAGCTACGCCGCGCCGCATTTCTGGCCCCATGCGCACCGTGGCAACATCGGACAGTAAAATCGGAATCCCCTCACGGGTGGTTATCACGATATTTCGGAAATCATCCAGCGTTTTCAGGTAGCCGCTAGCGCGCACCATATATTCGGCGGCCCCCATTTCCAGCACGGAACCGCCACCCTCCTGATTACTGTCGGCAATGGCGCTGGCGATTGGCTGATGAGAAAGATTCAGCGCCCGCATTCTTTCCGGGTCAAGCACCACCTGATATTGGCGCACCATGCCGCCGACACTGGCGACTTCCGAGACATTGGGCACGGTTTTCAGCTCAAACTTCAGTGTCCAATCCTGTAATGCGCGCAAATCGGCCAGGCTATGTTTGCCGGTTCTATCAATTAATGCATATTCATAAATCCAGCCGACACCGGTGGCATCCGGCCCCAATGAGGCTTTGGCCTCGGCTGGCAGGGTGGATTGCACCTGGCTGAGGTACTCCAGCACCCTTGAGCGCGCCCAGTAAGGATCTGTGCCGTCATCAAATAATACATAAACGTAAGCATCGCCAAACATAGAAAAGCCACGCACAGTTTTAGCGCCGGGCACCGACAGCATGGTGGTGGTGAGCGGGTAAGTGACTTGATCCTCCACCACTTGCGGGGCTTTGCCGGGGTAACTGACGCGGATGATCACTTGTGTGTCCGACAGATCCGGTAGCGCGTCCAGCGGGGTTTGTTGCAGTGACCAAACTCCCCAGGCAGCCATCATCACCGCACCGAGCAGCACCAACAGCCGGTTACGCAACGACCAACGGATAATGGCAGCAATCATAAGTGGCTCCCATGGATATCCGTGCTGTTATTGGCTTTTACCGGCTGGATCTGGCGGATCTGCGCGCCTTGTTCATTCAGCGTAAAGGTAAAATTGACTTCACTGCCGACGCGGATATCCGGTGATAATTTGCCCGGTGGTAGCAGGAAATCCATGGTCATCGCGCCCCATTTCAAGGCGGCTATCGGGCCGTGAGATAAGGTAATTGTTGCGCCATTAATGGCGTTGACTTCCCCTTGTACCGAGTAAATATCGGCTGGCACTTGCACAGTGTTTTCCACGGCAGGCGCTCCGGTTTCTGGGGTCTCTGCCATCTGCGGCAGGGCACTTTGCAAACTGGCCTCGGAATCAATCAGGAATTGGCCCGACGTCACCACTTGCTGGCCATTGCTCAGCCCGGATTTAATTTCTACCCAACCGTCCTGAGTTTGCCCGGCACTGACTTCAATTGGCTTAAAGTGACCATTTCCTTCCGCCAGCAACAGGGTGTTGCGGTTGCCCGTCATCAATAAAGCTTCCTGTGGAATAGCCAACACCGGCTCAAGTGCGGCGGTTTGTGCCGACTGCACATTCAGGTACATCCCCGGTTTGAGCTTTTGTTGCGGGTTTTCCACGGTGATGCGCGCTTTTAAGGTGCGGGTCGTGAGATCCATATTGGGCAATAACTCACTGACTTTGCCGTGGAAGCTTTCACCCGGCCAACTGGCGGTGGTCGCGGCAATTTCACTGCCGATCGTGACTAAACTGGCTTGTGATTGCGGATAATCCACCAGGATCCACACCTGATCGAGGCTGGCTAATTCGAACAGTGATTGGGTCGCCGTCACTTGCGAACCGGCGCGGATATCCAGTTTATTAACATAGCCATTGGCCGGGGATCGCAGAGTCACTCGCGTTTGTGGCTGACCACTTTTTTCTACACTGCGAATCACCTCTTCTGGCATGAATTGCAGTTGTAGCCGCTGGCGGGCGGCGGCGGTCAATGCGCTGTCACCTAATTGGCGAATAGCCAGATACTCTTGCTGGGCGGCACTCCAATCGGGCACCCATAATTGTGCCAATGGTTGATTTTTCGTGACCGGCTGCTGATTGGCGCGCACATATAATTGCTCGATGATGCCATTTGCTCGCGCCGCAATCACTTGCACACTGCGCTCGTCTGTCGCCACGGTGCCGTAGCCGGTAAGGCGATAGTTGAGTGCGCGCATTTCTGCCGTCGCGGTGCGCACCCCCAGATTTTGCTGTTGGCGGGCGCTGATTGTCACGCCGCCATCTTCTACGGTTTCACCGGCATAGCGCGGCACCAGTTCCATATCCATAAAGGGGGATTTTCCCGGTTTGTCGAAGCGCTGTCCGGGGGACATTGGGTCATACCAATAAAGCACTTTGCGGCTGCTTTCGGCAGTGACGTCAGAGTTGGCGGTGGCGGCTGGCGTAGAATCTGCTGCCGGTTTTCCGAGTAGATAACCGCCAAGGCCACTGATAACGGCGATGGCCACTAAAGTCAGACTAAATAGCTTTTTCATCGCGCGCTCTCCTGCGGGGTCAGATAACGGATGGCTGCCCAGGTGCGGGCTAATTCTCTGGCGGCATTGCTGGCATTGAGCTGGCTGTCGAGCAGGGCGCGCCTTGCTTCCAACACGCTGCTCAAATCGCTTTTATTGGCCTGATACTGCGCCATAATCAAGTTAACTCGCTGTTTTTGCAGCGGTAAAACCTCGTCAGTTTGCCGTTGCCATAACTGTTGGGTAGCTTGATATTGCGCCAATAAGGTGTCGAGCTGCGCCCGATGGTCACGGGTCAGCAATGTGAGTTGGTCGTTAGCTTCCATGGATCGCGAGACGTCGGCGGCATAGTCTTTATCCTGACGTTGTGAGCGGAACAGCGGCAAATCGACAGTGACCATGACACCCGCCATATCCTCATATTCTTCGGCGCGTTTGGCGTAATACACTTCAATACCGACATCGGGCGTGGCCGCAATGGCGGATTGTGCCGAACGCGCTTTGGCGACTTCCGCTTCGCGGCTGGCAAGCAATATTTCCGGATGCTGGTTGATAGCATCGCGCAATACGGTGATATCTGCTGGCAGGCGGGAGAACTTGGGCAATATGCCACTGACGTGCTGAACTTCAATACCGGTCAATTGGGTGAGCTGGGTTTGTGCCAAAGCCACATCGCGCTGTGCGGTGGTTAATCTGTCCTGCATGGCGGAGAGGGTCAGGCGCGCATCCAAAACACTGCTGGGTAACGCGCCACCACTGGCAACGCCCGCCCGTTGCAGCGCCACCTGTTTTTCGCTTTCCAGCACTAAAATCCTGGCATCCGTCACGGCTTGCTCAGTGAGTGCCAAATCCAGCCAGGCTTGTGCGGTTTCCTTTTGTAGCCGGGTGCGAATGGTTTCGCTGCCCGCCGCGGTTTTACGGGCTTCGGCGCTGAGAGTATCGGCCTTTCTTTGCCGCTTATCGCTACTGACATAATCCTGCATGATGCCAATCCGCTGCATGGTCATGCCCTCGCGGGTAAAGCGGCGGCCATTGTTGCCGCCGACCGGCAGGTTTTCAATGCCGAATTTCAATTTAGGATCAGGCAGTTGGGTGGCGGAAATGGCCATGTTTTCTAGTGCATTAACCTGGTGCTGATTGGCCGATAGCTCGGCGGAATAGCGCTCAGCAGAAACCAGCGCTTGTTCCAGAGTGATGTCTGCCGCATAGCTCGTGGTACTTGTCGCATAGCTCGTGGCGGGTAAACTGAATGCGGCGGCTAGCAGCAGGTGGGCCAATCCTATCCGCAAGGCAGCGGTGGGCCGCCCCTGCCGAGGGTGATTCGAGTGATTCATGATGGCTCCCGCCTTACGGCTGTTGCGCTGAAATGGCGGTGAGCAGATAGCCCTGTTCAGTCTGGCGGAAGCTGAATGCGACTTGCGTGCCGACCGGGAGCGGGGCGGCAACCCGATTATTCGGCAGGTCGAATGTCATGGTCATCGGCGGCCAGTTTAGCGCCGGAATGGCGCTGTGGGCGATGGAAACGCTGTGGGTATTCCAGGTTTTTATTTGCCCGCGAGAATGGTAGCTATTGGCGTCTGTGGCAGTGGTTTCAGCCATCATAGCCCCATGATTATGGGACATCGGCAGGTTGTCGGCCATCGACGGAGTGGTGGCAAACAGCGGCGCAGAGAAAAGAATAACCGCAAAAAATAATGCACTAATAGTGGCGGATACAGCATTAAATAAGGAACTCATGGAATAACTCCAAAATAGAATTAGCACAACACACCGCGGAAAAGCGGCCTGAAAAATGTGGTTAACTCGGTCTGGATCTATTCTCTAAATCGGCAGAAAACAATTTCGGTGGGTGGCCCGACAATGGGCGGCATATGCCAGTCGAGGCGATGAACACCGGGAGCTTGTTGGACATCCGCCAGCACTAACTCAGTGTGAGTTGGCAATGCTGCCAACACCAGCATCCCGCTGTCAGACTGAACTGAATCGGGGAGACAGTGTTTTTCACACAGGGAATTTTGCGCCGGGCCATGGGACATTTCCATCGCCGACAACATTTGTTGCATCGGGTCTGATTGCAAATGCCCTTGATGCTGGCTAAAGACCGGCGAGTTGGCAGGGGCGATATCGCACTGATGACCGGCTATCGCCAGTTGGGTATTCAGGAAAAACCAGCAGGTCACCAGCAGCATACCGCACAGGCGCTTTTTACAGGCGCGCGTTCGGTGCATAAGCTGTGATATTCCCTTAAATGCTGGCATTTTTACCTTGAGTCAGTGGTGTGATGAAATGATGCTGTCCGCGAGTATAGGATTATCTCACTGTTTTTAGAATGGTTTTGGCCGGTTACACGGAATAAAGCAAAAGGTTTCTGAAATGTTATTCGGCTGAATTTGTTCAATTTGTTGTTAAAATCACAGCAGTAAGAGGGCGAAAATTTACTTTTCTTTAAGCAATTCTTATTCCGTTAAGATAAAAAAAACGGGTTAGAATAAAAAACGCGCCAGTATGGGCCACCGGCGCGACTGAAAATGAAAACTTACCAGGAATAACTGACGGTTGCGGTAGCGACACGGCCACTGCCATAGAAACAGGCCGCCATTTGTGCGCAACTGGCAACATATTCTTTGTTGAATAGGTTGTTGACGTTAACCTGCAAACTGGTGCCTTTCATGGCGGGCAGTGCTTGCCCCAGTTCATAGCGCATCATCCAGTCATATAGCGTCACCGCCGGAACTTTAAAGCTGTTTTTCCCATCACCCCAACTGGTGCCGATATAGCGCACGCCGACGCCGGTGGACAAGCCGTCCACCACACCTTTATCAAAGCTATACATTCCCCATAATGAGGCCGAATGATTGGGGGTCCGTGACGGCATTTTGCCTAATTCAGCGGCGTTCTTGGTTTCACGCACTTTGCCTTTTGTGTAGGTATAAGCGGCGATCAAGTTGATATTATCGTTAATCTCGCTGTTTAATTGTGTTTCGATTCCCTGAGATTGGACTTCACCAATGGGAACACTGTAGGCCAGCACTGAGTCGTATTGGCTGATATTTTTCTGACGTAAATCATACAGTGCGGTGGTCAGTAGGGTGCTACTGCCCGGAGGCTGATATTTAACGCCTAATTCGACCTGACGTGCTGTTACGGGGTCTAGTGCGCCCGAACCAGGAGCGCCTTTGGCAGTGCTAGGTTCAAATGAGGTGCTGTAGCTGACATAGGGCGAGATACCAGAATCAAAGGCATACAACACACCGCCACGACCGGTAAATGCTTTATCGTCTTGCTGGTCTTGCGTGACGCTTTTACGGTTCATGGTTTTTAACTGCGACCAGTCATAGCGCCCTGACAGCAGGAAATTCCACTTATCTAATTCAATTTGATCTTGTAAATAAATCCCGACCTGATCAAGTTTGGTCAAATCACTGCTATTGAGCGACAGGTCACTGTCTTTAATATTCAGGCCATAAGCCGGTGATACCCAATCTAAATTGTAGGCTGGCAGCACTTTACCCATATAGAACCGGCTATCAATACGGGTGCGTTTATAATCTAACCCGGTCAGCACCGTGTGATTTAACTGTCCCGTCCAGAAATCGGCTTGCAACTGGTTGTCGACTGCAAACTCGGCTGTTACCTGGCGTTCGATTTGCGGGCGGCGGGTCATTGTGCGGTTATCTGCCAGTAAATCCATAAAGACCAAATATTTGTAATCTTGCTTGTTGTAGCTGTAACGCAGATTTTGGCGGAATTTAAAAGTGTCATTGATGTAATGCTCAAGGGCATATCCGACCGAGGTTTGCTCGCGTTCAGATTGATCAAATGACGGGTCACTGACGTTAAAATCGTAAGGTATTTTGCCGTAGGGGGTACCAAACACCGTGCCAATTGCCGGTAGGAAGTTACGCGAGCCAGCTTTGGGTTCTTTCTGATAGCTGGTCAGCAAGGTAAAAGTGGTGTCTTCGTTCGGGATAAAGGTCAATGCCGGGGCAATAGCAAAACGCTCCTGCTTATAGGTATTAACCGCATCATCCTGTGTTCTGCCAATCCCATTAAGGCGATAGAGAACTTTACCCTCATCATCCAACACTCCGCCAAAATCAAAGGCAGCTTCTGCCAGGCTATTATTACCTGCCCCGACCTGCACTTTATGAATACTTTCGGCTGTCGGGCGTTTGCTGACCATATTGATCAGGCCGCCTGGGTTGACCTGGCCATACAGCACCGAGGCTGGGCCACGGACCACTTCAACGCGCTCCAGCATCCACGGATCAATTTGTCCGCCGCGCCGTGCGCCACCCAGTGAGTTGTAGCTTAATCCATCGAGAAAACGCGGCGCGTAGCCGAAACCACGAATGATAACTTCATCATTCATGTTGGAACCACCGCGATATTCCGGCACCACACCGGCGGTATAACGCAATGCTTGTGCCACGGAAGTTGCACCTTGCTCCTGCATTTGCTGGCGGGTAATCACGGAAATGGATTGTGGAGTGCGGATCAGTGGGGTATCAGTTTTGGTGCCGGTTGAACTATTTTTAGCAACAAAACCATCATCTTGTTGCCCGCTACCTGCTTTGGCAACCACCACTAATTTATCTTCTTTTGTCGCTGTGGCCTCTTTCGCCGTGGTCGCCGCGAAAGCTTGTAGAGCCGGTATTAATATAAGTGCAGAGGTTAATAAGGTTTTTGATGCGTAGCTTGCCCGGAATAGCAATTTCCCTGGCATCTTCTTGCCTGAAATATCAAACATGATTTATCCCTACCTGGAAAAACAATAATGAAACGTGCTGGAGTCCATCCGGCCTTATACCCTTCATCTTGAAATCTATTGGGTTTATTTATTAGCCGGTATGGTGATAATAAAACTTTCTGCCCATTCAATTCCTTCTCGGCACCGCAGAACGCCCTTACTCACATTGCGGGAATAAGGTGGCACTCAAGAATGAACGTGCGCCATGGTATTGCAAATACTAATTATTCTCAATATTATTTGTATTCGTATAATAATTGCAAATATATTTAACTTGGCCGGACATACATTGGTTTGATGTGTGGTGAATGAAGAGACTTGGGCAATGAAATCAAAAGGATTGAGTGTGAGCACGACAAATGAACATCTTGATAGCCAGAGTTTGTTAGCCGACCCTCTGGCTGGCAGTGAGTCATGGTGGCAGCAGATTGCACTGCGGGGAACACCGCTGGTGGAGCCAGTCACCGCGGGCAAAGTGAAGCTGACATTCCTCTGGCGGGAGCCGCCCGCCAAGGCGGGGAGCGCTGTTTATAGCCGTGTCTATATTGATGTTAACGGCGTGACTGATCACCACAGTCCCACTCCTGAAACTCTACAGCGCTTGGGCCAGAGCAATGTTTGGTATTGGCAGGCTGAAGTGGAATCTGATTTCCGCGGCAGCTACAGTTTTATTCCTGTGGTTGAAGAACAGGGTTTGAATTTACCTGAGGGGACACCACAAGAGCGCCGTCAGGCGCAGCGCAATTGGTGGATCTCACTGATGGATTTAGCTGAAAACGATCCGTTCAATCCTACCGCTCCCCATTACAGCTATCGCGGGAAACCACTTTCGGCGGTGCATTTAGCCGATGCTTTGCCCCAGACGGCCTGGCAACCCATTGATGCGGGCCAAAAACTCCCAATGGACCCAAAACGGCTGCAACTGATTAGCTGGAATAGCCAGTGGCTCGGTAATAGCCGCAATGTGTGGATTTACCACACACTCGGTGCCGAAGATAAAGCTGAGCGGCCGCTGGCTATCTTACTCGATGGTCAATATTGGGCGCATGGACAATCGATTTTTGGTGTGCTGGACAGAGAAACTGACGCCGGGCACCTACCTGCCAGTGTGTATGTTTTGATCGACATTATCGACCAACCTCATCGCGCTGTGGAATTACCCTGCAATCAGGATTTCTGGCAAGCGCTGCAAACGGAGTTACTGCCACAAGTGGCCTTGCTGCAACCTTTCACTGACCAAGCCTCTCGCACCCTGGTCGCCGGACAGAGTTTTGGCGGGCTAGCTTCGCTCTATGCCGGATTACATTGGCCGCAGCGTTTTGGTTGTGTGCTGAGTCAGTCAGGTTCCTTTTGGTGGCCAGATGTCGACAATTTCACCGCACTGACTGCCGGAACTGCCGAGCGGCAGGGCTGGCTGACCGAGCAGGTTTATCAAGGTGTGGGCGCTGGCCATCCATTGGATATTTTTATGGAGGCGGGCCGCCGTGAAGATGTGATTTATCAAGTCAATGAGGCCATGAGTGAAGCACTGCGGCAGGCTGGGCATCGGCTGCATTACCGAGTGTATTCAGGGGGCCACGATTCCTTGTGCTGGCGTGGCGGCTTGATTGATGGATTGCACTGTTTATTCGGTTCCTCAGATTCAAAATAAGGATATTTACGCCATGAACATTTACGCCATGAGCAATGAAACAGAAACACCCACCAACCCGTTTGATAACCAAGACTTGCCTTTTTTTGTGCTGATCAATGAGCAACAGCAATACAGTTTGTGGCCCCAAATTACGGCGATCCCGGCAGGATGGGAGATTGTTCATGGCCCGCAGAGCCGGGCAGATTGTGTGAAATATCTTGAGGTTAATTGGGTCGACATGCGCCCAGCCAGTTTGATTCGGGCAGAAGCTGGCCTGCAATAACGCGGGCCGTGGGCTAAAGGAATTATCGGATTATTGCGGCTCCACCGGCTGCAATAAATCCTGTGTTGCCAAAAAAAGGAATACCCATCGTGTCAGAGGATTCAATCTCCCTTGTTGCTACTGTCGAGCTGCCCTTGGTGGCGGCACAGCCCGGAATCTGGTTTGCTGATCAGTTAAGTCAGCAAAAGAACATGTTTACCGTGGCCCATTATATTGAACTGGCGGGGCCGCTGGAGAGGGAACTCTTTAGCCGTGCCGTTAGCCAAGGGCTGGCGGAGTCCGATACTCTCCATGCGCATTTTTTTGATGACGACGACGGCCCGATGCAGCGCATTCCCATACAGCGCCATGCGGCTGACATGCCCAAGCTGGAGTGGTTGGATTTCAGCACTCGCGCCGATGGGCGACAGGCTGCACTGACATTGATGTGGGAGGATACTGAGGCTCCGATACAGTTAGATGGCGAGCAGCCACTGTATCGACACTGGGTTATTGGTGTTCCTGATGAAAATGGCAAGCCGCTATGGCTTTGGTATCAGCGTTATCATCATTTATTGCTTGATGGCTTCAGTTTCACCGCAATTACCCGCCGTATCGCCGATATTTACACTGCATTATTGCAAGGGAAATCTATTGGGGAATCCCCTTTTACCCCATTTAGCGAGGTGGTCAGTGAATATTTGGCGTATGCGGGGTCAGAAACCGAGCTGCGCGATAAGCAATTTTGGCAACAACATACTGCGGATTTACCCGCCGCACTCTCCCTTTCCCCCCTGAATTCGCCCGCCCGGGCAGAGCCAACGGATAATCGCGTATTGCGGCAGCGCGTTAATATTGATTCTGACTCGTTTGGCCGTCTGACGGCAGGGGGCGCAGAACAGCGCCTGAGTGCTGCCGATATGGCGATGGCGCTGTTGCTGATTTATTTCGCCCGTATAAGCGGCGAAATGCGCTTGTCGGTTGGGTGCCCGTTTATGCGCCGCATGGGATCCGCCGCCTTGACCGCCACCGGGCCGGTGGTGAATGTGTTGCCGTTGCAGATAACTTTACGGCGCGAAATGCAGATTATTGATGTGGCGCGCGCAGTGGCGAGCGAGCTGAAAACGATGCGTAAACATCAGCGCTATGAAGCGGAGCAATTACGGCGTGATTTGGGAATGGTCGGTTCCCAGCGGGCGCTATATGGCCCGATACTGAATTTTAAAATGTTCGATTTTGCCCTGAATTTGGCGGAGATAACTGGCGTTACCCACACCCTGGCCTCCGGCCCGGTCGATGATGTCGAGTTTGACCTCTACCTTGATAACGGCCAATTGACCTTGGAAATACTGGCAAATGCGCGGCGCTATGACCACGCTTGCCTGCATCAGCATGGCGAGCGAATACAATTCTTGTTGCAGCAATTGGCGGCCCAAGCTGAAATCACGGTGGGCGACCTCATCTTGACACCAACGCAAGAGCTGCAACGCATTGATAGTTGGGCTAACGGCCCGCAATTAAGTCTGCCTGCCGGGGTGGTGTCGGTGCTGGATATTTTCCAGCAGCAAGTGAGTGCGCAACCGGATGCCATCGCGGTGAGCTGTGGCAAGCAAAGTCTGACTTATCGCCAGCTGTCTGACCGTGTGGCCCAGCTAGGGCGAGCATTGATCGCCAGAGGAATTCGGGCTGATGATGTGGTCGCGATAGGTATTCCGCGAACTGTGGATTCGCTGGTCGCCATTTTGGGGACTCTGGCCAGCGGCGCGGCTTATATGCCGCTTGATCTGGATTACCCGATGGAGCGGCTCGCCTTAATGTGCGAGGACGCCAGACCGCGCTTACTCTTGGCCCATCAATCGACTGAAAGTTTGTTATCTTCACTGGCTATCACTGGCGAGATGGAGATAGTTTGCCTGAATGAATCGCGCTTCCAGCAGGACTGCACGGCTTTCTCTGTTCAGCCCATTACCGATACAGAACGCCGGTACCCTCTGTACGGCGACCATCTGGCTTATATGATTTATACCTCCGGATCGACTGGGCGGCCAAAAGGGGTGATGAGCACCCACGGTGGCTTAGTCAACTTGCTGGTGGCGCACCGCACGCACCTGTATGGGCCAGCGATGGCGGAATTTAAGCAGCATCATACCCGCCGGATGCGTGCGGGGCATACCGCCTCATTCTCTTTCGATTCCTCTTGGGAACCGCTGTTCTGGATGATGATGGGCTGCGAGATGGTTATTTTTGATGAAGAAATGCGCCGTGATGCTTATGCATTGGTGCAGATGATGGATCAGACGCCAATCGACACCATGGATATTACCCCGTCATTCTTTACGCAAATGATTGATAGCGGTTTACTGGAGGCCGGGCATCACCAGCCCGCCTTTATTATGATGGGCGGTGAAGCTGCAACCCCGCGTTTGTGGGAGCGGCTGAAACAGCATCCTGAACTAAACGTGGTTAACTTCTACGGCCCGTCGGAATACACCATCGATACCCTCGGCGCGAATATCCAGCTGGCGGCGCAACCGGTGATTGGCCGCCCGGTGGCGAATACCGAAGTCTATTTGTTGGATAGCCAACTCGCCAAAGTCCCAATAGGTGCGGTGGGGGAGTTATATATTGCCGGTAAAGGGCTGGCTCGTGGTTATCTGAACCGGCCTGATTTAACTGCGGCGCGTTTTGTGGCCAACCCTTTCCGTCACGGCGAAGTGATGTATCGCAGCGGTGACTTGATGCGCTGGACGGCAGAGGGGCAGTTAGATTTTGTCGGGCGCACTGACCATCAGATAAAAGTGCGCGGTTTCCGGGTTGAGCTGGGCGAAGTCGAGAACGCGCTAGTGGCTTTGCCGGAAGTCAGCAGTGCGGTGGTTATTGCCGAAGCGGTCGGCGCGACCCATCGGCTTATTGGCTACTGCGCGGTACCCGATGCGCAACTGCGCCAGAGTGAAGATCTCAATGCCCGGCTGATGGATCAATTGGCCGTGAGCTTGCCAGATTATATGGTGCCCGCGATCCTGATGGTGTTGGATGAAATGCCGCTGACGGTAAACGGCAAGATTGACAGACAGGCGCTGCCCGCCCCACAACACCGACAACAGCTCGCCAGTCGGGCACCACAAACCCCACAGGAAAGGCTATTGTGTGATGCCATCGCTCACTTGCTGCATTTGGGCAATATTGGTGCGGAAGATGATTTCTTCCAACTCGGGGGCGACAGTATTTCCGCTATGGCGCTGGGGAGCACTTTGCGTCGCGCGGGTTTCCGGCTGGCTCCGCGCGAGATTTTTGCTCTGCGTACCCCGGCTAAAATGGCGCTGGCTTTACACCCGTTAATGGATTCGCCCGTAGCGGCACCCCCTGTATCCACCGCAGCCTTACCGGAAACACTGTGGCAGGCGGCTGTCGAAAAATATGGCCCAATAGCCGATATTCTGCCGGTATTGCCGCTCCAGCAAGGTTTGCTATTCCATGCTCAGTTAGGGCAAGAAGCCAATAATTACAATGCTATCAGCCGGTTTGGCCTGCAAGGTGAGCTGGACATTGAGCGCTTGCGCGATGCATTGGAAAGCCTACTGCAACGCTACCCGCAACTGGGGGCTATTTTTGACAGTGAGTTGCACAGTGAATCATTGCAAATCCTGCCGCAGATTCAAGATAGCGCCCGCCGCTGGCCGTGGCAGCAATATGACCTGAGCGCATTGACACCGGAGCAGCAAACTGCCAAAACCCAGCAATGGGAGCGCGAAGGGCTGGCACGAGATCTGGTGAGTGAGACGGCGGGGACATTAAAACCTTTATTGATTGCCACCTTGCTCCGCTACAGCGCCGAGCGTCATTCATTGATCATCATCGCGCACCATTTGGTGGGAGATGGCTGGTCATCGGCAATTTTGCTGCATGACTTGCTGCATCTCTACGGCAACAAGCCGACATTACCGCTGCTGAGTGTCAGTTATGGTGATGTGATCCGCCGCATGACGGCGCGCGACCTGCAAGCAGACCGTTTGGCCTGGCAACAGGCTGTTCGCGGTGTCACGCCCACGATTCTCTATCCTGAAACCAATGCCGCCAGTCCGGTACACGAATGGACTATCGCGCTGGACAGCAAACTGGAAACGGCACTGACCGAGCTGCAACGGCGCGAGGGCATCACGCTCAATACCCTATTGCAAGGGGTTTGGGCCACCTTATTGGGCGTGCTCAGTGGCCGTGATGATGTGGTATTTGGCTCACCGGTTTCTGGCCGTTTTAGTGAAATCGACGGTATCGAACAGCAGGTCGGGCTGTTCAGTAACACCCTCCCGGTGCGGGTGAAATTG
This sequence comes from Yersinia thracica, assembly GCF_902170565.1. Taxonomy (GTDB): domain Bacteria; phylum Pseudomonadota; class Gammaproteobacteria; order Enterobacterales; family Enterobacteriaceae; genus Yersinia; species Yersinia thracica. Next base: position 22,126 of record NZ_CABHXX010000091.1, read on the forward strand.
CAGCCGCAATTACCACTGTTAGCACAGTTGGCCGCGTTGCAGCAGCAGCAGATCCAGTTACTGGAGCACGATGGCCTGGGCTTGGGGGAGATCCAGCGTCTGGCCGGGGCGAATACGTTATTTGATACCTTGCTGGTGGTCGAAAACTACCCAGAAAACAATCAATTGCATCAGAAATCTTTTAACGGTTTGCGGTGTAATGCACTGAATAACCGCGGTTATACCCATTACCCACTGACTTTATTGGTGCTGCCGGGCGAGAAGCTGCATCTGCAACTGGAATACCGTGATGCGGTCGGCGATCCGCAACGATTGGCCCAGCGCTTGGTGATGTTGCTCGAATATTTGGTTTGGCAACCCGAATTACCGTTATCCGCCCTGAATTTGCTGACTGCCGATGAAAAAGCGCTGTTGGCATCCACCAATGACACCGCCATCGCCCTACCTGCGCTGACGCTATGTGATTTGCTCAACCAACAGGCGCAGCTAACACCGCAGGCTATCGCCTTATTGGATGCTGATGAAACACTGACTTATCAGCAAGTTAATCAGCGGGTTCAATCGCTGGCTACCCATTTACGTCAACAGGGCGTGCTGCCCGGTGACCGGGTCGCTGTGGCGCTGCCGCGCTCAGTGAATCTCAGTTTGGCCTTGATGGCTATTTTGGCTGCGGGTGCTGCTTATTTGCCGCTGGATACCGGTTACCCTGATGATCGCCTGGCTTACATGATAAGTGATGCCGATCCACGCCTCCTTATTACGGTCAGCTCTTTGGCTGAGCGCTTTATCGGCCAGGCCCCGCTGCTGCTGGATCAACTGTCTATACGGGATCAACAGTCTGTGCAGGATAAAACGGCGCTGCTGCCCGCCGTCCAGATAACGCCAGACCATCCGGCTTATTTGATTTATACCTCCGGCTCCACCGGGCGGCCAAAAGGTGTGGTGGTCACCCATGGGGCTATCGTTAACCGCCTGTTATGGATGCAAAATGAGTATCCGCTGGGCGGTGATGACGTGGTATTGCAGAAAACGCCGTGCAGTTTTGATGTCTCGGTGTGGGAGTTTTTCTGGCCAATGATAACCGGGGCCAGATTGGTCATGGCGCCGCCAGAAGCTCATCGTGACCCAGAGGTGCTGCGTAGCTTGATTGAGGATTATGGCGTCACTACCGCTCACTTTGTGCCCTCAATGCTGGCCGCTTTTGTCAGTGCGATGCATGGGCAGCAGCAACCTTGCCAGAGTTTACGCCGGGTATTTTGCAGTGGCGAAGCATTGTCACGCGAGCTATCGGAGCTATACCAACAGATTTTTGCTGCTCCATTGCATAATTTATATGGCCCAACTGAAGCGGCGGTGGATGTCACTTATCAACCGGCCTATGGTGACGCTCTGGCGCGAGTGACCGGCAGCAGTGTGCCCATCGGCAAGCCGGTGTGGAACACCCAACTGCGTATTCTCGACAGTATGCTGCGGCAAGCCCCGGTCGGCATTGCAGGCGATCTCTACTTATGCGGCGTGCAACTGGCGCAGGGTTACTATGCCCGTCCAGACCTGACTGCCAGCCGTTTTGTTGCCGATCCTTATGATCGTGGGCAGCGGATGTACCGCACCGGTGATATCGCCCGCTGGCTGCCGGATGGCACGGTAGAATATTTGGGGCGCAGTGACGATCAATTGAAAATTCGTGGACAACGCATTGAGTTAGGTGAGATTGAATCCGCGCTATTGGTGTTGCCTTCAGTCCAGCAGGCGGTGGTGCATGCCCGCACCCTGGCGGGGGCGGAAGGGGCCTTGGCCGGTGCTGATACCCGCCAGTTGGTCGGTTATATTGTGCCGGTTGCCGGGGCGGAAAATATCGATTTAGAGATTTTGCGTAGCCAGCTTAGTGAGCGCTTACCGGCGCATATGGTGCCGGTGGTTATCATCAGCCTGAGTGCTCTCCCGCTGAGTGCCAATGGCAAACTGGATCGCAAAGCATTACCGGCACCAGTGAATCAGGCGGGCAGTGGTGGGCGCACGCCACAAGCCGGTTTGGAAAGTCTGATTGCCGGATTATTTGCCCATTTATTGGGGGTTGAAAGCGTCAGTGCGGATGATGATTTCTTCGCGCTGGGCGGTCATTCTTTGTTGGCAATGCGCTTGGCGGCTGACCTGCGCCGTGAGTTGCAACAGCCGGTCGCGGTGGGGCAGGTGATGGTGGCCTCGACGGTGGCGGCATTGGCCGCAGCATTGAGTCAGCCGCCATCAGATAAACAGGCGGGTAAAGCCGGTTTCAGTGAAGTCTTGCCGCTGCGCAGTGGCAGGGGTAACCCACTATTTTGTATCCATCCGGCGTCTGGTTTTGCTTGGCAATTCAGTTTGTTACCGCGTTATTTACCGGGTAGCTGGCCGGTGCTGGGAATTCAGTCTCCGCGCCCTCATGGGGCCATTGCCACCCGTCAGGATATGGACAGCTTATGTGACCATCATTTGGCGACATTACGTCAGGTGCAGCCACAGGGGCCATATCACCTGATGGGATACTCATTGGGGGGCACAGTGGCGCAGGCCATGGCAGTAAAATTACAAGCACAGGGCGAGGAGGTGGCTTTCTTGGGGTTGTTGGATACCTATCCGCCGGAAACTCAGGATTGGAACGCGCCGATTGAGGCTGAGGCGCAGGAGGAAGTTGAGCGCGAGCGGGCATTGTTTATGGCGGCAGCGGGGGATGAGCAGGAAGAGAAGCGAGAAATGTTTGCGCAAATTCAGGCAAATTATGACGATTCTATCGGCTTGTTATCAGGGGCTAAAACGCCAGTTTACGAGGGTGAAACCACGTTATTTGTTGCCACCCAAACCCTACCCGCAGGTGAAACTCCCGAGGATATTTGGCGGCCATATGTGAAGCAACTGCGGACATATTATCTTGATTGTTCGCATATCACGATGATGTCGCCGGAGACATTAAAAGTGCTGGGGCCTATTTTGCAGCAAGTGTTTAGTGGGATTAGGTCATTGTAGTTGGGGATGGTGATTACCCGCCGACTTCATCGGCCTTCTCCCCCTCAGCGGAAACCTCGTCCCCCATGGTCGCGCGGCGTAATGTCCCGCCACAGACGGCAATAACGCCCCCCGCCGTTGCCGCGATCATGCCAAAGGTCAAGGCGCTGAGCGCCGGGGCCATGACTCTCGCCAACACTCCTAACCCCAATGCGCCGAATGATTCACCCGCAACAAACTGCACATTCCACAGACTGTTCACCCGCCCTAATAAGGCATCCGGGGTATGAGTTTGCACTAAGGTATATTGCAGCAACCCGCTGATAGACCCCAGATAGCCATATAACAACAAACCGGGCAGGGCCAGATAGAAATTATTGGTCAGCCCTAATGTTCCGATAGCTAAAAAAGCGGCAATAGAACTGGACATCAGCACCATTCCAGGGCGGTGAACTTGATTGACCCAGCCACTGGTAAAAGCCCCAATTGTCGCCCCCAGTGGCACCACTGAGTACATTAAACCAATCTGCGAAGCCCCGACATGATAGGTATTCTCCGCCAGCGCGGGGAATAAAATACGGATAGCCCCAATCATGCTGACCAATGTTCCCAGCAACACCACTGAGCCTACAACTTTATGCCGCAATACAAACGAAATCCCTGTCGCCAATGCCCGTAATGGGTGTTCATGCTGGCTGGTCGTCGGTTTCATTGAGGGCAGACTCAACAGCGGCAACAGAGTTAACATCGTCCCCACCGCAGCAATCCCGTAGTTCCAACCCACTCCGCCGTAAACTATCACCAGGCCACCCATGGCCGGGGAAATCACCGAGCCAAAACGCACGGTCAGCATGCTTAACCCGCCCGCAGCGGCCAGATTTTCTCGCCCGACCAATGAAGGCGTTGCCGCCATCAATGCAGTCATACCGAGCGCACCAAAGAACCCATCCCAGGCTGCTAAAACATACAAAACCCATAATGAGGGTGTCACAGAGAACGCATTGATACTTAAGCCAATAAAACCTAAACCACAGGTAAAGCGGGCGAATAAAATCAGTTTACGGCGATCAAGCCTGTCCGCTAATACGCCCCCCAGCAATAAGCCAATAAACATCCCCAGACCATCCAAGGTGACGGCCAACCCCACTTGCAAGGTTGATCCGGTCATCATTTGTATCTGCACCGGCACCGCAACCGTGAGCATCCCCAGCCCTAAAATGGAAATAAAACGAGCAAAAAATACAGCTCGAAAATTAGCATTTTCTCTTAACAGGCTGAAATCCAAAAGAATCGGTGATTTTGCCATGATGATTTAATCCTTTAATGTAGGTAACAATGACCTGCCATGGTGACGAACGGACATTAATCTTGCCGGGAAGCGGTTTTAGCCAATGCATTCCCCTTGTAAGTCGTGTTAAAATACATGAAATAAATACTAATGATAATCAAAACGATAATAACAATCATTTGTAGGCAATTATTTATAAATCATCATTTATAAACCATCAGCATTTGTTAAAAGAGTCACAATGTCAGCGACTGATTCCCCAAACCAATCTTCACCAAAACAGCTAAAACCCAGCCCCGTTGTTGCTGAAAACGCACAATCCCGTCGGGGACTGTTGCTTTTACTCAGCATAGTTATATTGATGCTCGTGATGGTTGCCAGCCTGATGCTCGGTGCCAAAGCCATTCCTTTCTCTGTTGTCTGGCAAAGTTTGCTGGGCGAACACAGCAATGCCGACAGTGTTTTAATATTGGAATCCCGCCTACCCCGCACCTTGATTGGGGTGCTGGCCGGTGCTGCACTTGGGTTATCCGGCGCGGTGATTCAAGCATTGACCCGCAATCCTTTGGCGGACCCAGGGATTTTGGGCGTCAATGCGGGGGCCAGTTTTGCAGTGGTGCTTGGTATCACTGTTTTTGGCGTTCATGCCATGCATGGCTATATGATTGCTGCATTTATTGGCGCGATGCTCACCACATTGGTGGTGTATTGGGTGGGAACACAGGGCAGCGGGCGGGTTGACCCCTTGCGGCTGACCCTCTCCGGCGTGGCTATCGGGGCGGTATTACTGGGGATTTCTACCGGCATATCACTGACACACCCGCAGGTCTATGACCGCGTTCGTTTCTGGCAAGCCGGTTCGCTGGATATCCGCGATATGTCGGTGGTGATGGCGGTCGCGCCCGCCATTCTTCTCGGCTGTGTGATTGCCTTGCTGCTGGCACGCCCCCTCAATGCTATGCATATGGGGGAAGATTTAGCCGCCGCGATTGGCGCGCGCATTGGTCAAACCCAATTTTTGGCGGTGGTCACCGTGACTTTACTCTGCGGTGCCGCTACTGCGGCTGTTGGCCCGATAGCCTTTGTCGGCCTGATGGTGCCGCATATTGCTCGCTGGATTGTCGGGCCGAATCAATGTTGGATTCTCCCATTTACCTTGGTAATGACTCCAATTTTGTTATTAGTTTCTGATATCGTCGGCCGCTTTCTGGTTCCGGGTGAATTGCGGGTTTCCATCGTAACGGCATTTATTGGCGCACCCTTATTGATCTGGTTGGTACGCCGTAATAAAAGGATGACCGCGTTATGAAACCCGCCACTCCGCCCTGGCTATTGGGCCGCCCTGATGGCCCAATAAATCTGCGTATCCAACCCCGTAGCCTGATTGTTGGCAGTTTGCTGCTATTGGCCTGTTTATTGACGGGGCTGCTAGCATTAAGGGTCGGGACTTTGCCGCTCTCTTCCGGGCAAGTATTTGCGGCCTTATTCGGCCAGGCCAGCGGAACGGCAGATATTATCGTCAACCAATGGCGGTTACCCCGCGCCACGATGGCGTTGATTTTCGGTGCTGCGCTAGGTATCAGTGGCGCTATATTTCAGTCATTGGTGCGCAACCCATTAGGTAGCCCAGATATCATCGGCTTTAATGCGGGAGCTTATACCGGTGCGTTGGTGGCGATTACGCTGTTCAACGGCAACTATTTTGAGGTTGCCAGTAGCGCGCTGGGGGGCGGCTTGCTGTCTGCCCTCGCGGTGTATTTGTTGGCTTATCGGCAGGGGATTCAGGGCTTTCGGCTGATTATTGTCGGCATCGCCATTGGCGCAATGTTAACGGCATTCAATACCTGGCTGACTATCACGGCGTCATTAGAGGCCGCTATGACCGCCGCCGCGTGGGGGGCCGGTTCGCTGAATGGTCTGACGTGGGCCAAGGGCTTGCCGTCGGTGATATTTATCATTATCGCCACGGTGGTGGCGATGCTGCTGAGCCGCCGCATGCCGCTGTTGGAAATGGGCGATGACGCGGCGGGTGCGTTGGGCGTTCCGGTCGAAAAAACCCGTTTGGGCTTGATGGCCATTGGCGTCATTTTGATGGCCGCGGTCACCGCAGCGGCGGGGCCGATTTCTTTTATTGCATTAGCCGCGCCACAGATTGCAAAACGTTTGTTGGGCACCTCTTCAGTGACGTTGACCGCGTCTGCGCTGATGGGGGCATTGTTATTGATAGCCGCGGATTTGTGCGCTCAGCACCTATTTTCACCTAATCAATTGCCGGTCGGTGTGGTCACTATCAGCATCGGCGGCTTATATCTTATTTGGCTTTTAATCCGAGAGTCCGGACGATCATGAGTAATGCTAGCTCTGCCACCTTACCGATGTCGCGCTTGCAGGCCGATGTTCTGACCTTGGGTTATGACGGCAAGATTATCAGCAAGAACCTGAGTGTCGCCATTCCTGATGGTGAATTTACCGTGATTGTCGGCCCCAATGCTTGTGGCAAGTCGACACTGTTGCGCGCCTTGAGCCGTTTACTGAAACCGCAGGCGGGTCAGGTGATTCTGGATGGTAAGAATATTGCCAGCCTTGATACCCGGCACGTGGCGCGCCATTTGGGCTTATTACCGCAAAGCTCGCAAGCTCCGGATGGTATCAGTGTGCTGGATTTAGTGGCGCGAGGCCGCTATCCCCATCAGAAATTGTTACAGCAATGGACACAAACCGACAGGTTGGCGGTCAGCCATGCCATGGAAGCCACAGGGGTCAGTGAACTGGCGGACAGGTCAGTGGATGCTTTATCCGGCGGGCAGCGCCAACGAGTATGGATAGCCATGGTTCTGGCGCAACAAACACCATTGTTACTGTTAGATGAGCCAACTACCTATTTAGATATCGCCCATCAAATTGATTTACTTGAGTTATTTAGCAATCTGAATCAGGAGCATAACCATACCTTAGTGGCCGTCCTGCATGATCTTAATCATGCTTGCCGCTATGCCACTCATATTATCGCCATGCGCGATGGGCAGATAGTGGCGCAAGGTAAACCGCGCGACGTGGTCACTGCCGATTTAGTCGAGCAGGTTTTTGGTATGCCCTGCTTAATTATTGATGACCCGGTTTCGCATACGCCGTTGGTGATACCAAAAGGGCGATTTTAGTTTAAGTTTTTAAGCTATAGATCGGATTGGTTTTTGGTGATCTGGTTGTTAGAGCACGGGATCTGGTTTCGGTTGATATTCGATTCGGTGCTCAGGTTCGGTTGTTAGAACTTCACTGTTCACTTAATCTCCGACTTATAAGTACAGATCGAATTATTGTTTCGGTTGATAGTCGTTCAGTTATCACTTAATCCCTGTAGCCTCAACCGAGCAGGAGGGCAAGCCGGCCCTCCTGCACCTGCGGCTTGCGCGAAATATTGCCCTACGGGTAAACCTCCTGCGTCTTTCGGGCTGACGAGCCAGCGCGATGGGCATCCCTGCTCAAGCGCGCTTTTCGCCGCCATCCCTGGCGGCTCACTCTACCCTCTATCCTGGTCGGCAATATTCCTGATTGCGCTCAACATCAAAACCACGGTTTTGACCTTGATGTTAAAAGCACATTTGAGCCGCCGAGTGAAGAATGTAGCTAGGGAAATCCGCCATGGACGGCGGATTTAGGCGTCACGCGGAGGGACCCGCGTAAAGCCGTCCCGCCAGCAAAATGATGAGTGAGGGAACCCACGTAGTGGGCAGGCGATACGTGCGAAGCGTGGGATTCCACAAGGGTGCGCGCCCGCACCCTTTGGCGGTTGGTTCATCGGAGGTTAAGTAAACAGTGAAGTTCTAACAACCGAACCTAATCAAATAATCAAATAATCAAATAACCCACTACCAACCACAACAATGCCCCAATCTGATAAAACATAAAATAATTAAGGTTTGGTCTTAAACATCCCCTCAATCCGTGCCAATAAATGACTCGCACTGTAATAATCTAACCGGAACGTATCATAGCCCGCGGCATAAACCCGATCATGTTTAATTGCGGGGATATGAGCTAAAAAGTTATTACTTTTCAGTGCGTCAACCGCCGGTTGATCCCCGGAGAATAGCAAAATAGTCTCGCCGTTAAGGCCCTCGGCCAGCTTTTCGCCGCCCAGTTGGATGATATCTTTGCGGTGCCCCATGCTGGTGTTGCCTTTCACAGCATCAGGGACTTCCGCCAGTGTGAAACCCAATTCCTGCAACAGTTTTCCCTGGGCTGAACTCTCAGTCCACAAATTGGCAGTGCTGCCCGCCGCCTGATAGACAAACGCTGAAATAGGTTGCGGTGGCAGCGTAATATTCTGCTTTACCTCATTGAGTCGATTAGCGAATTTCTCAATAACTTGTTGCGCGTCAGCCTCATGCCCTGTAGCCGTGCCCAGCACGATGGCTAACTCTTGCCAACTCTTGTCATCATAATTAATGACTAATGTAGGGGCGATAACGGACAGTTGCTCATACAGCTTTAGCGCCGAATCCCCGCCAGTGGCAGAAATAATAATTAAGTCCGGGTTCATTCCCGCGACAGCTTCGGCATTGGGTTCCGTCTGGTACATTGGCACCAGTTTTTTGGCCTGTGCAATATCTGACCATTGAGTAAAGAAACCTTGATGATCAGCCACTGTGGTGTCAGGCACCGTCGCCCCACTGGCAATCACCGGGGCATTGATAGCCAGCAAAGTCCCGGTAATGGTGATACTGGTGGACACAATCCGTGTGGGTTGATGTGTGAGTGTCACCGGCCCTTTAGCTGTTTCTACTGTGCGGGCCCACGCCGCCTTGCTCTCATTGCCTGATTGCCCCGTGGTTTCTTCCGCCGGTTTACAAGCAGACAAGCAGAAAATGAGACCCACAAGGCCCAGGTTCGTCAATATTAAACGCCATTTTTTATGCTGAATGTAATTGATATAAAAGGACATAAAGGCATTTTCTCTTTCTATTTTAAGCCCCGGTTCTGGGGGGATATATAAATAAGATTGATTAATAATGCATTTACATTGATTGACAATGTGAATGCTTAGTCGTAATTTACCACGCCATAAAGGGAATGATAGTAATTATTATTAGCATTACTATTTATATTGTAATGGAGGTCTTTGTGCGGTACTTCAATTCTGAAGAACACAGCAACGCTGAAGAACGTGACAGCTCTGAAGACATGCCCGCTAATTCGCCGTTTTCAGCTGTGTCCTCAACATTTCTATTTACTTCAAAACATCAGAGTATCAAAACTCAGGGTATCTTCGAACGCATTAATCAAGCGGCACAAAGTTGTGCTGGTCATGAGAATTCACTGCAATTAGCCCTACAAACGGCGTTCCAACGTGCACATGATGCCGGGCAACAACAGCCTATCATTGTCGGGGCAATACCTTTTGATGCCAGTCAGGCATCGTGCTTATTTATTCCAGAACATTATCAGGTTTGTGACCGCCAAGCCTTGGTGGATGCTGCGTGTGTTGATAGCCGCAGGGCGGTTACTGCCCTCGCCAGCCGCAGTTTGCCGGATGAAAATGAGTTCAAACATATTGTGGCGGAGGCTGTTGCTGCTTGTCAGTGCGGTGCAATCCATAAAGTGGTGCTTTCCCGTATTCTGGAAATTGATACAGACACCCCGGTTGATAGCGATCAGGTTATGAATCATTTACTGATCCAAAACAGCACGGCGCATCATTTTCGCGTACCGCTTGCTGATGGTGGCGTATTACTCGGTGCCAGCCCTGAATTATTGGTGCGTAAACATTTGGCTGGGGTGTATACCAATCCGTTGGCAGGTTCGGCGAAACGGCAGGACGACCCACAGCATGATTGGGATATTAGCCAGGCATTACTGGATTCAGAGAAAGACCAATATGAACATCGGCTGGTTATCGACGAAATTTGCCGCTTATTGACGCCACATTGCTCAAGTTTGCATGTCCCCTCACAACCTTCATTGATTAGCACCGCCGCGCTGTGGCACTTATCTTCCGCCATCAGTGGTGAGTTGGAAAACCCACAGATACGGGTGTTAGAGCTGGCGAATCTGTTACACCCAACCCCTGCATTGTGTGGATTACCGACGCAAAAAGCCCGCCAGTTAATTCAACAATTAGAGCCTTTTGAGCGCGGGTTATTCAGCGGGATTGTGGGTTGGTGTGATGAACAGGGCAATGGTGAATGGGCGGTGATTATCCGTTGCGCCACGGTACACCCAACACAAGTGCGGCTATTTGCCGGGGCGGGCATTGTTGCTGCTTCACAACCCGCGCTGGAATGGGCAGAAACTGAAGCCAAATTGGGCACCATGCTCAATGCGATTGCCATCACCCGATCAGGAGTGTCGCTATGAGTATTGAATTTACCCGTTGGCCGGAAGAGTTTGCTTGTCGCTATCGCGAGAAAGGCTATTGGACAGACCAGCCGATGACGGAGATTTTGTCTCGCCAATGCCAGCGGCGACCAGAAGCGACGGCCATCATTTGTGGTGAGCGCCATATCAGTTATGCGCAGTTCGAGCAGGCAGCGCATCAGCTGGCTGTGCGCTTAACCCATCTGGGCATGCGCCGTGGCGATAGCGCCTTGGTCCAGCTCCCTAATTGTGCTGAATTTTATCTGGTTTATTTTGCGCTATTAAAAATCGGTGTTGCACCCGTCAATGCATTATTCAGTCATAACCGATTGGAATTAAATGCTTATATTGAACAGATCCAACCGCGCTTACTGATTGCTGATGCCAGCCATAACTTGTTTGCCGCAGGGAATTATTGCGCCGAGCTACAGAAAAAAATACCGGTGCTGGAATTCCTCATTGTGGCGGGAAATACAGATTACGCTCAGTCGCTGGAGGCCTTGTTGTATCGCGAGGGGGGATTTAATGATCGGGATAATGAAACTGCCGAATTTCATCCCTCTGCGGCTGACGAAGTGGCTTTCTTCCAGCTTTCCGGAGGCAGCACGGGGACGCCCAAACTGATCCCTCGCACCCACAATGACTATTACTACAGTGTGCGGGCCAGCGCGGAAATTTGTCAGCTCGACGAGCACACCCGCTATCTCTGCGCCTTACCAGCCGCCCATAATTACCCGCTCAGTTCACCGGGGGCATTAGGGGTGTTTTATGTCGGCGGCTGTGTGGTGTTGGCTCCAGATCCCAGCGCGATGAGTTGCTTCCCGCTGATTAAACGCCACCAGATTACCTTCACCTCTTTGGTTCCTCCTGCCGTGGCCCTGTGGCTACAAGCAGCAGAGCATTTTGCCGCTGACCTGGCCAGTTTGCAGGTGCTACAGGTTGGGGGGGCGAAACTCAGTGAGTCTCTGGCGCGGCGTATTCCACAGATACTGGGCTGCCAGTTGCAGCAGGTGTTGGGGATGGCGGAAGGATTAGTGAATTACACCCGCTTTGGTGACAGCGACCACTTGGTGTTTACCACTCAAGGGCGGCCTATCAGCGAGGATGATGAAATTAAAGTGGTAGATAGTGATGGGATGCCCGTGGCTCTCGGAGAGGTCGGTGCACTGGTGACGCGCGGCCCTTATACCTTCCGTGGCTATTACCGTAGCCCGACTCATAATGCCAATACCTTTGATAAAGAAGGGTTTTACCATTCCGGTGATCTGGTGCAGATGACTGAAGAGGGCTATTTACGGGTAGTAGGGCGGGAGAAAGATCAGATTAACCGTGGTGGTGAAAAGATTGCCGCAGAAGAGATTGAAAACCTGCTGGTGGCCCATAACGATATTCTTCACGCGGCATTGGTTGCTATGCCAGACGAAATAATGGGTGAGAAAAGCTGCGCATTTATTGTCGTCACGAATACCGATCTGCGGCCAGTAACTTTGCGTAAATACCTGCGTGAGATGGGGGTGGCTGATTTCAAATTGCCCGATCGTTTTGAAATCGTCGCCAGTCTACCTGTTACTCCCATTGGCAAGATAGATAAAAAGCGGTTGCGTCAGGATATTCAAGACCGCCTCAGTACACTTAGCAAATAAGGATTTTATGATGGCTATTCCGGCACTTTCTGCTTACGACCTCCCTAAAGTGGGGCAATTTCCGGCGAATAAAGTGAATTGGCAGTTCAACCCCGCCCGCGCCGTGTTACTTATCCATGATATGCAGGACTATTTTGTGAGCTTTTATGGTGAAAATAACAATTTAATACAGCAGGTTATCGCCAATATTGCCGCGTTGAGAACTTACTGTAAACAGCAGGGAATACCGGTTATTTATACTGCCCAGCCTAATCATCAAAGTGCTGAAGATCGCGCGCTGCTTAATGATATGTGGGGCGCGGGTTTGAATAATCATCCGGCTAAACAGCGAGTCGTTTCACAGCTGACACCGGATACGGATGATGAAGTGCTCGTCAAATGGCGATACAGCGCGTTTTACCGCTCGCCACTACGCCAAATCATGGCGGATAAGGGCCGTGATCAGTTGGTTATTTGTGGCATTTACGGCCATATCGGCTGCCTGACGACCGCCACGGATGCTTTTATGCAAGATATTCAGCCATTTATGGTCGCCGATGCTATCGCGGATTTCTCTCTGGAAGATCATTTGATGGCACTTAAGTATGTGGCAACGCGCAGCGGGCGGGTGATTTTTACCCATGAAATTGTCGCTAACCTGAACGAAAATGCGCTCATTTTCAGTAAAGAAAAGCTAAAACAGCAATTACTGGCTTTGATTGATGAAGATGCTGATGATTTCGATGAAGACGAAAATCTGATCGATTATGGTCTGAGCTCGGTGCATATCATGGCGCTGGCTACACAGTGGCGTCAGCAAGGTATAGAACTGAGTTTTGTGGCGTTAGCCAAGAACCCGAGCTTGAAGGGGTGGTGGAAACTGCTGGAGCCACAACTCATTGATCTGGCTAAGAATGTGTCATTGGCCGAGGCTGAGTAATGGCGGCTAATCAGGTTTCGTCCGCGAAAAGTACCTGCGCAATAAATAAAGCGGCGCAGATGGATTTTACCGGTAAACGGGTGTGGGTCACTGGGGCCGGGCAGGGGATTGGCTATCAAATTGCCAGCCAATTTGTCGCGCTGGGTGCCGATGTCGTCGGGTTGGATAAAAGCTTTTCGGCGACGCAAAACTTCCCTTTTATCACGGCATTGCTGGATATTAGCAACCCGCAGCAAGTCGCATTGGTGTGCCAGCATCTATTGAGCCAGGTTCCGCGTATTGATGTTCTGGTGAATGGCGCCGGGATTCTTCGCATGGCAGAGACTGAGGCGCTGAGTCTCGACGATTGGCAACAGTGCTTTAATGTGAATGTTTCCGGTGCGTTTTATCTCTTGCGCCAGTTAATCCCACAGTTCAAATGGCAGCGTTTTGGCGCGGTAGTGACTATCGGCTCCAATGCCGCGCATGTGCCGCGCATCCAAATGTCGGCTTATTGTGCTTCTAAAGCCGCATTAACCAGCTTTAGCCATTGTGTCGGATTAGAGTTAGCGGCTTACGGTGTGCGGTGCAATGTGGTCTCCCCCGGTTCTACTGATACCCCGATGCAACGCAGCATGTGGCACAGCGAAGATGCGCAGCAGCGGACGATTGCCGGTTTTCCACAGCAATATAAATTGGGTATCCCTCTGGGGAAAATTGCCACACCGCAGGAAATTGCCAACACCGTGGTGTTTCTCGCCTCGGATTTAGCCAGCCATATTACTCTGCAAGATATTGTGGTAGACGGCGGCGCGACATTGTCTGCTTGATAAATACGGTCTGCTTGATAAATACGGTCTGCTTGATAAGTCACGTTTCATTCCTAAGCGCTTCCTCGTGACACCCCACCGCAATAATTTCTTGTGCGTGGGGTGAGCCGTACCTGGCCATTTACCCTTTCGTATTGCTCTTCATGACGGCATTTGCTGCCGATTATCACTGTTATTGTTAATTTTAGTGAATAAAATTGAATTAAAAATTCATTTAAAATCAATTGATTGTGACTTTATGAATCCTCTCTTGTTAGTTATTGTGATTTAAATCGCATTTACTTCCCGGCTTATCCCTTAGATTTAACTTTAATAAACATTAAATAACTAAAATTAACATTTATGTGTAACACCAGCAGCCATGGTTGACAGGATTATGGCTGACCTTTGTTCCCTGCAAATAATTATAATATGAGGCTTTATTATGTCTGAATCATCAACCGAACCTTTAGTGATACCAAAGGTATTACCGGAGGAGAATCATGCCTACCGTAAAGCGGCATGGCATATTTTACCTTTATTAATGCTGTGTTATGTCATGGCTTATCTTGATCGGGTGAATGTGGGCTTCGCCAAGTTGCAAATGGCTGATGACTTACAATTCTCCGATGCAGTATATGGTTTTGGTGCCGGTATCTTCTTTATTGCTTACTTCTTCCTGGAAATTCCCAGCAACCTGATGTTGCATCGTGTTGGGGCGCGGCTGTGGATTGCGCGCATCATGATAACTTGGGGCATCATTTCGGCGGGGATGGCTTTCGTCACCACGCCGATGTCATTTTATGTGATGCGCTGTTTGTTGGGGATTGCTGAGGCCGGCTTCTATCCGGGGGTGATCCTGTATATTTCTTATTGGTTCCCGAGTAACCGCCGTGGCCGAATGTATGCCTTATTCGCCACCGCAGTGCCATTATCCGGGGTGATAGGTGCGCCGCTATCTGGCTGGATAATGGATGCCTTTAATGGTTTTCATGGTTTTGCTGGTTGGCAATGGATGTTTATTCTGGAAGGTATTCCCTCGATACTCATCGGTATTTTGGTGATTTTTAAACTGACGGACAGGATCGCACATGCTAAATGGCTAACCGACGAAGAGAAAAAAATCCTACAAACCAATATCGATAATGACACACAGCATCATGTCCATAGCAGCCTGAAAGAGATTTTCCTGCAACCCCGAGTCTGGTTGCTCACCCTTATTTATTTCTGTCTGATTGCCGGTTTTTACACCATTGGCTTCTGGTTGCCGACGCTGATTAAAGACAGCGGGGTGACTAATATCTTGTACATCGGTTTATTGAGCGCCATTCCCTATGCGGCGGCGGCTGTAACCATGATCGTGGTATCACGCAGTGCCGACCGCTTGCGGGAACGGCGCTGGCACTTGGCACTAACCGCGACCTTGGGTGGGATTGGGATGATTATCTCCGCCAGTTTCAGTGACAACATCATCATCGCCATGGTGGGGTTAACCATAGGAGCTATGGGGGCATTGAGTACTTTGCCACTGTTTTGGAGCTTGCCAACGGCCTTCCTTGGCGGCACCGCCGCTGCCGCAGGTATTGCACTGATCAACTCCTGGGGCAACCTGGGGGGCTTCGTCGCACCTTATATGATGGGGTATCTGAAAGATCTGACGCAAAGTACCACCGTCGGGATGTTGATTATTTCTACCATGCTATTTATTGGTGCAGGGTTGGTCTTTTTAGTTCCGGCTAAAACAGTTAACCGCTAACCGCGCAGATAAAAAGGATATGACAATGAACATAATGGTAACGGGCGCTGCGGGTTTTCTCGGGCGTCGATTAATTGAACGTTTAGTGACTCAGGATCATTTGACTGACAGCCAGGGTCAGCAATGCAGTATCAACAAAATAATTGCCTGTGATGTGGTGCCGCTGAGCGCGATGAGTGATGAGCGGGTACAGGTCTTTTGTGGTGATATCGCCGACCCGCAATGGCTGGCGGGTGTTTTTGACCAGCAAGTTGATACGGTTTTCCATTTGGCGGCCATTGTCTCCAGTCAGGCGGAAGAAGAATTTGAACTGGGAATGCGCATCAATTTTGATGCTACCCGTGGGGTACTGGAGCGGGCGCGCCAATTGGGGCGCTGCCCTAAAGTCATTATTACCAGTTCAGTGGCTGTATTTGGCGGAGAGTTACCGGCAGTAGTGCCCGATGAGCAGGTTTGGGCGCCGCAAAGTTCCTATGGGACGCAAAAAGCATTGAATGATTTATTGCTGGCAGATTATAGCCGCCGGGGATTTGTGGATGGTCGTAGCTTAAGAATGCCGACTATTGTGGTGCGCCCCGGCAAACCTAATCGCGCCGCTTCTAGCTTTGCCAGTGGCATTATTCGTGAGCCATTACAGGGTGTTGCAGTGGTTTGCCCTGTTAGCCCACAAACACCCTTGTGGCTGTTATCGCCGAAAATGGCGATTAATAACCTGATTCATGGTCATCAACTGGATGCCAGTCAGCTTAAATCTGGGCGAGTGATTAATCTGCCTGGATTATCTGTTCGTGTGCAACAGATAATTGATACATTACGGCGCATTGCGGGTAATGAAGTCGCTGATCTGATTAAAATTCAGAAAGATCCTCTCATTGAGAAAATTGTGAATTCTTGGCCGGGGAATTTCGACGCTTGTTACGCTAAATCATTAGGCTTTTGCAGTGATAGGGATATCGACAGCATCATTAATGATTTTATTCTCGGTTATTTACCCCAGAGAGGGCTGAATAATGAGCTGTAGAGATATTAACTTTATATAATAGAAATAATTACCATTAATAATGGCATGGGTAATCCGCCGGGTTGTGCGGGATTCTTAGCATAATCTGGTGGATTTTTATTGCCAGATACAGATTTTTAGCCATAAAGCCGATATAATAATCCTATTCGTAATCATCTCATTAATAATAAAAATATATTTTCATTAGGCTAAATAATATGGTTTGTTTCCGCGGTGTTTTCTTTTTTTTGCTGATGATTATCTCATCTTCATCTTTCGCTATAAACTGCCAGCGAGCAGCAACACCGGTTGAATACACTGTCTGCGGTGATGAAGATCTTCATTGGCTTGATCAGACATTCAGTGATATTTATCAAGCGATGTTAGTGAAATATGATACTGAAACAGTTTATCAGCAGCGGCAAGCATGGGTAAAATCTCTGAACAGTTGCACCAGTAATAACTGTATCCAGCGTGCTTATTTTCAGGGCATTGCCTCTATGTCAGACATTGATAAAAATTTCGACTGGCGCGGCCAATGGTGGAATGTCACTAAAGGTAATGACCGGGGCGGCGTTATCAAAATCACTCGGGTTACGGAGTGGGGGTTCAGTCTTGATAGCCGGGCTTGGTCGGGTGAAAATGCCGGTAGTTTTAGAGCTGAAGCCCGTAAAGTTGAAGGATTAGCCGTGGTTGATCTTATTGAAAATACAGCAAATTGTCGGCTATTACTGATTCCAATAAAAGATGGTTCTATGCAAGTACACAGCAATGGCAGTTGGGGGTGTCGCATCTCGATGCCCAAAGATGTCTTTATTGATGGGCAGTATGTCCGAGCTGAAAAAGATCCACGCGAAATACCGACTTTACTTTCCATAGGTATTTTTACTGATGCCGAGAATGATAAAGTTTTTCGTGATTTAGTCGGTGAACATTATGCCCAATTTATTGCTTCAGCCAATGTCTATATCTATAGCCAAGACAGGGATAACCGAGGCGCAAAAGTATTATCGACGTGGGTACGAGGAGCTGCAAATAAACGAGCGTCGATAATTATGTATAATCGTAGCGGTTTGATGTGGGCGGCATATGTTGCGCCTGACAAGGATGGAAACCTGCGGGTGCATTATTTTACTAATGTGCCTGAAGATAAAGATAAAAGACCTAAAACTATTGTCGAATGGCAACAAACCTTTATGGGTAACTGATATACCTTGCTGCTTAACCTTGCCGAAGAGTAGGCAGCGTGCTCTTATTCCGAATCAATGAATTGAGTCAGTACACATGATTTTCGGGAGGAGTTTTGAGTATATGAAAAATGGCCAGGGTGTCGAGAGATGAATGTCGACAACGTGGCCATTTTTATGATGATAATTAATAGTATTTTATTCTAACGTCCCAATAACGTTCAATGACATATCATCTGGTATTTCGTTATAAGACAATACGTTAAGCCCATTGCAGAATAATCGTGCATAGCGTGCAATCAAGGGACGTAATTGCGGCGTGACCAACAAAACAGGTTGGTGATTCTCTGCTTTCATTTGTTCTTTAATGATAGGCATATTCTGTTGCAACTGGGTCAGAATATTTGGATCGACAGGGAAATTATCCAAGACGATTTTTCCTGCTTGCTGTGCCTGATTGAGTGAGCCAAGCAACATATTCTCCAGTGCGTTATTAATGGTATAAACCGATAGATTTTTATCATCACCATTAATGCTATTGACGATCCCGGTTCGTAACGCGTACCGTACATCGGAGGTCAATAAAAGTGAATCTTTCGTCACATTGGCACTCTCTAATAATGTGGTCGCGATGGTCACAATATCTTTAAGGGAGACATTTTCGATTAATAATTGCCGGTAGACTTTTAATAGCTCACTAAAATTAAATGCAGCAGCGAAATCTTCCGCTAGTCGAGGTGATAATGACTCCAGCCGTTGGTGTAACTGTGTTATATCGTCGTAATTAAATAACACCGGCAGATGTTCCCGTGCCACTTTATTGACATGAGTTGCTACCACACTGGCACAATCGACTATTTGATAGCCAAAGTTTAAGGCATTTGCCTTATTTTGTGGCTCTATCCACACTACCGCCAGGCCATAAGTGGGATCTATCGACAAAACACCATCCACTTCTCCGTATTGTTCCGTAGTTGGAATTGCCATTAGCTTATCAATATAAATTTCACCGCCCGCGACTTTGACGCCATTAACATTAATTGTGTACTGGGAGGGCTTTAAACGAAAATTCTCCCGCACTTTAACTTCGGGCAATATGATTCCGCAGGTTTCAGAGATAATTTGGCGCACACCACGCAGCCGCTGGATTAATGGCCGACTTTTCGCTTCATCAACCAGTGTCACCAATTTATAACCAAGATTCAGGCCAATAGGTTCTACGACGGGTATATTATCCCAATTAATATTGAGTGAGTTGTCTTCTGAAATTGCTTGGTCGAGGGCTGTAAGATCGGGTTCAATATTCGCTTGCTGTATTTTTTTACTTTGCTGCCAAGCGGCGAACAGGAGTAATCCGGTGAAACTGAGAAAGGCAAGATGGGGCATCCCCGGCACAATGGCGAGAATGAACATCACAAATGCCGCAGCATATAAAATGGTCGGTTTTGCTAATAACTGATCTTTAATTTCATCAGTCATATCACCGCCATCACTTACCCTGGTGACAATAATTGCGGCGGCGGTGGCTAATAACAGTGAAGGAATTTGCGCGACCAAACCATCACCAATAGTCAGTAATACATATTGCTGGAATGACTGGCTGGCACTGAGGTCGTATTTGAAAATGCCGATACAGATGCCGCCGATCACATTGATCACCAGAATCATAATACCGGCGATAGCATCCCCACGAACAAACTTGGATGCGCCATCCATTGCCCCGTAGAAGTCGGCTTCGCTGGCGACTTCTTTACGGCGCAGGCGGGCTTGTTCCTGATTGATTAATCCGGCGTTAAGGTCGGCATCAATCGCCATCTGCTTACCCGGTAGTGCATCCAACGTAAAGCGGGCGGAAACCTCAGAAATTCGCTCGGCACCTTTCGTCACGACCACAAAGTTGATGATCATCAGGATGATAAACACCACGAAACCAACAACAAAGTTACCGCCAATGACCACCTGGCCAAAAGCTTCAATCACTTTACCGGCAGCACCCACACCTTCATGACCATTGAGTAATACCACTCGTGTTGACGCCACATTTAATGTTAAGCGCATTAAAGTGGCAATCAGTAGTACAGTCGGAAATATTGCAAAATCAAGAGGGCGTTTACTGTTTACGCTGACCAATAAAACCAATACAGATAACACAATGTTAAAGGTAAATAAAATATCCAATACAATAGGTGATAGTGGCAAAATAACCATTGCCAACATGCAAAGAATTAATATCGGAACGGTAACATGCATATCTCTCAGTATATGAGCAAGATAACTAAACTTATTTTTCATCATGGAATTTCTGCATCTCTTTGGGAATACCAAGGTAAGTATTTAATACCGGTTTATTAGCCAGACCTGAGCGCCAGGACTTGACCTGCATCACATAGGTCAATACCTGAGCGATGGCACGATACAGCTGGGCTGGAACCTGTTGGTTGACCTTGGTGGTATGGTAAATAGCACGAGCTAAAGGAGGGAACTCAACAATTTCAATATCATTATTTTTAGCCACAGTCCGAATATATAATGCAATGTCATCCTTACCTTTTGCGATAATATAAGGCGCGCTGGCTTTCTCCGGGGCATATTTTAAGGCCACTGAAAAATGCGTTGGGTTAGTAATAATAACATCAGCATTAGGGACAACTTTATTAATTTGACCCATGGCAAACTGCCGTTGTAACTGACGAACCCTGTTTTTAATTTCTGGATTACCATCATTACTCTTGTGTTCTAGTTTAACCTCCTGCTTAGTCATTTTCATTTTCTTGGTGAAGAGATAATTGCTAAGTGGAATATCAATTGCGGCAAAAATCACAATAATGGCGATGAAATAAACCAAAATACTGTGATATAGAATAAATCCTTCAGTAATCGCTTCCTGTAGCGGCAATGCCTGTAAACGCAACAAATCGGCCAGCGAGCTATTGACCATCAGGTATAAGGTATAAAGCACGATGCTGCACTTGCCGAGCATCTTCAAGACTTCGGTGCCATTGCTGGCTGAAAATATCTTTTTAATTCCTGCCAACGGACTGAGTTTTTTAAAGTCAGGGATTAATTTTACCGGTGTGAAATTCCAACCGCCGGGAACTAAGCTCGCCAATATACTGGCCAGCGGAATCGGGGCTAGCGTAAGCAAGAACTTGAAAAAAATAAACAGGTTGGTCAGCAGTAATTGTTCCAGCGCTGCGGGGTCATCTATTCTGCCCGCTGTACGGCCAACCGCTAAGAATGACTCACGAATCAACTCTTTGTAATAGGGTAAAAATAGCGTCAGGGTGACTAATGATGTCACCAGTCCGGCCGCCATAGTGACATCTTTGGATCGCGGAATATCCCCTTTCTTTCTCGCTTTGGTTAGTTTACCGCTGGTGGGTTTTTCACTTTTTTCTCCGCTGCTGGATGACATCAGTACACCTTCATCCGTTCAAGCTGCGTCAGGATCTCGTTAGTCAAATTGAGATAATGATTCGGCACATTGATGGCCAGTAGCAGTAGGCACAACAAGCCGAACAACATACCTATTGGAAATCCAAGAGAGAAAAGGTTCAAGGTCGGAGAAATACGGTTCAACAAACCGAAAGAACCTTGCACAATCAGCATGATAAAAGTGGTTGGCAGAGCCAGCAGTGTGGCGGATGACATGATCCAACCTAAGCTTAATGCCAGTGATCGTAAGGAGAAATCATTGATAGCTTCGCCCATCGGCCAACTGATAAAACTTTTATACAAGATGGTGACCAGCAACAAGTGCCCATTCATGGTAAAAAAGATAAGTGTGCTAAAGACAAAAATAATTTGTGAAATCACGGTTGTTGAAGCACCACTGGTTGGGTCATTCATCACCGCCATGCCTAAACCCATATTCATTGATAAAATCTGGCCAGCGGCTTGTAAGGTTGCAAAAACCAGTTGCAGCATGGAGCCAAATAACCAACCCCACAGGATTTGTTCGCCAGTCAGCAACAGTGAATTCATTGATAATAACTCACCAAGGATCACCGGCTGGCTGAGCATGGGAGTGATTAACATCGCCAGCAGCAATGAGGTGCCAATCTTCGCTTTACGGGGAAAAGCACGATGCTGGAGAACTGGACAAAAATGAAAAAATGCTAAAATTCGTACAAAGGGTAGCCAAAGTGCGAATACCGGCGTGGTGAGTGTTTGAATATCGATTCCCATTGCCTGTTACCCAACCAACTGTGCAGCTTGCTGGAAAATAGCAATGGTGAAGTCACTCAGCTTGGTCATCATCCATTTACCGGCAAAGATTAATACCAGCATGGTCATCACCAGGCGCGGTAGGAAGCTAAGGGTTTGCTCATTAATTTGTGTGGTGGCTTGAAAGATGCTGACCAATAGCCCGGTTAATAAGCTAGGAATAATGGCAACCACCGAAATGATCAATACCAGATGCAACCCTGCGGCAATAATGTCTCCGGCAATATCAGTGGTCATCATGCTATAACCCCTGCACGCTGGCAGTCAGCGTTCCGACAATTAATGTCCAGCCATCGCACAGTACAAACAGCATTAATTTAAAGGGCAGCGAGACGATGAGCGGCGATAGCATCATCATCCCCATCGCCATCAAAATACTGGCGACAATCAGATCAATGACCAGAAAAGGGATGTAAATCATAAAGCCAATTTGGAAAGCAGTTTTCAATTCACTCAGTAGATAAGCGGGAGTCACGACGGTAAGATCTTGCTGTTGCGGCTCGCCGCTGACCTGAGCAATATCCATCATCTGGTCCAGCGACTGACTGCTGGTCTGCGCCAGCATATAATTCTTAAGAGGAATTTCCGCACGTGCCAGCGCTTGCGGTAAGGTGATTTCATCATTCTGAAAGGGAATGACGGCGTCTTGATGAACTTTCGTCCATACCGGGCGCATCACCAGTAAGGTGAGTGCTAGCGCAATACCGGTCAGCACTTTATTGGGGGGGCTTTGCTGCAATCCCAGCGCCTGGCGTAATATTGCCAGCACGATAATAAAGCGGGTAAAGCAGGTCATCATTAGCATCATGATGGGCAACAGGCCAAGCAGTGTCATCAGGATCAGGATTTCAATCTTGACGTTGTAATCCTGACCGGCAGCAGTTTGTGCCGTGCTAAACAGGGTAATCCCCCCCTCCTGTGCAAGGAGAAGAGGGGAATACAATAATCCGCTAATAACCAGGCCACTGCTGATGATTTTAGCTGTCATAGTTGGCAGGCGGCTCAAGATCATAAAGCGAGTTCACCCAGGCTTTGGCTATTGAAGCTGATAATACGCAGGCCATATTTCTCATTGACCACCACGACTTCAGCCTGACCGAACATGATGCCATTGATTTTAATATCCAGTGGTTCGCCGGCCAGTTTATCCAACTCAATAACTGAATCATTATTCACTGACATCAATTCAGAAAGTGGAATATCTACCGAGGCGACTTCCAGTGTTAATGTGACGGGAATACGACTGAACAGCGATATTTTGCGTTGCTGTTCATGCTGGCTGTTATCCACGGCGGGCACTGTCGCCGCAGGGGTAGAAAGTGGTACGCTAACCTCATTCTCTGGTGTTGAGAAATTAAAATCCAGATCATTGCCGAGTTCAATTAATTGGTCAGTCATGGTTCATCTCGTTAGTTTTGTCATTAAATTCAGATAAAAATAGTTTTCCGCGACTCTCTGTAATCACAGCACTAAATAAGGGTTTCTTACCAATAAATACTGGGAATCTTTCTGGTAGAGAAGCAGGGATAATATCGCCCTCTTTTATTGCCATCAGGTCAAATAAAGTGAGTTCACTACAACTTAACTGGCTGGTAAGCTGAATAGGCAATTGGCTTACCAATTGATTAAATTGTGTTACTGACAATGTCTGAGTTTTCTTTTCTTCTTTTATTCCGGTGTGTAATGTATTAAGCAGTCTGTCGACATGAGGGGTATCAATAAGTAGTGTAAAACCGATATTCTCATAATCCTTTAACAAAAAATCCATATGATAGGACCAATTAACAATAGGTGTGGAATTAGTGTTTTTGATCACCAATGGCTCACCGAATACTGGCTGATTAAGAATCAAATCAGCTATTTCTATACTTAGTTTGTTTTTTAGTCTCTCTTCTGTCTGGGTTTTCGGTGTGTTATCCACGATGGAAACCATGTTCTTTTCTTTGGTTAAGCCATAGTAGTCATTAAGAATATTAAGCAGAAGAGTGCGGTCGATATCAAAGGCAATATTCCCTATCTGACTGCTGAGTGTTTGAGCATTATTGTAATGACAATCTGTTTTGAACTTAATATCTTTTAACGTAATATTGATTCGATATTTTCTTAAAAAATAGAGGCTAATTTGCTTTTCAATTACAGCAAAATAGCTACCCACGATTTTGGGTATTTTATGATAAGGACGCCCAAGTTTATTAATGTCCAGAGTCATTGCTTCCGGTAGCGAGTCACTGTTGTGTACCCTCGCTTTAGCTTTATTTGGCTTCATGCTTTATCCAAAATCATAGTCCGAATAATTTCTCACGATCTCGCCAGTGGTTATAGGGATGAGTGAGTTGCTTGTGTTTTCGTTAGGGTGTTAATTAAACCTTCTATTGAAAATCAATACAATGGGCATTTCTTTATTAATTTATTTCTTTTTTATTTTTGAATTAATAGTCATATAAGTAAATGCATGATTTTAAAGGGTTAATTTTTTTAATTTTTATTTAATTCCTTTATTTTCAATAGTGAATATATAGTCATTACCCAGCGAACGTGTCGTCTGGCTTACCAATGATTGAATAATAATAAAATGATCTAATATTTTACTTCTTTGAGATTTAATAATGACTCGTTGTGAGTCGTATTATTAACTATTGAATGTGATTTATTGGCTTTACTGGAGAGTGGATACATTATGATGAATATGGCTATGGATATGTTATCTAAAAATGAACATGGTTTTGTTGCTAATGCACCCTCCAGTGTGAGCGTATTCTCTCTTGCGCGTCGGGTGGCAGAATTCAATGTGCCAGTATTAATAACTGGAGAGACAGGAACCGGTAAAGAGTGTGTGGCAAAATATATCCATCATAAAGCAATGGGTGAGAACGCGCCCTATGTTGCAGTAAATTGTGCCGCTATCCCCGAGAGTATGCTGGAAGCTATATTATTCGGTTATGAAAAAGGCGCATTTACTGGGGCTGTTGCCAGTGTTGCCGGTAAATTTGAACAAGCCAATGGCGGCACATTATTATTGGATGAAATTGGCGACATGCCATTAGCCTTGCAAGTTAAGTTATTACGCGTGTTGCAAGAGCAGGAAGTTGAACGTTTAGGTAGCCATAAACGTATTCCGTTAGATATTCGTATTATTGCCTCTACCAATAAAGATTTGAGTGTTGAGATTGCAGAAGGGCGCTTTCGTCAGGATCTCTATTACCGCTTATCAGTGGTGCCTATTCATATCTCACCGCTGCGCGAAAGACCTGAAGATATTATGCCGTTGGTGAGCGCTTTTTTTAATAAATATCGTAATTTTTTAGATGTAAAAATAAACATTACCCCACAAGCGCAGTATGAGTTACAGACGTATTCTTGGCCGGGTAATGTTCGCGAATTGGAAAATGTTATCCAGCGCGGAATTATTATGAGCAATGACGGATTAATCGACATTTCACACTTAGGTCTGCCTGCAACAAGAAACGTATCTGTATCAGAGGGGAAATTAGCGGGAGATAAATTGGCAGAAAATAAGCCGGTATTCTCTACTGAAAATATTCAATCCAATCAGGGCGAAAGCAACATTAAATTACGCGGACGTTTGGCTCAATACCAATATATTGCGGATTTATTGCAAAGACACCAGGGAAATAAATCTAAAACGGCCGCTTTTTTAGGTATTACACCGCGCGCTTTGCGCTATCGGTTGGCCAATATGCGCGAAGACGGTATCGATATTGAGTGTTACTCATAAGAGGAAGAACGATGGATAAAGTTGGAGCTATCACTATGCCAAATATGCAATTGCCGATGATAGCGGAAATGCAACAGATGGCGGCTATAGCCAGCAATCGTGTTGAGTTTGGCACTGCATTACCACAACCCGCGGGCAGTAGTTTGTTCGCTCAGGTTAACGAGGTGAATTCCCCTTCATTTTCCCGGGTGCTTAAAGGTGCGATTAATAGCGTGGATAACTTACAACATGTGGCAAGCGATAAGCAGACCGCAATGGATATGGGCGTCAGTGATGATTTAACCGGCACGATGCTAGCAAGTCAGAAAGCCAGTGTGGCTTTCTCAGCGATGGTGCAAGTGCGTAATAAGCTTACCACTGCACTCGACGAAGTCATGAATACTGCGCTGTAGGGTAAATCGGTGTTAGATAAAATTAAGCAACAATTGCCCGCCATCAGGTTGGGTAAAAATCAAAAAAGTATTCTCATGGGCGCGGTGGCTATTTTGGTCACCAGTGCGATTATTTTCAGCCTTTGGCGCAGCTCGCAGGGCTATACCGCTTTGTTTGGTTCACAGGAGCATATTCCGGTGACGCAAGTGGTTGAAGTGCTGGACAGCGAGGCGATTACCTATCGTATTAATCCAGATAATGGCCAGATATTAGTCGCAGAAAATCAACTCGGCAAAGCTCGTATTCTGCTGGCAGCTAAAGGCATTACTGCCACATTGCCGACAGGTTATGAGCTGATGGATCAGGAAACCATGCTCGGCAGTAGCCAGTTTATTCAGAATGTGCGCTACAAACGCAGTCTGGAGGGGGAATTGGCACAAAGCATCATGGCGCTAACCGCCGTGGATTATGCCCGGGTTCACTTAGGAATGAGTGAAGCCAGTTCTTTTGCTATCAGCAATCGTTCAGAGAGCAGTGCGTCCGTCATCTTGCGCCTGAAATATGGCCAAACACTGAAAGCGGAGCATGTGGGGGCCATTGCCCAGTTGGTGGCGGGCAGTATTCCCGGCATGAAAGCGGCGAATGTACGGGTGGTCGATCAGCACGGTGAGCTGTTGTCAGAAGCCTATCAGGCTAACGGCAAGGGAATGACAAATGTGAAAAGTGGCGCTGAATTAGCCCATTATTTACAGAGCACGACCGAGAAAAGTATCGCCAATCTGCTTAGCTCCGTGGTCGGTATCAATAACTACCGCATCAGTGTCGCAACCCAACTTGATCTGAGCCGTGTTGAAGAAACGCTGGAACGTTATGGCGCAGAGCCGCGTGTCAGTGATGAGAATATTCAGCAGGAAAACGGTAACGAAGACATGGCGATGGGGATTCCGGGTTCGTTAAGCAATCAGCCTTCTGCTCAGCCGAACAACACCAATGCACCTGCAATGATAAGCCGCAGTCAGGCCCAGCGTAAGTATGCCTACGACCGTGATATCCGTCATGTGCGCCATCCGGGCTTTAAGTTAGAGAAGATGACAGTTGCGGTCATTTTGAATAAATCTGCTCCAGCGCTGGAGAAATGGACACCAGAACAGCTGAATGAATTGAAGCGTTTAATTGAAGATGCCGCCGGTATCGACGTGAAACGGGGTGACTCCCTGACTCTGAATATGCTGGCCTTTACTGCGCCGACAGTGATGGAAGAGTCTGTCATTCCGTGGTGGCAAGAGGCGACAACTTTCCGTTGGGCGGAGATCGCGGGTATTGGCTTATTGTCGCTGTTGTTCTTGCTATTCGGTGTGCGGCCATTGGTGGCGCGGTTATCACGTCAGGATGATAAGCACGCTACTTTAGCGATGTCCGAAAATATTGATAGCCTGGATGCGGCAAATACGGCGGGCGAAAACAGCGCCGCAACAGAAGCGATATTGCCAGCCTCTTCCTTCAAAGAAGATGACAACCTGCCACCGCAAGGCTCTGGCCTGGATACAAAAATCGCCCACTTGCAACAGCTAGCTCAGTTAGAAACTGAACGTGTCGCCGAAGTCATTAAACAATGGATTAATAATAATGAACGAATCAAACCTCAATCAGAATGATGATGCGGTGGTGCGTGATGACGCAACTGCCCCTGCCCCGGTACGCAGCCGTTTAGAGCAGGCAGGGATTTTGCTACTGAGTGTGGGTGAGGAAGCCGCGGCGATGGTGATGCAAAAACTGACGCGCGAAGAGGTGGTGTGTATCAGCCAAACTATGTCTCGCTTGCATGGTGTCAAATTGAACCATGCACGGCAGGCATTGGATGATTTCTTTATCGATTACCGTGAACAAAGCGGGATCAACGGCGCTTCCCGCAGTTATCTGCAAGGCATTCTGAGTAAAGCCTTGGGCAGTGATATCTCCAAGAGTGTCATTAATGGCATCTATGGTGATGAAATCCGCCATCGGATGACGCGTTTGCAATGGGTCGGGACACCGCAACTGGCGGCGCTGATTGAGCAGGAGCATCTGCAATTACAGGCGGTATTTTTAGCTTTTCTACCGCCGGATGTTGCCGCCGAGGTCTTGGCCTATCTGGATAAAGGGCGGCAGGATGATGTGCTGTACCGAATTGCCAAGCTCGATGACGTCAACCGCGATGTAGTGGATGAACTGGATCGCCTGATTGAGCGCGGCGTGGCGGTATTGTCAGAGCACGGCTCCAAAGTTTTGGGGATCAAGCAAGCGGCGAATATCGTAAACCGCATTCCCGGCAACCAACAGCAATTGTTGGAGCAACTGGGAGAACGTGATGAAGAGGTGCTTAATGATCTGAAGGATGAGATGTATGAATTCTTTATCCTCAGCCGTCAAAGTGAGGTCACCTTGCAGCGCTTGATGGATGATATCCCGATGAGTGATTGGGCGATAGCGCTGAAAGGCACTGAACCAGTACTGCGCCAGGCCATTTATGATGTATTGCCAAAGCGCCAGATACAGCAGTTGCAAAATGCGACCAATCGGATGGGAGCCGTGCCAGTCAGTCGGGTAGAGCATATACGTAAAGAGATAATGGCACAGGTGCGCGCGCTGGCCGAAGCGGGAGAAATCCAGGTGCAATTGTTTGCTGAACAGACCATGGAGTAAGGCAATGTCGATAAAAAATAGCCTGCGCTTTGGCGGGGCGAAAGTGCGGGTTCATCAGTTCCCGCCATTGCGCCAAATCCGCCAGAATTTACCACCAGACGATACCATGGCACTTGACCCGGCGGCCTATCAAAAACAGCTGATGGAGGGTTTTCAAGAAGGAGTCAGTCAGGGTTTTAATAAAGGTCTGTCTGAGGGGAAAGAGGAGGGATATCAAGAAGGTGTCCGTCTGGGATATGACGACGGGTTGAAAAAAGGGCGGGTAGAAGCGCGACAATCAGAAAGTCACCGATTTGATGAAGCTATCGAGCCATTTACCGGCTATATCGAAAAAATGCATGATTATTTAGGTGGTTATGAAAATCGCCGTCGCGATGAGCTAGTGCAGTTAGTCGAAAAAGTGACGCGCCAGGTTATCCGCTGTGAATTGGCACTGCAACCGGCGCAGTTGCTCGCGTTAGTAGAGGAAGCACTGGCGGCGCAGCCGTCAGTTCCCACACAACTGAAAGTCTATCTTAACCCCGCCGAGTTGGGCCGCATCAATGATGTTGCGCCGGAAAAGGTTAAACAGTGGGGGCTAATAGCCGATCCGGAGATGGCCAGCGGTGAGTGCCGTGTGGTCACCGATACCACGGAAATTGATGTGGGTTGCCAGCATCGTCTGGATCAGTGTGTCGAAGCATTGAAAAGCAGCTTACTGCCGGATCAAGACCATGGGTGAGCTGGCGGCACTTGATAATGCATTGAAATCTATAGATAACATTAACCTGGCCAGAGTCGCTGGCCGCTTAGTGCGGGTTAATGGCATTTTGCTGGAAAGTGTCGGTTGCCGTCTGGCGATTGGCCAGCGTTGCCGTATCGAAAGTGCTGAAGACGTCTTTATTGAGGCGCAGGTGGTCGGGTTTGACCGGGAAGTCACTTACTTGATGCCATTCAAGCAACCCGATGGCCTGATGAGCGGCGCACGGGTATTCCCGTGTGAGCTGGACGGCGAACTGATGATTGGTGATAGCTGGCTGGGGAGAGTGGTTAATGGTTTGGGCGAGCCGATTGATGGAAAGGGGCCACTCGGCGGTGAGACTCCACTACAACAGCAATTGCCGCAAATTCACCCGCTTCAGCGCCAGCCCGTCAGCACGCCATTGGATGTCGGGGTCAAAGCCATCAACGGCTTGCTGACTATTGGCAAAGGCCAGCGGGTCGGGTTGATGGCGGGCAGTGGCGTAGGTAAAAGTATGCTGCTGGGCATGATGACCCGCTACACCCAGGCGGATGTGGTGGTGGTCGGGCTGATTGGTGAGCGTGGCCGAGAAGTGAAGGAGTTTATCGACCACTCATTACAAGCCAGTGGTATGGCAAAATCGGTGGTGATAGCCGCACCGGCGGATGAATCGCCCCTGATGCGCATTAAAGCTACCGAACTGTGCCACTCCATCGCCACCTATTATCGCGATAAAGGCCAAGACGTGTTGCTGCTGGTGGATTCACTTACCCGTTATGCCATGGCACAGCGGGAAATTGCACTGTCACTGGGGGAACCACCGGCGACCAAAGGCTACCCGCCCTCTGCTTTCAGCATCATTCCAAGGTTGGCAGAGAGTGCCGGAAACAGTCACGGCAGCGGCACCATGACCGCTATTTATACTGTGCTGGCAGAAGGTGATGATCAACAAGATCCCATCGTTGATTGCGCCAGGGCAGTATTAGATGGGCACATCGTATTATCGCGCCAGTTGGCGGAGTCCGGTCACTACCCCGCCATTGATATCGGCCAGTCTATCAGCCGCTGCATGAGCCAGATTTCGCCGCGTGAACAGATCCAATCTGCGCGTTTACTGAAGCAATGCTATGCCGATTATATGGAGATCAAACCCTTGATCCCGCTGGGCGGTTATGTCGCTGGAGCCGATCCGATGGCGGATCGGGCAGTGCAGTATTATCCGGCTATTATCGACTTCCTGCGCCAAGAAGTGGATCAACCCTCGCTCCTGCCAGCCACACTGGCGCATTTGAACGCGCTCTATCCACCATCTGATATTCAAACACCTGAGGCTCCATCATGAGTGACAAGCTGATGAATACCCTGCAACGGCTACAACAGTTACGGCAACGGGCGCTTAATCAGGCTACCAGTCAATTGGCACAGCAGAAACAGTTGTGCCAGCGTTATCAAAACAATATTAATGCCTTGGGATCCTTAACCCATTTTGCATTAATGCCGGTGGCTGGGGCGGCTTTGATGACCAACCGCGCCAGCTATAAGCGCAATATTCAGCGCGTTATTGACTGGCAAAAGCAGGAGCAGGTGCTGGCAAATATTGAAGTGGGCAAGTTGCAAACACATTTGCAGCAACAAGCTTGTCGGGAAAAAATCGTGGCGATGGTATTAGCACAGCAACAGCAGCAGTTTTTGATGGAGCGGGGGCGGAGTGAACAAAAAAACACCGATGGTCTGGCCGCGCAATGCTGGCAACGACACCGGGCGGGATAGATTTCCTGTAATTTGAGCACTCATTTTTGAGTGCTTTTTTATGTTTATTTTTTATTGAAACGCAAGTTACAAGAATAAAGATGTGAAACATTCACCCTAGCATAGCAGCCTATGGTGAATGTTTTATTGGGTATGAATATTTCATAAATTCAATATGATAAAATTAAAAGCAGCCATTGAAGAAGAGTGGGAAAAGTGTGGCTCAACCTGCATATAAAAAATCTGACGGAGCCTCGGTTAATGAAGACAACAGATCCATCTGCATGGTTAGCAGCAGACCATTATGCTGGTTTTGCTGGCGGCAGGCGTCGGCGCGTAAACGCAAGTCCGCCCATAATGCGCCAGCATGTTCGCGGTAATGTATCGGTAAACTAGAGAGCAGCTGGTGCATACCTTCTTTATGGGCAGGAAATTGTAAATCTTGCATTAGCTGCCGGCGTTCAGTGGCAGATTTATCAATCATATTATACAGTTCCATCAACTGTAGATTGAGTGCCTCCAGAGCTTCAGTATCATGGGCTATCATCAACTCGCGCTGCTTTACCAATAACTTTTCCAAGGCAATATAGCGTTTGCGATCTTCCTGAATAGCGACCAATAACTGCTGAGTGTTCTGCTGCTGACTATTTTTCACCGGCTGCATAGTTTCGTTAACTCCTGTGGAAATTCAGCATCGCCTTGGCGATATCGGCGGTATTCAGTGTGATTTTATCGGCCTGAATAGCGGCTTTAGCTGTGGCGACGCGTTCACTATCAACTTCGGGCATTTTTTGTAATTTGGCATGTAACTCACCGGCCGATGCAGCATGTTGTGTGGTGCTCGCCATCGCCCGCACAGGGGCAATAGCTTGAATTGTTGGGGCATTTTCTGTTTTGGCGGTTGGCGTGGCAATCATCATTTGCCGCCGCTGTGCATTAATTTCCATATGAAGTCACCTATAGTCAGTTATCGAGTATCTCGCGTTATCGTGGAGGAGACCTCCACAACCTGATAAAGCGTCACAGTAGGGTCAAAACTTAACTGACTGCCGTTAGCCCTAACTGCTGGTAATCCCCAACATTCTGACTCTGGCGATATCATCAACTATGGCGGTCACTGTGCGCTTGCTGCTGAGATTTTTCACTTTAATCAGCTCCCCTTTGCGGCCATTTTTCAGCGCTTCGCCTAACATGCGAGCTTCAATGCCATCTTGTTCAGCAATCATTAATACTTGCTGACCACGGGTCACTAACACCGGCTGCTCCAATTGAGAGGGCGTCACGACTTGCAGCCCACGAATGCGGCGTTTAACCGTCAGCCCGACTATTTCATCGGGATCGGTAATATAGCCCCCTTGCGCCGTCGAAATATTCTTTTTCTTCAATTCAATATCGTCAGGTGCCACTAATTTACCGCGCTCAAGGGTGTTTTTTGCCACCCAAACCGGCAGATAAATATCGGGTTTTACCGTGACTGATACTTCCCAGCCAGTAGCGTCAGGACAGCTGATGTCATAACGCAAACGCGAGATATCGCGCTGCCCACTGATGGGTGCCGTCACCCTTACCTCCCCCTGACACCACTTATATCGGCTCACTTCTGACGGAATAAAAATATTCATTTTTACCCTATAGCCCTGCCAGTTTTTATTTTTGGCGGTTTGGCTAATGTCAGCGCTGGCTGCATGTAATGCCTGTGTATAAATCTGTTTTCGAGCATGAATATCAGCGCTGTTTGCTGCTGCTGCATACAGTGAAATCAGGCTAACAGACAGCAGGAATAACTGCCGTGGCATGCGGATAAATACGGGTCGGATTGAGGGGAAATAGCGCTTCCCATTGAACAAAAGAAATAATAAAAAATCGTATTTAATCATGATGTTATAAACCTGGCACGTTGTTTGCATTAATGTGAGTGTTCGTGAGTGCAAACTCGTGTTTTAACATCAAATTAGGACGTATTTTGTGGGCATTGATTTTCAGAAAGCATTAGGGGTTCACCCTGCGGCGATGCAGCTTCGACTTACCAGAGCAGAACTGCTATCGGCCAATCTGGCCAATGTGAATACGCCAAATTTTCAGGCTAAAGATATTGATTTCGGCGCTGAAATGCAACGGGCAAAACAGAGGAGCATAGGGATAGCTTCTCCTCAAATGCTGTCACCTCAAGTTAAGTACCGGTTGCCGTATCAACCCTCACAGGATGGCAATACGGTGGCATTGAATGTTGAGCAGGCAGAATTTTCAAAAAATGCTCTCGATTATCAAACCAGTTTGTCATTTCTCAATATGAAGTTGGTCGGCCTGAAACAGGCAATTGAAGGGAAATAGGGATGTCTTTTAACAATATTTATCGGATATCAGGTTCAGCCATGACGGCCCAGACCATCAGGCTCAATACCATCGCCAGTAATCTGGCAAATGCGGAGTCACCGGCGGCCTCGGCGGCTGAAGCTTACAAAGCGCGCAGCCCGATATTTTCTGCGGTTTATTCACCTCGCAGTGCGGCTAATCCTCGTGGCGTTACCGGTGCGCAAGTACAGGTATTAAATGTGGTTGAAGTGGGGGAGACGGTGCAGCGGTATGAACCTAATCATCCGCTGGCTAACCCGCAAGGTTATGTCTTTTATCCGGCAGTCAATGTGGTGTCCGAGATGGCTGACATGATGTCGGCATCACGCAGCTTTGAGACCAATGTTGAAGTTCTCAACAGCGTCAAAAGCATGCAGCAAAGTGTATTAAAGCTCGGAGAGCGCTAATCATGAATATTAATGAAAGCAGCAGTTTGTCAAAAAACAGTCATAGCTCTCAGATAGCAGAGAGTGAGTTACCCAAGGGTGAAGAGCTTAATAACCAGTTCATGAAGTTATTGGTGGCGCAGATTCAGAATCAGGACCCCCTGAACCCGATGGATGGCACTGAATTTGTCAGCCAAATGGCGCAGCTTTCGCAGGTTCAATCCACCGAAAACATGGCCAAGATGTTGAAGAGCAACACCGTGCAGATGGAAAGAGTGCAGGCAATGGCGACCGCCAATCTGGTGGGGCAGCAGGTGATGGTGGAAAGTGCCGAGGTTGAGCTGGGGACACAAATCCAACATGGGCGGCTGACATTAGAACATGCCGCATCACCGTTGGTGATCCACTTGGTTGATGGTCTGGGACAGGAGCATCAAATTAGTCTGGGTCAGCAAGCGGCGGGCAGTGTCAATTTCACCCTCGATCCGGCCAGGCACAATCTTAAACCTGGCAACTACAAACTCAGTGCAGTCAGCAGCAGTGGGGAAGAATTCATTCCGTTGGAATTAGCCGGTGCCGTTAACAATGTGCGTATTCCACAACATGGCGGGGCAGCGCAATTAAATGTCGCCGGTATTGGCAATGTGCCTTACCACAAAATTAAACAGTTTGGTGCTTAACGCCATTTCCCCAATAACCCATTATTTTACAAGAGAATTATTTTATGAGTTTTAGTATTGCCAATACCGGCCTGAGCGCGGTGACTGAACAGTTAAACAGCATCAGTAACAATATCGCCAACTCCGGCACCAAAGGTTTTAAGTCGAGCCGAACTGAGTTTGCCTCTATGTA
The DNA here is from genome assembly GCF_902170565.1 of Yersinia thracica. Classification (GTDB taxonomy): domain Bacteria; phylum Pseudomonadota; class Gammaproteobacteria; order Enterobacterales; family Enterobacteriaceae; genus Yersinia; species Yersinia thracica. Next base: position 57,117 of record NZ_CABHXX010000091.1, read on the forward strand.
TGCACAATCGCAGCCATTAGGGGTTGGGGTTAGCGGAACCACGCAAAGTATCAAAAAAGAAGGCTCGATTGACCGAACGGGTAACGCGATGGATTTGGCGATTTCAGGTAGCGGTTTTTTTGTGGTGAAAAACAGCAACGGTGAGGATGCATACACCCGTGCCGGGATGTTCACCACAGATAATAATGGGTTACTGGTCAATGCCAGCGGCATGAAATTACAAGGTTACCCCGCTGATGCTGCCGGTAATGTGCAAACTGGTATTATCGGTGATTTGAAGATAAGCACCACTGGCCTGCCCGCCAAAGCGACCAGCAAATTGGACTTTATGGCTAACTTGCCCGCCAATGATACCCCACCCGCCAACACAACATTCACCATAGCTGATAAAGATTCATACAACTATATGTCCACGTCGACAGCTTATGACTCCTTGGGCCGTGAACATTTACTGACGCAATATTTTGTTAAAAGGCCAACTGCGGGTGAATGGAAGGTGCACACTGCGGTCGATAACAGGCTTCATACGGGTTCGCACGACCTCAGGTTTGACACATCAGGTGTATTGACGGGCGGTAACACCCAAAACATCAACGGCAATTATAGCCCAGCCGGTGCTGCTGGCTTCAATATTGATCTCAATTACACCGGTACCACTCAGTTCCAATCTGAATTTCTTCCTACCCTGAATAAAGGCAATGGTTACACCGCGGGCACTAAAAACGGTGAGCGCATTGAGAGTGATGGCTCGGTATATGCCACTTTTAGTAATGGCGAGCGGATGCTGCAAGGCAAATTGGCATTGGCAAATTTTGCCAATCCTAATGGGTTAGCTGCGCAGAATGGCACCACCTGGAGTGTCACTGGCAAGTCGGGTGGACCACTATTAGGTGCGCCCGGCACGGGGTTGTTAGGCGGCATCGAAGTGGGTGCATTGGAATCCTCGAATGTCGATTTAACCGCTGAATTGGTCGGTTTGATGACGGCGCAACGTAATTACCAGGCGAATACCAAAATCATCAGCACCAATGACAGCATGATGAATGCGCTGTTCCAGGTGTTGTAATGGACAAACTTCTCTATACCGCCGTCAGCGGGGCCAATCGCAGCCTGACACAACAACAGATTCATGCCAATAACCTGGCTAATGTCAACACGCAGGGGTTCCGTGCTGATCTGGAGCGCGCGACGGCGACTCAGGTGCTGGGCGGCGGTTATAACAGCCGCGTGGCGGTGCTTAGCCAAAACGCGGGTGTGGATATGACGGCGGGCAGTTTGCAAGAAACGGGCCGCGAATTGGATGTCGCCATTAAAGATCGTGGCTTGATTGCGGTGCTCAGTGGTGGCCGCGAGGTTTACACCCGTAACGGCCAGATGGACATTGGCCCGGACGGTGATTTAACCATCAATGGCTTACCGGTATTAGGCGATGGCGGCCCGATTGTGTTGCCACCTTACTCTTCGGTATCGGTCGCCGATGACGGCACTATTGCCATTATCCCGCAAGACGGCGGTATCAAGACACCGGCGGAAATTGATCGCATCAAGCTGGTGGATATTCCTGCTAATCAATTGAGCAAAAATAACCGTGGCTTATTGGTCACTCGCCGTGGTGCTGCGGCACGCGACGAGAATGTTCAACTGGTGAGTAAGCATTTGGAAAGCAGCAATATTTCCGCTATCAGCGAAATGACCGCCAGTATTTCCCTCAGCCGCCAGTTTGAAGCGCAAATCAAAATGATGAAAGTGGCGGAAGAGCTGGCGCAATCCGGTAACCGGATTATCCGTGGCAGTTAATGCTGCTGTCAGCACAAGGTTATTTCATGGATCGTTATTTCATTGATAGAGAAATTAGGGAGCAGTCATTATGAATTCAGCTTTATGGGTCAGTAAAACCGGGTTGGCAGCACAAGATGCCAAAATGAACGCCATTTCGAACAACCTGGCTAACGTGAATACCGACGGTTTTAAACGCGATCGTGTGATGTTTGAAGATCTGTTCTACCAAAACCAGCGCACCCCCGGCGCACCCTTGGATCAAAACAATGCCACGCCGAATGGCATTCAGTTTGGTAGCGGCGTCAAAGTGGTGGGGACACAAAAGCAATTTACCGTTGGCAATATTAAGGTCACCAGCGGTGATTTTGATGTGGCGATTGTGGGCCAAGGATTTTTCCAGGTTGAAACTTCCGATGGCGGTATTGCTTACACCCGTGCCGGTAATTTTTCCCTCAATGCTGATGGGGTACTGACCAATGCGCAAGGTATGCCATTGGTACCACAAATAGAGATGCCAGCAGGTGCCAGAGATCTGGCGATCGCCAAAGATGGCACGGTCAGCGCCCGTATCGGGGGAGAGGCAGAATTCGCTGAACTGGGGCAAATCACCTTGGTCAACTTTGTGAATCCGGCCGGTTTGGAAGCTGTGGGCGGCAATATTTACAAAGAAACCGTTGCCAGCGGCACCGCAACGGAAGGTGTTGCAGGGGAAGAGTCCTTTGGCGCACTGGCGCATAAATCACTGGAAGGCTCCAATGTGCAAGTGGTCGAAGAAATGGTCGACATGATAACCGTACAGCGAGCTTATGAGATGAACGCCAAAATGGTCTCTGCTGCCGACGACATGCTGAAGTTTGTCACTCAGAAGCTGTAACTGGCCGTCGCCTCCGTTGAAAAGTGAATGATGCATGAAAAGGTTTTTATTATTAACACCATTGGTGCTGGCGTTGAGCGGTTGTGAAACCCCAGCGCTGCTGGTGCAGAAAGACGATGCTGCTTTTGCACCACCAGCCAATTTGATCCAGTCGACCACGGTTAAAGAAGGCGGCGGGCTGTTCCAGCCCGCGTACAACTGGTCACTATTGCAGGACCGGCGTGCGTATCGGATCGGTGACATTCTGACGGTCAAGTTGGATGAATCCACTCAATCCAGTAAGCAGGCTAAAACCAACTTTGGCAAAAAAAACGACATGAGCTTGGGCATCCCCGAGATATTGGGGAAAAAGCTGAACAAGCTGGGGGGATCAATATCCGGCAAGCGTGATTTTGACGGCAGTGCCAACTCGGCGCAGCAAAATATGTTACGTGGCTCGATTACAGTCGCGGTACATCAGGTATTGCCGAACGGGGTATTGGTTATTCGTGGCGAAAAGTGGCTGACCCTTAATCAGGGCGATGAATATATGCGCGTGACTGGATTAGTCCGGGCCGATGATGTTGAGCGGGATAATTCAGTCTCTTCTCAGCGGATCGCCAACGCGCGTATTTCCTACGCGGGCCGCGGCGCGCTCAGCGATGCCAACTCCGCCGGTTGGTTAACGCGCTTCTTCAACCACCCATTATTCCCTATCTAACCAGGAATCAATATGTTACGACGTTATTTTGTGCTGATTGGGTTGTGGTGTGCTCTGCCCGCCGCGATAGCACAACCACTGGGATCGCTGGTGGATATTCAAGGGGTGCGTGGCAACCAACTGGTGGGCTACAGCCTGGTGGTGGGGCTTGACGGCTCTGGCGATAAAAACCAGGTGAAATTTACCGGCCAATCAATGGCTAACATGTTGCGCCAGTTTGGTGTGCAACTGCCAGAAAAAATGGATCCCAAGGTAAAGAATGTGGCGGCGGTAGCGATCAGCGCCACCCTGCCACCGGGTTATGCGCGCGGTCAATCTATTGATATCACCGTATCGTCAATTGGTGATGCCAAAAGCTTGCGCGGCGGCACCTTGCTATTAACCCAACTGCGCGGTGCTGATGGCGAAGTGTATGCATTGGCACAGGGCAACGTGATTGTGGGGGGGATGAAAGCCGAAGCCAATAGTGGTTCCAGTGTGACGGTGAATACCGCAACGGTGGGGCGCATCCCCAATGGCGGCAGTATTGAACGCGAAATTCCGAGTGATTTCCAAAGCAATAGCCAGGTGGTGCTTAACCTGAAACGGCCGAGCTTTAAATCAGCCAACAATGTGGCATTGGCACTGAACCGTGCTTTTGGCTCTAACACCGCGGTGGCGCAAAGTGCCACTAACGTGATGGTCAATGCACCACAAGATGCGGGGGCGCGGGTGGCCTTTATGTCCTTGTTGGAAGATGTGCAAATCAATGCTGGCAAGCAGTCGCCACGGGTGGTCTTCAATGCCCGCACCGGGACGGTGGTGATTGGCGAAGGTGTCAGGGTGCGCGCGGCGGCAGTCTCTCACGGCAATCTGACGGTCAGTATTCGTGAGAAGAAAAATGTCAGCCAACCTAATGTGCTTGGCGGGGGGAAAACCGTCACCACGCCAGAAAGTGACATTGAAGTGACCAAGGGACGTAATCAAATGGTTATCGTCCCTGCGGGAACACGCCTGCGCAGTATCGTTAATACCATCAATAGCTTAGGCGCTTCTCCTGATGACATCATGGCCATTTTACAAGCTTTGCATGAAGCCGGTGCACTGGATGCCGAACTGGTCGTAATTTAAGGATGACTGATGATTAACGCAATAAGTAAATCAGCCCCGGTGGTGCCGGGGAGCTTTACCGGAGAACTCCTGCCACAGGATCTTGAGCAGGCCGCAGTGCAGTTTGAGGCGGTATTTATGCGCACCTTACTGGCGCAAATGCGCAAAGCGGCTGAAGCATTGGCTGCTGATGACGACCCATTTAACAGCAAACAACAGCGCATGATGCGGGATTTTTATGATGACAAACTGGCTTCCACTCTGGCCTCGCAGCGTAGTAGTGGTATCGCTCATTTACTGATTCAGCAGTTAGGCGGGAAATAGCGCGGCTGATTACCCCCTGGGTCATTGGCGCTACAGGGGGCAGCCATTCATATTTAAGTTTGGCCGTGGATTGACCGCTTTTTGCTACTAACGTGTATCTGTTATTTAATTGATTACAGCAGGGAATATCATGAATTTTACCAAAATTGCACAAAGTGGCTTACAGGCGGCTCAAGCCGGTCTCTCTGCGGCGGCAATGAACTTATCTAATGTCAATACGCCGGGTTATAGCCGCCAGCGTGCTGAACAAAGTGCGGTTAACACCAGCGGAAATAGTGCTTACAGCGCCGGTAATGGGGTTAATGTTGATGCTTTTAAACGCTTATCTGAACAGTATCTGGTGAGTGAAGAGTGGAAAGCGAGCAGCAATCATCAATATTTTAGTGCCTCTCAAAATGCTCTTAGCAAGTTGGAACATTCACTGGGTGATGAAAATACCGGCTTAGCTGCGGGGATGCGAGCATTTTTTAATAGCTTGTCATCGGCATCAAATGACCCGTCTTCATCTGCTTATCGTGAACAAGTGGTGAATGAAGCTAAATCGCTGGCGCTGAATTTTAATTATTTTCATCAATCAGCTCAGGAACAGAAACAGGTTATTGCGACTCAACGAACCGCGATAATTAGCCAAGTTAATGGGTTAACCAAGAGTATTTATGAATATAACCAAAAAATCGTCAAGCTGGGTTCTGATGGGACCAATACCAATGTATTACAAGATCAGCGAGATCAACTCGTCAACAAATTAAGTGAAATGGTAGATATTAACGTCATCAAAGGGACTGATGGTGGCTATGATATATCGATGAAAAATGGTTTGCCATTAATTAATGGGCAGACAGTAGCCACATTAGCGTTAAATACGGGTAGCGCACAGCCACAGATAGATATCCATTTTGCTGGCAATAGTGCGAAAATAAATATGTCTTGCGGTGCTAGCCTTGGCTCGATTAATAACTATGAACAAGGTTTATTAAAAGAGACTGAAAGTATTGTACAAGGAATGGCGCAGGTATTAACCACCGAGGTCAATACCCAGTTAGCGGCTGGCTATGATTTAGGTGGTGCGGCCGGTGCTGCATTATTTTCATTTGATGCTGCCAATCCAGCGGGAATGTTATCTGTTACTGATATTAAGCCAGGCGAATTAGGGTTTTCGGATAATGCAACTCATGTGGGAAATGCGACTAATTTACATGCGTTATTGGCATTAAAAGATAAAACAATCACTATTGCGGGGCTTGGGCCAACTAAATTTTCAGATGCCAGCACTGCATTGGTTGGAAAAGTTGCCTTTGCCAGCAGTAATAATCAGCAGTCGATTGTTCGGACTCAAAATGTACTGAGTAGCGCAATATTAAATCGCGAGAGCCTCAGTGGTGTGGATAGCGACGAAGAAGGCAACAATATTTTAGAATACAGCAAAGCATACCGGGCAAATATGAAGGTCATTTCTATCGGTGAGCAGCTTTTCTCTGACTTTTTGGCACTCATGCGCTGAATATATAAAATATAGATTTGAAAATAGAGGTAAATAATGAGAATAACTAATACTAGCATGTCCAGAATAATGATGAACAGTATGGCGAATCGCACGGCTGAATATGCAAAATTAAATGAGCAGTTAACCAGCGGTAAGCGAGTCAATAAAATATCAGATGATCCTGTTGCCAGTATGCAGTTGGTTCAATTAGAAAATTCAAAATCAGATGTCGAACAATATAAAACCAATGTCGTCCGTTTGTCCGGTAACTATTCTGTACAAGAGGCCAGTTTAAAATCGCTGGACAACCAATTGATCGTGGTGCGTGATAAAATGTTGGCCGCAAAAAATGGCAATCATTCTGCAACAGAGTCTGCAACCTTTGGCCATGAAATAAATTTGTTACTTGATGGAATGATGTCTGATCTTAATACTAAAAATCCCGATGGGAATTATTTATTTTCTGGGACTAAAAGTAATATTAAGCCTGTTGAGTATGACCCAGCAACGCAAACATATACTTTTAATGGTAACAATGAGCGGCGTGATACGGTGGTCGGTAATGGTATCACCTTACAAGAAAATACTGATCTGAGTAGCGCACTGTCAACATCGGCAAATGATTTAGAGATATTGACTAATTTGAAAAAGTTAGCCAATAAAATGATTGATTCGAGCATTGCGCCTGCTACTTATAACCAGGAAATTAGTGATAATCTGACGGCTATCGCAACGGCGACTAAAAAAATTGGCGGCATGGTCACTGAGTTAGGCGCTAAACAAAATCGTCTTGATCATTTATCCAATCTTCATGATGACGTTGAAATTGTGAATGCTAATCTGGAAAATGACTTAGCAGGGATTGATATATTTCAGGTTAATGCTGCTATGCAGAGTAATTTGTTATCAACAAAAATTGCCCATAGTATGCAAGCAAAAATAAGTCAGTTATCCCTTTTTAACTATATTTAGGTTAGGAATTTATGCAAGTAAGATCCTCCAGTGTTAGTCCCGGCATTGCTGCCGGGCTAGCGGTTAATAAACGCATTGGCGTTGAACCCTCTCAGCAGATAAAGCCGCTAAAGCCGCGGGTCACACCGGCTGCCTTTCCAGAGTCTGGCTACCTTTCGACAGAACCTTTGCGTTACAATGTGCAACTTAATAGCCAATTAACCAGTTTGCAGCTGGCGGATCACTATTTATTAGCCACTGAACGTCAATTATCAGAGCTTCAACAGGCTATCAGTCATAATCCTAAGGCCATTAAGCAACAGTCGCAGAAACTATTATTGTGGCTGGAACAAAGAGAAATTGTCTCCGGTGATGCAGTTGATCGACAGCTCAATATATCCTTAGAAGAAAGCCCTAAAGTTAATTTTAGCTTTAAGGAGGCTAATAAGCTGTTGCAGGCGTCAGAAGATGAGACCTTGCTGTTTTCATTAGCTGATGTTGCCAATAGTGTTGTGGCGGTCAAACTTATTGGGCAAAGTTCAGCCAAACAAAAAATGCTGCAACTTAATAAAGGGTTAGGGCGCTTGGGCATTCATGGCAAACTGGATAATGACGGCCAACTGGCATTCCAGATTGATGAGAAACGCTGGCAGCGATTAAGCCAAAATTTGATTGTGCGCGGAGAAGGTTCGCGTTATCCGGCAGATAAATTCCAATCTATTGAATTACAGGCCGAGAGTGTGTTGGCGGACAAGGTAAAAGAGATCGTCGGGCAGCCATTTATGGCTAAAGAATATACCCAAGATCTGCAACAGGTATTAACACATATTACTGGCGAATTGCGCCAATTGAATAAATTCAAAGATAATGCCCGTGAACGGGTGGCAGGGATGGCCGGTATTATCCAACCTAACAGTGCAATATCTATTGCGGAGCGATTAGCGCACAAGCAATTTTCCGAGCGCCCATCTTATGCCGCGCTATCACACAGCAGCCAAGGTTATTTGCATAGTGCCATTGTCAAAAACCTATTTGTAAAATAATTTTTTGTACTTAATCAGATAAAGATATATATCCAATAGATTTCGAGTTGCAGGTAGGCGGCAACGAAATGAACCCAAGGAGTTGAGATAACTCAATGAATTGGGGGATTGATGGCAGCCAACAACCCTGCATCTTGAAAGATGACGGGTATAGGGGAAATTACTCTTTCCCCTTTGTCATATGACTATCATCGAGAAATATTCCACTCAATCCGTAAAGTAATGGCTGGCCAGCGACGGTCATCGGCGTCATAAAAATATTGTTATGAGTCATATAATCCATAAAACCATCAATCATGCGCCCTGATGTTGGGTTGTTATAGAATATCGGCGTATATTTGAAATTAACTTGTTGGTTCTTCATCGCTTCTACGGTGAATTTCCCCTTAAAAATAAATCTATTATCATTGGGGTTGGTTATGGTACTGATCACTGCGTGAGGGGTTGGTGTAATACGGACATCGTAGATCTCTTTTTTATGGGATAACAGATCATAGAACCCCATTTGCATCTCGCTATGAGGAGTGACGGAGATATCATCGATATGAGTGAGCGCCAATACAGTAAATGACACACCACAGATCAGCAATATAGGACTAATTTTAGCAGGCAGATATTTCATTTATTTTTCTCTCAGTTTCATCATAGATAACGTTATTCAATAAATTGTCGTCTTGCCGCCAATGGTAAATCGTCATATTAAGCTGTTTTTTATCACATTTCGTTTCAACTGAAATAGTGTAATCCAGCCTCCGCAAGGACATATGATAATAAATAGTCAAATGTGCATTTTTAATTTTGAGGTCTTTATCAATTTTATACAGCGTGTCTTTTAGCCGGGTATACAGATTATCGGCATTTTGCTTATCAAAGCGACTGTCTTCAATCTGAAACATCCTGATATTGCTGTAAGTCCCTTTCTCTTGTTCTGTCGCTTGATAATTAGCGGCACTTTGCCCTTGAAAAAACCAATAGAGCGCTATGGCACAGCCAATAGTGACCATCGCCAGTAAAGCTAACAGCCATTTGGTTTTTTTTGTTATTCCTTGTTGTTGGGGAGCACGTGCTACCAGCATTGGCGGTGGGGGAGAAGCCAAGGGTAACTCTGTAGCAGCTTTTTCCTGCGGTTCAATATCCGTGCTTAATCGCTGATGATGAGATAAACCGGCGCCGTCTGCCGAGAAATTATTCATTTCTTGCGGCGTTTCATGATGTTCTGCCACAGTAAGAAGTAAAGTTTGATCGGCATTCTCGGGGGAATTGCTATTAACCATTAATGGGTCATCAGCAATTTCTACCTCACCTGGCGTGAGGGGCGGCTCATCTTCTTCAATGATTTCACAGTAAGTCGCGTCTAATAAATAGCCGATTTTAGGGATGGTTTGAATAATACGCTGCTGCTTTTTATCATCCCCCAAGGCAACCCGCAAAGTGTGGACGGCATTCGGTAAACTATTATTACCGATGACCCGGCGCTTCCACACTAAATTGGTCAGCTCATCCCGCGAGAGAATTTGCCCTGGATGTTGCAGTAGCACATTCAGTAATTTAAGTTGATATTCACCCAGGCGTTTTTGTTCACCGGTTTCCTGATGGCTGATAAAGCCGGAAGTGAGGTCAATCGACCACTTATTAACAATATATTGGTGTTTTTTCATTTTTATTTTCGCAGGAATAATCCTAGAACAGCAGGTAACCCACTGTAGTATTGTGGGTATTAACTTATTGGCAATAAATGCCCGCCTAAATCTACCGAGAGTGAAAACTTTACCCGTATTGTATTGATATCAAACAAAATATTTTTGTAAGATGCGTTATGCTATCAATTTTATTATCTGAACACACCTAATAAACTCAGGCGCATCATATAAAATTAGCTGTTTATGAGCAAGATAAACCAAATGCACTTCTATCATGGTTATGCTGGAACTAACAATTTAAATGTCAATTTTGAATAAATAGTCATATACCCGTCATACTTCAAGCTGCATGTGCGTTGGCTGCTTTCGTTCACCCCAGTCACTTACTGGTGTAAGCTCCTGGGGACTCGCTCAATTGCTGCCTTCCTGCAACTCGAATTATTTAGGGTATAAAAAAGGATATTAATTTAATTTTCAAATTAATAGTGTCGTCTCATCTGCGCGTGTTAAATATTATCTTTTACCTTCCGTAATATAGTTTCACTTCACTATTTTATCTTTTTTAATTTCGTATTTAATTTTCCCAGCGGCGGTGACGCTTTTCTCAGATACCGGCAGGGAGCTAATAGGTAGCTCTCGCCAAATAGAGAAAATTATCATGGGATTAAGCATCAACGACCAGTCACAAGCTTTCATCGCGGCTAAAGCACTGAACAGATCACAGAACATGTACAACAAGGCCACCAGCCAATTGTCTACTGGCCTGCGTATTCTGAGTGCCAAAGATGATGCAGCGGGTTCACAAATTGCAGCTGGCCTGAATGCGGCTATCACTGGCCAAAATGTGGCACTGCGTAACAACTCACAAAGCTCCGCGATGCTGGAAGCGGCTAACGGTGCGCTGGCCGGTTCTGATGGTATCCTGAACCGTATGAAAGAGTTGGCAACCCAGGCCTCGAACGCCACCAATGGTACTCAAGACCGTATCGCGTTGAATGCAGAATTTAAGTCACTGGGCGAAGAATTGAAGTCTACGTTAGAGAAATCTACCTTTGGTGACGGCACCCTGTTTGCCACCGGTGGTAAATTAGATGGTGAGCTGGTCTTCCAGACCGGTGCCAGTGCTGAAGATGTGATTAAAATTGACCTTTCTTCACAGATTACGGGTTTAAGAGATACCGTTTCATCTACAGGTACAGTCGGTAATTCTAAGGGTGCTAGTAACTCGATTGAAAAGCTATTAGGTGTTGCGGAAGATGCAGCAAAGGATGCCAAAAAGGGTGTGGTCGATGCGCAGCATGTATTTGACAAAGCAAAGGCTGTGTTTGAGGTCGCACAAAAAGCAGGTGGTGCTACTGCTACTGGTGCTGTTGTTGACTGGGAAAATGCCAATCAGGTCTATCAAGACCTTGTGGCCGATCAGGCTAAAGCCGACGCGGCAGTAGACCATTTGAAAAAGAATGATGTTCGCTACAAATCTGGTGGTTTGGTCGGTTTGGATTTAACCACGGCTGACAATGCAAAAGAAGCGATTACTAAGCTGACCTCTGCTATTAGTGACTACAGCTCAGTGACCGCATCACTGGCAGCGGGTATTAACCGCCTGGGTTATTCCAGCGACAACCTGACCAATATGCGTGATGGTAACCAGGCCGCTAAAGATTCCATTATGAATGCGGATGCTGTTGCCGCTTCTACGGCACAAAACACCGCAATGTTGCTGATGAACAGCGGTATTAAAGCACTGTCCAAAAATACCCAAATGGGTCAGATGGTTGCACAGTTGTTCTAATCATTTTTGCCACTCAAAAATACCGCTGATTATGGCGGTATTTTTTTGGCCGCAATTTGCTTCCCCTTGAGGATAATAAGGAAGAAAGCTTTCCAGGTTAAAAATAATATCAATGAAAATCAATGAGTTGAAAGTTGGCACAACTATTGCTTTATTGTGAGTCATTGAGGGTATTAACCGCTCTATCCTGAAGTGGGTGGCATAAAACAAATTATCGGAGACACACAAATGGGAATTGATGTCGATGCGTTAAGTAAGCAGGTCACCAACGGTCTGTTCGCCAAAAGAAAAGAAAAACACCATAAGCTGGAGCAGCAATTAAAAACGCAGCAAGCGGCACTGGATAAACAAAAATCGGGCTTAAGTGCTTTTCGCACCGCATTAAAAGATTTAGGCAAAGTCGAAGAAGGTTTGCTGAAAAATAAAACCAGCACCAGCATTAAAGAAGTAGCCACCATTAGCGCCAATGAAAAAGCGCTCAAAGGCAGTTATTCATTTTTTGTAGAGAAGTTAGCCAGCGCCCATCAACTGGCCTATACCGGCTTGACAGATACGGCGGTTAAAGCGGAACAAAGCCCACTGGAATTAACGGTTAATGGTCAATCCTTTAGTGTTGAGCTGAAGGATGTTGATACCCTGGCAGATTTAGCCCATGCCATTAATCACGATAATGATAACCCCGGAGTCACCGCCTCGGTGGTGCGCAGTAATGGCCAGCAAATCTTATTACTGACCAGTGATAAAAGCGGCGCCGCCAATAAAATAGAATTCGGTGCATCTCGCCCGGCTATTTTGAGCACCACCAACCAACAGGAACTTTCCCTCGCGGAGGATTCTGTGGTGTATATCGGCGACCCATCGAACGGCCTGAAGATAGAAAGCAGCAGCAACACGCTGGATAAAGTGATTGATGGGGTGACCATTGAGCTGATTAAAGTGCAAAAGGTGGGTGACCCACTGCTGGAAGTCAAGGTTGAAGTCGAACCGGCGCAAACAGAAACGCAAATTAAGAAATTTATTGATGCCTTTAATGGCGCTAAATCTGCGGTCAGTTCAAATAATCATAGCGATTCATTGTCCACCGCGTTAAAGCAAAATTTAAATAACCTGGTCGGCAAACTTTATGGCGGCAAAACCCTTGGCATGATTGGGGTGTCATTTGATCGTAATGGTGATTTGAAATTAGACAGCAAAAAATTAACCGAAGTATTGAAGACCTCGCCAACACTCATCACTGACTTGATGAGCGGCCCCGATGGGCTAATCAATAAGCTGGATAAAGCGCTAGACCCTTATTTGAATGCCAGTGACGGCTCACTAAAAGCGCGTTCAGAGATGTTGGCGATGCGCAAAACATCTCTGGAAAGAACCAAGGAAGGGTTGGAAAACAATTATGCGAGAGTATTAAAGACTAACCTACTCAAATTTAATCGCCTGAATGAGATGATGGATAAGATGCAAGCCACCATGAATATGTTTGATCAACAGGCGAGTTTTTAATGTTATTGGATCAAAACTTTCATGATTATCAATCCGCAGATATTGGTATTCAAACGGCAGCCGCGACCTCACAGCAATTAGTGTTGATTATGTTCAATGGCTTAATGGATGAGTTGGTTCGGGCCAGAGGGCATATTGAAGCTAAGCGCTATGAGCACAAAGCCAACAGCATCAATAAATGTATTGATGTATTAAATGCACTGACCGGTTCATTGGATTTTGCTAATGGCGGGGAGCTGGCCAACAGTACCGCCAGCTTATATAGCCACTGCGTTTATCGGCTATATGACGCCAGTATCAAAATGTCACTGGAATATATTGATGAAGTGGAAAAGATATTAGCCACTCTGCGTTCAGGTTGGGAAGCAAACCAGGAGAGCTAATGAATGATTTGTTGTTAATTAATGAGTGTATTGCCACCCTGGATTTGGCGATTGGGCAACAAGATTGGGAGCAAATAGAGGCGGTAGATAGCCGCGTGGTTCAGTGGTTGTCACAGCGGCCAGATAATTTGTTCTCATTGGAGCAGCAGTCGGCGATGCAGCGCTTAAAGGAAATGTATCAACGGGCCTATGAATGTTGTGGTCTGCAAAAGCATCAATTAAAAGATGAAATAGCCCGTATGAGAGCGGCGCAAGAGGGCATCTCCGCCTACGCCGCCATGGCGGTTACCGCCTACCAAAATATGGCGCAACAAGAGGGAACCCGGTGATTACATTAACTGGTTTTACCCCGGTTGGCAGACAACTGGCGGTGGAAAATACGCCGATCGTGGGCAATGCAGAAGAGGGCGGCACTGATCATCTGGCGGGGTTTGATGAGGCACTGTCACAAGCATGGGTACCCCATCAACCTATCTTGTTACGCCCATCAGTAGTGATGGATTTGATCGCGAAATTTGATGGCAATTTGGTGGCGGATGATGCGGGCACGCTATCGCCAACTGATGAACAGAATCAGCAACTGCTTGATGTATTGCTGCAATTTCACGGACAGAACACGCCGATGAAAACTGTACAATCTACAGCTACTATGCCTTTTGTACCTGTGGTGGATAGTCATCAGATAGTCAGCCAACTTGCATCAGATAATTCATCATCATTGATAAATTTGCCGAAATCGATTAGCCCACGACTGGATATTACAGCTCAACCGACAGCACCAACGGCAGAAAATTTGCTTCTTAGCCGGATTATGCCAGAGGGAATAAGTGCGGCTATCCCCACCACGCTGAGTCATATTGCCAATAACAGCGGTGAAGTGGCCGCCCCTCGGATGGAGAGCCAACTGACATTAGCGGCTAACCCGAAAGCGTGGTCGCAACAGTTACATAATGTGCTCGGTGAGCGCCTGCAATTGCAGGTGGAGAACAAAGTGCAACATGCCACTATTCGGTTAGACCCACCGGATATGGGTAAAATTGATATTTCAGTGCATATGGAAGGAGGAAAGTTACAAGTTCATATTAATGTAAGTCAGGGGGATGTTTATCGGGCATTGCAACAGAGCTGCGCAGAGTTACGACAAACATTAACCGGGCAAAATAGTGCTGCTGTAGAGGTACAGATATCGGCGAATAGCCAGCAGCAACAACAGCAACGACAGCAGAACCAACAGGCGCATGCTGATATTTTGGCAGCACGTCATATTGAGGCTCAAGAAAATATGAGTGCCGACGACGGTACGCTCCTCATCACCGTATAAAGGACTATAAATGAACACACAGAAAAAAACATTTTCAATGAAAGTGTGGGGCTTGTTATTGTTAATTGCATTGGTTGCAGTGGCGGTAATATATCATGATGTTATTTTGGAAAAATTAAATAATAAGCCCATTGCTATCAGTAAATCTTTTGTACGGGGCGATAAAACAGTTCAGTTTGTTGAAATTAAGAACATGATTATCACACTAAAAGATACCAAAACTGAGCGCTACCTGCAGCTGGAATTAGGTGTGGCAACGGGTGATGATGATGATATTAAGAAAGTTATCGCGATGGTGCCGGTCATTCAATCGGCTACAGTTAACTTATTTTCTCATATGGATTATCAAGTAGTACGTAATACGTCTATTGTTGATTTACGTCGTCAGTTGATGAATGAATATAAAAAAGATTTTGAAAAATTAAATGCGCCAATGCCATTTGATGATGTGGTAATTAGCCGAATGGTCTTCCAATAATCAATATGGCAATAATGGAACTTAATGATAATTTAGCACTGACTCCTGTAGAGGAAGGGAAATATCTGGAAGCGTATTTACCGCTGGTAAAACGTATTGTCAGACAACTTTCATTTCAGACAGACAGTGTTATCGGCAAGGAGGATATGCAGCAAATTGCATTGATGGGTCTATTAGAGGCATTACGCCGCTATGGTCACCCCGATGGGCAATTTGCTGCCTATGCCGTCCATCGAATTCGTGGTGCGGTGCTGGATCAACTGCGAGAACATGACTGGCGGCCGCGCCGGTTAAGGCAAAAAACGCACAAGACTAATGAGGCAATTCGACAATTAGCCAAGCGATTAGGCCATGAACCGAGCTTTGAGGAGATAGCGACCGCGCTGCAACTGACGGCGGAGGAATATCAAGAATACCTGCTTTTGGAAAGTGCCAGTGCCATGGAGAGTTTGGACGAAATACTGTCATTAGACACGCCGACTGATGCTTTACAGAGCAGAGTATTAGAAGAAAGTATTATTATTGAAGATAATCTGAACCATGCTATTGCGTCACTTGAGAAGCGAGAGCAAATGATTCTGCATCTTTATTATCAGCAAGAAATGAGTATGAAAGAAATTGCTCAGGTATTAGATCTTACTGAAGCACGAATTTGTCAGCTCAATAAAAAGTTAGTACAAAAAATTAAATCATTTTTTTAAACTATCGAGGGTGTTATGCAGAAATTATTTGGTCTGCTGGTCATTATGGTATGTGTGATTGGCGGATATATTATGTCGGGCGGAATATTATCTTCCTTCTGGCAACCAGGGGAAATTATTATTATTTTTGGTTCCGGTATCGGTGCTATGATATTGGCGAACCCAGGTTATGTCCTCAAAGAAATGTGGTGTCAAATTATTGCGGTAACACGCAAGAGTGAATATACCGATGAATTTCAGAAACAATTATTAATGCTGCTCTATGAATTACTGGAAATGGTCGATGAAGGGGGATTAAAGCGCCTTGATGAACATATTGAAATACCGGCTAATAGTCCATTATTCCAGCGCTACCCGCTTATTTTACATGATCACCATTTAGTGACTTTTATCTCCGATAATTTCCGCTTAATGGCGATGGGGAAAATTAATCAATACGAACTTGAAGGGATCTTACAGCAAGAGTTATCCGCCGTAGAAGAGGAACTGCTGGTTCCCTCGCGTTCCTTTCACCGCACCGCAGAAGCCATGCCCGGCTTTGGTATTTGTGCTGCGGTATTAGGCATTATCATCACCATGCAGTCTATTGATGGTTCGATTGCACTGATTGGTATCAAAGTGGCGGCGGCTTTGATTGGCACCTTCCTCGGGGTGTTTATCTGTTATTGCCTGATGGATCCGATGGCTAATGCCATGGAGCAAGAGATGAAAAAGAAGCTGGCATTCTTTGAATGTGTGCGCATAGTGCTGGTCAGTCATGTGGCGGGTAAACCTTCGTTACTGGCGGTAGATGCCGGTCGCAAGATGCTGCCATTAGACAGCAAACCCACTTTTGCCACGCTGGATTCCTGGATTAACAAGTTGATGATGGCAGGCGTGTAATGAGAAGTCATGCCAGAAACGGGCAAACCACCATAATTAGACGCATGACCAGAAAAAGACACAATCGAGGGCATTCTGGCGCATGGAAAGTGGCTTTTGCCGACTTTACCTTAGCGATGATGGCGCTGTTTATGGTGCTATGGATTGTCGGGGTGGTCTCGGAAGAAGAACGGCAAGAAATCGTCGCGCAGCTGCATGGCAAAACCATTTTTGCGCAGCAGTCATTTATTTCGATTCCCTCCCAAAGCAAAAGTGGCGCTGGCAAGTTCTCTGACAGTGTCGATGGCCATGAACAGGCCAAAGAAATCAAAAGTAATCTGGCGGTCGAAGTGCCGGAGCCAGAACAGTCTCTGGAAGATGTGGTGGATAAATCACGTCAAGAAATGGAAGAGTTATCCCGCATTATTATGCAAATTACTTCCGCCTACGATGCGCAATCCAACTTGCAAATGGAAGTGGTGCCGCAAGGGCTGCGTATTCTGATTCAGGATGATAAGCAGCGCGATATGTTCCAGCGTAGCAGTGCGGTATTGACCCCATTCTTTGGCCGTTTACTGGCTGAATTAGCCC
The DNA here is from genome assembly GCF_902170565.1 of Yersinia thracica. Taxonomy (GTDB): domain Bacteria; phylum Pseudomonadota; class Gammaproteobacteria; order Enterobacterales; family Enterobacteriaceae; genus Yersinia; species Yersinia thracica. Next base: position 74,627 of record NZ_CABHXX010000091.1, read on the forward strand.
CGGCATTTAATGAAATGGACAATAAAATCATTATTACCGGTCATACCGATGCTTCCCGCTATCGTGATCAAGTGATGTACAACAACTGGAACCTGTCTGGTGAGCGGGCGTTGATGGCCCATAGGGCGTTAGTCAAAGGTGGGTTAACTGAGGGGCGAGTATTGCAAATTAATGCCATGGCGGATCAGATGCTACTGGATCCGGCGGAACCTCTTGCGGCTAGAAACCGCCGTATTGAAATCATGGTATTAACCCAAACGGCCTCAGATACCTTATATCAATTTTTTGGTAACCACGGAGAGAATGTAGTGAAACCGGCAGCGAAGAAAGCCGGATAATTATATTCTTTTTTCACCGCCCATCCTACCCCTCGAATTCTTAGGGCTGGGCGGTGCTTTTTAACGTTGTACCCGTCATGCTATAAGCTGCATCCAAACACGGCGTTTGGGCGGCCAACATTAGCGCGGTGTGATAGTGACAGTATTACCATGGGTTGCAATGGTGACTCGTTGCCCCGGTTGGAACTGAGTCACACCTTGGGTCTGAACAACCAGGAAGGTGGTGCCGTTATCACGGCGAACTTCCAATTCAACTCCGCTACTGCGGTTCATCATGCTCTGCACTTGCTGGCCAACAACACCACCGGCAACAGCACCAGCGGCAGTGCCGAGACGCCGACCTGTTCCGCCGCCTATTGTATTACCGAGGAAACCACCGACAACCGCCCCGCCAACAGCACCGGCGACATTATTCCCATCACCGCCCTGAATAGTTACCGGGCGCACAGAAACCAGAGTACCGTAAGTGACAGTTTGGGCCTGCCCAGCCTGAGCGCTGCTGAATGTATCGCCCGAAAGGGTGTTATTATTTGCGCAGCCACTGAGTGTGGCGACGGCGATAGCAACAACAATGAGTGGTTTTAACATAAAAGCCCCTTTTAGCGCATAACCGGTTGAATATTGACCGGCAAATGAATCATAGCACGAGTTATTTACCAAAAGTTTGATTTATATACAAAAGATACAATTAATTCATATTGGCTGTTTTTTAAACATCATGCCGGGCTGATCCATTTTGTAACATTAAGATTTGGCGATTCAGAGGGAAAAAGCAGAACTTTAAACCGTTAAAATTAATGAAATTGATAAAAATCTGATTGATATCCGGCTTAATAATGAACAGTTTTTGTCGCAGTATTATTCATTATTAATTGCACTTTATGATTTATATTTATGTCTTTTTTTTGTTTCATTTTTATATGAAGTGAAACTTTCATTTTTAGTTAACTAACTAAAATAACTAATATTTAATTAAAGTTATTGAGATTGGTTTCATTATTGAGTTAATGATATTCAATTCCATCTGCATTCACCAGACTTCCTCCTGACAGATTTTCTATTTCGTGGCAAATAAAATATTTTGCTGAAACGGTTTTAGTTCACAGATATTTCCCTCGCGTTAATTCAATCAATTTCCATTGATTGAGATCAACTTAATTAAGTTTCTAAAGTTACAAGCTATTAACAGAATATCCTTCATCTTTCAAATTGCAGGTGTGTTGGCTGCTCTCACTTACCCGAATCACTTACTTATGTAAGCTCATCGGGATTATTTCGTTTGCCGCCTTCCTGCAACTTGAAATCTATTGGGTATAAGATATTGTTTTTTATAGGGATATGCTCGGCATTAATATCGGGTATGTAAACAATAGAATAATAATGACAGGGGAAAAAACATGCTTTCCCAGCATGGCGTTAACCGTCGTGATTTTATGAAGCTTTGTGCCGCATTGGCGGCCACCATGGGGCTAGAGAGCAAGGCTGCCGCTGAAATTGCCAACACAGTCAGTTCCCCCCAGCGCCCTCCAGTTATCTGGATTGGTGCTCAGGAATGCACTGGCTGCACCGAATCACTGTTACGTTCCACTCACCCGACCATTGAAAACCTGCTGTTGAGTGTTATCTCAATGGAGTATCACGAAGTGCTCTCTGCGGCATTTGGTGAACAAGCGGAGGAGAATAAACACCGGGCCATCCAACAGTACAAAGGGAAATATGTGCTGGTGGTGGATGGGTCGATTCCACTGAAAGACGGTGGAATTTACTGCATGGTGGCGGGCAAACCTATTGTCGAGCATATCCGCGAAGCTGCGGAACATGCGGCGGCGATTATTGCCATTGGTTCGTGCTCTGCTTGGGGGGGGGTTCCCGCGACGGGCGGCAACCCGACGGGTGCGGTGAGTTTGCAAGCGGCGCTGCCGGGCAAAACCGTGATTAATATTCCCGGCTGTCCGCCCAATCCGCATAACTTCCTGGCGACAGTGGCCCACATCATTACTTTCGGGCGGCCACCGGCGCTGGATAGCAAAAACCGCCCGACTTTTGCTTATGGCCGTTTAATCCATGAAAACTGCGAGCGCCGCCCACACTTTGATGCCGGGCGCTTTGCCCGTCAATTTGGTGATGAAGGGCACCGTCAGGGTTTTTGTCTTTATCACCTGGGTTGCAAAGGGCCGGAAACCTACGGCAATTGCCCGACACTGGAGTTCTGCGATGTCGGCGGTGGCATCTGGCCGGTCGGTATTGGGCACCCTTGCTATGGCTGTAATGAAGAAGGGATTGGCTTCACCAAAGGCATCGCCCAACTGGCGAATGTCGAGAACCCGACACCGCGCGCGGAAAAACCGCTGATTAATAACCCGGAGGGCGGCGAAATTTCGACCACCGCCACCGCATTGCTGGGCGGCGTGGTGGGGTTGGTCGCGGGCGTCAGCTTGATGACGGTTCGTGAACTGGGGCGGCAACAGAAACAGCGCCGCAAAGATGACGATCACTCATCGCGGGAGGAATAGCCGTGAACCGACGTCACTTTTTCAAATTAGCGTCTGGCGGTGTGCTGTTGGCGGGGCTTGCGCCCAGCACCCAAGCCGAGGTGCAAAATCGGCCGCCGATCCCCGGCGCGCTGAGCATGTTGTATGACTCCACATTATGTGTCGGCTGTCAGGCCTGTGTGAGCAAATGCCAGCAAGTGAACCACAGTGAATTGTTTGAACAGGGTAAAACCTATGCCAGTGGCGAGGTGCTTTGGTCAGATAATGACAAACTCAGCCCCTATACCAACAATATTATTCAGGTCTGGACTCGCGGTGCGGGCATTCATAAAGATCAATTGGAAGACGGCTACGCCTATATCAAAAAGCAATGCATGCATTGTGTTGATCCGAATTGTGTTTCTGTTTGTCCGGTCAGTGCGCTGCGCAAAGATGCCAAAACCGGCATTGTCCACTATGACCCCGATGTTTGCACCGGTTGCCGCTACTGCATGGTCGGGTGCCCGTTCAATGTGCCGAAATATGATTATCACAATCCCTTTGGCAAGATTCATAAATGTGAATTATGCAATCAGCAAGGGGTCGAGCGGCTTGATAAGGGCGGCTTGCCCGGCTGTGTCGAGGTCTGCCCGACCGGTGCGGTGATTTTCGGCACTCGTGAAGAATTGCTGTCAGAGGCGAAGCGGCGGCTGACTCTCAAACCGGGCGAGAATTACCGCTTCCCACGGCAAACACTCAGCGCCAATGACACCTACGAACATCCGGTCGCTCACTATGACCACCATGTTTACGGTGAAAAAGAGGGCGGCGGTACCCAGGTATTGGTGCTGACGGGGATTCCGGCCGAGAAACTGGATCTGCCGCCGTTGGCAGACTTGGCGACCGGCGCGCGCTCTGAGCATGTCCAGCACACCCTGTACAAGGGCATGATCTTGCCACTGGCGGTGTTGGCCGGTGTCACCGCTTTGGTGCATCGCAATACCCGCGATGAGCGCAAAGATAGCGATGCTGATAAGCACGATAACAAGGACGGCCATGATGACGATGCATAAATCCAGCCCACTGGGTGGGCGGCTGGTCAGTTGGCCGGTGATGCTGTTAGCGCCTTTTGTCGTGCTGTGCGCGCTGTTGATTGTCAAACGTTTGGTGCTCGGGCTGGGGTCTGTCAGTGATTTGAATGGCGGCTTCCCGTGGGGCATCTGGATTGCTTTCGACTTACTGGTCGGCACCGGTTTGGCCTGTGGTGGCTGGGCATTGGCGTGGGCAGTTTATGTGTTCAATCGGGGGGAATATCACCCGCTGGTGCGCCCGGCGCTGCTCGCCAGTTTGTTTGGTTACGCGCTCGGTGGCCTTTCCATCACCATCGACGTGGGCCGCTACTGGAACTTGCCTTACTTCTTTATTCCCGGCCATTTCAATGTCAACTCGGTGCTATTCGAAACCGCCGTCTGTATGACCATTTATATCGGCGTGATGGCGGTGGAGTTCGCCCCGGCGCTGTTTGAGCGACTGGGCTGGAAAATCTCACTTAAGCGGCTGAACAAAGTGATGTTTTTTGTCATCGCGCTCGGTGCGTTGCTGCCGACCATGCACCAGTCTTCCATGGGATCATTGATGATAGCCGCCGGGGCTAAGATCCATCCGCTGTGGCAAAGCTATGAAATGTTGCCGCTGTTCTCCCTGCTAACCGCCGCCATTTTGGGTTTCTCGATTGTTATTTTCGAAGGCTCTTTGGTACAGGCCGGATTGCGCGGGCGCGGGGCCAATGAAGCGCCATTGTTCACGCGATTAACCACCATTATCGACCTGTTCTTGCTGCTGTTTATTCTACTGCGTCTCGGTGAAGTTATCGTGCGCCATAAGACAGAATATCTGTGGCACTTTGACCGCTATGCGATGGCTTTCTGGGCTGAAATTGTCCTGATGGCTTTGCCGCTGCTGATCTTCCGCATTCGGCGGGCAAGAGAAGACAGCCGCTTACTGTTTATCGGCGCGCTGTGCATGATAGGCGGCGCGGCGCTCTGGCGGCTCAATTACTCGCTGTTAGCCTTTAACCCCGGCGGCGGCTACAACTACTTTCCCACCACCAGTGAAATCCTGATCTCCATCGGCTTCGTCGCCATTGAGGTCTGCGCCTACATTTTATTGATTCGGCTGTTGCCGGTGCTTCCTGCTCACGGCCAGTTACATAAGAATAATCAGACAGAGGTAAAGCATGAGCCAACGCATCACCATTGATCCCGTCACCCGCATTGAGGGGCACCTGCGGATCGACTGCGAAATTGAGGACGGCAAGGTCATTAAAGCCTGGTCCTCCGGCACCATGTGGCGTGGCATGGAAGAAATTTTACAAGGTAATGATCCGCGCGATGCCTGGATGATTGTGCAGCGCATTTGCGGCGTATGCACCACGATTCACGCCATTGCTTCGGTGCGGGCGGTGGAAAATGCATTAGGGATGGAAGTGCCGGTTAATGCTCAGCATATCCGCAATTTGATTCTGGCGGCGCACAGTATTCATGACCATATTGTTCATTTTTATCAACTCTCTGCGTTGGACTGGGTAGATATTACCTCGGCGCTGCAAGCTTCGCCGCAAAAGGCGGCAGCCATGCTGAGTGGCTTGTCCAGTTGGCCGCTAAACAGCGCGGAAGAATTTACCCGCGTGCAGCAGAAAATCAAAGATTTGGTCGCCAGTGGGCAGTTAGGTATTTTTGCTAATGGCTACTGGGGCCACCCGGCGATGGCATTGCCGCCAGAGGTCAATCTGATTGCGGTGGCGCATTATCTGCAAGCACTGGAATGCCAGCGCGATGCCAACCGCATTGTGGCGGTGCTCGGCGGAAAAACGCCGCATATTCAGAATCTTGCCGTGGGCGGCGTTGCCAATCCAATCAATCTGGATATGCCCAGCGTGCTCAATCTAGAGCGCCTGATGCTGGTGAAATCCTTTATTGACCGGCTGGGCAGCTTTATTGAGCAGGTTTATAAGGTCGATACCGCGGTGATCGCCGCCCACTATCCTGGCTGGCTCCATCTGGGAAAAGGGGCGGATTATTATCTCAGCGTGCCGGAGTTGCCGACTGACCGCAAAGGGGAAAACTTCCTGCTGCCGGGCGGCTATTTGGAAAACGGCAGCTTCCGCCCGATAGCCAATCACAACGATCCGTACTTGATAGAAGGTATCGCCGAGAGCGGCAAGCACGCCTGGTATCAAGATGACGAACCGCTGGCCCCGTGGGAGGGCAAAACCAACCCGAATTACACCGGCTGGCAGGAAGATGGCAAATATTCGTGGGTAAAAGCGCCGACTTTCTACGGCAAAACCGTGGAAGTGGGGCCGCTGGCGTGGCTCATGTGCGGACTGGCCGCCGGACACACTCCGACTAAACAGCATTTCACTGACATCGGTGCGGCTTACCAAAAACTGAGCGGGCAGGCCATCACCCCTGAACAGTTGCCGTCCACACTGGGGCGCATTATTGGTCGGGCGGTGCATTGCTGTGTGCTGCATGAAACTTTGGCCCAGCAATGGACGGCGCTGGTCACCAATATTGGCACCGGTGATGTCGAAACCTTTATCAAGCCGGATATCCCGCTAACCGGCGAGATCCGTGGTGTGGGTTTTGAAGAAGCGCCGCGCGGCATGTTGTCGCACTGGGTGGTTATCAAGGATGGCAAAATCGCCAACTATCAGGCGGTGGTGCCATCAACCTGGAACGCTGGCCCACGCAATTATAACGATGAGCCGGGGCCATACGAGCAAGCGCTGGTGGGGACACCGATTGCAGATCCTGCCAAACCACTCGAAGTGGTGCGGACCATTCACTCATTCGACCCGTGTATGTCCTGTGCTGTACATATTGTTGATACAACGGGCAACGAAGTGACCAAAGTCAAGGTGCTGTGATGGGGATTTTGGTATTAGGTATAGGTAATTTATTACTCAGCGATGAAGCTGTCGGGGTGCGCATTGTCGAAGCGCTGGAGCAGCGCTTTCACATCCCGCCGGGGGTTGAGGTGCTGGATGGCGGCACCGCCGGTCTGGAACTGATGGAAGCCATGGCCAATCGCGAGCATTTGATTGTCGCCGATGCGGTGCTGACCGGGCAGCCACCGGGCAGTGTCGCGGTATTACGGGATAAAGAAATTCCGGCGATGTTTAGCCGCAAAGTGTCGCCGCATCAGTTGGGGCTATGTGATGTGCTGATGGCGCTGCAACTGACTGATGAGTTCCCGCGCCAGCTGACCCTGGTGGGGGTGGAGCCAGAGTCTTTAGCGCCAAAAATTGGCCTGACCCCGACAGTCACGCGGGCCATTGAACCGGCGCTGGAACAGATTCTGGCGGCATTACGCGCCAGCGGGATCACCCTTAAGGCGCGAGAAGAAAGTCATGTTTGATGTCATTGCGGGCCATGAACAAAACCCAGCGGCATTGTTGGAACAGGTATTCGGCCAGGTGGCGGCCGATGAAATGCGCGGCTTGCCATTTTACCGCGACCTTATTCCGCTGCGCGCCTGCGGGTTTCAGCTATTTGAGCAGCAGTGGATCGGCGCATTATTGACCCCGTGGATGCTCAGTTTGGTGGTATTGCCGGGGCCGCAGCAGAGTTGGCAACGCCGCGCAGTGGGTGAGCGCCTGATGTTGGCACTTCCTTGCGGTAGCATTAGTTTTATTGTCAGCGAAATAGATTTTACCGTCAGCGAAATTGCTGGTTGCGGCCAGTATCTCAGCCGCTCATTGATGTCGCCACTGGACACCACGCTCAGTGCCGAACGGGCATTGCAGTTGACGGAGCAGAGTGCGCGCATGGCGCTCTCACTGCCGGTGGTGGATGCTGATGCGCCCGCTAATCCCCGGCGGCGAGCCTTGTTTAACAAAGTTAGCCAAATAAAGAATCAGCATGCATGAAATCAGTTTGTGTCTCAGTACGCTGGAGCTGATTGAAAAACAGGCGCGGCTTAACGGTGCCTCACGGATAACCGCGGTCTGGCTGGAAATTGGCGCGCTCTCCTGTATTGAGGAAAGCGCCTTGCGCTTCAGCTTTGATGCCGCCAGCCGGCAGACACTGGCAGAAAATTGTCAATTGCATCTCAGCTACCTACCCGCAGTGGCCTGGTGCTGGGAGTGCAGCAACAGTGTTGCCATTGACCGGCATGATGCCGGGTGCCCGCATTGTGGCAGCCATGCTCTGCAAGTAGAGAGTGGCAGCAATTTGCAGGTAAAACAGATAGAAGTGGAATAATCCTGAAGGAGTGAATTCCTATGTGTACGACTTGTGGTTGCGCCAGCGGCGAGAGAAAGATCGAGGGCGACGACAATCATCAACATGATGATCACCACCACCACCATCATCATCACGATGACGGCCACCAGCATGATCATCACGAAACGGCTGCCCCGACGCAAAAGATTCAGCATAAACATAAACACAAATATGTTGCCAAGGGGACGCATCCGGTCATTGTTCACCATCACTATTATTACCATCAGGGCGATGTCCATCATCACTATCATGGCAAAGCGCCAGAACCGATGGCGGCCATTGAATTTGAGGACATTCAGCCCGAGGATACTGACGCGCCCGCCGCCGAGCCTTTCACTCCGCAAGTTCATGCTGACAAGCTGGGGCTGCATTATGGTCAGGGTGAAGCCGGTAGCCATGCGCCGGGTATGGGGCAGCGCCGCTTGTTGCAAATCGAGCAGGACGTCCTGAGCAAAAACAACCAGTTAGCCAGCCATAATCGTGAGCATTTTGTCGAGCAACATATTTTGGCGCTGAATTTGGTTTCCAGTCCCGGCTCCGGCAAAACCACCCTGTTGACCACCACCTTGCAACTGTTGGCCGGGCAAGTGCCCTGCGCGGTGATTGAGGGTGATCAGCAAACCACTCATGATGCCGAACGCATTCGCGCCACCGGTGTCCCCGCGATTCAGGTCAATACCGGCAAAGGTTGCCATCTCGATGCGCAGATGGTGCATGATGCCGCGCACCGCCTGCATCTCAGCAATGACAGCCTGCTATTTATTGAAAACGTGGGCAATTTGGTGTGTCCGGCCAGCTTTGATCTGGGGGAACGCCATAAGGTCGCGGTGCTTTCAGTGACAGAGGGCGAAGATAAGCCGCTGAAATATCCTCATATGTTTGCCGCCTCTACCTTGATGATTATCAATAAAATCGACCTGTTGCCGTATCTGGATTTTGATATTGAGCAGTGCATCAATTATGCCCGCCAGGTGAACCCGGATATTCAGGTGATTGCATTGTCAGCCAGCAGCGGTGAGGGGATGGATTTGTGGCTGGAATGGCTGGAGACACAGCGATGTGCTTAGGCGTACCCGGCAAAATAGTGGCGGTGGGTGAAGATATCCACCAACTGGCTTGGGTGGAAGTGAGCGGCGTAAAACGCGAAATCAATATCGCGTTGGTGTGTGACGCGTCACCGGCTGACTTACTCGGCCAATGGGTATTGGTGCATGTCGGGTTTGCCATGAGCTTGCTTGATGAAGAAGAAGCCCAGCAAACCCTCGCGGCGCTCGCGCATATGCAGGCGGTGGGACTGGATTTGGATGATATCGCCAGTGGGGCCAATGATGCGCTACGTTGATGAATTCCGTGATCCGGCGCTGGTCAGTGCATTATTACAGCGGATCGAAAACTTACTGCCGCAACTTGCGGATCAACAGCGTTTGCCGCTACAAATTATGGAAGTGTGCGGCGGTCACACTCATGCGATCTTCAAATTCGGCTTGGATCAATTGCTACCGGACGGTTTGGAGTTTGTCCACGGGCCGGGTTGCCCGGTGTGCGTGTTGCCGATGGGCCGCATTGACAGTTGTCTGGAAATTGCCGCCGATCCAGCGGTGATCTTCTGCACTTATGGCGACGCGATGCGGGTGCCGGGGCGCAATGGCTCGATGTTGGATGCCAAGCGGCGCGGGGCTGATATTCGCGTGGTTTACTCGCCGCTGGATGCCCTGACCCTGGCACAGCGTCATCCGGATCGCGAAGTGGTGTTTTTCGGTCTCGGTTTTGAAACCACCATGCCCGCCACCGCCTTAACACTGCAACAAGCCAAACGGCTGGGGCTGACCAACTTCACTGTGTTCTGCCAGCACATTACTATTATTCCTACCTTGCGCAGCTTACTGCAACAGCCCGATGTACGCATTGACGGTTTCCTCGCGCCCGGCCATGTCAGCATGGTGATCGGCACCACGCCATACGATTTTATTTGCAGCCAATTCAATAAGCCGCTGGTGGTCACCGGCTTTGAACCGCTGGATATTTTGCAAGGGCTGGTGATGCTGCTGGAGCAGAGGGTCAGTGGGCGCTGTGCGGTGGAAAACCAATATCGGCGCATTGTGCCGGACAGCGGCAACCTGCTAGCGCAACAAGCGCTGGCCGAGGTGTTTGTGGTGAAAACCCGCAGTGAGTGGCGCGGATTGGGCGAAATAGCCGATTCTGGAGTGCAACTTAGCCCGGATTATCAGGCGTTTGATGCGGAGCGGCGTTTCACCCCGCAGCAACAGCGGGTGGCGGATGATCCGCGATCCCGTTGCGGCGATGTGCTGACCGGGCGTTGTAAACCGGATCAATGCCCGCTGTTTGGTGGTGAATGCACGCCAGATAATGCATTCGGCGCGCTGATGGTTTCCTCCGAAGGGGCTTGCTCTGCTTATTATCAATACCGATAGCCCTTCGCACTTGAAGCCGCAGGGGTGTTAGCGGCGTTCACTTCAATGACTTTGGGTATTGTTTTCAATGGGTCACAACTAAATGAATAAACAAGAAATTACCCTGGCACACGGCAGTGGTGGGCGGGCAATGCAGAGCTTGATCGAATCGCTGTTTTTGGCGGCGTTTTCTAATCCGGCACTGAATGAGCGGGAAGATCAGGCGCGCATTGCGCTGGCAGATCTGACAGCACAGGGCGATCGGCTGGCGATATCGACTGACAGCTATGTCATTGATCCTATTTTCTTCCCCGGCGGCGACATCGGCAAATTGGCGGTGTGCGGCACGGCCAATGATGTGGCAGTCAGTGGCGCGACTCCGCGTTATCTTTCATGTGGTTTTATTCTGGAAGAAGGGCTGCTAATGGCGGATTTGGAGCGCATTGTGCACTCCATGGCGGCCACGGCACAGCAGGCGGGGATTCAGATCGTCACCGGGGATACCAAAGTGGTGCAGCGCGGCGCGGCGGATAAGATCTTCATCAATACCACCGGCATCGGGGTGATCCCAGCGGATATCCAATGGGGAACCGCGATGATCCGTGCCGGCGATCGGATAGTTGTCAGCGGCACCTTGGGCGATCATGGCGCGACAATCTTAAATTTGCGCGAAGGTTTGGGGCTGGAGGCGGAGTTAGTCAGTGATTGCGCCCTGCTGACTCCTTTGATTGCCCCCCTGCGCCATATTAGCGGTGTGCGGGCGCTACGCGATGCGACCCGTGGTGGTGTGACGGCAATTTTGCACGAATTTGCCGCTGCCAGTGGTTGCGGCATGGAAATCAACCAAGCAGATTTGCCACTGAAACCTGCGGTGCGCGGTATTTGTGAATTACTGGGGCTGGATGCGCTCAACTTTGCCAATGAAGGCAAACTGGTGCTGGTGGTCTCACCTGAGGCGCAAGATGCTGTTTTAACTGAGTTACAGCGCCACCCACTCGGCCGTGATGCCGCGGTTATCGGACAGGTGACGGAGAATAAACAAGTGCGGTTATGCGGCGCATTTGGTGTTTCACGGCGGTTAGACTTACCTCTAGACGAACCATTACCCCGTATATGTTGATCCTCCTGTTACGGAAATAAACTGGCGGATAACAATGTTGATAAGCGGGGAAATGTGGCGAATGGGTCGTAGCGACGTCAGTCGCCGGAGCGCCCATCGGTGCAGTCGCCCCGCCTGTCGCCAAACCACAAAACAGCTTTGTTAGTCGCTTCATTAAGGAGTTTTTGTGGAGATAAACGGCCTCAGTCTGCGGATAAAGGGCAAAGTGCAGGGGGTGGGTTTTCGCCCCTATATCTGGCAACTAGCCCATCGTTTTGGGGTGTTCGGTGATGTCAGTAACGACAGCGCGGGGGTGACGGTTCATTTATGGCAAGCTCCGGCGGTGGCGGACTTTTTACAAGCATTGCCGCAAGATTGCCCGCCATTGGCGCATATTGATAGCATCGTCACCACGCCATACCACTGGGCGCAGCCGCCGCTGGATTTCGTGATTCACCATAGCGGGGTCGGGCAGATGGATACCCAAATCGTACCGGATGCCGCGACCTGTGATGCATGCCTGAGTGAAATGAATAATCCTACCAACCGCCGCTACCGTTATCCTTTTATCAACTGCACCCATTGTGGCCCGCGCTTTACCATCATCCACCGCATGCCTTACGACCGGCCCTATACCGCCATGAGCAAGTTCCCGCTGTGCGCGGCTTGTCAGGCCGAATATGACCACCCCGCAGACCGCCGTTTTCATGCCCAGCCCAATGCCTGTGCGGATTGTGGCCCGCAACTGTGGTTGACGAAAGCTGATGGGCAGGCCGTGACCCATGGCTTCGCCGCGCTAGAACAGGCCGCCGCTGCACTGCTGGCTGGCGAAATTGTAGCTGTCAAAGGACTGGGCGGTTTTCATCTGGCGGTGGACGCCACCAATGCCGCCGCAGTAGCCCGCTTGCGTGAGCGCAAACAGCGGCCTTCCAAGCCGTTGGCGGTGATGTTACCTGGTATCGACTGGCTGCAAACCTGTGTGCAACAGACTGATAATGATGCATTACTGAGTTTGCTGCGCAGCCCCGCGGCCCCGATAGTTTTAGTGGCGAAGCCGCCGGAAAGCCCTCTTTGTGCGGCGATCGCGCCAGAGTTACCTGAAATCGGCATTATGCTGCCCGCCAATCCACTGCAACATTTACTGCTGCAACAGGTGGCGCGCCCGTTGGTCATGACCTCCGGCAATGGCCGCGGCAAACCGCCCGCTCTGAGTAATCAACAAGCCCTATGCGCCCTGAGTGATATTGCCGATCACTGGCTATTACACGACAGGGAAATTGTGCAGCGCGCCGACGACTCATTGGTGCGCCTGACTCCGCAAGGGGCTGAAATGCTGCGCCGCGCCCGAGGCTATGTGCCAGATGCTTTCGAGTTGCCGCCGGGGTTTAGTCAGCACCCGGCCATTCTGGCGCTCGGGGCCGACATGAAAAACACCTTTTGCTTGCTGCGAGACAGTAATGCGGTGCTGAGCCAGCATCTGGGCGATCTGGCAGACCGCGATATTGCGCAGCAGCAACAACAGTTATTAGCGCTGTTTTGCGATATTTATCATTTTACCCCGCAGGCGGTGGTGGTGGATGCGCACCCCGGTTATATCAGCCACCAGTTCGGCAAAGAGTGGGCCGCGCAGCAAAATATCCCCTGCACCGAAGTTTTGCATCATCATGCTCATTTGGCGGCTTGTTTGGCGGAACATGGCTGGCCGCGCCAGGGGGGGGCGGTGATAGGTTTGGCGTTGGATGGGCTGGGGTATGGCGCGCAGGGGAAACTATGGGGCGGCGAATGTTTTCTGGTCGACTATGTGAATTGTGAATATGTGGGCGGTTTGCCTGCGGTGGCCTTACCCGGCGGGGATCTGGCCTCTCGCCAACCGTGGCGCAATTTACTGGCGCAGTTTCAGCGCTTTGTACCGGATTGGCAAAACTTACCCGCAGCGGTGGCTATTCCCAAACCGCAGGGTGAGGTACTGGCGCGGGCGATTGCGCGCGGTATTAATGCGCCATTGGCCTCATCGGCAGGGCGGCTATTTGATGCTGTGGCCGCCGCACTGAATATTGGGCCATCGACCTTAAGCTGGGAGGGGGAAGCCGCGTGTTTGCTGGAGGCGCTGGCATGGCAAAGTTCCCGAACAGTTCCGCCCGTCACTATGCCACTGCTCGACAATCAATTGGATTTAGCCACTTTCTGGCGGCAATGGCTGGCTTTTGATGCTTCACCGGCTGAGCGCGCTTATGCTTTTCACTTTGCTCTCGCACAGGGTTTTGCCCGCTTAGCCCGACAGGCGGCACTGCATTATGGCATTGATACTATTGCCTTTTCCGGTGGTGTGCTGCATAACCGGCTGCTGCGCGAATTACTCCGCGAGCAACTGCACGACTTCCCGCTATTGATGCCCCAGCGCCTGCCCGCCGGTGATGGCGGTCTGGCGCTGGGGCAGGCGGTGATTGCCGCCGCCCGTGGTTGACTGGCGGTGACCCGTGTAGAGTTATGTCGCAAGTCGGCGGGCAGGGGAGTTTTGTTTCTGCATTCCTGGATGGCCTTTATCAACTGGATACTTTGGCGTCTTAATTTTTATCCGATGACTTTTCTTTTCTGCTACGGTTTTATTCTCAAATTAAATTTCATTATAGGTCTCTACGGGGGCTTTTAATTCTTTAATTTATATCCTGCAAATGTTTTGCCATGGTTTAATATTTAAATGGAGAACATTCTCATTCTTTTGCTTTCCCGGCCTTTTCTACATTTCTGTTTTTTAGATCCCTAATTAACATATAGGAAAATACAATGGTCATTCTGAACAGTTATAAGATAGCGGTGCTGTTTGCCGTCGGGATATTAGTGGCAGGATGCGCCTCAAAGGTTACAACCAGTGCGCAGTATTCTGGTTTTCTTGTTGATTACAGTAAGTTACAGGAGTCCGAGTCTGCCAGTGGCCAGAAAGTATTGCGTTGGGTTTCCCCAGATTTTAATGTTGAAAAATATACTGGCATTTATTACACACCATTGATCTATTATCCAAAATCGGGTCCAACTCAACGAGTCAGTCAGAAAACATTAGATGAAATATTAGCTTACGCGAATAAAAGACTGAAAGAAGCTGTTAGCCAGCAATTACCACTCGTCAATTCACCGAAGAAACGGAATATTTTGATTGTGCGGGGAGCCATTACTGCGGTTTCTGCTGAAGATAAAGATCTTGAAGTTTATGAAATGATACCTATAGCCGCTGTTGTTGCTGGAACTATGGCGGCGACCGGTAACCGCACTCAGCATACTGCGCTTTATTTGGAATTACAGGTTATTGATTCCAATACCGGCAAACCCGTTATTGTCGTAGTACGCAAAGCTTATGGTAAGGATGTCAGTAACAGCGGCGTACCCATTTCTGCGGAACAAGTCAAAAGTACAATAGATGGTTTGGTCTACGATATTGTTAATTTCAAACTAAAAAGCCAACCCACTCAATAAAACTGTTGCTGCTCAGCCTCTATGAGCCATTCAGCCAGAGGCTGAGCCGCTTTTCTTGATATTTTATTTATCGCAATCTGCCTGATGCGTAATATTTAATAATTCATTTAACTTCATTGGTTTACCTAGAAGATAACCTTGGGCTTCATCACAGGTTAATGCTTGCAGGTGCTCAAGTTGTTCTGTGGTTTCAACCCCCTCGGCGGTCACGGTCATGGACAGCGCGTGGCCGAGGTTAATAATGCCCTCCACAATTGACTGCCCTTCTCGGGATTGCGTCAGTTCATCAATAAAGCTCTTATCAATTTTCAAACCATCGAATGGGAAGCGGCGCAGATAATTCAGTGAAGAATATCCAGTACCAAAATCATCCATTGATAAACGCACGCCCAGCGCTTTCAATGCGGTCATGGTTTTAAATGCGCCATCCGCATCTTCAATCATTATCCGCTCAGTGATTTCCAACTCCAGCCGGTGGCTCGGTAAGCCGGTTAGTCGCAAAACTTGTCGTACTCGTTCGATGAGATGTTGGCTGCGGAATTCAATGGCAGAAATATTGACTGAAATAATCAGTGAGGCGGGCCATGTCGCCGCATCCTGACAGGCTTGAAGCATCGTCCAGTCGCTGATGGCGGTGATCAGGCCGGTTTCTTCTGCCAGAGCAATGAATTGATCTGGCATCAGTAGTCCCAGCACTGGGTGGTTCCAGCGCACCAGCGCCTCGGCACCGGTAAGTTTTGTCCCTGCAATGCGATAGCGCGGCTGATAGTAAAGGTTGAATTCATTGTGTTTAATCGCCTGGCGCAAGAAACGCTCTAATTCGCTGCGTTGCATTAGGCGGTCATTCATTTCACTGGAATAAAAACTCCAGCGGTTGTGGCCACTATTTTTGGCTTCATACATGGCAATATCTGCAAAGCGCAACAGCTCCTCGGCTTGCATGGAGTCCTGTGGCGCCAGCGCAATACCGATACTGGCACTGATGAAAATATCCTGATTATTAATGATATATGGGCTTTCGATGCGGTCAATAACCCGCGCGCAGAGGTCTTCAATTTCTTTGATTGAAGACAGCCCGGTAATAATTAGAATGAATTCATCTCCCCCTTGACGAGCCACTAAATCCTGATCGCGCAAACAACTTCTCAGCCGTTCAGAGACCTGATGGAGCACCTGGTCACCGGCAATATGGCCAAAGGTATCATTGACCGGCTTAAATTTATCCAAATCAACATTGAGGATCACCAACGGATGCGGCGCAGCGGTTAAATTACGCAGCTTACTTTCCAAAAATTCTTTCATTCTCATGCGGTTGGGTAAACCAGTCAGCGAGTCATGCAGAGAAAGATGCTGAATTCGCTCCTGTGCTTCTATCTCTTGGGTGATGTCAGAGACGGTGCCACGAAAACCAATGTTTTCATCATTTTTGATGATGGGTTTGGCATAAACGCGGCAAATACGTTTGTCGCCTTTAGCTGAGAAATAGGTGCATTGCAGCTCATTGCGGGATTCGGTTAAGTGCGTGTATTGCAGCCAGGATCGCAGCGGAATATGGTCACAATTGAGCAATGAGTCGAGATTACGGCCCAACCAGCGCTCGACACTCAGCCCGGTAATAGTGAAAAACCGCTGGGACAGATAAGTGATGCGCAGGTTGGCATCTGTTTCCCATAGCCAATCGGTGGCGGCTTCCGCCATGTGGCGAAAGCGCTCTTCGCTGGCAATTAACGCCACTTTGTTTTCATCGGCTGTGCGCGCTTCTGACAACGCGCGCCGCAGAATCCACCAGCCGCTCAGCCAGAGAATAAGGGCAATTAGCGCCAGTAATGGCAGTAAAATATTGAGCAGTTGCGCGCCGGGCATATTTTGGTTCCAGTGCAGCGTCACTACAGTGTCGTCATTGGGCGCTAATTCTTTTGAGGATAATTGCTTTGAAGGTGGTTGTTTTAAAGATGATTGTTTTAAAGGTAATGGTGTTGACGATAGCTGAATGGCGGGACTGGACGCCGCATCTTTTTTATCCCGGGCCGTGCGAAGTTGGTGAATACCATAATTTTCCCCCAAAACATTCAGTTCGGTTTGGGTCAGTATATTGGTAAAGACCAGAACAGACGGTGGGCCAGCCACGGGTTTAATCCGGGGGTCATTGCCGGTAGTTAATACCGCTGCAGCAACAATGGCTGGTGCCCCGGCAACATTGACGATTTTCGTGGCGGCATCTTGGTTTTCAACCTGACGGCGTACCGAATCAATAAACGGCGTAATATCTTCATCGAGCCAGTCTTGTAGACGGATATTCACCAACTGCCCATTGATGACGGAATAACGGGTTTTCCCCTGTCCATCAATGACAAAAATACCTTCATAGCCAAAGTTTTTATAAAGCGATGGCCCCAGATTTTGGCTAACAAAGGCCCAGTCAGGATCGACTGTTACATGTAAATGCTCATAAGCATCGCCCCAATAAGCATTATCTTTTATTCTGGTTTTGATCGATTTTTGGCGCGTTTCCCATGCTTTTTCCACCAGAAAACGGCTATTGGACTCGGCTTGTTCATTTAATTGTGTAGCAAGATAGATAATGCCCGTGGCGGCAATAATAATGATTGCCCCAACGAGCAAAACCATCGTCCGCAAAGCCCGTTTGGCAAAGAAAACATTTTCCCCTCTGGCCCCTGCTTCAGGTGGGGTGGAGTTTGTCATAGTGAATTCCCTTATACCCATCATCTTTCAAATTGCAGCGGTGTTGGCTGCACTTATTACTCGGCCATCCATGGGCAACCCCTGTTTGCCATCTTTCCTCACTGAGAAATAGACTGGGCGCGCTGAGAAAATAACTGTCTAATCAGCCGAAAGTGAAGGCACTAAGATAATATAAACTAGCATAACTCCGCCGAGTTATTATTTTAGCTTAGAATAATATGATGTTTTTCTGCGGTTTTTTCATTAAAAAAGAATAAAAATAAAACTAAACTGACTATTTACCTTTCATGTTAAATGAGCCTCTAGTGCTTAGCAGTGCGCCGAGATGAATGTTTTGCACCCTGCCCAAAATGATGGTTATTCGGGCTTCAGTCTGCGATATGAATTTTTGTCGCAAGACGTTAAAGTGGCTTAAGATTATTATTAATCGCGCTAAGTTTACTGACCCCATACCCAAACTAATTGCCCGCCGAGAGTAAGGAATAAATGACCATGTCTACACTGAATTTGGTTCGCAACGCGATAATGCTTAACGCGCAGCGAATCCTATGTGCTCGGCTATCTTCTCTACCCGCATATCTGCCCGCATATGCAATGGTGTTAATGCTGGGTATCAGCACAGATAGCGCGCTGGCAGCGGCACCTTTACCGGCGGTGACTGTCGCGATAGTGACCTCTGCGACGCCAGATACTGCATTGCAATTTCTCGGACGGGTGGAAGCCATTCAGGCCGTGGATGTAACAACCCGCACCGAAGGGTTTATTGCCGCCAGATTGTTTACCGAGGGGCAGATGGTCAAGCAGGGGGATTTACTGTATGAAATTGATCCGGTTTTACATCAGGCATCCGTCACTCAAGCACAGGCGCAATTAGATAGCGCAACCGCCAGCGCCAACCATGCGCAGGTGACTCTCACTCGCTTGCAGCGTTTGGGTAATAATCGCTCAGTCAGTCAGGCGGAAGTCGATGAAGCACAGGCACAGCGGGATATCAGCCGGGCGGCGGTGGCTCAGGCGCAAGCAAACCTACAAATTCAGCAACTACAACTCGGTTTTACTCGCATTTATGCCCCGATCACCGGCCAAATTGGTCACAGCCGCTTTAACGTCGGCAGTTTGATTAACCCGGCCAGTGGTACCTTGGTCAGTATTGTGCAGCTCGACCCTATTCGAGTCGCTATTGCTGTTAATGAAAGAGATTACATTACCGCCACCTATCAATTATCCGCAGCAAGTGGCGCATCCGCGAGTGAAAACAGCGCACTGGCATTTGAGCATTTTACTCCGCGCATTCAACTGGCGAATGGTAAGCAATATCCGGACAGCGGCGTCTTTGAATCTGTTGATAATCAAATTGATAAACAGACTGGTACGGTGACTATTCGAACTCGTTTTGACAACCCACGGCATCTATTACTGCCCGGCGGGGTGGTGAATGTGTCGCTGGCCGCCGAAACAGCAAAAGCTGTCGCGGCCATTCCGATTGCCGCATTGCAACAGAATAAGCAGGGCCATTTTGTGTTGGTGGTAACGGATAAAGATCAGGTGGAAGTGCGGCCCGTCACTCTCGGCGAGCAGTTTGAGCAGCAATATGAAGTGAAAGAGGGGCTGAAAGTCGGCGAGCGAGTCATTGTGTCGGGGCTACAACATGTCCGGCCCGGTATGACAGTGAGCGCCAGTGTTGCACCACCGCTGACTGCGAACTAAGGGGAAGGACAGATGCTGCATTTCTTTATCCGTCGTCCCAAGTTCGCCATTGTTATTGCATTGGTGATAACCATTGTTGGCTGGGTGTCATTGCATGTGATTCCGGTGGAGCAATATCCGGATATCACGCCGCCAGTTGTCTCTGTCAGTGCGGTTTATCCGGGAGCCAGCGCCCGCGATGTGGCGCAGGCTATTGCCTCCCCGCTGGAAGCTCAAGTCAATGGTGTCAGCAATATGCTGTATATGGAATCCACCAGTGGCAATAACGGCAGCTATCAACTGAGTATCACTTTCGCCAGCGGCACTGATCCGGATATGGCCGCAGTTGAAGTGCAAAACCGCATTTCTCAGGTGAGCGCCCAGCTCCCGGCTGAAGTGAATGAAAACGGCATTTCAGTGCGCAAACGCGCTTCTAATCTACTCTTGGGAGTGAGTGTCTTTTCGCCAAAACAGACTCATGATGCCCTGTTTGTGAGTAACTACACCAGCATACAGCTGCGTGATGCTATTGCGCGTATCAATGGTGTGGGTGATGTGCAGGTGTTCGGTGCCCGTGATTACAGCATGCGTGTGTGGTTGAATCCACAACGCATGGAGTCGCTGAATGTTAGCGTGCAAGACATCATCGCGGCATTGCAACAGCAGAACGTACAGGCGGCTGCCGGGCAAATAGGTTCGTCGCCATCATTGCCCGACCAACAGCAAACCCTGACTATCAGTGGGCAGGGGCGGCTTTCCGACCCACAGGAATTTGCTAATGTCATTATTCGTAGCAATCCGCAGGGTGGTATGATTCGGCTGGGTGATGTTGCCCGCGTAGCACTGGGGGCGCAGAATTATCAAGTCAGTGCGGCGCAAAACCAGACTGAATCAGCATTCTTAGTGGTTTATCCGGTGCCCGGTGCCAATGCATTAGAGGTGGCCAATGGCGTTCGTGACGAAATGGCCCGCCTGTCAGCGGCTTTCCCGCCGGATCTGACCTATGAAATTAACTACGATTCCACCTTGCCGGTCACGGCAACTTTGCATGAAATTGCACTTTCGCTGACCTTGACCCTGATTGTGGTGCTGGCGGTGGTATATCTGTTTTTACAAAGTATGCGCGCGACTTTTATTGTTGCGCTCACTATTCCGGTTTCGCTGTTGGGCACCTTTGCGGTGCTGTATGTCTTTGGTTACTCGGCGAATACCCTCAGTCTGTTTGCCATAATTCTGGCGCTGACCATTGTGGTGGATGACGCTATTGTGGTGGTCGAAAACGTCGAGCGCCTATTATCGATTGACCCAAATCTAACCCCCGCAGAGGCAACCAAGAAGGCGATGAGCCAGATTGCCGGGCCGATTATTGCCACCACCTTGGTGCTGATGGCGGTATTTGTACCCATTGCGATTTTACCGGGCATTGTCGGTGAGCTGTATCGGCAGTTCGCGGTCACCCTCTCGGCGGCAGTTATTTTGTCCAGTATCAATGCGTTAACCTTAAGCCCGGCACTGTGCGCGGTATTACTTAAGCGCCGGACATTGTCAACAACTGGGGTATTTGGCGGGATTAACCGCGGGTTGGACAGCGCCCGTGATGGTTATGTCGCATTGACGGGGAAAATCAGTAGCCGCGCTGTATTCAGTATCGTCGCGCTGTTGTTGGTGGGATTTGCCACCTGGTGGGGTTATACCCGACTGCCAACGTCATTCTTGCCGGAAGAGGACCAGGGCTATTTCTTCGTCAGCTTACAGTTGCCGGATGGGGCTTCTCTGAATCGGACTCAGACGGTAATGGATCAGATGTACCAACAGGTTACCGCTAATGATGCCGTCAAGGATGTGATAAAAATCACTGGTTTTAGTTTGCTCAGTGGCAATAATTCACCCAATGCCGGTTTTGCTATTGTGATGCTTAAACCTTGGGGGCAACGCCCGCATATTGATCAGGTTCTGGCGAACATTCAGGCCAATTTGGCGGCGATTCCATCGGCGATGATCATGGCGGTCAATCCACCGGCGATTGCCGGTTTGGGCAGTGCTTCGGGCTTTGATTTGCGGATTCAAGCCCTGTTGGGGCAAACGCCGCAAGAACTGGCGCAGGTCAGTCAGGGGATTATTTTTGCTGCTAATCAAGACCCGAAACTGAGCCGTGTGTTTACCACTTTCAGTGCTTCGGTACCAGAAACCAATCTGAGTATTGACCGAGATCGTGCGGCATTACTACAGGTGCCGGTCAGCCGCATTTTCCAGACCTTGCAAACCTCTCTTGGGGGCATGAATGCCGGTGATTTCACCTTAAATAACCGCATGTTCCGGGTGCAATTACAAAATGATATGGATTTCCGTCAGCGCACCGCTCAGATCAATAGTTTGAATGTGCGTAGTGATAACGGCGCATTGGTCAGTTTGGCCAATCTGGTGACTCTGACGCCTTCAGTGGGTGCACCTTTTATCAGTAATTTCAATCAGTTCCCTTCAGTTGCTATCAGTGGTTCGGCGGCCGACGGTGCCAGTTCGGGTCAGGCAATGGCGGCGATGGAAGCACTATTGGCGCAGAATTTACCGCAAGGCTACAGTTATAGCTGGAGCGGGATGTCATGGCAGGAGCAGCAAACTGGCGGGCAGGTGGTGTTTATTTATCTGGCTGCGTTAGTGTTCGCTTACCTGTTCTTGGTTGCCCAGTATGAAAGTTGGAGTATCCCGCTGGTGGTGATTCTGTCAGTGGTGTTTGCGGTCGGCGGCGCAGTGGCCGGATTGTCAACGATGGGCTTTGCCAATGATGTGTACGCGCAAATCGGGTTGGTATTACTGATAGGGTTGGCGGCCAAGAATGCGATATTGATTGTCGAATTCTCCAAAGCCCGACGGGAAGAGGGCGCGAGTATTGCTCAGGCGGCACAAGATGGTGCCAAACAGCGTTTCCGTGCGGTGATGATGACGGCAATTTCGTTTATTCTCGGCGTGATGCCGCTGGTCTTTGCCAGTGGCGCGGGCGCGATGAGCCGTCAGATTATTGGTATCACCGTGTTTGGTGGCATGTTAATGGCCACCGCCGTGGGGATCTTCTTCATTCCGGCGCTGTATCTGCATATTCAGCGGTTACGGGAATGGACAAAATCGCGCAAACACCCGTCAGATACTGATCCGCAGCATTAATCATTAGCTGAGTCTGTCACCGCGGAATAGGTGGCAGACTCAGGCTAAGTTTTAGTTTTTTAATCTCGTTACATTAGAGTTTCTAATGATTATCCTCTCGTTTTCCCTACACATCCCGCTGCTTTACAACTATTCTTATATACCCGTCATACTTCAAGCTGCATGTGCGTTGGCTATGTTTAATAATCCGAATCACTTACAAGACAGTAAGCTCATCGGAATTCTCTCACTTGCCGCCTTCCTGCAACTCGAATTATTTAGGGTATAAATCCCCTATAAAGATTTTAATCCCGTAACAGGGATAACTGTAATTGATGACTTTGACTTTGGCTTTATGCAGTGGAGCTATTGGGAACATAAGGAAGCAAAAATGGGACTACGAAGAAAGAATGTTAAACCTATGCAAATCAATGATATTACGATTATTGATGATACCAAGCTGAAGAAAGCTATCACCGCAGCGGCGCTGGGCAACGCCATGGAGTGGTTCGACTTTGGTGTGTATGGTTTTGTTGCATTCGCCCTTGGTCAGGTATTTTTCCCCGGCGCTGATCCCGGTATTCAGATGATCGCCGCACTGGCGACTTTTTCCGTTCCTTTCCTGGTTCGGCCCCTCGGCGGGATATTTTTTGGTGCATTGGGTGATAAATATGGGCGACAGAAAGTCCTATCGGTCACCATCATTATTATGTCAGTGAGTACCTTCTGTATTGGGTTGATTCCCTCTTATGCTTCGATAGGTATTTGGGCACCGATACTGCTGTTATTAGCAAAATTAGCGCAGGGTTTTTCGGTCGGTGGCGAATATACCGGTGCGGCTATTTTTGTCGCTGAATATTCACCGGACAGAAAGCGCGGTTTCCTCGGCAGTTGGCTGGATTTTGGTTCTATTGCCGGTTTTGTGCTGGGGGCAGGGGTCGTTCTGCTGATTTCTAGTATTGTGGGTGAGGCCAGTTTCCTTGAATGGGGCTGGCGTATTCCATTCTTTGTCGCGGCACCATTAGGGCTGATTGGTATCTATTTGCGCCATGCACTTGAAGAGACGCCGACTTTTCAGCAGCATGTCGATAAAATCGATAATGATTCGCGCCATAATATAGCTCAGCCACCCAAGGTCTCTTTCCACGAAATATTAACCAAGCAATGGAAGAATCTGACTATCTGTGTCGGCATGGTGATTGCGACTAATGTCACTTATTATATGCTGTTGACCTATATGCCGAGTTATCTGTCACATAGCCTGCATTATTCTGAAGATCATGGCGTATTGATTATTATCGCTATTATGCTCGGCATGTTATTCGTCCAGCCGGTTATGGGCTTAATGAGTGACCGATTTGGCCGTAAACCTTTTGTTATTTGCGGCAGTATCGGGCTGTTTATTCTCGCTATCCCTAGCTTTATTTTGATTAACAGCGGCATTATCGGTTTGATATTTTGTGGCCTATTGATTCTGGCGATTTTACTTAACTGCTTTACCGGTGTGATGGCATCCATATTGCCAGCCATGTTCCCCACTCATATTCGCTACAGCGCATTGGCTATCGCCTTTAATATTTCCGTACTGGTTGCCGGCCTGACCCCCACAGTTGCCGCGTGGCTGGTTGAAACCACCCAAAATCTGTTTATGCCAGCTTATTATTTGATGGTGGTTGCGGTTATTGGCTTGGTGACTGGAATATTTATGAAAGAAACGGCGAATATGCCACTGAAAGGGGCAACACCCGCCGCTTCAGATAAAGCAGAAGCCAAAGAGCTGTTGCAGGAGCACCATGATCATATCGAACAGAATATTGAGGATATTGATCAGCAAATTGCCGAACTTGAGAAAAAGAGAAAGAATCTGATTGCTCAGCATCCAGACATTAACTAAAACGTTTTGAGAGGAATATCACGGTTCTAATTTGATTTAAATCAAAAAAATCCATTTCTATACAATGGTTTACCTTTCTATTCAAATCTGTCTTTGACCCTCCCCCAAGGGGAGGGTTTAGATTATCAGTCATTATTTCAACTTATCTAAAACATTTTCCTCTTATCGAAAGGACACCATGACAGTGAAAAAGACATTTGTTTCAACTGCCCGACTGGCTATTGTTGCTTTAGCCGCAGTCACTTTCAGCCATTTGGCTTTGGCACAATCTTCTTCTACACCATCATCATCTTCTTCCACCGCCGCAACAGAGTTTTTGGCTCAACAAGGCTTATCTGGAAAAACCACTGAGCAAATGATTGAGACAATTGATCAATCCAAACAAGAACGGCCTTTGGCGTATTCAGCTTCGGTCACGGGGACTGAGTTGAAATTATCTGATGGGCAACAGCAGTTTTCTTTCCCTGTGGGTGATAAGTTCTATCTCTCATTTGCGCCTTATATCAACCAAACCCACCCGTGTTTTAATCACAGTTTATCTGGCTGCCGTGGCGAATTGGCGAATACCCCCTTCGATGTGAAAATCACCGATCAAGCCGGGAAAGTTATCTTGCAGGATAAATTGACCAGTTATCAGAATGGTTTTATTGGTGTGTGGTTGCCACGTAATATAGAAGGGACGATCGAAGTGAGTTATCAAGGGCTTAAGGCGACATCACCTTTTGCGACTCAAGCTGAAAGCCAAACTTGCATGACGACATTGCAACTGAAAAAATAAACCTTATCAGAGTGAGTCTTAGATTATTTAAAATAATGAAAATCAGCTTAGCGGCTGGTTTTCATTATCCAACCAGCATACAATTTATTGCACTTCACTCGATAATATCATTGCTAAAGTTATTCCTGGTTGGATCTGTCAGTATTTTTTACGTGTAAGATCACAAATTACGAATTCTTATTCAATATGATTTTCCTTTAAAATGGTGAGCAGTCGCAGTGCTAAATGATACATTTCCTCCTAATGGCTTGATAAACGAAACTGATGATATTGTTTTTTATTATTAATAGAAAAGATATTAAATTTATATAACTCATTGTAAAAGTAAAAATTAATTAAGTTTTTTAAAAAATGACGTGGTTTTTACATAAATAAAATGAAACAATTTACGGTAATTTAAGCAATAAAATTC
>NZ_CABHXX010000092.1 GCF_902170565.1 Yersinia thracica
ATATCATTTGCCAGATGGGAGTCCAGCTCCGCCGTCAATGCAGCTTCAGTTAACTGTTTGATTAACGGAGTTAAAATACCATCTTTGCCAGTTAACGCTTGACCTGACTGGAGAGCTTTGAGTGCTTTTTCAAAATCGAAAGGTTGAGTCATATGTCATTCCTCTTTTTAAATACTTTAGCGGAATGACACAGAATTTCTAATACTCCTAAGAGTTGAGAATTATCTTGGTTAATAATAATTAACACTGTGTAGAAAAACAATTGTTCTACATAAAAACAAATCTATTTTTTATTTAAGAATAAATAAATTTCTTAACGTTTGATTTATTGTTTTAATCCCTAGTTTATTATATATATTCCTCCTGTGAGCACTGGCTGTTTTATTTTTCATATCGAGCACTCTTGATATGTCACCATTACTTAACCCTAACAATATACATTCAAGAACTTCATTCTCTCTATTCGTTAACTGGTTTTTTATTTTCCTCGTCAAATCTAACTGATCAAATTTCTTTGGGGGTTTACGCGAAGACAGCAGTTTAACGATTAAACTCTCTATTCTATCAATAGAGGCTGTTTTGCATAAGATCCCATCAGAGACAACAGACAAACAAATGAAATCCTCTGTTTTTTCATCTTTACGACAAAAAACCATAATAAAAGCAAGAGGATTCAACTCTCTGACTTTACCAATAGTGTTAAATATTTTAATGGCAGGAATGTTATCAATATCAAGAACGACAATATCTCGGGTATTTGATTGGTTATATATCTTTTCGTTATCAACGGAATAATATAACTCAACACCAATATCCTGCCCTCTATCTATAACGCGCTTTATTCCTTTAACAATAATCGCTAAGGATAATTTTGTTAAGCCGCAATCACTAACCACAATAACTCTCATGACTTTGTATCATTCCTTGTCTATTATTTTTACTTTATTCAGAACGGAGGTTTATTAGGATTGTAGTATATAAATAACGGTGCCGAAGCACCGTTATTTATTAGGACGAGTAACTGATTAGAAGTTGTATTTAACCCCTAACATCACAGCTGTATCACTGTAGCCTTTGTCACCCAATTGCTGGCCTACATTACCCCAGACATTCAGCTGTTTGTTCAGTTGCCCCTCAACACCCAGTTTCAACTCACCGATGTTTTTCGCACCGGCCTGTTTCACCTCAACTGAGTTCATGTTGGTACCGAAGTCTTTGGTATTGTGGATCCAGTTGGCTTCAACAAACGGCTGGAACTCACGATCTTTGTCATTGTCGATAGCATGGTGCCCTTTCATATAAGAACGCACACCCAGACGCGTCTGGATATTACCGTCGCCTTGGCCGCTCACCTGTGTACCATTGGCTTCACGATGCTCGTCAGCTTTCACACCCATCCAGGTTATCTGCGCTTTTGGCTGGATAAAGTAGGTTTCGTTCTTAGACTTATTTTCACCAATTTTGAAAGTGTAGCCGCTTTCTACCGAGGCAGTTATCCCTTTCGATTTGTACTCTTCAGTCGCCAGACCTTCGCCCTTCACCGTATTGTTGAACCAGCTGTACTGCGCCCAACCATCGACATACAACCCAGACTTATCTTCGTCATTGGCATACCAGGTGCTATAGACACCGGCAGTGTAACCATTAACGGAACCATCAGACTGGTAGCCAGATTTTGAGCGAGTATTGCTTTTGCTGTTACCGTAACCGGCCATCACACCTAAATGTAAACGGTTCAGGTCATTGTTGCTCCACTGGGCGATATCGCCACCCAATTGCATCACATAGCGATTGCTTTGGGTTTTCAGTTGGCCGCTGGTATCACGCGAACGGTTATGCCCGCCTTCATTGCGCAACCACATGCTCGTCACTTTCTGCTCGCCCGTCAGGGCATCGATATATTGAGTTTCCCCTAAACGATCGTGCAGACGGGTGACAAACATATTGTTGGCGGCAGCCAGGTTAGCCGTGTAGCTTCCCGCTTCAGGACGTTTAACTTCTTCCTCTGGGCCGACTGGGTTTTCCGGATCAACTGGATTTTCAGGATCAACCGGCAAGTTGCTCAAGCTGGTCAGATACCAGTTAGTGGCATTTTGGCCCACGCCGCGTTTCAGACTGTAATCATATGCGCCAGCCACAATACGGCCACTTTGCACGAAATCACCCTCTGACAGGCCATTAACCTGAATCAGTTCAATACCGTTCAGCGTCTTGGCACCTGAACCACCGGCATTATCCACACTAACATGGGTGGTTCCGCTGGTGTTGCCGTTGACTATCATGCTGTCCGTGGCAGAGTTATCATCACCCAACGCGGTGTTGAAATGCAGCAAGCCGTTGTTACCCACATAGTTACCATTCACCACCAATTGATTGCCGGTGGTGCCAGTTCCATTACTGGTTTTGTTGCCGATAAAGACTGTACCGCTGTTGGTTAAATCTGTCCCGACGGTGAATACATTACTGGCAGGTGCCAGGCGGCTCAATATGGACGTCACCGGTGCGGTTGGGTTGCCGACAAACAAGGAACCCTTGTTATCAATCGCGCCCGCTACACCACCAAAACCGCCCATGAAAGCACCGCTGGCAATATTCACCTGCTGGCTAGCCAGTGTCATTGGGTTAGCATTGCTGCCCAGTATAATCCCGCCAGCGTTAATATCTGTTTGGCCGGTATAAGCTGCTGCTGATGTTAACGAAACTGTGCCTGCGCCATTTTTGGTCAAGCTACCGGTGCCGGTAACGTTGTTAGCCAATGCCCAATCGGTGGCTGAGTTCAAGACCAGCGAACCATTATTGGTGACGGATGCACTACCCAGGTTTGCCGCCTGAGAAACCGCTAACTGGCTGCCATTGTTGATATCAAACAGGCCGCTAAACAAGCTGTTATCGCCGCTGGCGGTAATGTCGCTGTTATCCTGCAACACCACACGACCTGCATCACTGATAGTATTCACCAACTGCCCGGCAGCACCTTTCAGTGTCAACAGACCGGCGTTGATAATATTGCCACTCCCCAGACCGGCTGCATTATTGAGCACCGTTTCTGCACCGCTGGTAATGGTAGCGACTGCGCTCAAACCACTGTTGGCACCGTCAACGGTCAACACATCAGCAGCAATGGTCAACGCGCCGCTGCCGGTCAGTTCACCGCTAGAAATGCCGCCCTGGCTCAGGGTCAGGTTGCCACCATTGAGGTTCAATAATGAACCTGCAGCGCCATTTAATTCGCCCACGGTTTGGCTGTGGCCGTTCATATCAAAAGCGGTGTCTGCGGCCAAAGATAACAGTGAGGTATGACCCAGCACATTATCATTCAGCATCTGCAAGGTACCGCTGCGCACCTCGGTAGAGCCGGTGTAATCATTGTCCAGATTAGACAGTGTCACGGTATCGCCCGCACCAGTATCAATCGCTAAATCACCGCTGCCGGTCACTTTGGCGCTCAAGTCAGCCGCCGGGCCGGTTTTATTGGTCGCGTACAGTGACAGCGCATCCGCGCCGCTGCCCAGCAACTCAACCTGTGTCAGGCCGTAACTCACATACAAACCATCATTATTGACACTACTGCTCAGGCGGTAGTCGTAAGTGCCTTTGGCGACCGTGGTGCCGTCCTGTGCAATATCCGCGGTAGTTGCATCGGTAATAATATTTCCGTTCTGATCTTTCAAGACCAGATTGCCACCATTACCTTGTACCGCAACATCGCTCACTGCCAGTTGCAGCAAGGTATTGGCATCATCCTGCTCCAAGATGGGTAAGGCAGGATTGACCGGCGTCTGGCTGTTGTCGACACTGTCGATGTCCACGACCACCGTCCCGGTGCCCAACAGGTTCATCTCTTTGGTGGTATGGATGGTGCTTTTCGCCACGGTCTCGCCCGGGGTTCCGGTGTTAAATTTCGCCGTACCACCGTCGAAGGCCAGGCCAGCAATAGTCTGGACGCCATCACCTACGGTGGTGATGCTGTCAGCACCCAATTTCAAGGTGGCATTCACCAGCGCAGTGGTGTTTTCAGCGGCCAGATCAAAAGTGGCGTGGCCTAATGCCAGTACCCCGTTAAAGGCA
Source organism: Yersinia thracica (assembly GCF_902170565.1). Lineage (GTDB taxonomy): Bacteria > Pseudomonadota > Gammaproteobacteria > Enterobacterales > Enterobacteriaceae > Yersinia > Yersinia thracica. Next base: position 4,069 of record NZ_CABHXX010000092.1, read on the forward strand.
TTCTGTGCCGCGTTAGCGGTAAAGTTAAACGCGTTACCCGCAGTATTGACCGCAACAGTGCCGAGGCCATTGAGTTTGCTGTTAAAATTCACTGCATTCAGGTTGTTAACCTGCAACAAGCTGCCGTCACCCAAGTTAAAACCGGTGTTGGCGTTATCATCTTTCGCATTACCCAGCGCCAGCAGGACATTGTCCAGTGTCAGCATGGAGTCATTGATCAGGTCGATGTAATCCATATTCTGAATAGCATCAGCATCTTTCAGCGTATACGCCGAGTTATCAAAGATAACTGTGTCTGTACCGCTGCCACCGTTCAATGAACTGAATACCTTGGTATCCGCGGCTGTCAGCCCTTTCAGAATGAAGGTGTCATCACCGCTACCCGTGGTGAAATCAGTCCCTTCACTGCCTTTCATCAGGGTCACTGTATTGTCGCCCGCCAACAAATTGACCTGGCCAATAATGCTGCCGCCGGTTTCATTGGTGAAGGCCACGCCGTTGCCAGTGTTGGTTAACACCGCTTGCTGCGCTGCGCTGTTAGCATGAATGCTGCCGCTATTGACGAAGCTGGTGACATTGCCATTGTTGATATCAACCACTGGGCTAGTCAGTGACTGGGATATTAGTTTACCGGACTGCTCGACATGCCCCGTGGTGCCTTTAACAATCAAGGCCGCGCCACCAGCAGCATTGTTCACATTAACACTGGCGCCGGTTTTCAAATCTTGGCTGGAGTGGGTGACAATCCCTTTACCCGCTGCCGAATTAACATTAATCACCAGGTCAGCCGAGTCAGACATATCCAGCGTGTTATTCGTCATGGTATCGCCGGTGTTGGCGAACAAAATACCGGTACCACTGCCGTTCACACTAATGGTGCCAGAGTTGGTGGCGGCCAGAGAGGCCCCAGTCCGGATACCCGCGCCATTCCCCACTGTCAGGTTGGTATCTTTTAATTGGATACCCGTGATTTCTGCTTTGTTTTCAATCGCATTACCCGTACCGCCCGCCATCATAGTGATGGTCGCGCCGTCAACAGTCAGTGCGGTAGCACCAGTATCAAGCAATACGCCATGAGCGGTACCGCCCGCTTTGGTTTCCCCATTGCCAGACAGAGTCAAACTGGATCCGGAACCTAACAGGAAAGCGGCGGTGCCGTCAGTCGCGTTAACCGTACCCGAGTTATTGACTGTCGAGTTAGCGCCCTGAATATTCACCGCAGTGCCATTCACAGAGATGCTATTTTGGTTAGTCAGGATCCCGCCATTCACCAATACACCGGTGCTGCCAGCCTGAGTAAAGTTAATGGAGCCATTGTGAATAAGCTCACCACCATTACGGGCGATATAGCCATAGGCACCGGAGGCGGTGTTACCGGTCGTCAATGCCGCAGAACTGGTCAGGACAGACTTGCCAGTCACACCGGTCGCGATACCGTCCAGGCCGTAATAGTTACCATCTACAATACCGGCGGTGGCCCCAACGCCACGCAGTTCTAAACTTGCATCTGCGGTGATGGCACCGGTAGCGCCACCTTCAACTTTGACACCCGTGGCACCCTCACCAGAAAGATTCATATTTAAGGCACCCGAGCTAAAGCTACTGCCAGCACCGGTGACTTGAATAAGAGAAGAATCTTTACCGGTGGCATTCATGGTTGAGGCCGTGGTCCCGGCAAAACTGGCACCTTTATCGACGCGATATAAAGTAGAACCTTCGGTTGAAACAGTTTCGGCACCCACTGCGGTATTATTGACACTCGCTCCTGCACCGTAAATCAGGTACCCGACTTGTTTGGTACCAGAGACGAACTCCACCTGACCATTACCGGTGACATTAATGGTGCCTTGATCTTCAGCAACCACTCCGATAGCGCCATCGCCAGTCAGATTAACCTGACCGGAAAGATTCGCCACCGCGCCCGCACCCATCGCCTGAATGCCGTAGTTCGCCAGTTTGGTTACCGGATCAAGCCCGCTATTCACATAAATATGACCCCGGTTGGTGGCTGAACTGTTAGCTAGCACCTTAATACCCACGGTATTGATACCATTAATGACGATATCGCCATTATTGAAAACATTGGTGGCATTCAAACTGGACGAAATGCCCACATTCTGTGCAGCGTTTTGCCCCAGCGTTGCCCCAGTGCCATTCAACTCAATGGTGCCGTTCTGATTAACCGCTGTTCTCACCCCTTGTGCATCAATAGCAGTCGCGTTTTCAGTTTTGCTGCCAATGATAATTTTGCCGGTCGAATTATTGGTAAAGGTAGCGATATTGCTCAGATTAACCGTATCTTGCACTAATCTGACGGCATAAGACTGGGTCTTAATGGCCAGATCGATCACTGCATCAGTGAGTGAACGCTGGGCCTGGCGGCCAATATAGACAGTGCCGCTATTGGCGAAAGTAGAGCCTTTCTGAACACTGACCCCTTCGTTCAGATATCCTGCCGCAGGAGATAAATCAGCCGTTGCCGCAATGTTGATATTGCCGTTATTGACGAAGGTAGAGGTGCCGTCAATGATAGCTGCGCGGGTATAAACACTGGTGCCACGTGAAGCGGTGTTGATGACGCCATTGTTAGTGACTGAAGAGGTTCCATTCGCCAAAATCGCGGTATGACTGCCGCTGGCGACATTCAGTGGTAATGTGGCGGTCGGTGTAGATTTGAAATCCAACATGTCAGGGTTAGTCCCTGCATCCAGAACCCCAGTGGCCTCATTAATGACGGTGCTGTTAGTGGCGAAAATAATATTGGTGCCACGAACAGTGCCGGCGGCTGAGCCTAATGTCCCCGCGTTATTCAAAGTTGCACCATCGTTCAATCTCACCACGGAAATATCCGTATTGAACGCCTGAATATTGGCATCAGCACCAATATTCACAATAGCCTGCTGACCATCACCATGAATAAAGGCAACACGGCTGGAATCAATGATGTGATTGACGGCATCATTAGGGTCAATGCCCATATCAAGATAGATAGGGGTAACTTTCGGTGAAGTATTGCTACCATTAGTAAAATAGGCGCGCGCCAGCTCAGCCTGATAGCCTTTACTGTCCAGTACAATCGCGCCGCTTTTAATACCGGCGATCAACGCATTGTTGTATTGCTGGAAATCAGCAAAGTTTTGAACATTTTGGGCACCTAAATAAGGGCTGGTGAATGTACCGGTAAAGTCATCAAGAACGGCATTAGCGACTGAGGTGCTGCTATCACGAATGTTATTACTGTTATTTCCTAAGTTGACCACGGTCTTAGCGTTATAATTTAACACTGTATTCTGGGCGGATGTAGTAGAGTCAACATAGAATCCTGAAGAGGTTGTCGCCTCAGGTTGACTTTTCAAACCACCTTTAAGAATAGCGCTAAAGTAGTTGGTGCTCTCATTAACCCAACCTGCCGCAGTGCTACCGACATTTACTGTCAGGTCACTGCTATCTTGTACATGGAATAAGTTACGGTTCACATACTGACCATTCTCACCCACCGCATAGGAAACCGGCACCGTAAAATCAGCCAATGGCTTAATTGACATCGCCGTGCTGCTATACACATTAATAGTAATTAATGCGCCGGTTCCTTTCGGATCAAGGAAAGTTTCAGTAACCATATCCCCTAAATTGAAAATATTTTTACTGATCAGATTCTCAGCACCATACAGGAAATTCCCTGCAGGAATATCACCCAGCTTGCTGTTTTTAAATCCAGAATCACCGCGTGTAATGTTGCTAAAACTCCCCGACAAGGTATTGCCTGGGCCGGTGAATGTCTGTTCAAATTGAACTTCAGGGGTAAATACTGGAACACTAACATCGGCAGCAAAGGCAGAACTCGCCCCGAAAGCGAACATCAGAGTGATGGCAACCTGGCTCAAACGAGAAGCTATTGTTAAGCCTAGGGTTGTCTCGACATTACCTGAACAAGATGACTTGGTTTTTTTTCCTGATTTAGAAAACTCAGATGCAACATCGTAACGGCCTAAAGCACTATTCCAAATGACTTTAAATACTCGATTCATAAAACGCTCAATTTTCTCTGTATATTATGGGTTATAAATAACGAGCAACATTCTTACTTAACCAAAAGTAATTAAGTTGTCTAACTTCCACTGGTGTATACCTTAAGTCTGATATTGCATCATTAATAACGATGATAAACGTACGAGGTTATATAGATATATAGGATGTGGAGACCACATTCGTAGGAACAATCCTACAAATATCGACAATATAAAAT
>NZ_CABHXX010000093.1 GCF_902170565.1 Yersinia thracica
ATTTCAGCTTCCATCAACTTTTGTTGATGATGGCTAAGATAGTTATAACGGAATGTGGTTTCAGCAGCATTAGCGCCACTGTATGCCCCCTCGGCTTTGCCGGTAAATACCGATCCCGCTACACCGCCCAAAAATCGGACAAACTGTGCCTGACGTTCAGATTTAGCCTGCCAGTTTTGCGAACCGATAAAATTCTCACCCATCACCGCACCGGCAAGCTCGGCGGCCAATGCCCCGGCCGCCGCACCTTTCGCATCACCACCACCAATTTCAGCCGCCACGCCCGCCACGACTGCATGACTCAGCG
>NZ_CABHXX010000094.1 GCF_902170565.1 Yersinia thracica
GCCCAGCGTTTTCCCGTCCAGATATAAGTCACATCACCGCACCAGGCCTGATTAGGCTCGGTAACAGCAAACTGGCGATCCAGATAATTAGGGATCTCAATGTGTTCCTTAGACGCCTTCTTATAACGATGGCCAGGTTGCTGACAGCTGATAATATTGAGCGCTTTCATCAGCTTTGTTGCCCGCCAGCGGCTCAGTTTTATACCTTTGGTGGTGACCATCGCGGCAATGCTTCGCGCTCCTGCTGAGCCGTTACTTTCGCGATAAACTTCACGCACAAGGCTCAGTAATGCCACTCTCGTGGCGTCAGGCTTCCTGGGCTGCCACCAGTATTTATAACTGCTGCGATGAACCCCAAACACGTTGCACACAACGGCAACAGGAAACCGCGCCCTGAGTTTCTCAACTAATGAGAATTGTTCAGGGAGTCCGACATCAAGAGCGCGGTAGCCTTTTTTAATATATCCCTTTCCATTTCAACGCGTTGAAGTCTTTTCTTCAACTCACGTATCTCAATCTGCTCAGGTGTCATGGGTGAAGCTATGGGTGATTTTCCCCCTCGCTCTTCTTTCAACTGGCGGACCCACTTATCCATCGTAGATTTACCGACATTCATTGCCGTGGCAGCAGCGGCAACGGTGTAATGCTGATCGAGTACAAGCTGGGCAGCTTCGAGGCGAAACTC
>NZ_CABHXX010000095.1 GCF_902170565.1 Yersinia thracica
GAATTAATTTATGACAAACGGATTTTTGGGGGGGGGGCGGGTGATACTACTGATATTATCGGGGCTTTGCTCGGTGGGCATGACAGCCTCTAAGGGTGATGACACCTGTGCGAACGCTCTATTCATTTACTTATGACGTCAGTTATTCCGTTTTTATCTACTCAACTTACTTAACAAGCTGAATAGTGGTGATATCCCTGCTCGTTACTCCTCCCATTTCATGCTAAATTTACCTATCTCACACCATGGCATCGTTTCAGGTACCAGTATGTTTACCTATAAAGAAATATCATCGCTGAACGAACTGGAATTGATCGTCTATAACTACATCATAAAAAATACTGATAAAGTGATGTACATGACCATCAGAGAATTGGCGGATGCTGCGGGAGTATCGACTACCACAGTTTTACGTTTCTGCAAAAAAATGAATTGTGATGGTTATTCTGAATTCCGTATTCGTTTTAAACTGTATTTAGAACATGATGAAAAACCACCAGTCACTTTTGGTATCAGTGAAATAATTAGCTATTTTAAAAGTATTAATAATAGCGAATTTGATGAGTTACTTGATACGGCGGCAGCTCAAATAGCCGCTACACGTCGAATTATTTTTGTTGGAATAGGAACATCTGGTGCATTGGGGAAATACAGTGCGCGTTTCTTCTCTAATATAGGGAAGTACAGTACCTATATTGATGATCCTTACTATCCGATCAATAGTGATATGTATCAGGATGCGATTGCAATTATCTTCTCGGTTTCTGGTGAGACGGAAGAGATTATCCGCATAGCCAATCAGTTCAGCATACAGAATTGCAAAGTGATTAGTCTGACTAACAGTGATAACTCAACATTGGCTAAGATGGCGGATTTAAATATTTCCTATCATATGCCGCCTATTGTATTGGAAGGCCAATATAATATTACCACTCAGATCCCAGTATTATATATTATTGAGACTATCGGCAAGAAACTCCCCAAGTTAATTAATAAAAACACTCGATAAAACAGGGTGTTTTTTACATGGAACATATCCCAAGTCACGGTTTTTGTTATATCGTGACTTCGTTTTTCTTTTTGTTAAACTTCAGTCTTAATCAACAAAAAATATTAATAATAATCCAGTAACACTCTGTTTATCTTATACTCAGCATTCGTGGCAGGAGACTAATAATGGCAATTGATTACTCATTGACCGCCCAGGAAATTATTAAATATATCGGCGGTGATAATAATGTGATTACCGTCACACATTGTGCAACGCGGTTACGCTTTATATTGAAAGATAATAAAGCTGTCGATAAAGAAAAATTAAATCGTGTTAAAGGGGTTATTACCGTCATTGAAGCGGGTGGGCAAATGCAAGTGGTTATTGGTAACCACGTTGGCGATGCTTATAAGCATGTGACGAACCTGATTAATATTGATGAAAGCGCGCCGGTGGCAGCACCTAAAGTCGGCATTGTTAGTCGCTTAATGGATATTATCTCCAGTATTTTTGCGCCTTTTCTTTACCCACTGGCCGCTTGCGGTATTTTACAAGGGATCATTTCTTTCCTTGCCGCGATAGGTTGGATGGATGCCGCCAGCGGCACCTATCGTATTCTAAACTTTGTTTCCTGGACCGGTTTTACCTTCCTGCCGGTGATGGTGGCCTTTACTGCTGCCAAGAAATTCAATGTTAACCCTTTCACCGCTGTTATTACTGCATGTGCGCTGATCAGCCCAGATTATATGAACATGCTCACGGCCAACAAAATCGTCACGGTGAACTCAGCCGACCCTGCGGTTCAGCAATTAATGCATGAAGCACTGAATAATCCGCAGGTTGCCCATATTTTGAATACCATCGCCGGTATTCCTTTGTCGTCACCGACCTTAGATTTCTTCGGTATTCCCGTGCAATACCTGAGCTATACCGCCTCGGTTATCCCGATTATTTTGATGGTTTGGGCGATGTCTTATGTGCAGCGCTTCTGTGAAAAAGTGCTGCCGATGGTGGTGCGTAATCTGTTTACCCCAATGTTCTGTATTGCCATTATGGTGCCATTAACCCTGCTGGTGTTTGGCCCAGTGGGTAACTTGATAGGTGGGGCTATTGGCGGGGTTTACAATACACTTTATAACCTCAGCCCAGCGATAGCAGGGTTTATGGTTGGTGCATTCTGGCAGCCACTGGTCACATTGGGTGTTCATTGGGGCATCACCCCAGTCACTGTGGGTAACTACGCTACATTGGGTTATGACACCTTTACTGGTCTGCAAGCCTCAGCGGTCTTCGCCATGGCCGGAACCATGTTTGGCGTTTATTTAAAAACGCGCAACAGTGAAATGAAAGGAATTTCATTGTCAGCAGGGATTACAGCTTTATTCGGTATTACCGAACCTGCTATTTACGGTGTGGCATTACGCTTGAAGAAACCGTTCTTATGCAGTTGTGCTGCCGGGGGGATCGGCGGGGCTATTGCAGGGAGTTTTAATGCTGTGTCATGGAGTTATTGCCTGCCCGGTATCGCAGTACTGCCAGTCTTCTTTAAAGAAGGGCATATGACACAGTTCCTGGGATTCTTGCTATCCATCACTGTTGCTTTCGTCTTGGGTGCGGTTTTTACTTGGTTGGTTGGGTTCACTGATGAGACAGAGAATGTTGAACCATCAAACAGTGCTAAAACATCCGATGCACCAATTGTTCAGGCGCAAATGAATCAGGGCTAAAATAGTTAATGTTCGGGCGGGCTATCACCCGCCATTGATTTTCATTTTCAGGGTGAACGATTGCCCGCAGTACTAAGGAATAAATTTATGAGCCACAAACAATTACCGAAAGATTTTTTATGGGGCGGCGCAGTTGCAGCGCATCAAGTTGAAGGCGGCTGGGATAAAGGCGGCAAAGGTATAAGTATTGCCGATGTATTGTCCGGTGGCTCACACAGTGTTGACCGTGTGATAACTGATGGTGTACAAGACGGTTATCGCTATCCAAATCATGAAGCGGTTGATTTTTATGGTCATTACAAAGAAGACATCGCAATGTTTGCTGAGATGGGCTTCAAATGCTTCCGTACTTCCATTGCCTGGACGCGCATTTTCCCGAAAGGTGATGAGCTGCAACCGAATGAAGCTGGTCTGCAATTTTACGATGATATGTTTGATGAGCTACTGAAATACGGCATTGAGCCGGTGATTACGTTGTCTCACTTCGAAATGCCATGGCACTTGGTTAAAGAATACGGCGGCTGGAAAAATCGGAAAGTAGTCGATTTCTTCGTGAGATTCAGCGAAGTGGTCATGGAGCGCTATAAAAGCAAAGTCAAATACTGGATGACATTCAACGAGATCAATAACCAACGCAACTGGAAGTATCCATTATTTGGTTATTGCTGCTCTGGCGTGGTGTTCACTGAACAAGAAAACCCTGAAGAAACAATGTATCAGGTTCTGCATCATCAGTTTGTGGCCAGTGCCAAAGTGGTCAAACTGGGCCACACTATTAATCCAGAATTCAAAATTGGCTGTATGGTCGCGATGGTGCCGCTATACCCATTCTCTTGCCATCCAGATGACATGATGTATTCAGTAGAAGCTATGCGTGAGCGTTATCTATTCGGTGATGTTCATATGCGTGGTTACTACCCTTCCTACATTCTGAATGAATGGGCGCGTCGCGGTTTCACTATTAATATGGAGGAGGGGGATCTCGACACTCTTCGTGAAGGTTGCGCGGATTACATGGGGTTGAGTTATTACATGAGTAATGCAGTTTCTGCGATTAATCCAGGGAGTGGAAATTCCCTTTCCGGTTTTGAGGGCAGTGTACCTAACCCCCATGTTAAAGCATCTGATTGGGGATGGCAGATTGATCCTGTCGGCTTGCGTTATTCACTGAGCGTATTGTATGAGCGTTACCAAAAGCCGCTATTTATTGTTGAAAATGGCTTTGGTGCTATCGACCACGTTGCTGATGACGGCATGGTTCACGATGATTACCGCATTGCGTATCTCAAAGCCCATATTGAGCAAATGAAAAAAGCGGTGTTTGAAGATGGCGTGGACTTGATGGGGTACACTCCATGGGGCTGCATCGACTGTGTATCATTCACGACGGGTGAATACAGCAAACGTTATGGTTTTATCTACGTGGATAAAAATGATGACGGGACTGGCACGATGGCGCGTTCGCGTAAATTGAGTTTTGACTGGTATAAGAAAGTTATCGCCAGCAATGGTGAAAAACTCTAATTTCTCGACAAACTTGCCATTAAAGAAATCCGCTCAATTATATGGGCGGCTTATAACATGGGCAGAATATTGTCAGTTACCGGTAATCTGAGAAAGTTTTAATTATTCAAAATAATGTAATTTTAATTTCTGAGTCATTCAATATATTACCAATAATTTATTAAAGTCAGTTTTATAAATGAGACCCTGATGGCATAGAATATCATCCTTTAATCGAGCCAGCCTCTGGGTGTTAATAATAAAGACAATGCTACACAGCAATATTTCATAACATTGTCTATAGTGTTTCACGACTTAATAGATAATAGTTATCAGATTAAATCCAATGTTTAATCTTTCAGTTAAGTATTTTTTATTTTCTAACTGATGCTTATATTCAGTCGGCGACTGCCTCGATTATTGATACATAGCTCCCAGTGTCGATGATACGATTAAGCTTCAAATTTGCACTAGCCAGTAGTGCTTTCAATTCCTCTTCCGTCCGTGCTTGCCCTCCATCAAAACTACCGAGTAATAGCAGGTCAATCTCTCGACCTCCCTGCCAGATATCCTCTCTGGAGATAACCGGTTCTAAGATGAGCACTTTTGCGTTGGGCCGCATTGCATTACGGCAACTGCGTAATATCTTGCTTGCTTGTTCTTCCGGCCAATCCATTGTGATGTATTTTAATAAATAAATATCAGCTGTTGGGCAGCTTTCAAAGAAATTACCTGTCTGGGTTTCCCAGCGCGAATCATCCCCTAACTCACCAAGACGGTTTTTTGCTAAAACAGCGGGGCGGTCGAACAAGATACCCTGGAGTGTCGGATTATTTTGCAAAACTTTCAGCAGCAATCCGCCGAATCCCCCAGCAATATCCACCACTGTGGCATGTTCTGGGAAGTCATAACTGCGTACCAAAAAGTTATTTTCCACTGAGGACATAGACGACATCCCAGTATGAAAATCACCTTCTGACTCGGGAATATTATCTTGTGACCAGTATTCATAAAAAGACATTCCGAAAGCCTGTTTAAAGGCCGATTCCCCCCGTAAATTTTCGACAAGATTTCCCAACGGCAGCCAAAATGTTTTATCGGTTAACATCAATACTGCTGATCGCAGTGAATTATGGCTACCTGAGCAAAGGAATTGTGCGGCGGCGTTAAGTGAATAGCGACCATCTGCTGATTCTTCAAAAATATTACGCGATGCCAACATGCGTAAAACACGATTTAACAGACGCCCATCAGCCCCCACCGCCGTCCCTAATTCCTCCGCTGTTCTGGCACCTTTGGTCAGATGATCCGCTACTCCTAAAATAGTTGCAGCCCGTAATGAGGCTTGAAAAGTAAACCCCATCGCCTGTTCTAATAAGTATAATGCTGCACTGTCATTTCCATTCTTAAGTTGATTATTATTGCCCATGATAATAACGCTCTCTGATAATTGTTTTAATTATGTATAATTGCAATAAATACAAATGCAAGTATATTCATTAGGATATTAAATATATCCATAGATAATGTAGTCGACGAAATTGAATTATTACAAATAGTTTATGGTGATAATTAAGTTAATTGCTTGGTAGGATGGGCAACACAATGAAAATCCTGGATTTTAATGGTTAACAATACTTATGTGTCTGGATTGTATTTGTAATGTAAATTAATGATTACTATCCACTCGCGGATGAGTCAGTTTTTCCCTTTGATTTCCCCTTAACTTCCATCCTCAAACCCCACAAACAAAAAAACCAACCCTAATGGATTGGTTTTCTTGAGGTATTTTGGTCGGCATGAGAGGATTTGAACCTCCGACCCCCGACACCCCATGACGGTGCGCTACCAAGCTGCGCTACATGCCGATACAGTGGCATTTATACTACATTTTACAGTGACTAATGCAAGACCTGTAAAAATCGTTCGCTGGTTTTTTAAGCGCTCGAAGTTCGGTTTTTAGAGCTAGTTGGCAATAAAACGTTTTATATCAGTCAGCACTTGCAATAGTAATGGGAGCTGTGGCTTTTCATCTTTAATTTCATTGCCTTGTTCATCATAAGTCCGGTATTCACCATTATTATCTAGCACAATCGTTTGTGTTGGCGTAGTGATAACTAGAGTGCCATTATCGCCCGTCGCTACCCAGTTGTTGTTGCGTTGTGCGGCGAATAAGTCTTCCCCTTGCGAATAATCCTCTGCTGCGTTTTTAACGTGTAATAGCCGCTGCATCAATGTGGTCATAATATCTTCGTGGTTAGTTAGCTTATTCACTTTCTGTGCGGGTGTACCCGGCCAGTGGACGATTAACGGGACTTGTAACTGTTGACGATTAAAGCTGCTACCAGCCCCCCAGTTATCATTACCGCTATCATTAAATTCGACACCATGGGCGGCAGTAATAATAACGACGGTCTTATCGAGTTGTCCGCGTTGTTTTAGCGTATCCAGAATGGTCGCAATCTGCTGATCCACATCTTTTGCGCCCGTCTTATAGCGGCGAACAAAATCGGCTGGCGTGGCAACTTTATGACCAGCAACAGGATCTTGCGCTTCAATTGACCCGTTCAAATTAATGTATGAGAACCACGGCGTATTATTATTTAGTGTTGACAGCCATTGTTGCCATTGTGCGGTGGTCGCGCTGTCAGTTTGTTCTACCGGAGCAGGTAAGGTGAAATCAGATAACAACGCCTGGCGGTAGAGCGGCGAAGCAAAACCATCGGATGAGAACAATCCAAACTGATAGCCTTGCGCACTCAATGACGTGATGAATGCAGACGGTTTACGTGAAGAAAGAATACCGTCTAAATAGGTTGGGGAAATGCCGTAAAACAGCCCAAACAGCCCGGTATCCTGACGATTACCCGAGCTGTAATGCCGGTCAAACTGGATGTTTGAATGGCCGAATTCCGCCAAGACTGGCATATCTTTTTGTAGGCTATTGGTCCGGATGCCATCAACCACAATTAATAACAGATTATAACCGCTGCCTTTATCGCTGAAGGCGATCGGGCTGAGAGGATATTCAACTGTCAATGCATCTGGATTGCCTTGCTCGACTAAGCGCCGCTGATATTCCTCTTGGTCAAGCAGGCCGTGTTTCTCAAGGAATTTACGCGCAGTCATCGGATAGGAGAGCGGTAAATTCGCGCGCTGCATACTGATGGGGCGATAGAAATTAGCATCTGCCCAGATATAAATTAGATGTGAAGCAAAGAAGGCGGAAATAAGCACGGCAACCAGCGGCTTAACAAAGCGCTGTCGGTTGAGACTGCGTAGTTTTTGCCATGCCCAGGTGCCAAAAAGCATCTCGACAAGAAAAATGACTGGCACGGCAATAAACATCAATTGCCAATCACGCGCCAACTCAGTTTGATCCGGGTTAACCACTAACTCCCATACGACGGGGTTAAGATGCAAATGGAAGCGGGTGAAAACCTCGGTATCCACCAGTAGCAGGGTCAAGCCCGCAGTGGCAAAGGCGGCGGAAAGGAAACGGAGTAGCCGTTGTGACATCACCACAAAAGTCAGTGGGAATATCACCAGTAAATAGGCAGCAAAAACGATAAAGCTAAAGTGCCCAAGCCAACTGACAAGGGCATAGACACGGCCAATCAGCGATGAGGGCCAATCGGAGATAAACAAATAGCGGCTACCCAGCACCAGGCTGAACAGGATGTTAAACAGGGCGAACCAGTGCCCCCAGCTGATCATCTGGGAGACTTTTTCACGATAGCGCTGACGATTTGTCACCATATTGAGATTGCAGTCTTGGCCGGTAAATTAATGAGCTTTATCTTCACGAACTGAAGCTTGCAGGGCTTCAGCGAAAGAACGAGCCAATACTTTGCGTTGCGCCGGGGCAATGCTGGTATTGATCAGATTTGTTACCATATTTCCCAAAACCATCAAAGAAAGATCGGTTGGGGTACGGTGTTTTTCCAGTACGCTGACTAATTCTGACAGCAATTTTTCAACGTGTTCGTCGCTATAACGGGATGATTGTGGCATAGAAATTGTGCTCAACACCTGACAAAGTCCCATATCTTACCGTATAGAGACGCGTTTTTCCGCTATTTTATAGCATTAAGAATCATTGGCCACTAATTGAGGGCCGAGATAGCTTTTGAGTTGCAGCTCTCAGGTATCAGTGATTGAATACGCCCCTAGCCAAAAGGAGTATTTATCATGAGTCTGGATATTGACCAGATAGCCTTACATCAGCTTATCAAACGTGATGAACAAACGCTTGATGTGGTGTTGCGCGATTCGTTGTTACCAGCCAATGCTGTAGTTGAAGAAATGATGGCCGAGCTGCATCGGGTTTACAGTGCCAAAAGCAAAGCTTATGGGTTGTTTAATGAACAAAGTGAGCTGGCCGATGCGCTGAAACGGAGCCGTAAGGGTGATGAAGACTTCCTCAGTTTTAGCCGCGCGGCAACCGGGCGTTTACGTGATGAGTTAGCCAAATATCCGTTTGCTGAGGGTGGCGTGGTGCTGTTTTGCCAATACCGCTATCTGGCGGTGGAATATTTGCTGATTTCAGTGCTCAGCAGCTGTAATAGCATGCGGGTGAATGAGCAACTTGACCTGAGCACCACCCATTATCTTGATATCAATCGTGCTGATATTGTGGCCCGTATTGATTTAACTGAATGGGAAAACAACCCGGAATCAACCCGTTATCTGACTTTCTTGAAAGGGCGGGTGGGGCGTAAAGTATCTGATTTCTTTATGGATTTCTTGGCCGCAAGTGAAGGTCTGGATACTAAAGCGCAAAACCGCGGTTTATTACAGGCGGTTGATGATTATTGCGCGGATGCCGAGCTGGACAAAAATGAGCGCCAGGCTTATCGCCAGCAGGTTTATAGCTATTGCAATGAGCAATTGCAGGCCGGTGAAGAAATTGCCTTGCAGGAACTTTCGCAAGAGTTGCCAAAGTTGGGCGAAAAAGATTTCCAACAATTCTCTGCTGAGCAGGGTTATGCATTGGAAGAGAGTTTCCCAGCAGATCGCGGCACTTTGCGCCAGTTGACCAAGTTTGCAGGGAGTGGCGGTGGGTTGAGTATCAATTTTGATGCGTTGTTACTGGGCGAGCGTATTTTTTGGGATGCGGCGACAGATACTTTGACCATTAAAGGCACGCCACCCAATCTGCGTGATCAGCTACAGCGCAATGCGGGTAAGAAGTAATGGTTTGCACCATGACTTTATTCAGCTAATAAAAAACGCCGCAGAAGCGGCGTTTTTTATTTCGGCGTCCCGAATATCGAAAGCGACGCGATTAAACGCGAACGAAGTCGATATGAGTCAGTTTTGGCTTGAAAGCGTGACGCTGAACAGCCTGTACTTTAACTTTGGTTTCTTTACCGTCGACAACCAGAGTCAGTACTGAATCATAAAAGCCCGGTTTCAATTCAAGGTTCTTGGTGGTGTCATGGTCAAGAGCAATAGAGATTGCTGCTTCTGAACCACCGTAAATGATTGCCGGAAATTTATTTGCTGCACGCAGGCGGCGGCTCGCACCCTTACCCTGGTCGTTACGTACTTCTACATTGATAGTGGTCATTTTGTTTTCTCTTAAAGAAAATTAACCCTGCTACAGGCGACCCAGCAACAGGTTCGATACTCGGCTTTACTTAGGTAAACCCAGAGCAAAGCGGGCGACATTCTAGCGAAATATCCACCAGACAGCAAACGAAACTACGAATTTATCAGGCTTAATGCGGCTTAGGCGAGAGAGTCAGCCCGCCTAAAACGTCCCTGATAATCGAAAACCTTTTCCCTGATTTGCCACCATTGCCCACGGCGGCGGGCGACCACAAAATCCGGATAACGCAATAGCGCCTGCTGAGCGATGATATCGGCGGCGGTTTGCCATTTTAACGCAACCCCAGGCGCCCGTTGATGAGGGCGCAGGAAAATTTGCTCAAATGCCATCCGTTGGGCGGCGGTGGTTAAGCGAAAACGCTCACTGGTATCGGTGCCATCTTCGTCGTAATAGGTGATTTTTAGCCACTCGCCTTTTACATCCTGGCCACTTTCCAAACTCATTCCGCCGCAACGCAATACCAGCGCGTCTTTTAATTTCAGGGCAGCTTTCAGCATATCATCGGGATCGACCAGCACCTCCCGACACTGATGACAGCGGCGGGCGGCAATATCATTTTCCGCCCCGCAATGTGGACAGGATTTAAAACGGAAGCGGTAATCACATTGGGCTCGCGCGCCATCATCATCTTCAAACCAGCCCTGACAGCGGCGGCCATAATGCTCAATGATCTCGCCGGATTCGGTGCATTTCCCCCAGAAAATATTGGCAAAACCGCAGTCTGGGCAAAAAACTTGTACCGGCTGGCTGTCGCTGTGGGGTTTGCTGGTGCCCACTTCTGGGGTGAAAAGGTCGTGGGGATTGCCGGCATAATCCAGAATCAGACAATCTTCTTTGCCCGGCGAGAGCCGCAAGCCGCGCCCAACAATTTGTTGATACAAGCTGACGGATTCGGTTGGGCGAAGAATCGCAATCAAATCAACATGCGGGGCATCAAAGCCGGTGGTTAATACCGCCACATTGACCAAATAATGTAATTGTTGCTGCTTAAAAGCGGTGATTAACGCATCCCGCTCGGCGGGGGGCGTTCCGGCACTCACCAACGCCGCCTGGCCTTTGGGGAGTAGCCCATAGACTTCTTTGGCATGTTCGACCGTGGCGGCAAAAATCATCACGCCGCGGCGATGGACGGCATATTCAATTATCTGGCTAACAATATGTGGGGTAATTCTTTGCTGCTGTTTAAGCTCGCGGTCTAAATCCGCTTCACGGAACATGCCGTCGCTATTGCTGGTCAACCGGCTGAAATCATATTGCACGACCGGCATATCCAGCCGCTCCGGTGGCACCAGAAAACCGTGCTTAATCATATAACGCAGGGGCAATTCATAAATACAATCGCGGAATAGGGATTTCCCATCACCACGAGTGATACCGTGATGGTGGAATTGGTAAATCCAGCCTTTGCCTAAGCGGTAAGGAGTCGCCGTCAGTCCCAGTAAACGCAAACGCGGGTTAGTGGTGCGTAAATGCTGAATAATTTGCTGATATTGGCTGTCATCTTCGTCACTGATTCGATGGCATTCATCGATAATTAGCAGCGAAAAGGCACTATCAAACAGTGACAGATTCCGCGCCACGGATTGCACACTGCCAAAAACCACTTTCCCCTCGCTTTGGCGTTGTTGCAGGCCAGCGGCAAAAATATCGGCCTCTAAACCGTAAGTACAATATTTGGCATGATTTTGCGCCACCAGCTCTTTGACATGTGCTAGCACCAAAACACGTCCACGCGCCAGTTTGGCTAATTCAGCAATAACCAGACTTTTACCTGCACCCGTGGGTAAGACAATTAGCGCCGGTTCGGTATGGCGACGAAAATGAGCCAGCGTCGCGTCCACCGCTTCTTGTTGATAAGGGCGAAGTGTGAAAGCCATTAATGCGCCTGCCCGGTGATTTTTATCATCATTTTCAACTTGTTCAACTCATTCACCCTTTGCAACGCTTTCCTGCAACCTAACATTTACTTTCAACGTATAAGTGCCATTTATCTTCAAGACTTTCTATTATTATCGTCAAGGCTTTCTATTATTATGCCCGTGTGTGGCCGCCTGCGCGAGGGGACGATGCTGTGCAGATAAGCTGTTTCTCAATAACGGCTTTTTGCGTAACTGTTCCTAGGATGATAGGGCAACCGCCGCTATACTGTTTACTTAATTTCACACCGTATTATTAGCATTCTGCCATCATTGGCAGGTGTGAGTGCGGGTATCGCGCCCCTCAGTGGCACGACTATACCCTAAATAATTCGAGTTGCAGGAAGGCGGCAACGGAGGGAGTCTCAGGAGCTTACACTGGTAAGTGACTGGGGTGAACGAAACCAGCCCACGCACATGCAGCTTGAAGTATGACGGGTAAGACAACAGGCAAAGTAGATTTAATGCGATTGGACAAGTTTTTATCTCAGCAATTAGGGGTTAGCCGGGCGTTGGTCGCGCGCGAGCTACGGGCAAAACGCGTCACTATTGATGGCGAAATAGTCAAAAGTGGTGCCATTAAGCTGACGCCAGAACAAGACGTGAGATTTGATGGCAACCCATTACAACAGACGGTTGGCCCGCGTTATTTTATGCTGAACAAACCGCAGGGTTATGTGTGTTCAACAGAAGATCCGGATCACCCAACCGTGCTGTATTTCCTTGATGAACCCGTGGCTTATAAGCTTCACGCGGCAGGGCGGTTGGATATCGACACCACCGGGCTGGTGCTGATGACCGACGATGGTCAATGGTCGCACCGCATTACTTCTCCACGCCATCATTGCGAAAAAACCTATTTGGTGACACTGGAACACCCGGTTGCTGATGATACGGCGCAGCAGTTTACTGACGGCGTACAGCTGCATAACGAAAAATCATTGACGAAACCGGCGCAGCTTGAAGTTATCGAGCCTCAGTTAGTGCGTTTGACTATCAGTGAAGGGCGCTACCATCAGGTAAAACGCATGTTTGGGGCGGTCGGGAATCGTGTGCTGGAACTGCATCGGGAGCGCATTGGCGACATCAAACTTGATGATGATTTAGCACCCGGCGAGTATCGCCCACTGACTGCCGAAGAAATTGCGAGTGTCGGCGTTCCCCATCTGTAATTGATTCTCTATTGCGGCGTAGCCAACGCACATGCGGCTTGAAGTCTGACGGGGATAACCCGTGGTAGGTTAGTGAAGGAGTGGTTGAAGGTGCATGCCAGTAATCAAAATGAAGCGACAAACCGGACATCCCACGTTGGTTTGATTTTTATCCTGGGCTTGTTATCAATGCTGATGCCTCTGGCAATTGATATGTATCTGCCCAGTATGCCGATCATTGCACAGCAATTTGGCGTAGAGAGTGGCGCAGTACAAATGACGCTAAGCGCCTATGTGCTGGGGTTTGCCATCGGACAAATGTTTTATGGGCCGATGGCGGATAGCATCGGGCGCAAGCCGGTCATTTTCTGGGGAACGCTCATCTTTGCACTGGCAGGAATGGCCTGTGCTATGGCGCAATCAATCGAGCAACTGATTAATTTGCGTTTCTTGCACGGCTTGTCAGCCGCCGCCGCCAGTGTGGTGATTAATGCATTGATGCGGGACATGTTCACCAAAGATGATTTCTCGCGCATGATGTCTTTTGTGGTCTTGGTGATGACAATCGCGCCATTGCTGGCACCCATTATCGGCGGCGCTTTGTTGGTGTGGTTTAACTGGCATGCCATTTTCTGGACGATGGCGGGAGCCGCATTGGTGGGGGCGATATTGGTTGCGTTGTTTATCAAAGAAACCTTGCCGAAGGAGAAACGGCAAAAGTTTCATTTGCGCACCACTATTGGCAATTTTGGCGCTTTATTCCGCCATAAGCGGGTACTGAGCTATATGCTGGCCAGCGGTTTCTCTTTCGCAGGTATGTTCTCATTCCTCAGCGCCGGGCCGTTTGTTTATATTGATTTAAATGGCGTTTCTCCGCAGAACTTTGGCTATTACTTTGCGCTGAATATCGTCTTTTTATTCTTGATGACATTGATCAACAGCCGCAATGTTCGCCGTTTCGGAGCACTGAAAATGTTCCGCTTTGGTCTGTGGGTCCAATTTGTGATGGGCATCTGGCTGCTGGTGGTGTGCGCCACCGGGTTAGGGTTCTGGGCGCTGGTGCTGGGCGTCGCGGCTTATGTGGGCTGTATCGCGATGATTACCTCGAATGCCATGGCCGTCATTTTGGATGATTTTCCCCATATGGCGGGGACGGCCTCTTCTTTGGCGGGAACTTTACGGTTTGGTATCGGTGCGATAGTGGGGACGCTGTTGTCAATGGCGCCATCGCGTAGCGCCTGGCCGATGGTCAGCTCAATGGCATTTTGTATTATCGCCGCTATGTTGCTGTATCTTTATGCCAGCCGCCCACATAAAAATGCGGTGAAATAATCACTATCAAGAAATGTGAGGGGCGATGCTCCCGAGGCGCCCCTCACGTTTATTATTTGTAGCTATTTTGTCAAATCACAGCTTATTTATTCCTCCTTTTCTCCGCCCTGCGCATGATTAAATATCGCCACAATGACCACTAAAAAAGACCGAATCCTTGCGCTTAATCAATATAATAAGCATGCATATCATTATCTATTGCATAGTTGTGTTTGATACCATATTGTTAATTTTTTGAGCTATGTGATAAAAAATATGAAATTGTTATGCCGTTATTTTTACCCGTTATTCTTACTCGTCACAGAGTGACGAATATCAATGAATTTATATATTTATCAATTAATTAAATTCATTTAATTCGGTTTGATTGGCATTGAATTGTTCCTTAAATGTAAAATGTTGGCTGATATTAGGTAATGGGTTTGCAAGAAAAATGGTTGAGATGGACGCGATAAAGGGTTAAAAATAACGAAAAATGGGATCTAAATCCCAAACCGGCAGTTTCAGTCTTGGCGCAACGGGCTGAATAAGGGCTGAAAACAGCACAAAAAATATCATTGTAGATTTTAAGTTTCTAAATTGTTATCAATGTTGTGTTTTGATGAGGTTTGGATCAAGCGCAATGACAATTTAGCGGCTATAACTTTAATCAGTGTGAGTCATTGTGGTGCTTTGTGAGTTTTTTGAATTTTTATTTTTACTAGGAAAAATACGTGAATAATATCCAACTTTCGGTGGTACATCGTCTGCCGCAAAGTTACCGTTGGCTATCGGGGTTTATCGGCGTAAAAGTTGAACCGATGCCATTAACGGCGATAGACGATAGCAATAATGACCTCATGGGACTGAAGTTACTGAGCCATGATGGTGCCCATGCGCAAATTATCATGCAGCGGCTTCATCTCTCACTGCAAGAGATTCAAGTGGATTCCGCGATTGTAGAATGGGAAGGCGAGCCTTGCCTGTTTGTTCATCGTCAGGATGAAAGTGCCACTATGTGCCGCTTGAAAGATGTTGGGGTGGCGATTGCCGAGACCATGACCGCACTTTATCCTTTCTGATTCGCGATGAAGTGTTTGTCAGTTTTTATGCTGACGTTTTGTTGTGCCCTGACATCCTGATGTGCCCCAAATTAGTCAGCAAATTTCAGTAATTGTTGGGTATATTGCTGTTTTGGCGCGGCAAAGATAGCCTGACAGTCACCTTGCTCCACCACTTCCCCCTGTTTCAACACAATCACTTGGTGGCAAAGCGATCGCACCACTTGCAAGTCATGGCTGATAAACAGGTAACTGAGTTGGTAGCGCTGCTGAAGGGATTTCAGCAAAGCCAGAATTTGCGCTTGTACCGATTTATCCAGTGATGAGGTTGGCTCATCGAGGATAAGTAACTGAGGTTGCAGGATAAGTGCCCGTGCAATAGCAATGCGCTGGCGCTGGCCGCCGGAGAACTCAGTCGGGTATCTATAGCGGCTGACCGGATCCAACCCAACTTCTTCCATCGCCTTAATCACGCGCTGCTCGCGATGCGCAGCACTGAGTTTCTGATGCACTTCCAGCCCTTCTGCAATGATTTGCTGAATATTCAAGCGCGGGTTTAGCGCTGAGTAAGGGTCTTGGAAAACCACCTGAATTCGGCTGCGATAAGGTAGCATCTGTTTGGGCGAGAAGTTGTGTAGCGGCTGACCACTAAACCAAATTTCCCCTTTAGAGGGCAGCAAGCGCAGCAAAGCTAAGCCGGTAGTGCTTTTCCCCGAGCCGGATTCCCCCACCAAACCTAAACTTTCACCGGGCTTTAATACAAAGCTGAGATCTTTCAGAGCATAGTGATGCGCGACAGTGCGGCGCAACAGGCCGCGTTTAATCGCAAAAGCGACTTGCAGCCCTTTGACTTCAAGCAAAGGTTGCAGGTCACTCGGGAGCGGCAGTGGGTCGCCCTGTGGTTCGGCGTCTAATAATTGGCGAGTGTAAGTATGCTGTGGTGCGCTAAACAGCGCCTGGCGGGTATTGTGCTCAACCACGCGCCCCTCATGCATCACGGCTACGTTATCGGCCAGCCGGCGGACGATATTCAGGTTATGGGTGATAAACAGCAAGCTCATCCCCATCTCTTGCTTTAACTCTTTCAGCAAACTCAAAATCTGGGCTTGTACCGAAACATCCAGCGCGGTGGTGGGTTCATCGGCAATCAGCAATTTGGGCTGGGTCAGGACGGCCATGGCAATCATCACGCGCTGGCGTTCCCCTCCAGAAAGCTGATGTGGGAAATCAGCTAATCGGCCTTTAGCATTGCGAATACCCACCCGGTCAAGGCACTGAATAATTTCAGCTCTGGCGGCTTCCCAGCGCATACCGCGGTGCAGTGACAGCACTTCTGCCAGCTGTTTCTCAATAGTATGTAAAGGGTTTAAAGACACCATCGGCTCTTGAAAAATCATAGAAATCTTATCACCGCGAATGGCGCGCAATGTCGGCTCATCGGCATGTAACAGTGATTTTCCGGCAAATAGAATATCGCCGCTGGGGTAAACTACCGGTGGCGAGGGCAGCAGGCGCAATATCGACAGGGCGGTCACACTCTTGCCCGAACCCGATTCCCCCACTAAAGCCAGTGTCTCGCCGCTCTCTATTTTCAATGAAAGGTTGCTGACCACCTGACGATCAACTCCGGCTTGGCGAAATGCAATACTGAGATTTTGAATGTCCAGAAGTGGAGAAGTCGCCATATCAGTACACCTTACTTGGGTCAAAGGCGTCACGCACTGCTTCGCCGATAAAGATCAACAGAGATAACAGCACGGCTAACACCAGGAATGCGGTGATGCCGAGCCAGGGAGCTTGAAGGTTATTTTTGCCCTCCAATAATAACCCACCTAATGATGGCGACCCCATTGGCAAGCCGAAACCCAGGAAATCCAGTGAGGTGAGGGTGGTTATCGAGCCGCATAGAATAAAGGGTAAGAAAGTCAGGGTAGCCACCATGGCATTGGGCAACATATGACGCGACATTATCACGCGGTCGCGCACTCCCATGGCCCTTGCTGCGCGGATATAGTCATAATTTCGGGTGCGCAGAAACTCAGCTCGCACCACACCGACCAGCCCCATCCAGCCGAATATGACGGTGATGGCTAATAACCACCAGAAATTCGGCTGCACAATACTGGACAGTAAAATCACTAAAAATAGGGTCGGCATACCAGACCAGACTTCAATAAATCGCTGACCCCATAAATCAACTCTACCGCCGTAATAGCCCTGAATTGCCCCGGCACAAATCCCAATCACACTAGAAAATAAGGTTAACGTTAGGCCAAATAACAGTGAGATACGAAAGCCATAAATAACTTTAGCCAATACATCGCCGCCAGTGCTGTCAGTGCCGAGCCAATTAGTGCGGCTGGGGGGCGAGGGGAAGGGCACATCGGTGGCGAAATTAATGGTGTTATTACTAAAACGGATGGGAGCCCAAATAGCCCAGCCATTATCTTTAATGCGGCCAATCACATACGGGTCTTGATAATCAGCGGCCGTGGTTAAAATGCCACCAAAGGTTGATTCGGTGTAATTAACCATAAAGGGCATGTAAAATTTGCCCTGATAGCTCACCAGCAGCGGTTTGTCGTTCGCAATTAACTCGGCAAACAGGCTGATAATAAACAGTGTCAGAAAGATCCACAGTGACCAATAGCCACGGCGGTTTTGGCGAAAACGTGCCCAGCGGGCCTGATTAATAGCACTTAGCCGTTTCATCATTGGCGGCCCTCAAAATCAATCCGCGGGTCAACCAAGGTGTAGGTGATATCGCTGAGGATATTCAGCAGTAAACCAATCAGAGTAAAAATATAAAGGGTGCCAAACATCACTGGATAATCTCGTTGCAAGGTGGCGTCATAGCCCAACAACCCTAAACCATTCAGTGAAAACATCACTTCGATCAACAATGACCCGGTGAAAAACATACTGATAAATGTCGCGGGGAAGCCTGCAATCACCAGCAACATGGCATTGCGAAATACATGGCGGTAAAGGATTTTTTCTTCAGGTAAGCCTTTGGCGCGGGCGGTGACCACATATTGTTTGCGGATTTCGTCCAGAAACGAGTTTTTGGTCAGCATGGTGAGTGTAGCAAAACCGCCAATCACGGTGGCCAGAACCGGTAATGTAATGTGCCACAAATAGTCAGTTATCTTGCCGTACCACGGCAGTGTATCCCAGTTGCTCGATACCAACCCGCGCAGCGGGAATAGATCGAAATAACTGCCGCCGGAGAACAGCACCACCAGTAAAATGGCGAATAAAAACGAAGGAATGGCATAGCCAATAATAATTAAGGTACTGCTCCAGGTATCAAAAGCCGAGCCATTACGCACCGCCTTTTTAATCCCCAAAGGAATGGAAACCAGATAAATAATCAGTGTGCTCCATAGCCCAAGTGAGATAGATACCGGCAGGCTATGTTTGATCAATGACATGACAGATTCGCCGCGAAACAGACTGTCACCAAAATCAAAGCGCACATAGCTCCAGAGCATATCGAAATAGCGCTGATGTAGCGGCTTGTCAAAACCAAAACGCTGCTTGATTTCGGCAATCACTTCCGGGTCTAACCCTTGAGAGCCGCGATAGTTACTGTCTCCGACTTGCGCCGCATTCAAGCCGACTTTCGCTCCACCTAATCCGCTATCACCGCCACCTGCGCTATATCCGCTGGAATGGCCCAGTTCAATATTGGCTATCGCCTGATCTACCGGGCCACCTGGGGCGATTTGTACAATGAAAAAGTTAATAGTAATAATGGCCCACAAGGTGGGAATAACCAGCAACAATCGCCGTAATAGATATGCGCCCACACC
Organism: Yersinia thracica; assembly: GCF_902170565.1. Taxonomy (GTDB): domain Bacteria; phylum Pseudomonadota; class Gammaproteobacteria; order Enterobacterales; family Enterobacteriaceae; genus Yersinia; species Yersinia thracica. The sequence goes on from NZ_CABHXX010000095.1 coordinate 19,090, forward strand.
GCCCCCTAATGATGTTCTGTTGGCAGGCGAGCTGCCTTGTTGACATCCAACCACCAGCTATCAAAGCCGAGCGAATATGTGGGCCTGTCCGCTGGCATCGAGAACTTATCCCAATAAGCAAAACGAGCATGGTTGGAATACCACATCGGGATCATCAAATAATTCCAGGTCAACACGCGGTCCAGTGCACGGCCAAGAGACAGTAATGCCTCTGGCTGCTCCTGATGTTTAATAATCTGTTCAATCAATTGGTCAATAGCCGGATCTTTAATACCCGAGGCGTTATAGCTGGAATCAATATAAGCCGAACTCCACAAAATTTGCAGATTTGGACTCGGGTAAGGGAAGGCGCGATAAACCGTCGGGATCATATCGTAATCCCGGCTGCGCAGGCGGTTAACAAATTGAGAGTTGTCCACCTCGCGGATATTCATGGTTATCCCCAAACGTTGCAAATTATGCTTAAACGGCTGAACGTATTGGAAATTACTGCCGCTGAGTAACAGCAACTCAAAGACAAAAGGTTTGCCGGTTTTGCTGTTGATCAATTGCTGATTTTTCACTTCCCAACCCGCTTCACTCAGCAATTCGCGTGCTTTTAATAGATTATCCCGCGCGTTACCGCTGCCGTCAGTTTGAGGAGGCTGATAAATTTGTGTGAAAACTTCCGGCGGTATTTTACCTTTTAGCGGTGCCAGCCATGCTAATTCCGCACTGTTCGGATAACCTTTAGCGGCATATTCGGTGTTCTGGAAGAAACTATTAGTGCGTTGATAACTATCGAAATAAAAAGCTTTATTCATCCAGTCAAAATCAAAGGCTAATGTCAGTGCTTCACGAACTCGGCGGTCGCTGAAAATAGGGCGCTGGACATTAAATGCCAGCCAGCGGGTGTTCTGCGCGGAGTTATCGAGGATATCCTGTTTGACGATATAGTTTTTCGCAAAGTTGCCGCCCACATATTGTGTCGCCCAGCTTTTTGGTGATGTTTCTTCACGGAAATCAAAGGCACCGGCTTTAAACGCTTCCAGCGCGACTTTATCGTCTAAATAATAATCATAACGGATGGTGTCAAAATTATATTGCCCACGATTGACCGGTAAGTTGGCTGCCCAATAGTCTCTGACCCGCTCATAAGTAATAAATTGGCCCATCTTATATTTGCCAATACGATAGGGGCCGCTGCTAACTGGCGGTTTACTCAGCGGCTCACTGAGTTTATGGTCTTTCCAGAAATGCTCGGGCATTACCGGTAAACCAAATAGGCCCAGCATCTTATCTTTATTCGGCTCTGGGAATTCAAAACGCACAGTCAGGCGCGAAATCGCTTTGACTTGCACGCCTTTATAAACAATTCGAAATTGTGGGACACCCTCGGTCATGAATTTATTGAAAGTGAATGCCACATCTTGTGCAGTAATGGGTTTGCCATCATGAAAACGAGCACGAGGATTAATATCGACTTCAATCCAGTGAAAGTCGGGGGCAAAACGCGCTGACTCGGCAATTAAGGGATAATAACTGCCAATCTCATCGTCCGAAGTAGAGAACAATGAGTCATACAGCCGCTCAGTGCGCACTGCCGGGTTGCCACGCAGTGCATAGCGGTTGAAGTTATCAAAGGTACCAATTGCTGAGAGCGTGATATCTCCGCCTTTAGGGGCTGCCGGATTAACATAATCAAAATGGTTAAAATCTGATGAATACTTGGGTTCGCCTAATATGGCAAAAGAGCTACCTTCCTTAATGGTCTCAGCTTGTAGGCCAAAACTCAGAGCTGAAAGCGCGAAGGCAGCAAGTAGGCGTAACAACATATTGGTGGTGATCTCCTGCTGTTATTTTAATAGTAATAATCTTAAATAAAATTACCAGTTTACAGGGGTAAAGCAAACATTAAGCCAATTATACACGTCATACTTCAAGCTGCATGTGCGTAGGCTGCCTTTGCTACTCGGCCCGTCCTTGGGCCTCGCCTCTGCGAGACCGCTGCAAGCAGCGTTCAAATCTGCTCCCTGCAGATTTGTCACCCCAGTCACTTACTGCTATTGACCTTAAAATCAATAAGCTCTTGGGGACTGACTCAGTTGCCGCCTTCCTGCAACTCGAATTATTTAGAGTATAGTTTTTGTTACGAAGTTTTTTGCGTACAAAACTCGACTAAATCCTCAACAGACAGCGGCTTGCTGAGTAGATAGCCTTGTAGGTAGTTGACTCCGTGTTGTGCCAAATACTGGAGCTGTTGTTCGGTTTCAACACCTTCAGCAACGGTTTCAATATTAAGTTTACTCGCCAACATTAATACTGCATCTAATACCGGTGCTGCAACAGTATTAACACCAATGGTGCTGACAAAACCACGATCAATTTTAATATAATCTAAAGTAAAGCGTTCTAAATAAATCAGTGCGCTGTGCCCGGTGCCAAAGTCATCAACAGCGATTTGTATCCCTTGAGCGCGCAGCCAGGCAAACTGCTTAATAGCCAATTCCTCTTCAACCATACCCCGCTCAGTTATCTCAAATACTGGAGAATACACATCGGTATTTAATTGTTGTAACATTTGAGTGACATCTTTGCGGAAATTATCATCAGTAAGATGGACAGGGGAGATATTAAAGGCCAATTTAATTCCTGCTGGAATGGGGGCTGCCATTAATTCACTGTCTCTAATGATTAATTCAAATAAATGTCGGGTCAGAGGTTGAATCAGATGCTGAGCTTCTGCATAGGGAATAAAAAGGTCTGGGGAAATACGACCTTCAATCGGATGTTGCCAGCGGATAAGCGCTTCCAATCCTGATAGGGAGCGGTCATCAGACCGGAATACGGGCTGATATTCAACAAAGAATTCACCCCGACGAATACCACGCAAAATTTCAGCTTCCGCACTTTGGCTGGCAATTAAAATATAATAAGCCAAGATACCGACTAACCCTGCGAGTAATACGCCCCCTAACAAGGTCATGCGAATATCATCCGCAGTGAGGTTGGTATGATAAATCAATATTTTAATTGGATAGCCAGGTAATTGAATTTCGCGCGTATCACGTATGGGTAACTGGCTGATAGGCATGACTTTAGAATCAAATGTCGTGACTGCCAGCTCATCAATAATAATAGCCAATCCGTTGACTTGATTATTGGAATTATTTAGTAACAGATAGGGATGTAAATTCAGTTCGAGTGTTGCTAATACGCCGGTATTACCGCGGCCAGCTTCACGCAGCCATACGCCAATTGCCGGTTTGCTCGGCATCATCGGCGTACCTTGTTGAATTTTAAAATCCAAAGGCCGAGAGACATTCATTTTGGGGTATAACGCGCTGACAGGTGTATTCATTTCCCCCGTTGCTGAAGAGCAATAGGTAATATCATCCCGAACTAACAAGAAAGCTCGGACACCATTGGTAAATGCCGCCCGATAGTGCAGAGCCGCACTGGCCTGTTCACAACTTTTGGCACTTAGCGGGATAAGCTGAGACATCGTTGTCGTCAGTTCATTAAGGAACTGGGATGAATAGGAGATAATATGGTCGCTTTGTGTTGTTAGTTTACGTTCACTGCTGCGATAAAGTAATGACAAAGTAATAACAACAAAAAATATAAAGAAACAGAGTGCGAGGATGACACTTTTTTTAACAAGATGGCGTCTGGATAAAATATTGCGGGAGAACGCACTGTTTGAACCCATGTTACGCCGCTCCTCAGCATGATCGATAAAGTGTTATGAGTATAAGTAAGTTAGCAGCACAGCGCTACCGATTTGCCAGGGAGCATTATTGACATTAATAAACTTATCGAGTTGAAACTCAATCTAATATAAAGCAAAGATGCCATGTAAATGCATCAAATATGTGGTGCCAGTGAAATTCATTTGTATTGACGTATGTTAGAAATACATATCCATAAAACAGATTTTCAGCTTAGTAACACAATCTACTTAATTCCAGAAAGGATAATCGTAGTTGATATGTCTTAGTGTCAGGGAACTCTTGATTTAGCAGGGCGAATGTTACACAGAATATTCTTGAATTTCGCTGTTTTTGGTAAAAAAGGACGTTTCCTACAAAAGGTGAGGTAATGGGACTACAAAAACTATATTTTGGCAATAAAAACGATTTCGGCAATAAAAAACGCTACCAATGGCAGCGTTTCATAGTTTCGTTTGGTATCTCGAACAACAGGAATAAAATCAGTTAGCTGCGCGAACCGCTACTTAGCACTCGCCGCCCATCACGATAACGCTTATTCCAATAATCTTCATTTAAGCTCGAAATTGTCACACCGGCACTGGTCGATGCATGTACAAATTTATCGTTACCTAAATAGATACCCACATGACGACCCGTCGATCCTGCTCGGAACAGTACTAAATCACCAGGGCGCAACTTAGTACGTTGGATTTTCTTGCCAATATCTTGCTGCTCAGAGGTTGAGCGTGGCAAATCCATACCAAATTGTTCACGGAAAGTGGTTTGTACAAACGCAGAACAATCAATACCGCGTTTGCTGCTACCGCCTAAACGATAACGAACTCCTTTCCACCCTGCATACTGTTCTAAAATTTTCGACTTGACGTCAACGTTGCGCACCATCGCTTCGAATTCATCCTGAGAGGCTTGCAGTAAAAGCCCATCTTTGTCATTAACTGCACGCATCTCAGTTTGCGTATTATGTACGTTCGAACTCTGTGGTGAACTACACGCGGATAACATTACCGCTGCTGCAACCGCAGGAATGACCCGCAGAATATATCTCATAATAGGTTGAGACTTGACCATTGTTGTTGTTTTCCCTTGCTGTCCTTACGACGGATGTCGCTACCAAAAATACCAAACGAATCGAGATTATTGATTGTGGTCTGATGAGACAATCACTTAACCAAATAAATGTGCAGGAACGCACAATATTAATCAGGATAGTGGTGAAATGCCGGTATCCGAGCACAAACGTTTTTGAGATTACCGTAATGATTAATAAAAGGCGAGAGCTTTTATGCCCATAATTTTACAAAATGTTAATGTAACATTATGTAATATTATATATTAAATGCAGATAGCTGAATTTATGGCCGTTTGCTGATAATAAAGGCGTGAAATTATTAATGGCGGTTGGAACAAAAAAAGTCTATTTTTTGCTCCAACATAAAGCAGGGGCCGGGTTATTGACTTTTTGAGCCTGGCAGATTCCGGTTAATGGCATCAATGACTTTATCACTAAGTGGTGTCAGCAATATCCAACTTATCCCAACCAAGACGACTGAAAGTGAGCCGACAGCAATATCAGTAAACCAATGCGCGCCAATCATTATTCGTGGCATAGAGAAGACCACCACGATCACTAAGGCGATGGCAAAAGCACCACGAGAGAAATAGCGCAACATAAAGCAGGCAAAAATAATCAGCATCATGCCATGGTCGCCGGGGAAGCTATCACTGGATGCGTCTTTGGTCGGAATACCCGTTAATTCACTGACACGATTAATATTCTCAAAAACCAGTGTTGGGCTGGGATGCGATACCGGCAGCAAATGGCCTAATTGGTTGAGGATAACGGCGGTCAACAGCATGACAAACCCCGTGATGATCAGCCGACGGCGGCCTGCGGCGGTTTCCTTTATATAGAAGCACAAATAAAGCAGTCCCATGCAAATCAGGGAAATAACATCAAAGGCCCGATTATTGGTAATCGCCACCAAATGCAGAAACGAAGGGCTGGACAGTAGATGCTGGTTAAAATAGAAGAATATTGCTGAGTCTATTTTAAACCAAAAACCGTGGTTCGCTGGAATATACCAAGAGAAAAATAGAGCTATTCCAAGTAAATTAAGCAGTAATATTGCCGGCAAATTACGACGGGTCATGCGGTGGCCTTTAATCTAGAAATGGTCAATGTAAGAATGGTGCAGTAAATAAATTTGGCCGCATTATACCCCCTTCTGTAGTCGAGTCCTGAGTAATTCATGCTGTAATACATTCCAATCAGGGTCAGTGGTGCTAATGAGTTCAATCCGGCTATCAAGTGGTGGAACTTGGCGAGTTTCAATTTTCAAATCATGACCTTGTCGGTTAACCACCAGAGTACCTTCAGGTATGTGTATCACACCTTTGATCCGCTCCACTGGATTTAACCGCACCCATTCTAGTAATGACACTGTGTCAAATACGGTATCCGCATTAAATACCCAACCACAACTCAGATAACCTTGACCCTGATTAAGGGCGCGACGCCAAGGTTCGTTACCTTTCAAACTTAATGCGGCCAATCCTTTTTGTCGGGTTGAGCTGTGATGATGTGCGCCGTCGGGTAATTCATCATTATTACTGTGCGGTATATCCAGCAGAGCAATATTAATCTTCCCTTGTTCTGCATAATAGAGCGGGCGTGATACCGGCTGTTGTTCATGCCATTGCTGTAATACAGCGTAATCCGTCTCGCTATAGGCATCCTGTTTATTCGCCACGAGGATATCGGCTGCGGCCAATTGGTCACGGAAATTTTCATTTTCTGTATAGCGGGGATCACTTAACTGGCGGGCGTCAAGCAAGCTGAGAGTGGCATGCAGAGAAATCCAGGGTTGGTAAATTTCTGAGGTTAATAAGGATAGAATCTGTTTTGGGTGGCCCAACCCCGTAGGTTCGATGAGTAAACGATCCGGTTTTGCCTGTTGGATCAACATATTCAAACCAACTTGCATGGGAAGTCCATTCACACAGCACATGCACCCTCCAGGTATTTCTTTTAATACGGCACCGCTGTCAGCTAATAGTGCCCCATCAATACCGATCTCCCCGAATTCATTAACCAGAACCGCCCATTTTTCATTTTCCGGCTTTTGTGACAATAAATGGCGAATAGTCGTGGTCTTGCCACACCCCAAAAAGCCAGTAATTAAGTTCGTTTTGGTCATCAGAGATCTCCTGCCGTAAATTTATTTTCAATACCATCTCAAGAAAAGGCTCAAGTGTGTCGATGTAATCAGAAGAGGATATAACACCAGCCAAGCTTATTATTAAACGAAAAAGACTAAAAGATAGACAATTTCCTAGGTGGGTTAGGAACCTCGCCTAATAGCATTGCCAGGCTAAGCAATATAATTCACTTCTACGAGGAATCTTAGTGAGTTATCGACAGAGTAGGGCAATAAAAAATGCTCTGTCATTCCCATCGCTCAGGCTGGAATCCTCTATCATTTAAAATGACGGATATGAGAGTCGAGGTGGTTATGAAGAGTTTTCGAGTGCTGATTATCGTAGCAATAATGTTTTCATGGATAATATCTTTTGCTGCAAGTAGTGCGCAATCCACCCTGTCGGTTAGCGGAACAATTACTTTTTCCGGTGCTATTGTAGACAGCCCATGTGATACCTCATTTGCAAACCAAACGATAACATCCAGTTGTTACCGTAATGGTGAAACACTCACTCACAGACAAACAATTTCAGACAAGATGCCCCTGACCTCCCGGTTACCCAGTAATTTAGCATCTTCAAGCCTGGAATGGTTGAACTCACAACGTAGTTTGGGAATTTTGACCGTCTCCTACCTCTAATATTTAAGACTAACCATCATCTTATAATCACGGCTTATCACATTGATAAGCCGTGATAGTTATTCAACTTTGCTGCAATGAAATTGTTTGACCACATGATATACTCAATATTATTCACACACCCTTTGGTCAGGCCAATTTGGTATTTTCAGTGCCAATACCTGATGCAGGAAATAAGGTTATGCGGTTATATCAGGAAGTCGGCAGTCAACTGCGTGAAGCAATTATCAGTGGGCAATACAATTTGGGCGATCGTTTACCGCCTGAGCGTGATATTGCCGAAAACTTCAGCGTCAGTCGTAGTGTGGTACGTGAAGCACTGATCATGCTGGAGTTGGAAAAGTTAGTGGAAGTGCGTAAAGGTTCAGGTGTCTATGTGGTGAATGTCCCCGATAGGCCCGCGTATGGTGAATCTGTCGTGTCAACCGACAGTGGCTACGGCCCATTTGAACTGCTGCAAGCCCGCCAATTGCTGGAAAGTGAAGTCGCTGCTTTTGCCGCCATGCAAGCAACCAAAGCTGACATTATTAAAATGCGCCAGGCCATCGAGCAGGAAAAAACTGCATTAGATGCTGGCGCTGTGGATGAAAGTGCGGATGAATTGTTCCACTGTTTGTTGGCGCAATCGACGCAAAATAGTGTGTTGGCGAATATGGTGGCGGAGGCATGGCAGGCGAGAAAAACCAGCGCCATGTGGCAAGGGGCACATAGTCATACCCTCGATTTTAGTTACCGCTGGCAATGGATGGAAGACCATCAAAAAATCCTGCAAGCAGTATTGCGCCGAGATAGCAAAGCAGCCAAGCAAGCCATGTGGCAGCATTTAGAAAATGTAAAATTAAAATTACTCGAGATTTCTGATGCTGACCATCCTGATTTTGATGGGTATTTGTTTGAGTCTGCGCCTACCTATAACTCCAATGACTTTGGGTAAACCTTTCGGCCTTGAAAGCAGGGGGTTGGCTGCGCTTCGAAACTCGATTGAGATGAATGAGCCCCATTCTTGAGGCTCATTCTGTAAGCTCACTAAATTAAGCCTGCTGTGCCAAACGTTTCACACTTTCTTTCGCCCCAAACTGTTGTAGGCTGAGATAGGCTTCTGTCACGGCCCGAACAAATTCGGGTTGTTGTGGCAGGGTTTCACCAAACAGTGATTTCAGCGACAGTAAGCTCTCTACTCTGGCAATACCATCTTCGCTATTCTCAACGCATTTTTTGAAGCTATCCACCATTGGGTCACGAATATCAATAGGTTGGCCGTTATCATCCACACCGCTGACATAACGCATCCAGCCGGCGATACCCAATGCCAGGCAACGATATGGGCCGCCATTTTGTAAATGCCAGCGCACTGAATCCAGCATCCGTTGTGGCAATTTCTGGCTACCGTCCATGGCAATTTGCCAGGTGCGGTGTTTTAACGACGGGTTGCTGTAACGTTCAATCAATTGGTCAGCATAAGCATTCAGATCAATGCCGGTAACACGCAGTGTTGGGGCTTGTTCATCCATCATTAAGCGACGGGCGGTCAGACGATAATTTTTATCCGCCATGCAATCATTAATATGCTGATAACCGGCCAGATAACCCAGATAAGAGAGGTAGGAGTGGCTGCCATTCAACATGCGTAACTTCATTTCTTCAAAGGGCAAAACATCATTGACTAATTGCACCCCAGCAACTTGCCAGTCAGGGCGGCCCGCCACAAATTTGTCTTCGACGACCCATTGAATGAAAGGCTCACAGGCAATGCCACAAGGGTCGGCAACCCCCAGTGTCTCTGAGATTTGCTGCAATGTTTCTGCAGTCGCTGCGGGAACGATGCGATCGACCATGGTGTTGGGGAACGTGACATTTTGTTCTATCCAACTTGCCAGTTCGGGGTCACGGGCCGTCGCCAAACCGAGGACGGCATTTTTTACCACATGGCCGTTTTCTGGAATGTTGTCGCATGAAAGAACGGTGAAAGGTTGCAGCCCTCGTAGGCGGCGTAACCGCAGAGCTTCAACCAGAATACCGGGGGCGGAAGTCGGGGCATCAGGGATAGCCAGGTCGGCAAGTACAAACTCATTGCGCAGATCCAGTTGGCCAGTTCCCGGCTCGATGCAGTAACCTTTTTCAGTAATGGTCAGCGAAACAATAGCCACTTGTGGTTCGGCCAATTTCGCCAGAACTTGTATGACACCATCTAGTCGAGCATGCACCGACTCACAAACCGACCCAACAACAATGGCTTGATGACTTTGTGCACCTTTTTCCAGCACTGAGAAAAGATGATCTTGTTGGCGCAAATTTTGGATCAAGACATCAGCACCAAACAAGCTGACCTCACAGATACCCCAGTCGCCCCCTTGTTTATTTAACACCCGGTCAGTCAGTAGAGCTTGATGTGCGCGGTGAAATGCGCCAAAACCGAGGTGAACAATGCGGCTTTTCAGTGCAGTTCTATCATAAGTTGGCAGCTGTACGGTATCGGGTAGGCGGCTGTTGGCAATAGTGTTCATACGTGGCTCCAGAATCATTCACCCCACGGATATAGCAAAGGGGATGGTGATAGATAAAAAGTTGTTAGACCAGTTTAATTTGGCTTCTGTACGAAAAAAAACCACACCATACGGATCGTTTTCTTTTGTTCGTTGTCATGCAATATCGGCTTGCAGTGTAAAGGCATATGACAGAAAATAAAATTGGTAAGTCCAATATTGATTATATTCGTGAAGTGGATCAACCAATGAGATTTTGCTTTTTGACACACGACGCTGAAAGAGTAAGGATAAAGCTGAATGATACCTCTTGGAATCGGTATAACAGCATTCTCGATATAACAACATTGTCGGTATAACCGCGTTAGTCGGTATAACAAAATTGTATGCACCCGAACAGTTTACGTAGAAGGTAAAAATAAATGGAACAAACATGGCGTTGGTATGGCCCAAATGATCCGGTGTCGTTAGATGATATCCGTCAGGCTGGTGCAACCGGAGTAGTGACTGCATTGCACCATATTCCGAATGGCCAGGTCTGGCCGGTGAGTGAAATCAAACAACGCCAGGCAGAATTGGCGGCGAAAGGTTTGGTTTGGTCGGTAGTGGAAAGCGTACCGATTCATGAAGAAATCAAAACTCACAGCGGTAACTATCAGCAACATATTGAAAATTATCAGCAAACACTGCGTAACATTGCCGAATGTGGCATTGACACCGTGTGCTATAACTTCATGCCGATATTAGACTGGACACGTACGGATCTGGAATACCAATTGCCGGACGGTTCCAAAGCATTGCGTTTCGACCAGATAGCTTTTGCTGCTTTTGAGCTGCATATCCTTAAGCGCCCAGGTGCTGAGAAAGATTACTCTGCTGAAGAACTGGCGCAGGCGGCAGATTATTTCGCTGCCATGTCTGAGGCCGACATTGCCAAGTTGACGGGCAATATTATTGCTGGTCTGCCGGGAGCAGAAGAGGGCTATACGCTGGATCAATTCCGCGCGCGTTTAGCCGAGTATGACGGTATTGATAAAGCGCAACTCCGTGAAAATATGGCGTATTTCCTGCGCGCTATTATACCGGTTGCTGAACAGGTTGGCCTGCGTATGGCGGTTCACCCGGATGATCCACCGCGCCCAATTCTTGGCCTGCCGCGTATTGTGTCGACCATTGAAGATATGCAGTGGCTAAAAGAGACCGTTGATAGCATTTATAACGGCTTTACTATGTGCACCGGTTCTTATGGTGTGCGGGCAGATAATGATTTGGTGAAGATGATCGAAACCTTTGGTGATCGTATTCACTTTACCCATCTGCGTTCGACTTGCCGCGAAGGGAACCCAAAAACCTTCCACGAAGGCGGTCACCTGCAAGGTGATGTTGATATGTACTCAGTGGTTAAAGCCATTTTAACTGAAGAGCAACGTCGTCAGGCGGCTGGAGATATGCGCCCAATTCCGATGCGACCAGACCATGGTCACCAAATGCTGGATGATTTACATAAGAAAACCAATCCGGGCTATTCCGCTATTGGTCGTCTGAAAGGTCTGGCTGAAGTTCGCGGGGTGGAGCTAGCGTTGAAGCGCACGTTCTTCCCAGAACTGAAGTAACCCGTCATATTTCAAACTGCAGGTGTGTTGGCTACACTCAATAACCCGAATCACTTACTTATGTAAGCTCATCGGGATGACTTCGCTTGCCGCCTTCCTGCATCTTGAAATCTATAGGGTATAGTTTGGGTATAAAATTGTTAAGGGCCGGTTTCTCGGCCCTTAACAACTTGAAAGATGAAGGGTATTAGTCGGCACGGCCCATATAGCGGCGCTCTGCAATATGAATACGGATTTTCTCACCAGGGCTGATATATTCCGGCACCTGAATAGATAAGCCGGTACTCATCACTGCTGGTTTGTTACGAGCACTGGCTGATGCGCCTTTAATGCTCGGCGCGGTTTCAACAATTTCCATATCCACAGTTTGCGGCAATTCCAACGCCAGCAATTGGCCGTCCATTGTCAGCACCTGCATCCCCGGCATCCCGCCCTCAGGAATAAACAACAATTCTTCTTCTATCTGCTCTTTTTTGAAGTTATATGGCGTGAAATCTTCATCATCCATAAAGACGTATTCGTCGCCGTCGATGTAAGAGAAATTCACACTGCGGCGGGTCAAAGTGATGGTGTCGAGGATCTCATCGCCTTTAAAACGCTCTTCAACTTTTAAACCGGTACGCACATCAGAAAAACGCATTTTATACAAAGTGCTCGCACCACGGGCACTTGGGCTTTGCACGTCGATATCTTTCACCAGCAGTAATTTGCCGTTGAGGTTGACCGCCATACCGCGTTTTATTTCGTTAGCTCTTGCCATTTATTAACCGCCAATCAGGATTGAAGATAAGTTGCGACAAGTTACTCGCGCCGCCAGTTTCAGGCAAGCGGATAGCGCAAAAAAGAGCAAGATTTCGCGATAAAATTGACCTTACGCGTACACCGGTAATAGGCCCAATAATGCGGCAATATGCGCCACTGCATTGATCAGACCAAACAAGATAATAAAACCAATCATAAAACGCCCACCCGGAGCCCGATAACTCGCTTGTGGGAAGCGTTTACGGCTAGCGCGCGCCATCAGTGCGGGAACAATCACCGCCCAAATGGTGGCGGCCAAACCGGCAAAACCAATGGCGTAGATAAAGCCATTCGGGAACAATAGCGCCCCGATAGTCGGCGGAACAAAAGTGATTAGCGCTGATTTGGTGCGCCCACCGCGGTCATCGGCGAACTTAAAGAAATCGGCGATATAATCGAACAACCCAAGAGAGACTCCGAGGAATGAGCTGGCCAATGCCATATAAGAGAAAGCATTCAACAGTCGGCTGGTGGCTTGACTGGCAGAGACGGTATCCATCTGTTTCAGCAGGCTGCCTATGTTCCCGCCGTCAGCAATAACTTGTTTGAATGCATCCCGGGCAATATTGCCCTGAATGGCATACTGCCAAAGGATATAAATGACCAATGCTATCAAGGTGCCGTACAGCAAACTGCGCACCACTGATTTGCCGTCTTTATGGTAATACTTCACCAGTCCCGGCACATTACCGTGGTAGCCAAAGGAGGTCAGTAAGTAGGGCAGGGCCGCCAGCGCATAAGGTAAATAACGGGCATTACTATCCGCCTGATTGAACAGAACCGCGCTTTCCACATGGCTAAACATATCACCGACGGACATGACAAACGTGATAACCATGCCACCGATCAATATGGTGCTTAAGCGGTCTACTGCGCGGGTCGATAACCAGACAATAAATGCCACTAACACCGCAAAGATAAAGCCCGCCCCGGTCTGACTGATGCCCACTGTATTTTGCAGTGTATGGGTGATGATTGAGCCGCCAGCTGAGATATAGGCGTAGGTCAGAATATAGAGAACAAAAGTGATAGATACGCCATTAATGGCGCTCCAGACTTTGCCCAGCAAGTCTTGCACCATGGTATGGAAACTGGCCCCAGTAGGGTAGTTCAGGTTAGCTTCCAGAATCATCAAGCCGGAAATTAGCATGCATGCCCAAGTATAAATCAGCAGCATGACTGAGCCGCTGAACCATACACCCGCCGTCACGATTGGGATTGAAAACATCCCCGCGCCCACAGCGGTACCGGCGACAATCATTGCGCCGCCGAGGACGGAAGGGCGTGAGAGTGGTTCGGCTAAACCCATCGACATTTAATTTTGCTCCGTTATTTTTGGAATTATTATTTCATGGTTCTTTTGTACTAGCTCAATGGTACATGATGGCAATAAAACTGTAAACAGATGAATATGCTTATGTGGATAGTCGGGTCAGTGATTAGTTTTGATCTGGTATTGGGTTGTGATTGAATATCGCCCAAATGAGGATTTTTTAGGTTAAAAAATAAACTGAAAATAATGAGCTTCAAAGCTGAAGCGGTGTGCCGGATCTGCTATTGGGTTGTTGATCAAGGATAGTGCTGGTAGTTGATGAGGCCGGTTGCTATTGTCCGCTGTTATGCCACCAGCCTACAGGAGCCTGCTGATGGACTGTCGCTCAGATTGCGGTGCTTGCTGTATTGCTCCTTCGATTTCCAGCCCGATCCCCGGCATGCCATTCGGCAAGCCCGCCAATACCCGTTGCTTGCATTTAGATGACAATATGCGCTGTGGTATTTTCCATTCGCCCTCTCGTCCGGCGGTGTGTGCCAGCCTACAAGCATTGCGCGAGATGTGTTTTGATACCCGCGAACAGGCTTTGGTATATTTGATTCAGTTGGAAGTGGAGACTGCGCCTTAAATGGCAAAGTCCTCAAGCTCTATCTTAAACGGTGAGAACTGGCAGAAGAGTAAAGCGTTCGCGCCAGGGAAGGCGCGGCTCGAGCCCCCAGGGAAGGGTTTACGGCGTCTTTACGATCTGTCAGTTCTCTCCGCTGTTAGCACTAAACTACCGAGTTATTCAACCTAAGGACTAAGCCCCAGCCGGAACCGCATGGGCGGTATTTTTCAGCACCGGCCCGGTGTATTTTTCAATCTCAAGCTGTGCCATTTGCCCGCAATTGCCCTGCGCCAAACTGGATGAGCCGATATCAAAAGTCAGGCAATTAATATTACCGTTCTTACAAATCGAACCCGGCACCGACGGCTCGGCGGGATCAAACCATGCCCCTTCGCTTATCCGCACCACACCCGGGCGCACATCCTCGGTGACGACCGCACCGACTAAAATCTGCCCGCGATCATTAAACGCCCGCACTAAATCGCCGTTTACAATCTGCCGCGCACTGGCATCTTGTGGGCTTATTAGGATGGCTTCGCGATCAGCTACCGCGTATTTTTCGCGCAGTGGTGTGTTATCCAATTGCGAATGCAGGCGGTTGATAGGGTGCGCCGTGTTCAGTGACAGCGGATATTGCTTGGCTTCTGCTCCGCGATACCATTCATGAGGTGGCATCCAGGTCGGGATCCCCTGACAATCCGCGTATTCCATTTTGGCGATAGTATCGGAGTAGATTTCAATTTTACCCGATGGTGTGCCGAGCGGATTGAGCAATGGATTTTCGCGATAATCGGCAAAACGAACCCACTGTTTGTTCGCCTCTGGAATAGGGAAGCGAATATAGTTATTCGATTCCCAAAACATATCGAACGGCGGCAGCGCGACACGCGCAGTGCGGGCCTGCGATTTCATATCGTCATACATTGATTTCAACCACTGAGTTTCATCTTTGCCCTCGGTAAAGGCATCAATCACCCCCAGTCGGGTGGCCATAGCGGCGAAAATATCAAAATCACTGCGAGATTCATGTTGTGGCGGGACGCACTGATGCATCGGGAACACATAAAGCTGCGAATAATCGCCGCCCATTTCCAAATCATTGCGTTCGTAGCTGGTGGTGGCCGGTAACACAATATCCGCGTGTTTGGCGGTGGCGGTCCAGTAGGGTTCATTCACCACAATGGTTTCCGGATGCTGCCAGGCTTTCACCAGATTATTAGTGTCCTGATGCTGGTGGAAGGTATTGCCGCCCGCCACATAGACCATTTTGACATCCGGATAGGTCACTTTGGTGCCATTGAAATCAATGGTTTTACCCGGATTGGCCAGACATTCGGCAATGCGCGCCACTGGAATTGGCGTCGGCGAGTTCTTCGGCGCATTGCCGGCAGAAATCCCCGGCAAAATGCCGCCTTTGGCGGTTGGACTGCCGCCGGATGAGTAGTGATAGCTGAAACCAAAGCCGCCACCGGGCAAACCAATTTGGCCGAGCATCGAGGCCACCGTCACCAGCAGCCAGTGTTGTTGCTCACCGTGGTGTTGGCGCTGGATCCCCCAGCCGCCCATGATCATGGTGCGCTGTTTTGCCATATCGCGCGCCAGTTGGCGGATAACTTCAGCATCGACACCGCTGATATCAGCCGCCCATTCCGCCGTCTTCGGCTGGCCGTCGGTTTCTCCTAACAGATAAGCCTGGAATTTATCGAAACCAATCGTATAGGTTTTGATAAAGTCCGGATTGTGCAGCTTTTCCGTCAGCAAGGTGTGGGCAATCCCAATCAGCATCGCGCTGTCAGTGTAAGGACGCGGGGCAATCCATTGAGCATTAGTGAATTTGGCGCTGTCATTATTAACCGGGTCAATGCTAATGACTTTGGTGCCTTTCTTCTTCAGCGCTTCAAAGCCGGTTTGGCCGACATGATCCGGAATATTCCAACTATTTTTCAAAGTGATCATGGGGTTACAGCCCCACAGAATCACCAGTTCGCTATTTTCGACCACATTCGGCCAGGCGGTTTGTTGCTCATAAACCTCCATTGACCCCATAACGTGGGTCATGATCACCTGCGCGGCACCGGTTGAATAGTCACCGGCATAACCGAGGAATCCTCCACTCAGGTTCATTAAGCGTTGCAGCAAAGTGCGGCTGTTGTGCAGCATGCCGACACTTTTCCAGCCATAAGAGCCGGCATACAGCGCTTGTGGGCCGTGGTCTTTTTGTACACGTAAGATTTCGTTGCACACCAGCTCAGTGGCTTTATCCCAACTGACGCGCACCCACTCATCGCGGCCACGTAATTCGGTATGGCTGCCGGGGCCGCCCTCCAACCAGCTTTTGCGCACCATCGGGTATTTAATGCGGTTTTCGGCATGCACCTGATAGGGGGCCATGGTGATAAGGTCATTCGGCCAAGGGTCATCTTTGACCGGTTGGACGCCAACCATGCGCCCATTCTCGACCAGAGCTTCAAAGGCTCCCCAATGCGCGCCGGTCAGAATACCTTTCTGGGCCTGACGCAGTGCTAAAAATTGCGGTAATGCCTGGCTGATGGCCTGGGCTAATGCGGATTTTGGCCACAAACCCCCGACTAAAGGCAATGCAGCCAGCGCACTGGTTCCCAGTAAGAAGCGACGGCGGCTCATTTGTAAGGGTTGTTGTTGATATTTAGTCATTTTTGCCTCTTATTTACAGCTTGGCCGGCATATCACTGGCATGCTTTTGTACATATTGAGTCATCACGCGCAACTGTTCCTGCGTCAGGGAGGTGCGTGGTGCCATGCCTTTGATAACCCCAATCCATTGATTCGCATTGAAGCGGTCCAGTGCGGTCAAACCGTGGCAACCGGTACAGTTAGCTGACATCATATCAGCGGCATAGCGCCAGATTTTCTGTTGGTCATCAACCAGTTGTTTCTTTGGCAACCACACTTGGAGTGCAACTTGGTGCCAGACCAGATTGGTTTGTGGGTCGGTTTGGGTATTCAATGTTTTCAGGGCTTTTTGTGCCTCTTCGCCCAGTAACACACTCAAAATGCGTTTTCCTTGGGCGGCGTAAAACACTTCTGCTACGCCATCTTGCTGCCAGCCTTTGACATCAACTAACACCTGGTCACCTTGCTGCTTCACGACTTCCACTTCGGTCGATGGCATCAAGTTACCAGCATTGTGGCTGTCACCGGCATTCATAAAGAAGGGTTCAGTGGCGATGGTGTAAAGCGTGGTGGCGCTGGCTGGGGTTTGGGCTGCGGCGGTGGCCAGTTCGGCGGCACCGGCTTGAGTCACTTCACTCATGTCGGGCAGGATATGGGCGACACCTTTATGGCAATCAATACAAGTTTCACCCTTCTTGATGGCGACCGGGTGCTGAATGCGTGCTTCAGCACTTTGCCCGGTGATGTCCATAGCATCAAAACTGTGGCAAGAACGGCAGGTTGCTGAATCATTTTCTTTCAGCGTTTTCCACACTGATTGGGCCATGGCGAGTTTATGGGCTTCATATTTCTCTGGTGTATTGATGGTGCCAACCATTTCACCATAGATATCTTTCACTGCCCGGATTTTAGTCCATAGATAATCCAGCGGCTCATGAGGCACATGGCAATCAGCACATTCAGCACGGATACCCTTGGTGTTTTGGAAGTGTACGCTACCTTGATATTCAGCCAGTGGCTGCTGCATGGTATGGCAGGAAACGCAGAATGCGGTATCACTGGTTTTATGGAAGACGGTGGCGGTTCCTGCTAATAGGGCGGCCCCAATAATAATGCCGATCAGCAAAATCCATAACCATCCCCACCGGCGTCGCTTCCCGAAGCCAGTTTGTTTGTTGCTCATAATTGCACCCATTCTAATAATTATTGGTAAAACGGACGGATCAAATGCACCACTGGTTAATCTGCCAGCGACAACTCTTTCCCATAAAATAAGTAAGCTTATTGTAGGGCGGTTTTCCGCAGCTGACTAACTCAATAGAGGTATTTAGCAATATTAGTTCAAATTAGCTGAATATAAATGCCAGAAATGGAGGGTATTTCGTGAGGGAGTGCAAATAACCAGCTGAAATTGCTGGTTATATAATATTATATATAACGCTATTTTTTAGTTGGAAGCGGTGTAAAACTGCTGATTCAACCATAAGTCGACCGCATGGCGGCTGGCTTCAAAATGAGGCTCGGGTAATTCGCGCGGATTGCACCACACCCATTGCTGACATTTATCTGGCTCTTTCAGCTCTGGCTCCCCACCGGGGTGTTGTGCTAGCAAGCAAACCGAAACGGTATGTTTACCCTCTTCACGCCAGGTCGCCAGGTTATTGCATAAACCAATAACCGACATGTCATTGATTTTTAAGCCGGTTTCTTCGATGATTTCCCGCTGTGCCGCTTGTTCAAAAGACTCGCCGGCCTCCATATGACCACCGGGAATTGACCAGTAAGGTGCATGCTGACCGCTGCGTTTCCCCAACAGAATTTCACCTTGTTGATTGACGATAATCACGCCAACACCGACAACGACAGACATTGTTTAGCTCCTTTGATCTGAGTATCAGCTACCATCAGCAAAATGGGCTATTTTGCTGATGACAGAAACTTGTTCAAGACGGAAAATGTGCGGAGTGTCAAAAATTCATCAAGAATAAAAGCAGAAAACTTGCATATATTCTGAGTCGGAAACACACTCCTTGAAACGTTTCAGCGTTACCTCGTCACCAAATGATAAAGGGTCAGGCTCCTTTTTCTTATGAAAGCTGAAACGATTCAATTTCAGCAAGAGAGGAGACATAATGTTCCAGTTATCGACAAAAGATATTCATCTGGCTGCTCAAGCAGGCAGCAAAAATGAGGCTATCACTCAGGTGGCCGCCGCCCTGACTCAAGCTGGCAATGTTGCTGCTGGCTATCTTGATGGGATGCTAGCCCGCGAGCAGCAGACCTCGACCTATTTGGGTAATGGCATTGCTATCCCACATGGTACCACTGATACCCGCGACTTGGTGCTGAACACCGGCGTACAGGTGTTCCAATTCCCACAGGGTATTGCCTGGGGTGAAGATCAAACCGCCTATATAGTTATCGGCATCGCGGCCCGCTCTGATGAACATCTGGCATTATTACGCCAATTGACGCACGTGTTAAGTGATGATGCGGTTGCCGCACAGCTAGCAAAAACCACCTCAGCTGAAGAGTTACGCAGTTTGCTGATGGGCGAGCAAAAAACCGCTGAATTCCATTTTGACACCTCACTTATCGCGCTCGATGTGGCGGCTGACAATTTGATCACGCTGCAAGCACTGAATGCCGGCCGTTTACAGCAAATCGGCGCTGTTGATACGCATTTTGTCAGTGATGTGATTACCCGCGAGCCGCTGAATCTGGGGCAGGGCATCTGGCTGAGTGACAGCACCGAAGGTAATTTGGTCAGTGCTGCGGCAATCAGTCGCCCGGTAACTGCTTTTGAGCATAATGGGGAGAAAGTTGCCCTATTGCTGACACTGTCCGTCGCTAATAACCAGTCAGTGGCCGATAACCAACCACTGTCAGTACTCAATTATTTGAGTGACTTACTGCTGGCGAAAAAAGCTGACGCGTTGCTGAACGCTGATGCCGCTGCACTGTTGGCATTGCTGACCAGTGAATATGTAGAGCAAAATGAAGTATTAAGCGCAGAGTTTGTTATCCGCAATGAACATGGGTTACATGCGCGCCCAGGGACGATTTTAGTCAATACAATCAAACAGTTTACCAGTGAAATCACCGTAACCAATCTGGACGGCACCGGTAAACCCGCTAATGGACGTAGTCTAATGAAAGTTGTGGCTTTAGGGGTTAAAAAAGGGAATCGTCTGCGCTTTACCGCCAGCGGTGAAGATGCACAGGCTGCGCTGGACGCCATTGGTGCCGCCATCTCCGCCGGTTTGGGCGAGGGGGCAGCATGAGCAGAAGAGTCGCAACTATCACACTGAACCCGGCTTACGATTTGGTGGGCTTTTGCCCAGAGATTGAGCGCGGTGAAGTTAACCTGGTAAAAACTGCCGGCCTGCATGCGGCGGGTAAAGGTATTAATGTTGCCAAGGTGCTGAAAGATTTAGGTATTGATGTCACGGTTGGCGGTTTCCTCGGCAAAGATAACCAAGATGGCTTCCAACTGTTGTTCAGCGAACTGGGTATCGCCAACCGTTTTCAGGTGGTGCCAGGGCGTACCCGCATCAACGTCAAACTGACCGAAAAAGATGGCGAAGTGACTGACTTTAACTTCTCCGGTTTTGAAGTCACCAAACCCGATTGGGACCGCTTCGTCACCGACTCATTGAGCTGGTTGGGGCAGTTCGACATGGTGGCGGTCAGCGGCAGTTTGCCAGCGGGGGTGAATCCCGATGACTTTACCGACTGGATGAAGCGCCTGCGCTCCCAGTGCCCGTGCATAATTTTCGACAGCAGCCGCGAAGCCCTGGTTGCAGGTCTGAAAGCTTCGCCGTGGTTGGTAAAACCCAACCGCCGTGAGCTGGAAATCTGGGCCGGTCGCCCATTACCAGAACTGAGTGATGTGGTGGAAGCCGCACACGCACTGCGCGACCAGGGGATTGCCCATGTAGTGATTTCACTCGGCGCGGAAGGTGCGCTGTGGGTCAACGCCTCCGGTGCCTGGTTGGCAAAACCCCCGGCTTGCGAAGTGGTCAGCACTGTCGGTGCCGGTGACTCAATGGTCGGCGGCCTGATTTATGGATTATTAATGCGTGAGTCCAGCGAGCATACCTTGCGCCTGGCAACCGCAGTCGCCGCTTTGGCCGTCAGTCAAAGCAATGTGGGTATTACCGATCGCCCGCAATTGGCCGCCATGATGGCAAAAGTCGATTTGAAACCTTTTAATTGATTTCCGGAGGCGAAATGAAAACGCTACTAATAATAGACAGTTCGCTCGGGCAGGCCAGAGGCCACCTTGCGTCACTGATGCTGGGTGCAGCGGCGGCAAAAGCCGGGCTGAGCTGGGTAGAAAATGCCGCAGATGCCGAACTGGTGATTGTGGCTGGGCCATCAGCTCCAACTGACAGCGCGCTGAACGGCAAGAAAGTGTATGCCGGTGAGCTAGAAAAAGCGGTGCGTGACCCTGAGGGTTTTTTGGCTCAGGCAATTGCGCAGGCCAAGCCTTATCAGTCTCCAGTGACCACCGCGCCAGCAACAATTTCAGCAACCACGTCAGCAACCGGTCCAAAGCGCATTGTGGCGATTACCGCCTGCCCGACTGGTGTCGCGCACACCTTTATGGCGGCTGAGGCCATTGAAAGTGAAGCGAAAAAACGCGGCTGGTGGGTAAAAGTAGAAACGCGCGGTTCTGTCGGTGCGGGCAATACTATTACGCCGGAAGAAGTGGCTGCGGCCGATTTGGTGATTGTAGCGGCTGACATTGAAGTGGACTTGGATAAGTTTGCTGGCAAACCGATGTACCGCACCACCACCGGCTTGGCGCTGAAGAAAACTGTGCAGGAACTGGACAAAGCGCTGGTGGAAGCGGAAGTTTATCAGCCAAAAACCGGCAGCAGCACTGGCAGCAAAAAAACAGAAACTGGCGGCCCTTATCGCCATCTGCTGACCGGTGTGTCTTACATGTTGCCGATGGTGGTGGCAGGCGGTTTGTGTATCGCGCTCTCCTTCGTGTTCGGGATTAAAGCATTTGAAGTCAAAGGCTCTTTGGCTGCGGCCTTGATGCAAATTGGTGGCGGTTCAGCATTCGCCCTGATGGTGCCGGTATTGGCTGGTTTCATCGCCTTCTCGATTGCCGACCGTCCCGGTCTGACACCGGGTTTGATTGGCGGTATGTTGGCGGTGAGCACTGGTGCGGGCTTCCTTGGCGGTATCATTGCCGGTTTCCTCGCCGGTTATGTCGCCAAAGCCATCAGCACCAAGTTGCATTTACCGCAAAGTATGGAAGCGCTGAAGCCGATATTGATTATCCCGCTGGTGGCGAGCTTGATTGTCGGTTTGGTGATGATTTATGTGGTCGGTACGCCGGTGGCACAAATCATGACTGGCCTGACTAATTGGCTGCAATCTATGGGTACCGCCAATGCGGTGCTGCTGGGCGCTATCCTCGGGGCGATGATGTGTACCGATATGGGTGGGCCGGTGAACAAAGCGGCTTACGCCTTTGGTGTCGCGCTGTTGAGTTCGTCAGTTTATGCCCCGATGGCGGCGATTATGGCGGCGGGGATGGTTCCACCGCTGGCCATGGGTCTGGCAACATTGCTGGCACGTCATAAGTTTGACAAAGGTGAGCAGGAAGGGGGCAAAGCGGCGCTGGTTCTGGGCTTGTGCTTTATCTCTGAAGGGGCGATTCCGTTTGCGGCCCGTGACCCAATGCGCGTGTTGCCGTGCTGTATTGCCGGTGGCGCATTAACTGGCGCGCTGTCGATGGCCTTCGGCGCGCAACTGATGGCACCACACGGCGGTCTGTTTGTGTTGTTGATTCCAGGGGCCATTCATCCGGTGCTGTTATATCTGGTGGCCATTATTGCGGGTACCGTCTTAGCCGGTGGCCTGTACGCGATGCTAAAACGCCCTGATGCAGTGGTCGCCAAGGTAGCATAAGTATTATTAAAGACTGATTAAGTTAGTTTTTATCAATGCCCGTCAGATTTACTGGCGGGCATTTTTTAACATGCTGATTTTGATTAAACTTCTGCTTGTGATTTCAGCCAGGCTATCTCTTCAGCCCAGATATCTGGATTGACGGTTTCCAGAATCAGCGGAATATTATCAAAGCGCGGATCGCGCATAATATAGCTGAACACGGTTTTGCCGATATTGCCCTCACCCAAGCTGTGGTGGCGGTCGACGCGGCTGTTAAATTCACTTTTTGCATCATTAAGATGCATACCGCGCAAATACTCGAAACCGACGATTTCACCAAGCTGACTGAAAGTATGCTCACAATCTGCTTCGCTGCGTAAATCATAACCGGCGGCGAAAGCATGGCAGGTATCAATACAAACTCCCACGCGGCTCTTATCTTCCACCCCATCAATGATGGCGGCCAGATGTTCAAACTTGAAGCCCAGATTGCTGCCCTGACCGGCGGTATTCTCAATCACCGCGGTCACGCCTTCACTGGCGTCCAGCGCGATATTGATAGATTCGGCGATGCGCGCCAGACATTTATCTTCATCAATTTGCAGTAAATGGCTGCCGGGATGGAAGTTCAGTAATGACAGCCCCAGTTGCTGGCAGCGCAGCATTTCATCAATAAAGGCTTCGCGGGATTTCTCCAGCGCCTCGGCCACCGGATGACCGAGGTTAATCAGGTAGCTATCGTGAGGTAAAATCTGGGCTGAGGTATAGCCATAGTGTTCACAAGCTTGCTTAAATTTTTCAATCACATCTTCCGCCAGCGGCGCGGCGCGCCATTGACGTTGATTCTTGGTAAACAAGGCAAAGGCAGTGGCCTCAAGTTCATGCGCTCGAATCACAGCCTGGTCTACACCCCCTGCTGCGCTGACATGTGCACCGACAAATTTCATTCCATTCTCCTTTGATATCCGGCCCATTATGGCATTGATAGCGGCGCGATTGAATGGGATAAACTCGTCATACTTCAAGCTGCATGTGCGTTGACTGCTTTCGTTACTCGGCCCATCCGTGGGCCTCTCCTCGTTGAGGTCGCTGCCAGCAGCGTTCAAATCTGCTCCCGGCAGATTTGTCACCCGAATCATTGACTGGCGTCAACTCATCGGGAGTCACTCACTTGCCGTTTTCCTGCAACTCGAATTATTTAGAGTATAAACTGCGGCAAAAGAAAAGGGCCGCCGTGGCGGCCCTCAGACCGAAGACCAAGTTGATAAGCGGGGAAATGCGCCGGATGGGTCGTAACGGCTTAGGCCGTCGGAGCGCCCATCGGTGCAGTCGCCCCGCCACAGCAGTATTAACCGGCAATATGCTGCACCAGTAAGTTGATACCTGTCCCACCGACCAGCAACCAGACAAACAGCATCAAAGCCAGTAACAGCGGTTTGACCCCAGCCTGACGAATAGAACCCACATGGGTGGTTAGCCCCAGTGCCGCCATCGCCATGGCCAGCAAGATGGTATCGAGTGTTATTAAGTGGCTAACCCATGCTGCGGGCAGCAAATTCAGTGAGTTAAACCCCGCCATCAGAATAAATATCACCGCAAACCACGGAATGGTAATAGCACTTTTCTCACGTTTTTCACCGCGGCTTTTCATGCTGCTGCGGCCCAAATAAGCTGACAATAACAGCAAGAATGGCGCGAGCATCATGACCCGGATCATTTTGGTAATGACGGCGGCATTCTCAGCATCAGGGCCAATGGCATGCCCAGCGGCGACTACCTGTGCCACTTCATGAATGGTCGAACCGGCAAAAATACCAAAGGTTTCCTGACTGAACGGCAGCCATTGGTAATGCAGGTTTAGCTGGTACAGCCATGGGTAAATAAAAATCGCCAGTGTCCCGAAAATCACCACTGTGGCGACGGCCACCGCCACTTTGCTGGCGTCCGCTTTCAGCACCGGTTCGGTTGCCATAATAGCTGCCGCCCCACAAATACTGCTACCGGCACCAATTAACATCACGGTTTGCTGGTCCAAACCAAACACGCGTTTCCCTAGCCAGCAGGCCAATATAAAGGTGGAGCCGAGAGTTAACAGGTCAATAATCATGCCGGTGGCACCGACATCCGCCACTTGTTGAAAAGTCAGCCGGAAGCCGTACAAAATGATGCCCAGCCGCAGTAAATGTTGTTTGGCGAGCACCACCCCGTCAGAGCAGACCGGCTGTACCCAAGGGTACAGAGTGTTGCCCACCAGGATACCGAATAAAATTGCCAGCGTCAGTGCCCCAAGACCCATGTCAATAAACCACGGCATGTCACCCACTTTGAGTGCTAACCCGGTAATCACACCAGTCAATACCAAGCCCGGAATATAGCGAAACAAAGCTGGCAGCTGTGGTCGGGAGAGTTCTTTAATATGAGAAGTCGCCATGTTGATGTCCTGTGTCCTGTAAAGATTGCCGTTAGTTTACCTATTTTAGATATAATAGATAAATTGATTATATATTTATAATAAATCGATATAAGTGGTAAGTAATGTTCTGTGGACCAAAAGAGATGTTGGGGGAGATCGCGGTGAGTGATGCAGGCATACACAAAGAGGTATGCCTGATAATACGACTATTGAGTGGCGGACTGATCAGTTTGCCCGGTAGGTGCTGGTGTGCCTAGCATACAAGCATCATAGTTTTCTATTTGTGGCTGTGAACACGCCTCCATACAGTCTTCTTCAGACCCTCCCGCAATCTCGCAAGCATTAGCGAGCAGTGGAGTTGCTGAAAAAGTTAAGGAAAGTAATATATATTTAAGACTATTATTCATAAGAAATACCTCATAAGTGAAATGCATCCATATATTTCAGATATGAAAACCCATTGTTCACATTTTAATTTCTAAGCTAATAAATAATAATTATACTTAGAATATACAATGAGTTAGCATATCACAGAGAGAGTATGTCGATAAAAGCAACAGTTCAATGCGTTTATACCTGTATGAGTAACTTTAAAGCATCGGAACAACCGACAGGTGCCATAAAAGGCCATTGCTGTGAATATAAACTTGGATTGTTGGATTGGAGCTTATGAGTAAAACCAGGAGCCATGTTAGAATTACAACATTAATAATTGATGATATAAGGTTTTAATATGAAAAAAGTAAAACCAGAAAAATCACTGTGGATGATCTTGATAATTGCGCCACTTATTTATTTATTGACCCCACCTTATTTAGTTGCTTATTTTTTCAAGTTATATAACTTGAATCCTTTCCATATTACACCGCTACCTCATTTTAATCCGTTTAAGAGCGAACGTGGTATTCCATTATCTCATACATTCAGCTACCTGTTAATTATATGGTTGATTTTTAATGTTATTATTTGTGCGATTGGCACGATTATTTATCGTGTTTTCTTTCGTGCCGATGATAATAAATAGTATTTTACTGCTTAAATTCATCCTTGATGATCGCCGAATTTTACTCAGAAGTGTTAGTCTTGTAGGGTAATCGAGGTTATATACCCATCACCTTCATTTATGAAAGAGACTCTTATGCACATAACCTTACGTCAACTTGAAGTCTTTACTGAGGTGCTAAAAAGCGGCTCTACGACACAAGCCTCGGTTGTGCTCGCACTTTCACAATCGGCAGTCAGCGCCGCGTTGGCGGATTTGGAAGGGCAATTAGGGGTACAACTTTTTGATAGGGTCGGTAAGCGTTTAGTTACTAATGAGCATGGGCGGTTACTTTACCCCAAAGCACTATCACTTCTTGATCAGGCTGTAGAAATTGAACAACTTTTCTTGCAGGATTTAGGCGCATTGCGCATCGCCGCCAGTAGCACCATCGGCAATTATATGTTGCCGGGTATGATTGCTAAATATCGGCGTGATTTCCCTGGAACGCCGCTGGAGTTGAATATTGGTAACAGTCAGGATGTGATTGAAGCGGTAGCCGATTTTCGCGGTGATCTGGGCCTGATTGAAGGGCCGTGTCATATGCCAGAATTGATGACACAAGCTTGGCTGCACGATGAATTAGTGGTGTTTGCTGCGCCCGATAACCCGTTATGCCATAAAATGCTGACGCTAGAGGAGCTGGCTGATGCCGCGTGGATCTTACGTGAGCGAGGTTCGGGGACGCGTGAAGTTCTCGACCATTTATTGTTGGCAAAATTGCCCCATTTTAAATTGGTTATGGAACTGGGGCATTCTGAAGCCATTAAGCGGGCGGTGCGTTATGGCATAGGAATCAGTTGCTTGTCGCGGCGAGTGATTGCCGATCAACTTGCCAGCGGTGAACTGATTGAACTTAATATTCCTTTGCCGCCACTGATCAGGACGTTATATCTGATTCATCATCGGCAAAAACACATCTCAAATGCTTTGCAACGTTTTCTAAGTTATTGCCAAGAAGAGCCTTGAGCCGCTGGATTTATCAAAGCGCATTCGCGGTATGCGGCATAGGGTTTTAAGTGTTTTACACCACTATAAAGGGTTGTTACGGCAAGAATACCCCGTGGGATTGCATTTATTCTGATAATTGAGCTTTTGCTAATAATTCAGCTAGGATCATGAAGGTATCTTATATCAGCGCATTGTTCCTCACACAGGCGATGGGATTTGTTACAATCCCGCCTCATTTTTAAGGGCGGATTAGGGTAAGAATGACTCAGCCACAGACTAAAATCCCCGCGCAGCAGGGTGCGCAGCGCTTACGCCGAGAGCTTAAATCACGGCATCTAGCCATGATTGCTATCGGTGGTTCTATTGGTACCGGTTTATTTGTGGCCTCAGGGGCGACGGTATCCCAGGCAGGCCCAGGTGGAGCATTGCTCTCCTATGCATTGATTGGCCTGATGGTTTATTTCTTGATGACTAGCCTCGGTGAGCTGGCGGCGTTTATGCCGGTATCGGGTTCATTTTCGACTTACGGTTCAAAATATGTTGAGGAAGGCTTCGGCTTCGCCCTTGGCTGGAACTACTGGTACAACTGGGCGGTCACTATCGCCGTTGACCTGGTCGCGGCACAATTGGTGATGAATTATTGGTTCCCGGATGCGCCCGGTTGGATCTGGAGTGCACTGTTCCTCGCCTTAATGTTTTTACTGAACTACATCTCAGTCAAAGGCTTTGGTGAAGCGGAATACTGGTTCTCACTGATTAAAGTCACCACAGTTATTATCTTCATCATTATTGGCATAATGATGATTAGCGGCATCATGAAAGGCGGTGAGACTGCGGGCTGGCACAACTGGACCATTGGCGACGCGCCGTTTGCCGGTGGCTTCTCGGCGATGATTGGTGTGGCGATGATTGTCGGTTTCTCCTTCCAGGGGACAGAACTGATTGGTATCGCGGCCGGCGAATCAAAAGATCCGGCCAAAAATATCCCACGCGCAGTGCGTAAGGTTTTTTGGCGTATTCTGCTGTTCTATATCTTCGCTATTCTGATTATCAGTTTGATTATCCCGTATACCGACCCAAGTCTGTTGCGTAATGATGTCAAAGATATCAGCGTCAGCCCGTTCACCTTGGTATTCCAGAATGCGGGCCTGTTGTCGGCGGCGGCGGTAATGAATGCGGTTATTCTGACGGCGGTATTATCCGCAGGTAACTCGGGGATGTACGCCTCAACCCGCATGCTGTTTACCCTGGCTTCAGAGGGCAAAGCGCCACGTATTTTCGCTAAATTGTCTAAGGGCGGTGTGCCGCGTAATGCGCTGTATGCAACCACCGTAGTTGCGGGCTTGTGCTTCTTAAGCTCCATGTTTGGCAATCAAACTGTCTATCTGTGGTTGCTGAATACCTCCGGTATGACTGGCTTTATCGCCTGGTTGGGGATTGCTATCAGTCATTATCGTTTCCGCCGGGGCTATATGATGCAGGGCCGCGATTTGAACGATTTGCCGTATCAGTCGGGTTTCTTCCCGCTGGGGCCAATCTTTGCTTTTGTACTGTGTTTGATCATTACTTTGGGTCAGAACTATCAGGCATTCCTGCAAGACCGTATTGATTGGTATGGCGTGACCGCCACCTATATTGGCATTCCATTATTCCTGGTGATTTGGTTCGGCTATAAGCTCAGTCGTGGCACTAAGGTTATCAAATACAAAGATATGGAATTCCCGAAATGGCGTGATGAAAGTTATGATGATCAGGAACCTAAAAAAACAGTGCTGATTTCTGACTAACAAAATGATGCAGTAGATGAAAGGGCGATAATGTTATAGGGCGATAATGTTATCGCCCTTTTTTAGGACGATGAGCTGATGATTATTTGAACAACATTAAGCAAATAATTTCGCTGACTTCGCTTCATTCCCCGCTAGACATTATGAATATCCCCCACCGCATAGACTAAATAACATTATAAAATAAGTGCTTACAAGGATTTGCGTCAAAATAGTTATAGCAATCTTATTGATAAGTATTATCGTTTGTTTTATTGTTAGCGCCATATTGATATTCAGTCGCTGAAATAACAGCTGGTAGCTGAAATAAATGAGTGTATCCACAGAACCCATGACAAAAATCTCTAGCCAGGCAGATGCCAGTGTTATGGGGCGTTATAAGAATATTGTGCGCCACCGCCTGCTTATCATGGGCGTGTTGGTGTTAGCTATCTTCGGCTGCTTGTTACTGGACTTCACTATGGGGCCATCGGGCCTGACACTGTCGTCCCTGTGGCAGACGCTCATTGACCCGGCCAGTGCAGATGCAGGGACTCGGGTTATCGTCTGGGATATTCGTCTACCTTATGCCCTGATGCTACCTTTGTTGATGATGAGCTCGTGGAAGCTGATGGCGCTACATTTAGGTGAAGACCGGGCCATCTGTTTTGGTATTGATGTTCGCCGCTTACGGTTGGGAACATTGTTATGTATCAGTATGTTATCTGCGCTGGTGCTGTCAATGGCGTCGATTGCGTCAAAAAACCTGATTCCTGGTGTCATTATTTCGGTCGGGATTGTCACTTCGCTGGTGGGTGTGCCGTTCTTCCTGAGCATTATTTTGCGTCATGGCGACCATGTGCTGATGTTGCAAAACGGTTCGTTGATTGCGGATGGTTTACCCGAAGAGGTGATTACGCCGCAAAGTTTGGCCAAGGTCTATGGTGTGAAAGGGCGTATTGAGCGCTGTTCACAAGGGACGCCCCAAGTATTAATTGATGGGTTGGTGACGGAGCCAACTATTTAGTCAATATTTCTGATGCCTTATTATTGCTGTGGTTAATATTAATCCTGGGATGTAAGGAATTTATTTCAGAAGTAACTGTTTTTTATAAAATAATAATTATGTATTAAGCAGAAATCGTTGGAAGCGCTATTTCTGCTTTGGTGAGCTATTGCCGGTTTTTTATAAAAATAATATTTATCACCTGCCCGTCAGGCGGCATTGCTACAGGCAAAATAACCTGATGGAAAAGGAACTGAATAAGTTTATATCTCATGGAGAAAGAACAATGACTTTCAGAAAATCGCATTCTGCGGCACTGGTTATCGCGACAATTATCTCATCTCAGGCATCTGCTGCTGAAACTAATCCCCCCGCAACAGAGACTATGGTGGTAACAGCAACAGGCTTCCAACAACGCATTCAAGACTCGGCGGCGTCTATTTCTGTTGTGACCCGCGAACAAATTGAGAATAAAGCCTATACCGATATTACTGATGCGCTGAAAGATGTGCCGGGGGTAGTTGTCACTGGCGGCGGTAGTCACAGTGATATCAGTATTCGTGGGATGTCGGCGAAATACACCCTGATTCTGGTGGATGGTAAGCGGGTTGATACTCGTGGCACGCGGCCAAACAGCGACGGCTCGGGTATTGAGCAAGGTTGGTTACCCCCGCTGGCGGCTATTGAGCGTATTGAAGTGGTGCGCGGCCCAATGTCCTCTTTATATGGTTCGGACGCCATGGGCGGGGTCATTAACGTTATTACGCGTAAAGTGGGTAAAGAATGGCATGGCACCGTGCGTGCAGATGCCACCTTGCAGGAAGATTCTAATTCCGGCGATATTTATCAAACTAACGCCTATGCCTCTGGCCCATTAATTGATGGCTTATTGGGATTAAAAGTTAGCGGTTTACTGTCTCATCGTAGCGAAGATAAAATTATCGATGGCTATAATGAACAGCGCTTAAGAAACGGGGCCGCGACATTTACCTTAACACCGGATGATAAAAACGAATTTGACTTTGATATTGGCCATTATGTGCAAGATAGAAATACAACTGCCGGGCGTTCAGTGGCGTTAAACGGTAAAAGCAGTGACGTACAATATGACCGTAATAATTATGCGGTGACTCACCACGGTTATTATGATTTTGGTAATTCAACCAGCTATATTCAGCGCGACGAAACTCGTAACCCATCGCGCCAAATGAAAAGCGTCGATAATGTCTTTAATAGCCAAACCTCCTTCCTGTTTGATAGCCACACGTTAATTCTTGGTGGCCAATATCGCTATGAAGAGTTATCTGATAAAGGTAATCAGTTAGCTTCAGCTAAAGATCTCACCAAATTAACGCGCTGGAGTTGGGCATTATTTGCTGAAGACGAATGGCAAATGACCAATGATTTCGCTCTGACCGGTGGTATTCGTATGGATCAGGACGAAAACTATGGTACTCACTGGACGCCACGGATGTACGGTGTTTGGCATTTAGCTGAACAATGGACATTAAAAGGTGGGGTATCCGGTGGTTATCGCTCACCTGATTTGCGCCAGGCAACTGATAATTGGGGGCAAATCACCGGTGGCGGGCGAGGTGACCCGGCCATTATTGTCGGCAATGCTAACCTGAAGCCCGAAAGAAGTATCAGCCAGGAAATCGGCATTCTCTGGGATGACCAGGAAGGTATGAATGCGGGTGTGACACTGTTTAATACTGATTTTAAAGATAAAATCACTGAAGTGCGCCGCTGTACGGATACCACCGGCAATGCGTCAGGCCAATGCACTATCAATGGCACTCCTTACAAATTTATCAGTGACCGCACCAACGTGGATAAAGCCATGACGCGCGGTGTAGAAGCAACATTTGGTTGGGATATCAACAAAGACTGGTCACTGACCTCAAACTATACTTTTACTCAATCTGAGCAAAAGAGCGGGCAGTTCTCCGGTCAACCATTGAACCAAATGCCAAAACACATGTTAAACGGCACCTTGAACTGGCAAGCCAATGAAGAGCTGGCAACCTGGATCCGAGCTAACTACCGCGGTAAAACCTCGGAATACCTTGACCGTACCAGTATGGGGAAAACCACACCGTCTTATACGTTTGTGGACTTAGGCGCTAACTATCAGCTGACAAAAGAAGTCCGTCTGATGGGGGGTGTCTATAACGTGCTGGATAAACGCGTAGATATCGAAGTGAATGATAAAGTTCTGGATGGTCGCCGTTATATGGTAGGTGCCAGCTACGATTTCTAATCTCCTTCGCACTTGAAGCCGCAGGGGTGTTAGCTGCGTTCACTTACCCGAATCACTTACTGGTTGTTGGCATTGCTTGAATAATCTCATCGGGATGCGTTCGCTGGCTGCCTACCTGCGACTCCAATTGCTTTGGAGATAGATGTTGTACTTGAAGCCGCGGGGGTTAGCTGCGTTCACTTACCCGAATCACTTACATAAGTAAGCTCATCGGGATGCGTTCGCTGGCTGCCTACCTGCGACTCCAATTGCTTTGGAGATAGGTTTTGTACTTGAAGCTGTAGGGGGAGCCAACATAGCTCCCCTTATCTAATTAGCTTAGGCCAATATCAATGACTTTCTGGAATGCCGCTCTTTCGGTCAGGTTTTGATACCAATGCTGTAAGTGCGGTAACTGTGGGCGCTCAATCGACAGATTGAACCAGGCATACGCCAAACAGCCTAATGGAATATCACCGAGGCCGAATTTATCGCCCGAAAGATAGCTTTGTTTGCTCAGGGCTTCATCGGCAATCGCCATTAATGTATTCCATTGCACAATACCATGAGCAATTTGGGCTTTATCCTGCAATTCCGGCGCAGTGCGCACCAACCCAATAAACACACTCTTAAACGGCGCCGCAATACTGAATGTCGCCCAATCCATCCATTTCTCAGCGGCAGCCCGCTGTTTTGCATCCGGCAGGTAAAGGGTATTGGCGCCATATTGTGCTGCCAGATAGCGCACAATAGTGTTGGACTCCCACAGGATAAAATCATCATCTTGCAAGCAAGGGATCAGGCCATTAGGGTTCAGTGAGCGATATAACGGCGAGTTTAACTGGCCATATTGGCCACCGGCATCTATTCGCTCATAACTGAGCCCCAACTCTTCCAGACACCAAAGCACTTTTTTGACATTGGTCGAATTATTCCGACCCCAGATTGTCAG
Organism: Yersinia thracica; assembly: GCF_902170565.1. Classification (GTDB taxonomy): domain Bacteria; phylum Pseudomonadota; class Gammaproteobacteria; order Enterobacterales; family Enterobacteriaceae; genus Yersinia; species Yersinia thracica. The sequence continues at coordinate 52,356 of NZ_CABHXX010000095.1, forward strand.
CATATCAAACTCCGGTCATGTTTAACGTCGTTGCCAATGATGGATATCCCAATCATGTAAAATTGCTAAGTCCACCAATTCAGTACCCGGATTGATCACTGCGGCGCGATCAACATATTCCAATAAGGGTTTGTCATTGATTGAGTCACTGTAACCATAGGTGTGTTGAAAGTCTAACAGGGGCGATTCCGTGAGCCACTGTTTTAGCCGCTCGACTTTACCCTCGCGGTAAGTCAGGGTGCCGTAGGTCTTGCCGGTATAGCGGTTATCTTCCACCGCGACGCCGATCGCCAATGCTGCATTAGCCGAAAAACACTGCGCAATGGGGTTAACTAAATGCTCACCGGTGGCTGAAATAATGACAATGTAATCCCCCCGGTCGCGGTGCCAGGCCAGCAATTTCTTGGCTTGAGGATAAATACGCGGCAAAATATCGCGCGCGATAAAACGCTCAACCCAACCCGCCACTTCGACCCTATGTTTTCCAACCAAGGGCGATAAGGTCGATTCCATATAGCAGGACATCGACAAACTCCCCTGATAATACTGTTTCATTAAATACTGTTCTTGTTCTGCCAGTTCATGGGACGCAAGCCCCTCATCCACCAGCCAGCGCAGCCATAGGCCAGAACTGTCATCGCTTATCAATGTTTCATCAAGATCAAACAGGGCTAAATCCATGAAGTCACCCCCAGGTCGGCAAATCGATTGAAGTGAAAATTAACAGTACGAGTGCTGGGCATCGGGCAATTCCCCACCGGAATAACGGGTATCAGTCGTTAAGCTAATACTTTCCACCCAAATAGGAAAGCGAATCAGCCTAGCGATTAAATAAGACAAAATAATGAAAGAAATAACATAGAACGGATTGATATTGGTGTGCTGCTGAGTTTCGGTGTTAATTGTTTATATCGTTTGGATATAAATTGATAAGTATCTAGTCGAGAACGCTCTTAAAAAGTTTTTTAATGGCACTAACCACCCTAAATAATTTGAATTGCAGGAAAGCAACCAACGCAGATGCAGCTTGAAGTATGACGGGTATTTAAGGCCACAGAGAGAGTGTTGTCGACTGCCTGCTTTCACCCCACAGCTCAGGAGCTGAATATGCTGATTATTCGTTTGTATGGTTGTCCAGTTTTCATTGGTTCTGAGCAGAAAAAACAGCCCGTTGAACATCCTGGAGTGAAAAATGAGTCACCAAAACTTAAACAATCAGTCACCGGTTAATGCCGATATCTTACCTTTATTGGATCTCTCATTGCTCAATGGCAGTGAAGCTGAACGTCAGGCATTTTTAGCCGACTTGCGCCATGGCGCACGAGATATTGGATTTTTTTATCTTACCGGACATGGGATTGACCCCGCGTTATTACAGCAAATCCAAACTCTTTCACGTGAATTTTTTGCTCTGCCTGATGAAGAGAAGTTGGCGGTGGCGATGGTGCGCTCACCACATTTTCGCGGCTATAACCGTGCGGCCTCAGAACTTACTCGCGGCCAGCCAGATTGGCGCGAACAGTTCGATATTGGCGCTGAGCGCACGCCATTACCTCAAACACCGGGCACGCCAAGCTGGGCGCGGTTGCAAGGCCCAAATCAGTGGCCTGAAGCGCTACCTGAATTAAAACCGACCTTATTGCAATGGCAGCGCGAAATGACCGGCATGGCATTGCGCTTATTGCGCGCCTTTGCTTTGGCATTGAATTTGGATGAAAACGCCTTTGACGAGTTGTATGGCGATAAACCCAATGAACATATCAAACTGATTCGCTATCCGGGGCGAGAAACGACTCAAAGCGGGCAGGGGGTTGGGGCGCATAAAGACTCCGGTTTCCTCAGTTTCTTATTGCAAGACCAGCAACGCGGTTTGCAGGTTGAGGTAGAAGAGGGGCGCTGGATTGATGCGGAGCCACTGCCGGACACTTTTGTGGTCAATATTGGTGAACTGCTGGAGCTGGCCAGTAATGGCTATTTGCGTGCCACGGTGCATCGGGTCGAAACACCACCGGCGGGCACCGACCGCTTGTCCATCGCCTTTTTCCTCGGCGCGCGTTTAGACGCGGTGGTTCCTTTGTACCCGTTAACCGCAGAACTGGCAGCAGAGGCCCGTGGCCCGGCGAGTGACCCGCATAATCCGCTGTTCCGTGATGTCGGATTGAATTATCTCAAAGGGCGTTTGCGCTCTCACCCAGATGTGGCGCAGCAATTTTATCCTGAAGTGGTTACACCATCAGAAACGGCGGCTACGGCCAGCACAACTTATTGATATTAAATTATAAAAACTTACTTTTTGGGATGATAATTATGACAAAGACCATGATGACTAAAACACGTATTTCTGGCTTGGTGCGCACAGCATTGTTGACCGCTTTGGCCTCCACTTTTACTTTATCGGCACAAGCAGCCGAAGCTCTGCGGGTCGCGGCTGATCCGGTACCACATGCAGAAATTCTGCAATTTGTGCAAAAGCTTGATCCATCGTTGAATCTAAAAATCATTGAGATCCCCAATGGCGTAAACTCCAATGAGCTGTTAGCCCACGGTGATGTTGATGCTAATTACTTCCAGCATGTTCCTTATCTGCGCTCTCAAGAGCAAGCTCTGGGGCAGAAGTTTGCTGTAGCCGCTACCGTGCATGTTGAGCCACTGGGCGTCTATTCTCATAAACATAAAACCTTTGCTGATGTGCCGGATAAAGGCACTGTCGCCGTGCCAAATAATGTAACTAATCTCAGCCGGGCGCTCTATTTATTGCAAGATCAGGGCTTGATCACCTTAAAACCGGGCTTTACTGACCCGGCGAAGCATCAGGCCACACCTAAGGATATCGCCAGCAATCCCAAACACCTGAAAATCCTGGAGATTGAATCACCGCAGATCCCTCGCTCACTGGATGATGTTGATTTAGCTGTGATTAATGGTAACTATGCACTGGAAGCTGGATTAAACCCGGCAAAAGATGCATTGGGACTGGAGAAAGCGGCCGGTAACCCTTATGCGAATATTCTGGTGACCACACCCACGCTGGAAAATGACCCACGCATCAAACAGTTAGCAAAGGATTTACAGTCACCGGAAGTGGCGAAGTTTATTACTGAGAAATATGCCGGTTCCGTTATTCCAGTGGCAGGCATTAAATCATGATTAGCATCGAACGCCTGAGTAAAACCTATGCACAAGGGGGGCTGCCGATGGTGGCTCTGGAGGAGGTATCGCTGGAGATCCCAACCGGCTCGGTGTTCGGTATTATTGGCCGCAGCGGGGCGGGTAAAAGTACCTTAATCCGCTGCTTAAATTTACTGGAACGGCCCACTTCGGGCCGTATTCAAGTGGATGGCCGCGAGTTAACCACTCTTTCTGATCGCGAATTACGTCTGCAACGGCAGAATATCGGCATGATTTTCCAGAATTTCCACTTACTTCATTCACGTAATGTATGGGACAACATTGCTGTTGGGCTGGAAATTAAGGGCATTCCGAAAGTTCAACGGCAAAAGCGTGTGGCAGAGTTACTGGATTTAGTCGGATTAACCGATAAAGCCCAGGCTTTTCCCTCGCAATTATCGGGCGGGCAAAAACAGCGGGTTGGGATCGCCCGAGCGCTGGCGGCCAAACCGGCCTATTTATTATCGGATGAAGCCACCAGTGCATTAGACCCAGAAACTACTGCCTCGATATTGGCGCTGCTCAGTGATATCAATCGCCAGTTGGGGTTAACCATCGTGTTGATTACCCATGAGTTAGATGTAGTGAAATCCATCTGCGATACCGCCGCCTTATTGGAACGTGGGCGGGTAGTTGAAACTGGCGCAATAGCGGATTTACTGTCTTCTCCTCACTCCCGTTTAGGGCGCGCGTTGCTGCCTGCGCGCGGCGCGGCATCATTATCCGGTACTCCGGTGGCGGAGTTGACATTCTTTGATACGGTATCGGCCTCGCCGGTACTCAGTGAATTATCACAGCTTCATGCGATCGGAGTCACCCTGCTGGGAGGTGGGGTTGAATCTATCGCGGGTCAACGAGTCGGGCGTTTACAAGTTGATTTCAGCCACCCAGACGGCGGGTTGAATTTAACGGAAGTCTTACAATTCTTGAATGAGCGTGGTGTGAGGGCTGAACTGATATGAGCAGCGGCATGAGTTGGCAGGATCTATTGGAGTTGGTGGTCAATGCGACCGGTGAAACCATTTATATGGTGGTGGTTGCCACCTTTTTTACGGTATTGATTGGTCTGCCATTGGGGGTCTTATTATTTGTTTCGCGCCCTAATGGAGTGCTACCGGCTCCCCGCGTGAATACATTGGTTGGTGCCATTGTGAATCTGGGGCGCTCAATGCCTTTTGTGGTCTTGCTGATTGCGCTCATTCCTATTACCCGTTGGATTATCGGCACCACATTGGGCAGCACCGCGGCCATTGTGCCCATCACTTTAGGGGCTATTCCATTTTTTGCTCGAGTGGTCGAAGCGGCGTTGGATGAAGTTGATAAAGGGCGGGTTGAGGCCATTTTATCTATGGGAGGGTCCGCGTGGCATGTGATTCAAAAAGTGTTATTGCCGGAAGCTTTACCCGCTTTATTAGCCGGGGTGACATTAACCGTGGTGATGCTGGTGGGGTTCTCATCCATGGCCGGTGTTATTGGCGGCGGCGGTTTGGGCGACTTGGCTATTCGTTATGGTTATCAGCGATTTAATAATGAAGTGATGGTCGCAACGTTAGTGATATTAGTTATTTTAGTGCAAGGCGTACAAAGTCTGGGTGATAGGTGGGTTAGGTCATTAGCTCATCGGCGCTAAATATCGGTCTTTTTCCGACGAACACCACATTCTTCTCTTCTCTTCTCTTCTCTTCTCTTTTCTTCTCTGTCTGTTCTTGACGTCCTCTTTTTAACCTATCAAAATGATAGGTAAAGAAGAGAGGGGTAATTGAATGGAATCTAATACACCTTCGCGCTATCAGGGAATTTCTATCACAGAATTCCCACTTAGCGCTATTTCAGCGCGTAAAATAGTGAAAGATTTGGCGATAAATCACACTGGCCTCATTCGTATGAGTACACATGCTAAACAAAGGATGTCTGAGCGGCGCGTAACACTGAGACAAATTTTACATGTGTTTGCCAGCAAGCACAGTCGGTTTACTGAGGTGCCGCACCAAACTGCGGCTGGCGATTGGAAGTTCAACCTGCAAGGTATTGCTGCCGGGGATGTGCTTGAAGTCGTTGCTGTACTGAAACGGCATGAGGATACACCGGCTGCGTATGTTATTACGGTGATGATTAAGTAAGGGAGAGAAATTCATGTATCACTACACGGAAAGTGGATTAACCACAGTGTGGCTGGCTAATGGTTATCACTATGACGTTATTGATGGTGAGCAGTTTACCAGTATTGATGATGTGGATGGTTTACATCAACTTATTGGCAGAATATTAGTCAATCGTTGTAATCCATTAGTCGCTGGTGAAATCCGATTTATACGGATTGAAATGAATATGTCTCAAAAAGCACTCGCGACACTACTTGGCGTGGATGTCCAAACAGTTGCTCGTTGGGAGAAAGGGCAAACCAGTTTGCCAAGAACCGCTGATGTCGCTTTGCGGGCGCTTTATGCGGAATCTATTGATGAAACCAGTGATGTGGGGCATTTCTTGCGCATATTGGTGGATTCTGAAGTACAACAATCGATGGAAAGATTAATTTTTGAAGAGCGCGGCCATGTGTGGCAACGGACGGCTTAGCGCGGGTACGGTTGACTTAGGGTAGGAATATCGCTATTCCTACCGTATTTGTCTTATTAAATCTTAGCCATTCAGGGCTTGTGCTAAGTCTGCAATCAAATCTTCGGTATCTTCAATCCCGACGGATAAACGCAAGAGTTGCGGAGTAATTCCGTGTTTTAAGCGGGTTTCCAGTGGGATTGATGCATGGGTCATGCTATAGGGTTGGCTGATTAAGCTTTCGACGCCGCCAAGACTTTCGGCCAGAGTAAACAAATGCGAGCGCTTAATGACGGCACGAGCAAACTCATCATCGCCTTTCAACCGCACCGAAATCATGCCACCAAAACCGGCCATCTGTTTGGCTGCCAGCGCGTGTTGCGGGTGACTTTTCAGCCCCGGATAATACACATTTTCCACCTGCGGCTGTTGCTCTAGCCATTCGGCGATGCGCTGGGCGCTCTCATTATGTCGCGCCATGCGCAAAGCCAAAGTCCGCAAACCGCGTAATGTCAGGAAGCTACTGAAGGGGTCTAAAATCCCGCCAACCGCATTGTGTAAAAAGCCCAATTGCTCTGCCAGTTCAGGATTATTTCCTACGGTGGCAACACCGGCAACCACATCGGAGTGACCATTAAGGTATTTGGTGGCTGAATGAACCACAATATCAAATCCTAAATCAAGCGGGCGCTGAATATAAGGAGAGGCAAAAGTATTATCGGCCACACTAATCAATTGATGCTTTTTAGCAATAGCGGCAATAGTAGCCAGATCCGCCAGTTTTAACAATGGGTTAGTTGGCGTCTCCACCCAGATCATTTTGGTATCCGGCAAAATGGCTTGTTCCAATGCGGCGGTGTCCGCAGGAGAGACATAAGTGACCCGCAAACCGGCGGTGCGGCTGCGCACTTTCTCCAGCAGGCGGTAGGTGCCGCCGTATAAATCATCCACGGCAATGATATGGCTGCCTTGATCCAGCAGTTCCAATACTGTCGAACAGGCGGCCAGGCCAGAGGCAAAGGCATAACCACGAATGCCGCCTTCCAATTCTGCAATCGCCTTTTCCAGCGCGGTACGAGTCGGGTTGCCACTGCGGGAATATTCATATCCAGTGTGCTCGCCGGGGGCGGGTTGTGCGAAAGTGGAGGTCGCGTAAATCGCGGGCATCACTGCACCGGTGCTATCTGGGGTATAACCGGCATGGACGGTTAGGGTATCGAACTTTGCCATGATAAAAATCCTTAATAAGAGAGAATTAAACCAGTTTTTGACGCCAGGTATTCAAAACATCAGTGCGAGTAATCAGGCCGAGGAATCGCTCGCCATCCAGGACTACCGCCACATGACCGTCATTAAAGGTTGCCAACAGAGACTGATAATCGGCCTCTTTTTGTAATGTGTTGACCTCACGAGTCATCGCGTTGCTGACTGGGTGTTTGAAATGGGAAGCATCGGCTTGTACCGCATTCAGTAAATCCCATTCGTCGATGAGCCCGACGACCTTTTCGCCATCTAATACCGGCAACTGGGAGATGTCATATAGGCGCATCCGCGCGTGAGCAACAGCCAGTGTGTCTTGCGGCGAGACCGAAATCGTCGCCCCATCCTCATGGCTATAAGTGATGTAATCGCGCAAATCACCCAACTGAGGTTTGCTCAGTAACCCCTGTTCCAACAGCCAGTAGTCATTGAACATTTTGGACAGGTATTTATTGCCACTGTCACACACAAAGGTGACTACCCGTTTTGGCGTGGTTTGCTCGCGGCAATAGCGCAATGCCGCCGCCAGCAAGGTGCCGGTTGAAGAGCCCGCCAATACCCCCTCTTCGCGTAACAGGGTGCGCGCGGTGCCAAAAGCTTCAGCATCATCAATGCGGTAGGATTTTTTCACTTGCGAGAAGTTACTCAGGGGCGGGATAAAGTCCTCGCCAATCCCCTCGACCAACCAGCTACCGGCATCGCCAATATGGTCGCTGTCGACAAAGTCCGCCAAAATGGAGCCGGCGGGGTCTGCCAGCACAAATTCAGTCGCGGGTGAAACCTCGGCGAAATAGTGGCTGAGGCCACTCAGGGTGCCGCTGGAGCCGACGCCCACCACAATGGCATCAATGTGTTCGCCCATTTGCTGCCACAGTTCCGGGCCTGTTGAGGTACGGTGCGCTGCGGGGTTGGCCGGATTATTGAACTGGTCAATATAGAAAGAACCCGGCGTCTCCTGCGCCAGGCGCAGAGCATAATCCTGATAGTAAGCCGGGTGCCCTTTGCCCACATCGGAGCGGGTCAGCAGCACTTGCGCACCTAATGCCCGCAGATGGAAAATTTTCTCTTGGCTCATTTTATCCGGCACCACCAATATCAGCTTGTAGCCTTTTAGCGCGGCGACCAATGCCAGCCCAAGGCCGGTATTCCCCGCCGTAGCTTCAATAATGGTGCCGCCCAGTTGTAGCAAGCCCTCTTTTTCTGCCTGTTCAATCATCGAGAGTGCGACCCGGTCTTTAATCGAACCACCAGGGTTTTGGTTTTCCAACTTCACAAATAATTGGCACGGGCCGGTATCAAAGCGGGTCAGTTCCAAAAGGGGGGTGTGGCCGATAAGAGAGAGCACCGAGCGTGGGATAGCCATTATTGACTCCAGTAAAAATTGAGTTAACAGAATGATTTTGGTTAACAACCTTGCAGGGATAATAGCGCTAGCGGCTTACGCACTAAAAAGAACAAATAACCCATCTATATTCCTTTTTGGAATATGTTTATGAGTTTTTTAGACGCTTGGGCGCTTAGATGCTTAGGTGTCGGGACGTTCAGACAGGAAGATGCTTAGCCGTATAGCCATCAATATTCAGTGAAAACAGCGTCTTTACAAAACAAAACGTAAAACTATGCCCAATTGATGCGGCAATGGGATAAATTTAGAAAAGGGACTGGAATATGGCTAAGCTATTATTTCGGTGTCAGTTAAAAAACGAGACTGTTTCGCTAATTGGACAGTGGTTTTTTCTGGGAATACCACTTATTTCCGATTACTTGCAAGGATACTCTGGCGACCTCATGATGAAATTTATCCTCCCGTTCAAGCTAAAAAAGCTGACTTTCAGTGCTGGCTTATTGCTCTTGGCACTGCCTTATGCGCATGCAGCTGACTCTCCGGTGCCGCCGGCAATAGATGCCAAAGCCTATGTATTGATGGATTACAATAGTGGAAAAGTGCTGGCTGAGGGTAACAGTGACCAGCGCCTTGACCCGGCCAGCCTGACAAAAATCATGTCCAGCTATGTGATTGGGCAGGCGATTAAAGCCGGTAAAGTGCATCCGGACGATTTAGTGACTGTCGGTAAAGATGCCTGGGCCACCGGTAACCCGGCATTACGCGGCTCTTCATTGATGTTTTTGAAACCGGGCGATCAAGTGAAATTGTCCGATTTGAATAAAGGCATTGTTATTCAGTCTGGTAATGATGCCAGCATTGCGCTGGCTGATTATATTGCCGGCAGTCAGGACAGTTTTGTTGGCTTGATGAATAAGTACGCCAAAGCGCTCGGCCTGAATAACACCAATTTTATGACAGTGCATGGTCTGGATGCTCCGGGGCAGTACAGTACCGCGCATGATATGGCGGTATTGGGGCAGGCGCTAATTCGTGATGTTCCGGATGAATATGCCCTACATAAAGAGAAAGAATTTACCTTTAATAAAATCCGCCAGATAAACCGTAATCGGCTGTTATGGAACACAAATATTAACGTCGATGGTATGAAAACCGGTTTTACCACCGGTGCCGGACATAATCTGGTGGCTTCAGCGACCGACGGGCCGATGCGGCTGATTTCTGTCGTGCTCGGCGCACCCAGTGACCGAGTGCGTTTCAGTGAAAGTGAGAAACTGCTGACTTGGGGCTTCCGTTTCTATGAAACCGTGGTGCCGATTAAAGCCACGAAGCCTTTTGTGACGCAGAAAGTCTGGTTTGGTGACACCGGGCAGGCTGAGTTGGGTGTGGCCGAGGATGCCGCCATCACCATCCCGAAAGGGCAGATGAAAAATCTGAAAGCCAGTTATAAGCTGAATGAAACCGAATTGCGCGCGCCATTGGCGAAGCATCAGGTGGTCGGGACTATTGATTTCCAACTGAATGGGCAAACTATTGATCAGCGCCCGCTGGTGGTATTAAACGAAGTCAAAGAGGGCGGGTTCTTCAGCCGCATCTGGGATTTTGTGATGATGAAAATTAGCCAGTTGTTTAGCTAGTTTTTAACGTTATTGATTAATAAGAGAAAGGGCGGCTAGTCAGCCGCTTTCAGACAACTGATAGAGTCAATTGAAAGGGAAACGTGCCGTTGGGGCCGTAACGGCATGAGCCGTCGGAGCGCCCCGAGGTGCGGTCAACCTTTCACTCACTAAGTTATAACTCGCTTTATCAATAAGTTAAGGGCGACTATCAAGCTGCCCTTAAGTTTCTATGCTAATAGCAATCAGTTACAGGTCACGATCAGTTACAGGCTACAACCTTGATGGCCAGACCGCCACGGGAGGTTTCGCGGTATTTTGAGTTCATATCTTTGCCGGTTTCATACATCGTTTCGATGACTTTATCCAGACAGACACTTGGCTCACTGGTGCGGCGTAATGCCATACGCGCCGAGTTGACGGCTTGCACGGCAGAAATTGCATTACGCTCAATGCACGGCACCTGAACTTGCCCGGCCACCGGGTCGCAAGTTAGCCCCAAGTTATGCTCCATAGCGATTTCAGCCGCGATACAGACTTGAGCCGGGCTACCGCCCATCAATTCAGCCAGACCCGCTGCGGCCATGGAACAGGCCACCCCGACTTCCCCTTGGCAACCCACTTCAGCGCCAGAAATGGATGCGTTCATTTTATACAACGCACCAATAACACCTGAAACCAGGAAATAGCGACTGTAGGAATTCTCATTCACTGGGCGAATGAATTTATCGTAGTAAGCCAATACCGCCGGGATGATCCCGCAAGCCCCGTTAGTCGGTGCTGTGACTACGCGCCCGCCAGCGGCGTTTTCTTCATTGACGGCCAAGGCATACATATTGATCCAATCGACAACCATCATCGGGTCGGCATTATGTTTGTCTGTGGTAACCAACATACGGCGCAACGCAGCGGCGCGGCGCGGGACTCTCATTGGGCCGGGTAATAGCCCCTCAGTATTAATACCGCGCTCGATACCGGCCTGCATGACATCCCAAATGGCGGCAAAGTGCGCGCTTATCTCGGCTTTACTGTGCAGCGCCAGCTCATTTTGCATCACTAAGCCAGATAAAGATAAACCGGTATCTTTACAGTGCTTTTGCAAATCACGGGCAGAATTGAATGGGTAGGGCACAGCAACCGCGTTACTGTCTTGCTGACCAAAATGAGCTTCATCGACAATAAACCCGCCGCCGATGGAGTAATAAGTTTTGCTGAAAAGACATTCATCGCCAACATGTGCGCTGATGGTCATGCCATTTTCATGCAGCGGTAAGTTGGTTTCATGGAAGTTCATCCCGCCGTTTGCCAGGAAATCAACTTCGTGGCTGCCATTGGCCAGCAACAGGCGCTCGCGTGCTGCGACATCACGGATAAACCCAGGAATAGCATCAATATCAACGGTATCGGGCAGATTCCCCGCCAGACCCATAATAATGGCGATATCCGTATGGTGACCTTTACCGGTCAGAGACAAAGAGCCGTAAACATCAACAGTGATTCGGGTGACGGCAGAAAGATGCCCCAGTGTGATTAAATCATCGGTAAACAGCTTGCCAGCCTTCATCGGGCCGACGGTATGAGAGCTGGAAGGACCAATACCAATCTTGAAAATGTCAAAAACGCTGACCATATATTAGCCTCTTAAAGGTTCTAATTATTTAATTGCTGACATTGCTGTGGAATAGAGCCGGCGCGGACGCACCGGCATTTGAAACGATTATCAGTGGACGATAATTCGCTGGCCGTGGAGGTTGGCCAGCGTCAGTATCATTTACCGAACAGGCTGAACAAGATTGCAGAGATAGCAATAAGGCCCATAATGACGACGAATACGTTACTGACTTTACCGCTGTATTTACGCATCGCTGGAACTTTATGGATGGCGTACATTGGCATCAGGAACAACAGCATCGCGATGATTGGGCCGCCCAGGGTTTCAATCATGCCCAAAATGCTTGGGTTCATGGTTGCTACGATCCAGGTGGTGACCAGCATGAATATTGCAGTAATGCGGTTCAGTTTGTCATGATTGATCTCTTTGCCTTTGCCGCGCAGAGATTTGATCATCATGCCATTGAAGCCTTCACGTGCACCCAGGTAATGGCCCAGGAATGATTTGGTGATGGCGATAAAGGCAATGACCGGTGCCATGTAAGCAATCATTGGAGTATCAAAGTGGTTAGCCAGATAAGACAGAATAGAGATATTCTGGCTTTTCGCTTCTGCTAAGTCCGCTGGAGACAAGCTCAGGACACAGCTGAATACGAAGAACATTACGGTAACAACCATCATGATGTGAGCAAAAGCTAAAATGCGGGAGCATTTTTTCTCAGCATCAACACCATATTCTTCACGTTTTGCTACAGCAAAGGCGGAGATAATTGGGGAGTGGTTGAATGAGAACACCATTACCGGAATGACCAGCCACAGTGTCATCCACAGGCCGCTACCGGTGCCGTTACCATCGATTGATACATGCTCAAAAATGGCACTTGACCAGTTAGGGATCAGGTAAACAGCCAGCAGCATCAATACCGCAACAAATGGGAAGACCAGAATACTCATTGCTTTCACAATGGCGTGCTCACCAAAACGCACGATAGTCATCAGGCCGATGATAAGGATCAGCGACAGAATGGCACGTGGCGGTGATGGCAGATGCATCTGGTGGGTAATAAAGCTATCAACGGTGTTGGTAATCGCCACACTGTAGACTAACAAAATTGGGTAGATAGCGAAGAAGTAAAGCAGAGTAATCAGCTTACCCGCGCCTTGGCCAAAGTGCTCTTCAACCACTTCAGTGATGTCTTCACCAGGATTTTTACCTGACAGCACGAAACGGCACAGGCCGCGGTGCGCATAAAATGTCATCGGGAAAGCAATGATCGCCATAACAATTAGCGGTAGCAGACCGCCGATACCGGCATTGATTGGCAGGAACAAAACGCCCGCACCGATAGCTGTACCGTACAGACCCAGCATCCACATGGTGTCACTTTTACGCCATGTGCTTGATGAAGTTTTTCCCGTGGAGGCAATGGTGCCCGCTTGAGTAGTGTCCATGAAAAATCTCCAATGTGAACACGTTAATTTAAAATTAAGAGCCGAAAGTTAAGTTCCTGTAATGCCTTATTTAGCGACACTATCAGGCGAAAAATTCAGTCAAAACGATTTGTTTAAAATGGGTGCCCTGGTTTATTACTTGGTGTCGTAGTTGTGATTTAAGCCTAAATGTTAAAGTGTAAAATTTAACCGATTTTAAGTGAGTGAATTCGCTTCATCGGCTATTTTTGTTGTTCTGAGAGGAACAGTAGTTTTTGCTGGCGGCAAGATAGCTATTTGTAGTGAAAACTACCGTGATCATGCTCGCAAATGCTCAATAAACTCGCCTCCTGTGATTTGTTGCGAATTTACAACTGATTGTTAAGTGAATGTTTACAACTTATCAATAAGAGTAATTAAAACGCGCTTTTTCTTATTGAACAATAAACAAGCAACTATTTTCTTATCCTCTCTTTCTTGGTGGGCAATATATTTTAACCACGCTTGCGAATCTAGTGAAAATCAAGCTTTTCACTGATTTATTGATGAATGTCATTAATGTACAATAATCGATTTAAATCAACTTATTGATATTTATGTATTTTTAATTTTATTTTGGTGCGGACTGGCAACTGAAGTTGATGGTGATATAAGCAAGGAAATAAGTAAATAACAATATATCTCATTGTTCGGTAGAATAAATCAGAGGGTGCCTGTTGGCATTTTATGGTTTATTTGTCATATGAAAAATGACAGCGGGTAATTTGTCTGACAATAAGATAACGCTATTCTTTTACTTGATCGTATTAAAACAACGTCAAATGTTAAATTAATTTACCTTAAACTAAAATATTAGCGGATATTAATTCTACAATGGAATTGCGTTTTGAAAATATTATAAGTAAAAATACCTTATAGCCATAATGAAAACATGGTTATTCTGCTTAAATATAATTCAGTTTTTAGCTGAGAAATGTATGGGTAGGGCTGCCCACCCGGTATTTAAGCGGTTAAGATTTTTGCTGCAATATCAAGCCTAACAGTAGGTTTTGATATTATGCTGTAAAAAAAACTGACTAAATTCACTATTAGGTTGGCGGTTAGTCACGACAGAATCAAACAGTGTTAATGCGCCGATACTGGCGGGTTTTATTTTGCCAAACTTACTGTGGTCAGCCACCAGGATTTTATGCTGAGATTTGGCAATGGCGCGGTGCTTCACCAGGATCTCGTCGAAGTTGAAACAGGTAGCGCCATACTCAATGGAAACGCCAGCCGCAGAGATAAACGCTTTGTTTGGGCAAGCATTATCCAGCTCATTATGCTGGCTGATAGGTGTAAAAATGTAGTTATTAGGTTTGAATTCACCACCACATAAAATCACTTTGCAATTAGGTTTATCTTGTAGGGACAGGAAAGTATTGAGGGAATAACAGATGGCGGTAAAATGCAGTTCTTCATCTATTTCGTCGATTATCGAAGGAATTGTGGTGCCACAGTCAAAAAAAACGGTGTCATTTTCCACGATAAGAGGTGCCGCCAACTGGCCGATTCGACGTTTTTCTTCGACTTGTTTGGCTTGCTGGTCAGAGACAAAATAGTTATTGGCATTGTTGCTCTTAGGGTCCATCACCACATAACCACCGAGTAAAATGACGGAGGTGGGCTCAGCACTCAGATCTCGCCGAATCGTCATTTCTGAAACATGCAGCAGATTGGCGGCGTCTTTCAGATGGATTTTGTCGGAACGCTTAAGGGCCTGACTAAGTTTATTGATGCGTTCTGCACGGCGAGTTTCCATAAGCTTTCCCTGACGAGTTATTTTCAAGACCATTAAATGTAAAGCAAAGAGTGCCAGACAGTGCATGACAAATACAGTACATAGCCAATAAATAAGCCCGGCAATAATGTGTCACTCAATACCGGGCTTGATGTCCATCATCCTCCAAGTTGCCCGCTTATTACTGCCGCGTTCCAGCACCTTGAAATCTATTAGAGATATAATGAGTTAGTAGCTTGATACCGATGCTTGCTGGCCTGAGACGATTGCCACACCAGAGCTGGTGCCAATTCGTGTCGCTCCCGCTTTAATCATGGTTTCTGCTGTAGCGCGATCGCGCACCGCGCCGGAGGCTTTAACACCCATTACTGGGCCTACTGTGGCGCGCATCAATTTGACATGATCTTCTTTAGCGCCGCCGGTGCTGAAACCCGTTGAGGTTTTAACAAAGGCGACATCAAGCTCACGGCACATTTCACAAACTTGTACGATTTGTGCATCACTGAGCAGGCAAGTTTCTAATATTACTTTCAACGGTGTGGAGGCGCAATTATCTCGCACCGCCTTGATGTCGGCTTTAACTTCGGCAATTTTGCCACTTTTCAACCAGCCAACATTGATAACCATATCAATTTCTTGTGCGCCAGCTTTGATGGCCGCCTGAGCTTCAAAAGCTTTTGCTTCGGTCAGGCCAGCACCCAGTGGGAACCCAATGACTGAGCACACTTTAACCGCGGTGCCCGCTAACTGCTGAGCCACGACTGGAACATACCCAGAGTTAACACATACTGCATAAAAATGGTGCTGTTTAGCTTCTTCACACAGTTTAATAATTTGCTCTTCGGTGGCATCCATTGCCAATAGGGTATGGTCAATATAATTAGCGTAATTGATCGTCATGATTATTATCCTTTATTCATCTGTAAGTTAGCTCCGCTGTTATAATAGTAACATTTATAGTAAAAAACAAAGCTATTTTCACATAATTAGCTGTTTTTGATTTTGTTTTGTTATTTAAATTACATTTATGAACAGTTAACTAGCGTGTGAATTTATTGGGAATGGATGTAATTGATTGTTTTTAATCAGAATGCTGGGCGGGCATTGCCAGCATTTAAGCTGCTGGCAATGTGAGATTAATAACGCGAAGGTATTAGCTTCTGACCCATCCCCTGCGGATAGGTAAGGCAAAAATCACATAATAAATGCGCTTCAACCCATCTGAAATAGCCTCGCTGAACAAGTTCCACACCAACTGTGCGAACAGGCAGCCGACAATCCCCAGTAAAAATCCCCCCACCATATCTAATGGCCAATGCACACCCAAATAAATACGTGACCCTGCAATCGCGACGGCGATAATCATCATGCTGATAGCGGACCACAATTCGTGCCAGAACACAAAGGCGAGAGCAAAAGTGAAAATAGCGGTGCCGTGGTCACTGGGGAAAGAACTGTCAGGTGCATGGCTCATAAAGTTATAGCCAAAACCGACGACAAAAGGCCGGTCATGAGGAATCAGCATCCCGATGCAAGCGGCTGAAAGCATAGAAAAAGCCAGTGCGATGGCGGTTTTTGTCACTAAGGCTCGCTGCGAATCCATGCTGTTTTTCGGCCCCCATAACCACAGCCCCACCAATGACACGGGGATAATCATAATCAAATCGCGTGCGATAAAAGTCGCAAAAGAAATCATCCATGGGGGTGATGCTGGAGTCGCATTTATCATGGAAAAGAAAAAGTAATTCATTTGTTCAATCATTCTATACCCTTAGCATGGTTGTAATAACCGCTTATCATCCAATACACAGCCAACTGACTAAGCCAAACCCACCAACCTGCCCACAGGTTATGGCTAAGAAAATGCGCTCCGCGCATGATTTGCCCAAAACCCATTAACATGCCAAGACTCACACCGGCGAACCAACACAATAAAGCCCACCGTGGACGCTCGGGGTAAAACAAGAAAAACAATGCCATTACTGCAAAACCACTGGATGCATGGCCGCCAGGGAAACAGTGACCAGGGCCAGCACCGACCGGCGCAGTCCCCATCAGCAGATAGCTGAGGGATTTACCGCCATACTCCACAAGATCCCAAGGGCAGGAGTGCGCGCTGGTGGCTTTTAGAATCCCTATCACCAGCGGGCCGACGCCAAATAACAACATCGCGGCCACTAAGCGCCCATTTCGGCGATAAATGCCCCATAACAATGTGATGATGGCGGCACTGATAATGGTGATTTTCAATAACCGATGATTCAGTAAATCCAGCCAATAATTATTTTCCCATGGAAAATGTTGTGAAGCGGGATCAAACCAATAATGACTGATAAGCCAATCCAACTGTTCGTTGCGGGATAACCCAAGAAGCAGTAATCCACTGATCAACAATGCAAAAGCCTGCCAAAAATAAAAGGATAATGGCAGCGAGTAAAGGGAGTTTGTCCTAATTGTCAGTGCTGTTGAGGTATTATTTAATGTCGGTGTAATGGCGTCAGACTGAGAGGCGTTGGTCTTCACAAAATAACCCGGAGCAGAAGTAGTGATGGTCGTACTGTAATAATTTCGTCTTAAGAAAGCCTTAAGGGGGATGAATATGAGGGGACTCAAATTTCAGATAAGAAAAAACCCGATTAGTCTTGAACCTAAGAAGGCGGGACTATCGGGCTCCTCAATATGGGGACATCAAAGAAAAGCAGTGGCATTAAATCAGACCCCAGTCTGGTAAGAAAGTTCTAGGGAAATGAAAAAAGGTTAAAATAATGTTTAGCTTTATCTCGAATGCCTATTTTAGTGCGCTAACCTAATATTCCCGGCCAGACAATGACGATTAATGAGCCCGCCAATGTCAGTAACACGTTGGCAATGGCATAAGTACCGGCGTAGCCCAACGCAGGGATGTTACTGCGGGCCGTATCACTGATGATATCCATGGCCGGTGCACAGGTACGCGCGCCCATAATCGCGCCGAAAAGCAGAGCGCGGTTCATGCGTAATACATAAGCGCCAAAGATAAAACAGATAACCACGGGGACCAAACTCACGATCAAACCGGAAATCAGCATTTGTCCGCCCACGGCACCCAGGCTGCTATTAATACCGCCGCCCGCGCTTAACCCGACGCCCGCCATAAAGACCATCAAGCCGAACTCTTTCACCATATTTAGCGCCCCTTGCGGGATATAGCCGAAAGTCGGGTGGTTGGCACGTAAGAAGCCCAGCATGATGCCCGCCATCAACAGACCGGCGGCATTACCAATACCAAAGCTAAAATTACTGAATTGGAAGGTAATCAGGCCAATCATTAATCCCAAAATAAAGAAAGCGCAGAATGCCAGCAGGTCGGTGACCTGGCTGTGAATGGAGATAAAGCCAATTTTTTCTGCCACGCTTTTGACGCGCCGAGCATCGCCGCTGACTTGCAAGACATCGCCTTTATTCAATACCACATTGTCATCAATCGGCATTTCAATTTGGCTGCGGATCACGCGGTTCAGGAAACAGCCGTGATCAGTCAATTTTAAATGGCTGAGGCGCTTACCCACGGCATTGCTGTTTTTGACCACAATCTCTTCGGTAACAATGCGCATGTCCAGCAAGTCACGGTCGAACACTTCTTTCCCATTACGAAAACTGGGGTCAAGGCGGGAATGGGCATCCGGATAGCCGACCAGCGAGATCTCATCGCCAACTTGCAGTACCGCGTCACCATCTGGGTTCGCCAAGATGCCATTGCGGCGAATTCGCTCAATATAGCAGCCAGTTTGGCGATAAATCCCTAATTCGCGGAGATTTTTACCATCGGCCCACGCCACTAATTCCGGGCCAACGCGATAGGCACGAATGACCGGCAAATAGACTTTGCGCTGGCTGTCGGTATCAAGGCCGCGCTCACGAGCAATTTGCTGAGCACTGGTCGGCAAGTCTTGATGTTGTAGTTTGGGTAAATATCGCGCGCCTAAAATCAGACTGACCAGCCCAATAAGATAGGTCAGGGCGTAACCCAGACTCAGATTATCTTGGGCGTGTTGCAGCGCCGGATTATTGGCGATGGTGTGGCGCAAAGTATCGCCAGCCCCCACCAACACCGGGGTGGAGGTCATTGACCCAGCCAGCATCCCGGCCGTCAGACCAATGTCCCAGCCAAAGAGTTTACCCAGCCCGAGCGCCAGAATCATCGCACTGCCCACCATGACCAAAGCCAGCATCAGGTAGTTTTTGCCGTCGCGGAAGAAAATAGAGAAGAAGTTTGGGCCGGCTTCAACACCGACACAAAAAATAAACAGCATAAAGCCCAGATTCAGTGCTTCAGTATTGATGGTAAAATGCTGCTGCCCAAGCAACAGTGATACCACCAACACACCAATAGCGTTACCTAATTGAATAGGCCCTAATCGCAGTTTACCTAGGCATAATCCCAGCGCTAAAACCACGAATAACAGCAAGATGTAGTTGCCGTTTAACAAATTTGCGACATTTATATTCACGAGTATGACTTTCTATTCAGCCAGGATAATCCACGATGCATATCCGTCATACTTCAAGCCGCATGTGCGTTGGCTACGTTCAATCACCCGAATCACTTACTCATGTAAGCTCATCGGGACTCTTTCACTTGCCGCCTTCCTGCAACTCGAATTATTTTGGGTATATACACCCTTAATGTTAAATCAGAGCGACACATATCTTTTAATTTAAAAACCGTTTAATTCTAAAAAATACCGTCCGACAGGATATAAATGTCGGCAATAGCGTGGTTATTCTAATCGGTCTGCTGCGAGACAGCCAGTAGTAAGCGGGAAGTTTGGTATAGCTAGCGGGATATACTTGATTTCTTGATAAAATCGGGGTTATCTGCTGCGAATAAGCAACATAAAGTGATTTTTGGAGACCGCGGTGACTGCGTTGACAGCAATAACAGACAACAAAAAAGGGTGGCAAGCACCCTTTCAGACTGCTGACAAACCCCGACGACTCGATCTATGGTGGTGAGGACGGGCAGAAGAGTAAAGCGTCCGCGCCAGGGATGGCGCGGCTCGAGCCTACAAGGATGTATTGACGGCGTCTTTACGATCTGCCTGTTTTCACCGCTGCGGGCACTTTGTCAATAACCTCAAAGGGTGGCAAGCACCCTTTTTCGCATAAAACTCATCATTATTGGCACTGCGGCTATTGACTGACGGCACACCAATAGATCAGTTTGTCCGCCGATTACTTGAACAGGCTCAGATTTTCTTTAGCATAGGCTTCGAAATCTGTGCAACCGCCAATGTGCTTCTCATCGATAAAGATTTGTGGCACGGTTTCTACCGGTTTGCCGACAGTTTTTTCCAGATCAGCTTTGGTGATCCCTTCCGCGTGAATATCGATGTAACGGAATTTAAAATCGTCGCGTTCAGTTTCCAGTTTTTCCGCCAATTCTTTGGCACGAACACAGTAAGGACATCCAGGACGCCCGAAAATCACAGCAAACATGTAAAACTCCTTGATTAAATTGAGGTAATCACTTCGTCAACAGTTACTGATATATTCAACTGTTAAATAACTTCTAGCGTATTACTCATTCTCACTTGGGTCTACTATGCCCTTTGGTGCAGTGAAAAAAAAGCAGGATTTACCTGTTAATCTGATTAATCCTACCTATTTGCTTCTCGATACTGTTACAAATAGTGAGGATTCAATACACTGTTTAAAAGCTGATACATAGCTGGTTGGAGGTTCGGAGGTAAAGATGCGCTCATTAGGAGATATGCCCCGTATTGTTATCGTGGCAGAAGTGCTGGGGATGCTGCTATTAGTTATTGCCTATTTATGTATTAATGACTATTTGTCACTACCTGGCTCTATTGGGACACCGGCTGCTGCCATCATGATGATTTTTATCGGGATTGCCCTGATGATCCCGGCGGCAGCTTGTATTGTTTGGCGCGTAGCCCATGGTTTTGGTCCGCTATTAGGCAGCGCTGACAGAATATCCAGGCCACAATCAAAGAAAGAGTTAGAAGAAGCGCGAACCAAAAAAGAGAATAAATCTGGGTAAGGCCATGATTGAGTCTTTTTGAGGACATTAAATTAGTCGGGATTGAAGTGGCGCTGTCGGCCAATATTCCGTAAGCTATTCCACTTTTCATATTATGAGAATCGTGAGGTAGGTAGTTATGGATTCACTCATCGTCCCGGATTTAGCCTTATTACGGCGTTGGCTGGATCAACTCGGTATCTCATTTTTTGAGTGCGATTCCTGCCAGGCGCTGCATTTGCCGCATATGCAAAATTTTGAGGGGGTGTTTGATGCCAAAATTGATTTGGTCGATAACATTATCCTGTTTTCAGCGCTGGCCGAAGTGCGGCCGACCGCCTTGATCCCGCTGGTTGCGGACCTCAGCCAAATCAACGCCAGCTCACTGACGGTGAAGGCTTTTATTGATATTCAGGATGATAATCTGCCAAAACTGATTGTCTGCCAGTCACTGGCGGTGGAAGTCGGGGTGACATTGGCGCAATTCGGCTATTTTATGCAGCAGTGTGAAGAGCAGATTTCGATGATTATTCTGGAGGCGCGCGCCAATGACTTACTGTTTATTGGTAACAGTGATGACGATGAGTTGCCACAAACCGCCACTGCTTACCCTGTTATTCATTAATTGACGTCCGTGCATCAATAATCAGAGTGCTACTGATAGCCAGTGGCACACTGCCATTCCCGCAGTAAACCATAATATATTCTGCTTTTTACCCTCTTTTGCCAGATATTTGTCGCCGTTTATGCCATTAGTGGCGCATTACATAGATAGAATATGCATAAAAAATCGATAAAAGGCGTTTTTTACCCTAGAGTCTGGTGCGGATTACCAACTGCGGTTATGCTGCTCTTTCTGCAAAGGGCATAATATTCCTCCGCAAAATCAGTGATTATCCTTGTTAGGTTAATAATCACCTACCGTGCATAGTCATGCATAGGGTGTTTGCGGCAATGGCGCTCGGCAGGGCAAAGACGTTGTATCCTATGGATGCAAATTTATCGCACTAATTTACCCCCTATTTTGGAGGAGTTAACGGATGTTCACCCAACGTAAAAAGTGGTTATCGGGTGTTGCTGCTGGCCTATTAATGGCTGCGTCCGTCTCAGCATCTGCTGAAGAAAAAACACTGCACATTTACAACTGGTCTGATTATATTGCGCCAGATACGCTGGCTAATTTCCAAAAAGAAACCGGCATTAAAGTTGTCTATGATGTGTTTGACTCCAACGAGGTGTTGGAAGGTAAATTGATGGCGGGGAGCACCGGGTTTGACTTGGTGGTGCCGTCAGCCAGTTTCCTTGAACGCCAATTGTCTGCGGGTGTATTCAAGCCGCTGGATAAAAGTAAATTACCGAATGACAAAAATCTTGATCCCGAGTTGTTGACCTTGGTCGGCAAGCACGATCCGGATAACAAATACGCGATTCCGTATCTGTGGGCGACCACCGGTATTGGCTATAACGTCGAGAAAGTCAAAGCGGCGTTGGGGAAAGATGCCCCGGTAAACAGTTGGGATTTAGTGCTGAAACCTGAGAATCTTGAGAAGCTAAAAAGCTGTGGCGTTTCCTTCCTGGATGCACCAAGCGAGATTTTTGCTACCCTGCTCAATTACTTGGGCAAAGACCCCAACAGTATTCAGGCAACGGATTACACCGGCCCGGCCACGGAATTGTTATTAAAATTACGCCCCAATATCCGCTATTTCCACTCTTCACAATACATTAATGACCTGGCAAACGGGGACATCTGTGTCGCTGTGGGTTGGGCTGGCGACATCATGCAGGCCTCTAATCGCGCCAAAGAAGCCAAAAATGGGGTGAATGTGGCTTACAGCATTCCAAAGGAAGGGGCATTAGCTTTCTTTGATGTATTTGCTATGCCAGCGGATGCTAAAAATCAGGACGAAGCCTATCAATTCCTGAATTACCTGATGCGCCCAGAGGTGATTGCCAACATCAGCAACCACGTGTTTTATGCCAATGCTAATAAAGCGGCGACCCCGTTGGTGAACGCAGAAGTCCGTGATAATCCTGGTATTTATCCGCCAGCCGATGTGCGAGCCAAAATGTTCACATTAAAAGTGCAAGATCCCAAAATTGATCGCGTGATCACCCGGGCTTGGACCAAAGTGAAAAGTGGTAAATAAACCATTAGCGGGAATCAGCCGCAGACGATGAGCTTGTCACTGATAACGCATTGATGGATAAGTAAAATAGACCATGGTAGGAACCGGGGGTTTATCTTCCTGTTCCTGTTTTTTATTGCGCCGCAGCTTGAATGCGGCCTGTTCTGCTTTTACGGAGAGCACGCTGAGTGAATGATGTCATTCCCCGCCCGCAGCAAAAATCCCAAAAGGTGTTTACCCCCTTGTTGGAGATTCGCAACTTAACTAAATCATTTGATGGTCAGGCCGCGGTAGATGATGTCAATTTGACCATCTACAAAGGCGAGATTTTTGCCCTGTTAGGGGCTTCAGGTTGTGGGAAATCCACCCTATTGCGCATGCTGGCCGGTTTTGAACAGCCGACACAGGGGCAGATTATCCTCGATGGGCAGGATTTGTCGCACGTGCCGCCTTATCAGCGCCCAATCAATATGATGTTCCAGTCGTATGCATTATTCCCGCATATGACTGTTGAGCAAAATATCGCGTTTGGTTTGAAGCAGGACAAATTGCCCACCAATGAAATCAAAAGTCGGGTGGCAGAAATGCTGACACTGGTGCACATGCAAGAGTTTGCCAAGCGCAAACCCCATCAGTTATCCGGCGGTCAGCGCCAGCGAGTGGCATTGGCGCGTAGTTTGGCTAAACGGCCAAAATTGTTGTTGTTGGATGAGCCGATGGGCGCGTTGGACAAAAAACTGCGCGACCGCATGCAACTCGAAGTGGTGGATATCCTGGCGCGCGTAGGGGCAACTTGCGTGATGGTGACCCACGACCAGGAAGAGGCCATGACCATGGCTGGGCGAATTGCCATTATGAACCGTGGAAAATTCGTGCAAATTGGCGAACCGGAAGAGATTTACGAGCATCCGAACAGCAGATTCAGCGCCGAATTTATCGGTTCAGTGAATGTGTTTGAAGGCGTATTAAAAGAGCGACTGGATGATGCGCTGGTGATCGACAGCCCCGGTCTGCGCCATCCACTGAAAGTGGATTCGGATGCTTCTGTGGTCGACGGCGTGCCTGTTTTTGTCGCCTTGCGGCCAGAGAAAGTGATGTTGTGTGAACAGGTGCCGGAAGATGGCTGCAACTTTGCCGTCGGTGAAGTGGTACACATTGCTTATTTGGGCGATTTATCCATTTATCACGTGAAATTACACAGCGGACAGATGCTTACCGCGCAGCTACAAAATGGCCACCGTTACCGTAAAGGGATGCCAACCTGGGGTGATGAAGTACAACTCTGCTGGGATGCCGACAGCTGTGTTGTCTTAGGTAACTGATGACTTAGGTAACAGATGACTTGGGTAACAGATAGCTTGAGTAGCTGATCGTTTGGGGAGCAAAAATATTGTGATACCAGAATCCACCCGTGGAGCAGCAGAACCACCGACCCGAGCTGTAGGGCCGGTAACCGCGCTGATTCAACGTTTCCAAATGTCGCATGGCCGGAAATGGGTCATTGGCATCCCTTATTTATGGTTATTTTTGCTGTTTATGTTGCCGTTCCTGATTGTCTTCAAAATCAGTCTGGCGGAGATGGCGCGCGCAGTTCCGCCTTATACCGACCTGGTCACCTGGTTGGACGGCAAGCTGGATATCTCGCTCAATCTGGGCAACTATCTGCAACTGTTTGATGATCCTCTGTATATCGATGCTTACCTACAATCATTGCAAGTGGCGGGGGTATCCACTTTATGCTGCCTGATTATTGGTTATCCATTGGCTTGGGCGATTGCCCATAGCAAATCATCCACTCGCAATATCTTATTGCTGCTGGTTATTCTGCCGTCATGGACATCATTCTTGATTCGGGTGTATGCCTGGATGGGTATCCTGAAAAATAATGGCATTTTGAATAACTTCCTGATGTGGGCGGGGGTTATTGATCAGCCGCTGATTATTCTGCACACCAATTTGGCGGTATATATTGGCGTTGTGTATTCCTACCTGCCTTTCATGGTGTTGCCTATCTATACCGCACTGACCCGATTGGATTACTCATTGGTCGAAGCGGCACTGGATCTGGGTGCCAGGCCCTTTAAAACCTTTGTCAGTGTGATTGTCCCTTTGACCAAAGGGGGAATTGTGGCCGGTTCCATGTTGGTCTTTATTCCGGCGGTCGGTGAATTTGTTATCCCTGAACTGCTCGGCGGCCCGGACAGCATCATGATTGGCCGTATTTTATGGCAAGAATTCTTTAATAACCGTGACTGGCCAGTGGCCTCCGCCGTCGCGACAGTCATGTTAGTGTTACTGATCGTGCCGATTATTTGGTTCCACAAGCACCAAAATAAAGCACAGGAGGCGCGGTATGAATAACCTACCGGAAGTGCGCTCGGTCTGGCGTCGGATTATCTTGATTGTCGGCTATACTTTCTTGTATGCGCCGATGTTGATGTTGGTTATATACTCATTTAACAGCTCGAAACTGGTCACTGTATGGGCGGGGTGGTCTATCCGCTGGTATATAGAGCTGTTCAATGATTCGGCGATGATATCAGCGGTGGGGTTGAGCCTCACTATCGCCGCGGCTTCTGCCACCATGGCGGTGGTGTTGGGGACGATAGCGGCGGTGGTCATGGTGCGTTTTGGCCGTTTTCGCGGCTCGAACGGTTTTGCTTTTATGCTGACAGCCCCGCTGGTGATGCCCGACGTCATTACCGGGTTATCATTATTGCTGCTGTTTGTCGCCATGGGCCACGCCATTGGCTGGCCAGCTGAGCGCGGGATGTTCACTATTTGGTTGGCACATGTGACCTTCTGTACCGCCTATGTGACGGTGGTTATCAGTTCCCGTTTGCGCGAATTAGACCGCTCAATTGAAGAAGCCGCTATGGATTTGGGGGCGACCCCATTGAAAGTGTTCTTTGTGATTACCGTGCCGATGATTGCTCCAGCATTAATCTCTGGCTGGCTACTGGCTTTTACCCTGTCACTGGACGATTTAGTGATCGCCAGTTTTGTCGCCGGGCCGGGTGCAACCACCTTGCCGATGCTGGTGTTCTCTAGTGTGCGCATGGGGGTGAACCCGGAGATAAACGCGCTGGCGACACTTATTTTGCTGGTGGTCGGGATTATCGGCTTAATTGCGTGGTGGTTTATGTCCCGTTCGGAAAAACAGCGGTTACGCGAATTACGCAAAGCTGCCCGCAGTTGATTATTAATAAATGGCTAATTATTAATAAATAGCTAATTGTTAATAAATAGCTGATTAGCCTGAAAACTGTTAGTCTTTCATTATCTTTTGACGCCGCTTTCGAGTGGCGTTATTGTCAGGGATAACATCAGGTTACAAAACCCGAACCGGGAGACAAACTGGGCAATATGAGATTGTTATTTTCATCCGCAGCGTTTTCATCCGCCGCCACCACGCCCGTCCCGGTGTTAATCGCTGGAACCGCCATTATTGCGACCCGTTTCCTCGGTGTAATCCTCTTGGTGGCGACGCTGGGCTGGGGAGGGACCGGGAGTTTTATCGCTGAAAGCCTGCAAAACTGGGACTCCGCCCTGATCTTTATTGCCAGCATTTTTATCCTGTTGCTGGAAATGGTTTGCGGCGTGGCGGTATGTCTACGGCAAAACTGGGCGCGCTGGTGTTATTTGGCTTGCCAATGGGTGGTCAGCATCTATTTGCTGATGGCGTCACTGGACTGGTTAGAGCTGGATGTTGATGTCTTCCGCATTGATGGCGATAGCGGCGCTGAAATTTTACATAGTTTGCTGCTACAAAAGATCCCCGACGTGGTGATTCTCGGTTTGTTGTTTTTCCCTTGGCATCGCTATTTTCGGTCGTCAAAATGAGTGTTTAACGTAACACAGTGCTACAATTCGCCCTATCAACAGCCTCGGCTGCACATTCAATTTAATGTCTCAGAACGTTAATATCTAACAACGGTTAATTATTAATGCATTGCGCACAATATACGGCGGGTAGCTGCCGTTCCTGTCAGTGGCTGGATAAACCTTATCCGCAACAACTGGCTGATAAACAACATCATTTAGAAACGCTGTTATCTGGTCACGCCGTCACTCAATGGCTATCGCCGGTTTTCGGGCAGGAAAGTGCTTTTCGTAATAAAGCCAAAATGGTGGTCAGTGGCAGTGTCGAGCGCCCATTATTAGGCATGTTGCATCGCGATGGCACCCCGGTTGATTTATGTGAGTGTCCACTTTATCCCGCCAGTTTTGCGCCCGTTTTTACGGTGCTGAAAACCTTTATTGCGCGTGCGGGCCTAACGCCTTATAACGTTGCGCGCAAGCGTGGTGAGCTTAAATTCCTGTTATTAACTGAAAGCACTTATAGTGGTGAGTTAATGCTGCGCTTTGTGTTGCGCTCCTCCACAAAATTGGCACAGCTACAGGCGGCCTTGCCCTGGTTGCAGCAACAATTACCTCAACTTGCGGTTACCTCGGCCAATATTCAGCCGGTGCATATGGCGATTTTGGAAGGGGAGCAGGAAATTCCATTAACGGAGCAGCAGGCGCTGCCAGAAATCTTTAATCAGGTGCCGCTGTTTATCCGCCCACAAAGTTTTTTCCAGACCAATCCGCAAGTTGCAGCATCACTGTATGCTACGGCGCGCCAATGGGTGCGTGAGCTGAATATTAATAGCATGTGGGATTTATTCTGTGGGGTGGGGGGGTTCGGTTTGCATTGTGCGGATACTGAAACTCAGCTTACCGGCATTGAAATCAGCGCCGAAGCTATTGCCTGTGCGCGCCAGTCAGCGAGTCAATTGGGGCTAAAAAATGTCAATTTTGCCGCGCTAGATTCGACGCGTTTTGCCACCGCCGAAGCGCTAGTGCCGCAATTGGTATTGGTGAATCCGCCACGGCGCGGCATTGGTGCCGAACTGTGTGAATATCTCAGCCAAATGGCACCCGAATTTATTCTCTATTCAAGCTGTAATGCCGAAACAATGGCGAAAGATATCAATTTGTTAGCGGACTATCGCATTGAGCGGGTGCAGTTGTTTGATATGTTTCCGCATACCGCACATTATGAAGTTTTATCCTTACTTATTAAGCGCTAAACCCAAAGTAATTGGCGTTGCAGGTAGGCAGCCAGCAAACGAATCCCGATGAACTTACACAGGTAAGTGATTCGGGTTCGTGAGTGCAGCGAACACCCCTGCAACGTCAAGTACAAAGGGTGGTATTACTGCGGGAACCACTTATCATTGATGGCTTTATATGTCCCATCAGCTTTCACCGCTTCAATGGCTTTATTCAGTTTCTCCAGCAACGCGGTGTTATCCGGGCGCACAGCAATACCAAGGCCGGTGCCAAAGTATTGCGGGTCAGTCACATGCTCGCCAACTGATGCCAGATTTGGATTGGTTTTCAGCCACTCATTCACTACCGCAGTGTCGCCAAACACCCCGTCAATACGGCCATTTTTCAGGTCAATAATGGCATTTTGGTAGCTGTCATAAGCCACGGTTTGAATTTCTGGATGTTTATCCTGCAAATATTTCTGGTGCGTGGTGCCGTTTTCCATCCCGATCTTCTTGCCTTTCAGATCCGCGAAAGAACTGAATTTACCTTTCGGGGCAATAACAATGGCCGAGTTGGCATAGTAAGGTTGGGTAAATGCCACCTGCTTGCTACGTTCCGGTGTGATGTCCATACCAGAGATAACCGCATCATAACGTTTAAATTTAAGCGCCGGGATCAGGCTATCAAAGGCCTGATTGGTGAATGTACAGTTGGCTTCCATCTGCTTACATAATGCTTTCGCCAGGTCCATATCAAAGCCGACGATTTCATTATTGGCACCGATGGATTCAAAAGGCGGGTAGGTTGCTGAAGCAGCGAAACGGATTGTTTCGGTGGAATGAGTAGTTTCTGCGGCCGTTGCGCTGAACACCATGCCACTTAAGATTGTCGCCAATAGTAACTTTTTCATGCTTAAACTCCTGTCTGAATTTTTTTAATAGAATATGTTATTACTTATTGATTTTATTATGTCTTGTGATTCTTCATCACGATTTATTCGGATGATTGATGAGGTTTACATTGCCATTTTATGAATTTATATGCAAGTAATGTGATTAAAAATTTAATTTTTATTTTAATTATGGAAGGACAGGATAGAGGTTTGGGTTTGGTTGACAGCTGTTTTGTGATCAGGTTCGGTTGACAGAAAGTCGGATCTAGTTTCGGTTGATAGTTGTTCAGTGGCCACTTAATCCCAGTAGCCTCAACCGAGCAGGAGGGCAAGCCGGCCCTCCTGCACCTGCGGCTTGCGCGAAATATAACTGCTATTCGCAGTTCCCTCGGGCAGCCGTTGGCCTTATCGAGCCAGCACGATT
This sequence comes from Yersinia thracica, assembly GCF_902170565.1. Lineage (GTDB taxonomy): Bacteria > Pseudomonadota > Gammaproteobacteria > Enterobacterales > Enterobacteriaceae > Yersinia > Yersinia thracica. Next base: position 81,627 of record NZ_CABHXX010000095.1, read on the forward strand.
ATAAGCCTCTTCAAGGCTACCCTTCGGGCCAACGCAAGCGTTGTTCAAAACTGCTTCGCAGTGTTGTCGCTCCTGCTCAAGCGCGCTTTTCGCCGCCGTCCATGGCGGCTCACTCGGGCCACCGTCTTTGTCGGTAATATTCCTGATTGCGCTTAAGGCCAAAAGAAAAAATCAAAACCACGGTTTTGACTTTGATGTTAAAAGCACATTTGAGCTGCCGAGTGAAGAATGTAGCCAGGGAAATCCGCCATGGACGGTGGATTTAGGCGTCACGCGGAGGGACCCGCGTAAAGCCGTCCCGTCAGCGAAATGATGAATCGAGGGCACCCGCGAAGCAGGCTAGTGATAGGTGCGCTAGCGCAGGGGATCCAAGGGGGTTACGCGCTTGTAACCCCTTTGGCGGTTGAGGTATCAGAGGTCAGGTGAGCACAAATTTCATGTCAACCGAACCTCATAGCTAAACTAGCATCAACCAAAAACAATAATCCGAACTGGGTATTTAACCCTTAATTCCGCCGCTCAAACGCTAGCGCTCGGCGCTCCACCAACCGCATCAACAATGTCAGCAACCCATTTACCACCAGATACACAATCCCCGCTGCACCAAATACCATCACATCATAAGTCCGGCCATACATCAGTTGGCTGTAACCCATAACTTCCATCAATGTAATGGTGTAAGCCAGTGAGGTACTTTTGAACACCAACACCACTTCGTTGGAATAGGAGGAAAGTGCGCGTTTAAAAGCAAATGGCAGCAAGATGCGCAATGACTGGGCCTTAGACATTCCCAGGGCTTCACAGGATTGCCATTGACCAGCAGGAATAGCGCGAACCGCACCATAGAACAACTGAGTGGTATAGGCCGCGCTGTTCAATGCCAAGGCAATCATTGCACACAGCCAGGGTTGTGACAGCAAACTCCATAACCATGGGTATTCACGGATGGCCGGGAACTGCCCTGGGCCGTAGTAGATCAAAAAGATCTGGACCAACAGCGGGGTGCCGGTGAACAGCGTGATATAAATTTTAACCAGTGGCGTGACAATCGGAGTTTTCAGTGTCAACACAATGGTGAACAGCAATGACAGCACCAACGCGACCAACAAAGAGGCAATAGTCAATGTCAGGCTGGTATGTAGCCCTTTTAGGATCTCGGGTAAGAATTCCAGCATTAGGATGGGCTCCGTTCAAAACGGGTCGTTCGGAGTTCAATCCACTTGAGCACATACTGGCTAAGCAGGGTCACCACCAGATAAATAGCCGCGGCAATCACATACCAGGTAAAGGGTTCTTGAGTTCGGGTAGCAATACTTTTGGTTTGCAGCATCAAGTCATTGACACTGATAAGCGACACCAACGCGGTATCTTTCAGCAGCACCAACCATTGGTTGCCCAAGCCGGGCAGGGCATGACGCCACATCTGCGGCATAATCAAGCGGAAGAAAATAGCCGTTTGACTCAAGCCCAATGCTTGGCCTGATTCCCACTGCCCGATAGGCACGGCTTTCAGTGCACCGCGTAAAGTTTGTGATGCATAAGCCGAATAAAGCAGGGCCAGTGCAATAACCCCACACAGGAATGGGCTGACCTCAAAATCATCAATATTGAGCTTAATCGGTAACTCAAAGAGATACAGATTCAAGGTAAAGCCGTCTGACAGCATCATCAATAGCTGAGAAGAGCCAAAATAGATAAACAGCACCACCAGAATCTCTGGTAGCCCGCGTAAAATGGTGACCCAGCCGGTTGTCAGGTAACTGACGACTTTCCATCGTGATGATTCACAGACGGCAAACAGCATCGCCAGAATCAGACCGAGGACCAGTGCACAAACGGCAAGGCCGACGGTCATACCGGCGGCACTTGCTAAAGGTTGAAATTCATTCATGGGTGCTTAAATTACTGCTGGAACCATTTTTTATAAATTGTCTGATAGGTGCCATCGGCTTTAACTTTTGCCAGTGCAGCATCTAACTTACCCTGTAATTCGGTGTTGTTCTGACGAACGGCAATCCCTAAACCGGTACCGAAATAGTCAGCATCAGTGATTTTGTCACCCACCGCAGCTAATTGATTATTCTGCTTCAACCACTCATTGACCACCGCAGTGTCACCAAATACCGCATCCAGACGGCCATTTTTCAGGTCAAGAATGGCATTTTGATAGCTGTCATAAGGGACGGCGGTAATTTCAGGGTGTTTCTCCATCAAGTATTTTTGATGAGTCGAGCCATTCTGCATACCGACACGTTTGCCTTTCAGGGCGGCTAAATCAGCCACTTTGCCTTTTTCGGCAATAAACAGTGCAGAGTTATCATAATAAGGCTGGGTAAAAGCCACTTGCTTTTGGCGCTCAGGGGTAATGTCCATCCCAGAGATAACCGCATCAAAACGCTTGAATTTTAAACTTGGGATCAAGCTGTCGAAAGCTTGATTGGTAAAGGTACATTCGGCTTGCATCTCTTTACACAGCGCATTAGCCAGATCGATATCAAAGCCCTGCATTTTATTATTGGCATCAATAAATTCAAATGGCGGGTAAGTCGCTTCAGCGGCGAAACGGACAGTTTCCGCGGCAGAGGCGGATAAACTGATACTGGCGAGGACTGCAGCAATTATTAATTTTTTCATCGCAAATTCCCAAATAGATATCAATGTGACAGATAGCTGGCAAAAGCTTCAGTTGTGGGTTGTGTAAAGTGGCTGGCATCACCTTGTTCGACTACATGGCCGTTTTCCATGTAAACCACGCGGCTGGCCGTTTTACGGGCGACTTCAACCTCATGGGTGACAATCACTTGAGTGATGCCGGTTCCTGCTAATTCACGGATAATACTGACGATTTGTGCCGTAATTTCTGGATCAAGTGCTGCGGTCGGTTCGTCAAACAGCAAAACTTGCGGCTCCATCATCAACGCGCGGGCAATGGCCACACGTTGTTGCTGACCACCCGAAAGATGCAGCGGGAAGCGGTCAACAAAATCAGTCAAACGCAGGCGGGTCAGTAATTTTTGTGCGCGCGCCATGGCTTCATCTTTTGATAGACCCAGCACACGGCAAGGGGCTTCAATCAGATTTTGCACCACAGTAAGATGCGGCCAAAGATTATATTGTTGGAAGACCATCCCCACATTCTGGCGTAATTCGCGAATAGCTTTCGCGCCCGGAGCTTGGGAAAAGTCGAAGTGATTGCCCGCTATCTGCAAAGTCCCTGAGCGCGGCATCTCTAGCAAATTCAGCACGCGCAGCAATGAGCTTTTACCGGCACCACTTGGCCCTAATAACACTAAGGTTTCGCCCGCAGGACAGTCTAATGTAATGTCGAACAGCGCCTGGTGTACGCCGTAGTAACAGTTAATTCCGTTAAGTTGAATACTCATGCGCCAAATCTGAATAGCCAATGATGCCGTGAATGGTAACTTCCGCGGCATACTTATGCAATCTTTGTGCGTTAAAATTTATTAACAACCCGTATTCGGTGTGAAAAATAGCATAACACTTGGATTTAAAATCTATAGGGGATACTCATTTTCTTTCAATTTGCAGGGGTGTTGGCTGCATTTTGGGCTGGTTAGTGATCACCCAAAAGTTGACGTAAACTGCTGGCCGGGGCTGAAACACCCATAAAGCGGATGTCATCGACAACCCAACAGGTTCCTTCGCGGATCATCAACACTTCGTCTTGCCACATCACTGATTGCCCGCCTGCCGATTGGTGCGTCAAATTGACCCGTAATGGAATATTTCGGGCATCAGTATTGGGAATAGTTGAAGCGCTGGCAACATCCGCGCTGGTGCTGCCTTCACGCAAACTGGTGAAAATATCGCCATTGATGGTTTGTGTGGTATTCACTGTCGCCGCTGGGCGCTGACCCGCTTGCTTTCTAGCTGTTTGAATTTGTTCATAAAGTGCCTGACTCAGATAAGGGCGAAATTGAGCAGACAAATTATCATCAGGCAAGCCACTTTTATTGCCGATTTGCCCAATCCGCAGGTCATAGAATTTTTGTGCTACTGTGTCCGGCCCACCGTCAATACATGGCGCGGTGCGGCTGCTGATATCCTTGAATGCCGGGCTGACATTGCTGGTACAGGCGCTAAGCAGAATGGCGAGAGGAAGAATCAGGGCAATATTTTTCTTTTTCATATGATGACCTTAAGAATCCGTTATGAAAATGATTGTAGCCTATAGCCAAAGAAAATGTGGAGAGCAGCTCAGCCACGTCATTTACCGTGCTCTTTTAACCAGCGGGCAGTGCGGATAATCCCTTCATCTAATGACACTTGCGGACGATAACCTAATTCTAATTCTGCCCGCTGGGTATCCAGCGTCAGGTCAAAATTAAGTTTAGCGACGCCATAATGGGTCAATATCGGCTCTTTTTCGGCTTTATTACCCAGTTTCTCCATTGCTCGGGCCATGATATCCAGCATCGGGTAGGGCACTGAGCGAATACGGCAGGGCATATCCAACTCTTTCAGTAGATGTTGCACGATGGTGCGCAGTGGGCGAGGTTGTTGATTGGTAATATTATAGGCTCTGCCAGATTGTGTGTTCTGGCTTTGAGTCGCCAGCCACATAGCATGCACCGCATTTCCCAGATAGGTCATGTCCACCAGAGCATCACCGCCACGGGGCAGCAGCAGGGTGCCATAATATTTAATCATTTGTAGCAGGCGCGGCAGCATCACGGTATCGTGTGGGCCGAACAAGCCTTGCGGGCGCAAAATAGTAAAATGGGTTTGCGGATTAGACAGCGCTAATTGCTGAATAACTTCCTCTCCAGCGGCTTTGCTGCGTGCGAACTCATTGGCAAAACGGGCTGGGCGGAAGTCTTCCTGAATATTTCGGTGGTGGTGATAATCGAAATAAATGGCGGGTGAGGAAATATGAATGAAATTCTCCACACCATAGGCGGCGGCCCATTCACCCAAACGGCGTGTCGCGCGGACATTGGCCAGCTCAAAAGCTTGCTCAGTGCCCCAAGGCGAAGTAAAACTGGAGCAGTGCCACAGTGTATCGACACCGGCCAGCATAGCTTTCGCCTGTGCGGAAACCAGATTCGTCAGGTCGGCATGAATAAATTCAGCGCCTATCTTTGTCAATAATGCGCCCATCGCCGGATTATTGCCGGTGGCGATGACTTTGATACCCTGACGACGGAGATATTCAACGGCATTTCGGCCTAACCCGCAGGTTGCACCGGTGACCAATATCTTCATAACAAATTCGGTTCCCACCAAAAATCAGAATGCTAGAGCTTTGAATTATTCGTCCAGCAAATAAGATGCCATTCTTTCGTGAAATGCGGCGCTATGCAATCAGAATCCCCTGCTTACTTGAATTTGCAGCGTTATTCGTCGCTCTTGTTCTTGCGTTCGCGGTCATATTGCACCGCCAAAGTGGCAATGCGTTTCGCCATACCCCGAAAAATAAACAGGTGTGCGGGCATCATCACAAACCAATACAGTAACCCGTTAAAGCCCGCCGGATGCCACCATGCCCGGACATCGAAGCTGCGGCGTCCGCCCAACTCCTTGATGGTAAAAGTGAGCCGCCCAAGCCCCGGCGCTTTCATCCCGAACATCATGGCTAACTGCCGCAAGGGTTTGAGGGTGATAACTTTCCAGCCATCAATCAGGTCACCCAATTCCAGCGTTTCTCTGTCTGGGCGGCCATAAACAACACCGCCACCGGCCAGATCATCCATCCAGGCGCGGGTTTTCCATAGCGGATTGCCATAAAAATAACCTTCTTTGCCGCCAATTTGCTGGACCACATGCCACAACGCCTCACTGGAGGCGGAGGTATAGAGTGTGCAACCCGCCTGTTTGGGGTAAAAACCATAACCCGGCCGCCAGCGGGCGCGAGCTTCGGGGTCATAGCCCCAGTCAGGCGAATCCACCACTTCATCCTCGCGGCGCAATGTCTCTTTAACGGCATCGTCAAAACTAATGAGTTGTTGGGGAATCAGCGCCTGCAAAGCTTGCCCATCAGCCGGTAAATCGTGATTCAGCCCCTCAATCAAAGCACTGGCAATCGGCGTCGGGACTGAGGTCACCATATTGATGAAGTAAACTGAAATAAAGCGGGTCGGGAGCGGAATAGGAATTAGCCAGCGCCGTTTACCACTGATAGCAATAAACCGCTCAAACATAGTTTGATAGCTAATATATTCCGGCCCGGCGACATCAAATATGCGGTTTTCTGCTGACGGGTGATTGAGTAATTCCGTTAAGTAAATCAGCAAGTTTTCCAGCGCGACCGGGGATGATTTTGAGCGCACCCAACGCGGTGGCGTCAGAATCGGCAGGTTATAAACCATATCGCGCATCACTTCAAAAGCGGCAGAGCCGGGGCCGACGATGATACTGGCGCGCAGCTCGGTCACCGGAATACCACTTTGGCGCAGCAAATCACCGGTCAATTTGCGGGCAATCAGATGAGGGGAACTGTTGTCATCCGGCTGTAATGCACTCAGGTATATGATCTGCTTGACTGACGGGCTCTGTTGCAGCGCCGTTTTCATATTGGTGGCCGCCAGGCGTTCCTGCTCAATCAAATCCTGTCCGTCGCCCATGCCATGAACCAGATAATAGACGACATCAATATCTTGTAGCGCGGCGATCAGGGTTGAGGGCTGATAAAGATCGACAAAACGGCACTCGACTCCCTGCCAGGGTTGCTCTTTTAACCACTCGATACGGCGCGCAGCGGCAGTGACGGCATGCCCTTGCTGGCTTAGTCTTGGCACCAGATGTTGGCCAATATAGCCACTGGCTCCCAGCACCAATATCCGTTGCGGCGTCATGCGCGCTGCTCGGTTAAAAACTCACGCCATAACGCGACCACTTTTTCCAGGTCACTGCGGCTGATATTAAGGTGAGTAATCATTCTGGTGATTGGCCCAGCACTGATCAATACGCCATGCTCGCGCATCCAAGGGCCAAGTTTGGCGGCTGCCTCGGCAGATTGCTGAATATACAGCACATTCGTTTGCGCCCCCGGAGCCACTATCTCCACACCTAATGAGCGCAGTTGTTGCTCCAGCCACAGGGCATTGTCGTGGTCATCTTTTAATCGGGCGACATTATGCTCTAATGCATACAACCCGGCCGCTGCCAAAATGCCCGCCTGACGCATGCCGCCGCCGGTCATTTTACGCCAACGGCGCGCACGTTTAATGTATTCTGCACTGCCGCATAACAGCGAGCCAACCGGGGTTCCCAACCCTTTTGACAGACAAATTGTCAGGGTGTCGCAATATTGGGTGATGTCACTCAGGGGGACATTCAGCGCCACGGCAGCATTAAAAATACGTGCGCCATCAATATGTAATGCCAGTTTTTTCTCGCGGGTCAAAACCCATGCTTGCTGCAAGTAACTCAGTGGCAATACTTTACCGCTGTGGGTATTTTCCAGACTCAGTAGGCGGGTTTGAGCAAAATGAATGTCATCGGGCTTGATCGCCGCCAATATTTTATCCAGTGGTAAGGTGCCGTCATCATTTGCATCAATAGGTTGTGGCTGGATGCTACCAAGCACTGCGGCACCACCGGCTTCATACAGATAATTATGCGCTTTTTGGCCGACGATATACTCTTCACCACGCTGACAGTGGGTTAACAGTGCGACCAGATTCGCTTGTGTGCCAGTCGGCAGGAATAATGCGGCTTCTTTACCTGATAACCTGGCGGCCTGGGCCTCTAAAGCATTCACCGTCGGGTCATCGCCATACACATCATCGCCGACTTCGGCATTGGCCATGGCATTGCGCATCGCGACATCAGGTTGCGTGACTGTGTCACTGCGTAAATCGATCAGCATAGTTTTCTCGCAGGTTGGAAAAGAGTGGCTTTATCATAGCGAGAATATTAAAACAAAAAAGCCCGAGAAAAGATTATTTGCTGATTTTATTCTGATTTTCATTTAATCCCGTGTGCAATGGCTAGCGCTTTATTCAGTTTCCCGAGTGATTCCCCTTGTTTATTAGTGAAAAAACGCTGCTCCAGAATATTGGCATCCGCTTCGTCATACAGCTTTATATGGTGTTTATTAAGAAATGTCGCCAAACCTCCTTTTTCGATGCCAAAAGTCCAATGCTCGCCAATATTTTTTAATCCCTCGAAAACCTCTCTCGAACCATATGAAGTATTCTCTCCGGTGAGGACATCGGAATAGACATAATCGAAAATGATTTCACTGCCGGCAGGCGCACAATTGCCGATGGCTGAAAAAATACTGTCTACCGTGCTGGGTGAGAGATACATAATTAGCCCCTCGAGGATAAAGAGGCTTTTTTCTCCTTTTTTGATCGGCAGTTCTTGTAAGATATCGGTCAAACTCTGTTGATTAAAATCAATGGGAATATAATGTAAATTTTGTGGGCTTTGGATGCTAAGCTCTTGTAATTTTGCTTTTTTATTGCTCTGAGATACTGAGTGGTCAAGCTCATAAACCCTGCTTTGTTGTAGCTGATTTTGAAAGCGAATAGCCCTGGAATCAAAACCGGCCCCCAGAATAAAAATGTTGGAGAATTCACTGGCACGTAATTGAAAGAATTCATCAATGTATTTTATTCGGCTAATTAAAAATTCATAGCTGCCCGCAGGTATCTGTGGCGAGAGAATATTGCCCGGCATCAAAAATGATTTTTGTGTCATTGCAAAAAAAGAGTTCAAAGAGTGCGAAATTAATAGCGAGATATAGTCATCTGTCTTGTATCCCTCTTTTTTCTCACTGTAAGACTTTGCTCTGAGTATGCAGATCAGCTCAGCCGAGGGTGAGAAATCTGACATGGTGCTTTTTGCCATTTCATTTATCCCCAATACAAATTCGATTTTATTGTGAATTTACGCCGTACATTATGAATGAGGATTTAAATAAAACAGCCTCATGCGGCTGCTTAATTTTTATCTGTATATGATGTAAAAACTGTTAACTGAATGGGAAAAATACAAGAATTATTTGCCCAGCGACCGGTATAAAACCGGCCACTGGAGTAGGATAAATTGCGGTTTTTATAGAATGAAAGGTATTTTATCAACGCAGCCAGTTGGTTTTCGCCAATTCCACGACTTCATCACCCCGGCCATTAATGATGGCCCTAAGCATATACAGACTGAATCCTTTAGCTTGCTCAAACTTGATTTGCGGTGGCATCGACAATTCTTGCTTGGCAGTGACCACATCCACCAACACCGGCCCCGGATGCGCAAAAGCACTTTCCAGCGCGGCATCCAGTTCGGAGGCTTTTTCTACTCGAATACCTTTAATTCCCGCCGCATTGGCGATGGCGGCAAAGTCTGGGTTATGTAGGTCTGTGCCATCTGTCAAATAGCCACCGGCCTTCATTTCCATCGCAACAAAGCCCAGTACACTGTTATTAAATACCACAATTTTCACCGGTAATTTTAGTTGTGCCAGAGTGAGAAAATCCCCCATTAACATGGTGAAACCGCCGTCTCCGCATAACGCCACCACTTGCCGGTTCGGGTCGGTGGCTTGCGCACCGATGGCTTGTGGCATAGCGTTGGCCATCGAGCCATGGTTAAACGAGCCGAGCAAACGGCGCTTTCCGTTCATCTCCAGATAACGCGCCGCCCACACGGTCGGGGTGCCAACATCACAGGTGAAAATGGCGTCATCGGTAGCATGGCGGCTGATTTGTTGCGCCAGATATTGTGGATGAATCGGCTGATTGTCATTGGCGGTTGCCAGCCCGTCGAGATCTTTGCGGGTGGTGCGATAGTGGTCGAGCGCCTTGGTCAAAAACGCATTATCACTTTTAGCGTCTAACTGCGGTAACAGCGCGCCGAGGGTGGTTTTAATATCACCTACCAGCGCCATATTGACCTGGCAGTGAGCGCCGATGCTGCCGGGGCTGATATCAATCTGGATGATGTTTGCGTGGGTAGGATAAAATGCGCGGTAAGGAAATTGAGTCCCCAGTAGCACCAAGGTATCGGCATTCATCATGGCATGATAGCCGGAGGCGAAACCAATCAGCCCGGTCATGCCGACGCTGTAAGGATTGTCCCACTCAATATGTTCTTTACCCCGTAGGGCATGCACCACCGGGGCTTGCAGCATTTCGGCCAGTTTTACCACTTCATCATGGGCATCTGCGCAACCACTGCCGCACATTAGCGTGATATTTTTGGTTTTATTCAAAATCTCAGCCAGAATATTCAACTCACTCATAAGTGGCTGAACTAACGGCAATTTAGGGGTTTGCCACACCACGGCGGCATCTTCTGGGGCGGGCTGGAGCGCGACATCACCCGGCAGCACAATCACGGAAACACCGCGGTTAAGGATGGCTTTGCGCATGGCAATTTCTAACACGCGGGGTAATTGTTCAGGATTCGACACCAATTCACAGTAATGGCTGCATTCGCGGAACAGTTCTTGTGGGTGGGTTTCTTGAAAATATCCGCTGCCGATTTCACTTGAGGGAATATGCGCGGCGATTGCCAGCACTGGAACATGATTACGATGGCAATCAAATAAACCATTAATCAGATGCAAATTTCCGGGGCCACAGGACCCCGCACAGACCGCGAGTTGCCCGGTGAGTTGGGCTTCAGCGCCCGCAGCAAAGGCGGCAACCTCTTCATGGCGAGTTCCCAACCACTCAATAGTTCCCATGCGGTGCAGGCTATCACTCAGACCATTGAGTGAGTCACCGGTGACCCCCCAAATGCGCTTAACTCCGGCTTGTTCCAACGTTTTTGCGACCAATGTTGCCACGGTTTGCTTCATAGTTGCCCCTCAAGGATTAATGGCGAGTCATTATTCTATGAGGTCAAAGTATGGCGCGTTTGACGATTCCTGCCCTATTAACAACATGAATAGAGCAAGAATAATGCTATCAAGCCAGTTGGATATCCCCCTGCAACTGGCAACTGCATGCCAGAACATAACCCTGGGCGATTTCCTCCGGTGTCAGTGTCATGGTGCTGGTGGTGGTGTATTCGCCGTGCAAAATGCGCGTTTTACATGAGCCGCAAACACCCGCGCGGCAAGCTGCCATCACCGGTACTTTGTGTTGCTCTAAAGCAAATAACAGTGAAGTGCCCACCGGAACTTGCACACTGCGTAGCGGGTGACTGATAGTCATCGTCAATTCATTGCTGGCATCGATAACTTCATCAGCAGGTCGGAATTGCTCTCTCTGGAAATGATCACTCGGAACAGCTTGTTCGCGGCAATACTGCTCAACCCAATCCATATAAGGCGCAGGCCCGCAAGTCATCACCCGGCGGTGAGCAATATCGGGAGCGACCTGTTGCATGATCTGAGCATTAATTCGTCCGGCAATAAATCCCTCTGTTGCACCTGATTCAGCCATTAATGTCAGTTGTAATTGCTGTGGATAGCGCTGTGACAACAGTTGCCAGGCATCTGCAAAAATCACATCTGCCGGTGAACGAACATTAAAAATTACGCGGATATCGGCTTTGGGGCGCTGGGCTAATAAATAGCGGCACATCGACATTACGGGCGTAACACCGCAGCCAGCGGCTAGCATCAGGTAATGGTCATCATCAAAATTGGCGCAGGTAAACTCGCCCTGAGCATCCGATAACCACAGATAATCTCCCTCTTTGACCTGCTGAGTCAGCCATTGTGAGCCTTCGCCACCGGTTAAGCAGCGCACGGTGAGTTGGATAAATGGCGTTAAACCGGGCGTGGAGGAAAGTGTATAAGCGCGCAGGGTTTCATCACTATTACGAATGCTCACCAAAGCATATTGCCCCGGCAAATAAGGGTAAAAGTCATGATTAATCAACCGCAAGCTCCAGACATCTGGCGTTTCTTGCACCATGGAGTGAACTTGCATGCGGTTAGGACAGAGGGCGGTTGGGCAGTCAGTAGGGATAAAATCAGTCATCGGGGCCTCACAACAAAGCAGGTCATTTCTGGCAAAAATAGGATCGATGCCCAGCCAGTGGTAATAAAGCGCATTGGCCGGGCATAAAGCGGTGATTTAATGACCTAAAATCGCATTCATATCTTGTTCTACGGTAGTGATTGGCCGCATACCAAATTTCTCATAGAGAATTGCCATCAAGTTGTCGGTCAAGAAACCCGGCGCGGTCGGGCCGGTGTAAATATTCTTCACCCCCAATGACAGTAAGGTCAGCAGAATAACAATGGCTTTTTGTTCAAACCATGACAGCACCAAGCTGAGAGGCAGGTCATTGACGGTGCAACCCAGTTTTTCTGACAACTTAACCGCCAGCATAATCGCAGAATAAGCATCATTGCATTGGCCGACATCCAGCAGGCGCGGCAAGCCTTCTAAAGTCCCGAAGTCCAGTTTATTGAAGCGATATTTCCCACAAGCTAAGGTCATGATGATGCAATCTTGCGGAACACTGCGGGCAAAATCGGTGAAATAGCTGCGTTCTGTGCGGCTACCATCACAGCCGCCAACTAAAAAGACATGGCGCAGTTTTTTCGTCGCAACCAGATCAATGACAGTATCCGCGGCATTGAGTAAGGTTTGGCGGCCAAAGCCGACAGTAATCAGGTGTTCCAGCTCATTGTATGGGAACCCCGCCATGCCCAGTGCTTGTTCAATAACTTGTGCGAAATCCTCGCCTTCCAAGTGATTGACACCCGGCCAGCCAACAATACTACGAGTCCAAATGCGGTCTCCGTAATGGCCTACATTCGGGTCAATGATACAGTTGGATGTCATCAGGATTGGGCCGGGGAATTTAGCAAACTCTGTTTGCTGGTTCTGCCAGCCACTGCCGTAGTTACCGACCAGATGCGAGTAGCGTTTTAACTCTGGGTAACCGTGAGCGGGCAGCATTTCGCCGTGAGTATAAATATTCACCCCGGTTCCCTGAGTCTGTTCCAGTAACATTTGTAAGTCTTTGAGATCATGCCCAGAAATTAGAATAGCTTTACCAGCGACAGGGCGCACGTTAACGGCAGTGGGTTGCGGATCGCCGTAAGCTTGAGTTTCGCCGTGATCCAAAATAGCCATGACATTGAAGTTCATTTTGCCAATGCCCATGGCGTTATTCAGTAAGGTATCGACATCACGCGGTTGGGTACCTAACCAAGCCATATAGGCATGATAATCCGCGTAAATTTGTTCATCAAACTGGCCCAGTACATGGGCGTGTTCCATGTAAGCCGCGGCTCCTTTTAGTCCATACAAACACAACATTCGCAGGCCATGAATATCATTACCGACCTCGGCTTTATCAGTATTAAGAGCAAATTGCTGCGCTTGTTGTTGCAGGGTAGGGATGTCGTCAGACACCAGTTGTAGCTCGGCCAACGGGTGATCGACTGCAATCTGGTGGTCAATGAGACGGCAGCGAATGGCTAATGATTGGCGCAATAAAATGGCTTCTTTGGCATAACCGACGATGCGGTCTGAGTCAAAGTTCACATTGGTCAGTGTGGAGAAAAAGGCTCTGGGTGCAAAGCTGTCAATCTCATGATCAATAATGCCCAACTCGCGGGCGGTTAATGCCCAAGCGGAAAGGCCTTGCAATACAGCAACTAATAAGTCTTGTAAATCAGATGTTTCGGCGGTTTTGCCGCACATCCCTTGTGCGTAAGAGCAGCCATTAGCTACCGGCGTTCGGATGGTTTGTTCACATTGCACACAGAACATAATTATTTTTCCTTTTAAAGTTGCATTTGTAATGCGTGTTTAAAAGCATAGAGGTGGGCAAGGGGTTTAAAAAGGCTTTTTTAATGCAACTTTAACTTGTTTTGATTTGGCGCAAGTTTTGCTGCGAATGAGAATTCATTCACTATTGCTGGTGGGGCATGACGCAGTGAACCCAGAGGCTCACTGCGCACAAAAAGAATTAGGAAGAGAAGAAAGCAATCAATATTGGCGCAAGCAAGCTCAGTAAGAAACCGTGTACGATAGCTGCCGGCACCATTTCCAGCCCACCACTGCGCTGTAATACTGGCAGAGTGAAGTCCATTGAGGTCGCGCCGCATAAGCCCAACGCGCTAGAGCGGCTACTGCGCACCAGTGTTGGAATCAGCATGATGGCCACCAATTCACGGGCTAAATCGTTGAAGAATGCGGCACTTCCAATGACCGGGCCGAATGAATCAGTCAATAAAATACCTGATAATGAATACCAGCCAAAACCAGACGCCATCGCCAGCCCGGTCTTAATAGGTAAATCCATCAATATAGCGGCAAGCATTCCGCCAGCCAATGCACTAAACGCCACGACAAGGGCCACAATAGCGCCACGGCGGTTCAATACAATCTGGCGTAGCGTCATACCGCTGTTACGCAATTGAATTCCGACCAAGAACAGTAAGAAGATCAGCGCCAATTCACTGCCTTTCGCCGCAAATTGCAACCACTCCCATTGGCTCAATCCCAGTAAGAAGCCGACAATCACTACGCCGCATAATTTCAATGATTCCAGCGCCATATGCAGGCGCGATGGTAATACTTCCTGGCGGTGGGTATTTTTCCACGGTGTCTTGCGTTCAAGTAAAAATAGCGCCAGTAAATTGGCACAAAAAATACACAGGAAAAAGACGCCAGTATATTGGAAAATAAGCAATAGGTTCGCACTAAGGTTTTCCAGAAACGCCAGGCTGATACCCATAAAGAATAAAATAACGTAGACCATCCAGCTTAATAAGCGGTTGATCAATTGAATTAATGTTTTGCGGCTAAGTGGGATGAGATAACCAAGAATTAACGGCAAAAGAATGATTAACAATCCTGAATACACGAGTTATACCGTCCTGCTTTGCAGCTAAAGAAACACCCATTTTGGGTATCATGAGCAGATAAATAATGGGCTGTGGCGCAATAAACTATCTAAAATCAGGGAAAGAGTAAAGCGCACCGACTGCCGTATTATTTGACCTATAAGGTTTTTTGTCTCAGATAATCAAGTAATAGGTTAACTCTGTAATCTGATAGTATCAGTATGAATAAATTCGCACCGGAGGCGTAGCATGTATCTTGAGCGTGTAGATATTGTCGGTTTTCGCGGTATTAACCGTATTTCATTGAACCTTGATGATAATACAGTGCTGATCGGTGAGAATGCCTGGGGTAAATCCAGCTTATTAGATGCCCTTACGTTACTTTTGTCCCCCGAACCTCAACTTTATCATTTTACCTCGCAGGATTTTTATCATCCGGCAGGCGATGAGAATGCTAAAGAACGTCATTTACAAATTATTTTCACCTTTTGCGAGAAAGATATTGGCCATTGGCGCGCTCCCCGCTATCGCCAGTTATCCCCGCTCTGGATAAAAAATAACGATGGTTTACACCGTATTTATTATCGAATTGAAGGTGAATTAGCTGACGATGGCACCGTGTGTACCTGGCGCACTTTCCTTGATTTAGACGGGCGTCCACTGGAATTACACGATATCGAAAAGTTGGCGCGTGGGGTGATTCGCATTCATCCGGTATTACGTCTGCGAGATGCGCGTTTTATCCGCCGGCTGCGTAGCACTACCCCCGAAAAGAGCTATCAGCTGGATAAAGTGAATCAACTGGATAAAGTGCATCAGCCGGATAACATGCTGTTGAACCAGCAATTGGATCAATTAAGCCGCGAATTGGTTCGTCGCCCACAGAAATTGACTAATGCCGAATTGCGCCAGGGGTTGGAGGCGATGCGCCAACTGCTAGAGCACTATTTTGCCGAACAAGGTTCGCAGTCTGTGGGGCTGCGTAACCACCATCGCCCGCAACCTGAGCGCGAAGCCTGGCTCGCTCTCGATAGCATCAACCGTATGGTGGCTGAGCCAAATAGCCGCAGTATGAGATTGATACTTTTGGGAATGTTTTCAACATTACTGCAAGCAAAAGGGTCATTAAGCCTTGATCCCCATGCCCGCCCATTACTGCTGGTGGAAGACCCGGAAACGCGTTTACACCCGATTATGTTGTCCGTCGCTTGGGGGTTACTCAGCCAACTTCCTCTCCAGCGCATCACCACGACAAATTCGGGAGAGTTAATTTCATTAGTGCCGGTAGAGAGCATTTGTCGATTAGTGCGCGAATCGTCCCGGGTCGCGACTTACCGCATTGGCCCTCGCGGAATGAGTGCCGAAGATAGCCGCCGCATTGCTTTTCATATTCGTTTCAATCGTCCCTCTGCTTTATTTGCCCGTTGCTGGCTGATGGTTGAGGGGGAAACTGAAATTTGGTTACTTAATGATCTTGCCCGCCAATGCGGCTATCACTTTGAAGCAGAAGGGGTAAAAGTGATTGAATTTGCTCAGAGCGGCCTGCGCCCGTTACTGAAGTTTGCCAACAGAATGGGAATACAATGGCATGTCCTGACTGATGGCGATGATGCAGGAAAAAAGTATGCGGCGACTGTACGCACCATGGCGGATGATGGACGTGATCATGAGCGTGATCGTTTGACCATTTTACCCGCCCCGGATATGGAGCACTTTTTATATCGATCAGGTTTTGATGAGGTATATCACCGGATATCTGGTATTCCTGCAAATGCTAAAATGCAGCCACGCAGAGTGATTGAAAAAGCGATTCATCGCACTTCGAAGCCGGATTTAGCCATTGAGGTGACCAGCTATGCCAGAGAGCGGGGCGTTGAGTTTATCCCCCCGCTGCTGAAAAAAATGTTTTCCCGCGTAGTCTGGCTGGCGCGTGGCCGGGCTGACTAGCGGGGCTTTTTAGACATCTCTAGCCGCGCGGAAAATGCGTGGCTAAGCCATGTTCGAGTTGCTCAAGGAGCTGATAACGGCGACGATATTCCGCGCGTTTTTTACTTGGGATATCCTCAATAGGCTTACGTGCAATTCTGGCGGGCAAATTGAAATAGCCTTCTGCGCTTTGTTCTCCGCCCAGTGAGATCCAGAAATTATCGTAATCAGCATGTAATTTATCTTTCTTTTTCGCCCGATAGCGCCAGTTCTGATAAATATGCGTGCTGTTACCTACCGCCATAATCTGTGTTATCCCCATCAGCTCCGCCAGCAAACAGGTGGCTTCCAAGACTAAACGTTTCGGAAATAACCCATAGCAAGCTTTAGTGCAGGCCTGAATTTCGCTGTGCGGTGTTTCATGATCCGCCCCCTGCAACCCACCGATAAACACTGTTTTTTGGTTTTGATAATAAGTGAGACTGAATGTGAGCAATGCCAGGGTTTGTTGTTGCTCATTAGCAAGCATCAGAGTAATTTCACCCTCTTTATTGAGTTTGGGAATAACACCCAAATAAAGGGAATACTTTTCCTCATTCTTGCCCGTTAACTCAGTGAGTTTATAAGGCGAATGGTGTAGATAGTTGCGGCGTAATAATTCTGGCATACACTGATTTTCCAACTGGAAATGATCCTGTAGTACAGCCAGTTTTTGCCTATTATTTAGCGTGTTAGCTAAATAAGGGCGGTGTAGTTTGCAAGGTAAATCCGGTTGAGCACGCAGGATGCTATTGAGAAACGGTTGCTTCACCAATACACCTAACAAGCTAAAGGTCAGTTTGGGGCTGATTAAGGCACGGGCAATAAATTTAAGCCGAAACTGGGATTCTTGCCACGAGCCGCCCAGAGCTTGATTGCCTTTGAACAGCATTGAGATTAACCCCCAACGGTTAATATTGTCAGGGATTAATGCGGTGTTATTAATGTTGTGCATGACTAAGTCCGTTATATCAATGTATTTCCCGTGCTATTGGAACAAACGGGAACTAAATAGAGTCTCAATACATCTTAGATTCCGACTGTAGTCCGGTGGGTGTTTATATGTTGTTTAGTTAAATGAACATTACCGATGCTATTTTCAGCCGGTGGATAATTTACAATTTAAGGAAGGTAATTGATTTGATGCAGTTCAGTAGACGTCAGCGCCGATGGCTTATCGCAATTACCGTTTTCATTATTGGCGGTTTTTTCATTATCAGGCACCTTATGGCGCCAATACCGGTTGAATTTCAAACGGTAAAAGTGGCTAACCGTGACCTGCAACAGAATGTATTGGCAACCGGTAAACTTGATGCGGTACGCAAAGTTGATGTGGGTGCTCAGGTGAGTGGCCAGTTAGAAAAGCTGTATGTGGAAATTGGCGATCAAGTCAAGCAAGGGCAATTGCTGGCGATGATTGATCCGCAACAGGCGCAGAACCAAATCAAAGAAGTGGAAGCGACATTACAGGATTTGAATGCGCAGTTGGGGCAAGCGAAAGCTGAGCTGCAATTGGCTACAGTAACCCTGCGTCGTCAGCAAGATTTGGCGAAGTTACAGGTGGTGTCACGCCAAGATTTGGATCAGGCGAGCACGACACTGGCAGTGAAAAAAGCGCAAGTTGAGACCATTAATGCGCAAATTAATAAAGCCAAAGCTAGTTTGGATACTGCCAATATTAATTTGGACTATACCAAAATTTCGGCTCCGATGGACGGCGATGTGGTGCAAATCACCACTTTACAAGGCCAAACCGTCATTGCCGCGCAGCAGGCACCTAACATTCTGACGCTAGCGGATATGAGCACTATGCTGGTGAATGCACAGGTCTCGGAAGCCGACGTGATCCACTTAAAACCCGGCATGAAAGCCTCGTTCACGGTTTTGGGTGATCCTGGAAAGCACTTTGATGGGGTATTAAAAGACATCCAGCCTACACCGGAAAAGGTCAATGACGCGATTTTCTATTCTGCGCGTTTTGAAGTGCCTAACCCAGATCGATTATTGCGATTGCAAATGACCGCGCAAGTATCGATTCAGCTGGCGAATGTTTCGCAGGCAATAGTTATCCCATTATCGGCATTAAGTGATGAACTGGGAACTCATCGCTATCAAGTCGCGGTACTGAAAGACGGCAAAGAAGAAAAACGCGAAGTCACTATTGGCATCCGTAATAACGTCGATGCGCAGGTTATTTCCGGTTTGAGCGTGGGTGAGGAAGTCATTGTTAGCCGCGGCGGCACGGAGGATGCGTAATGACGGCATTGCTTGAATTAAAAGGCATCCGTCGTAGCTATCAGTCCGGCGAAGAAACTGTTGATGTATTGCAGGATGTCTCACTGACTATCAATGCAGGTGAGCTGGTGGCGATTATTGGTGCTTCTGGCTCAGGTAAATCGACACTGATGAACATCCTCGGCTGTCTGGACAAACCGAGTGCAGGTGTTTATCGGGTGGCAGGGCAAGATGTCGCGGCCTTAGATAATGACGCACTAGCGGCACTGCGCCGTGAGCATTTCGGTTTCATTTTCCAGCGTTATCACCTGTTACCTCATCTGAGTGCGGCCCATAATGTTGAAGTCCCCGCGGTCTATGCTGGTTTGGGTAAAAATGAACGCCGCGAGCGAGCGAACATGCTGTTAACCCGGTTGGGGCTGGGGGATCGCGTGAGTTATCAGCCCAATCAGCTATCTGGCGGGCAACAACAGCGCGTCAGTATTGCCCGAGCCTTGATGAATGGTGGCCAGGTTATTCTTGCCGATGAGCCAACAGGGGCGCTGGATAGCCATTCCAGTGTTGAAGTCATGGCCATATTAAAACAGCTTCAGCAGCAGGGGCACACGGTCATTATTGTTACCCATGACCCCACTGTTGCGGCTCAGGCTGAGCGGATTATTGAAATCAAAGATGGCCGCATTATGGCCGATTCTGGTTCGAAAACCACGTCAAACGCTGGCACTTCCGATGCAATTAGCCTGACACCACCGGCACCTTCATGGCAACAATTAGCGGGGCGTTTCCGTGAGGCGCTATTAATGGCCTGGCGCGCAATGTCGGCCAATAAAATGCGTACCGCCCTGACTATGTTAGGCATCATTATTGGTATTGCCTCGGTTGTTTCCATATTGGTGGTTGGGGACGCGGCTAAACAACTGGTGCTGGCGGATATCAGGGCTATAGGGACTAACACGATTGATATCTATCCCGGTAAAGACTTTGGCGACGATGACCCCAGTACCCGGCAGGCATTGGTTTATGACGATATGACTGCGCTAAAAGCACAGTCTTACGTCAATGCGGTGTCCCCGACTATCGCCGGCAGTATGCGGTTGCGTTATGGCAATATTGATGTGGCGGCCAGTGTCTCGGGGGTTAGTGAACAATATTTCCGGGTATATGGCATGAAGCTTGAACAAGGTACTGCCATCACCCGCGAGCAGGTTGAGCGTCAGTCACAAGTGGTGGTTATTGACCGCAATACGCAACGTCGGCTGTTTCCTCACCTCAAAGAGGTGGTGGGGCAAGTGATATTGATTGGCAATATGCCCGCTACAATCGTGGGTGTGGTGGAAGAAAAACAATCCATGTTTGGCAGCAGCAAAGCGCTGCGGGTATGGGTGCCCTATAGCACCATGGCGAGCCGGCTGATGGGCCGTTCCTACTTTGATTCGATCACTATTCGGATTAAAGAAGGCTATAACAGTAAAGAAGCCGAACAGCAGTTGGTTAGGTTGCTAACCATGCGCCATGGTAAAAAGGATATATTTACCTACAACATGGATAGCTTGCTGAAAACCGCAGAGCAAACTACCCGCACCATGCAGTTGTTCCTTACATTAGTGGCTGTTATTTCACTGGTGGTCGGTGGGATTGGTGTGATGAATATTATGTTAGTCTCGGTAACTGAACGTACCCGAGAAATAGGTATCCGCATGGCGGTAGGCGCGCGATCCAGTGATGTTATGCAGCAATTTCTCATAGAGGCTATTCTGGTCTGCCTGGTAGGGGGAGCACTCGGTATCTCGCTATCTTTCGCCATTGGCCTTATTGTAGAGATGTTTTTACCTAACTGGCAAATTGCTTTCCCGCCAATGGCATTGTTCAGTGCGTTTTTGTGTTCAACTGTGATAGGGGTTGTATTCGGCTATTTACCGGCGCGCAGCGCTGCTCGGCTAAACCCTATTGATGCATTAGCGCGTGAATAGATTGGTCTGAGGATTGATCTTGGTTTATATGGCCGCATATTAGAAGTGTTGGAAATAAAAATGCCAGTCATTATTTGGCTGGCATTTTGAACCGTTATTGATGTTGCAATGCAATAAGTTGCGTTGAAAATACCTTTATCACCAGAGGGTTAGGTGATGGTGTGCACCAAGGTGCTTAGGAAGGTAAGTGTGCCGTGTTAGGCCAATACAGCGAGTTCCTGCGGTACGGCTTCTTGCAATATCACATCCAGCCCGAGTGGAACAATCAGGCTGGCATGGTTCCCTTTTGGCCCCTCATGGACATCAAAGTTAACCATCTGGCCCGCTTTTAACGTTCGATATCCATCCATCTGGATAGTTGAATAGTGAGCGAATATATCTTCGCCGCCGCCCTCAGGGCAAATGAAGCCAAAACCTTTGGCATTGTTGAACCATTTAACAGTACCCGTCTCCATACTTCTAGGTTCCTCGCAAGGCTATTTTAGTTCGAGATGAGGTAATAACTGGTTAAAGTGAGCGCGAATTGGTTAAAACTCCAACAGCTCACGAAAATACACTTTAGTGGAAATGGCCTTAACGTCAAGAGGGCGGCTTTTGTCAATGCGGGGCAGTTCTTCAAAGTTTGATGTAGCTAACGCTATTGTCTTTATTTGGATACAATTTGACCGTTATTAAGGTAAAAATGCCGACTTCTTTCTCTGGCGGCGTTATGGCATAAGTGATGTTAAAATAATAATAGATATCTGCATGAAATGGTCTTATAACCGGAGTGAGGTATTGCTCCTGTGTGGTTCAGTGAAACGATGGGCAGGTAATGGGTAAGAACAACGACTGGCTGAATTTTGAACATTTAGTCAAAGATAAACAAATCGAGGCGCTCAAACCGCCGTCTATGTATAAAGTGATACTTAACAACGACGATTACACACCGATGGAATTTGTGATTGACGTTCTGCAAAAGTTCTTTTCTTATGATATTGAACGCGCAACACAACTGATGCTCAATGTGCATTATCAAGGAAAGGCGATTTGTGGTGTTTTTACTGCCGAGGTGGCAGAAACAAAAGTCGCACATGTAAATCAATACGCCAGGGAGAACGAGCATCCGTTGCTTTGTACGCTGGAAAAAGCCTGATTAAGGCAACTATTGGGAGGTGCCTATGCTCAATCAAGAACTTGAACTCAGTCTCAACATGGCTTTCGCCAGAGCGCGTGAGCACAGACACGAGTTTATGACCGTGGAGCACCTGTTGCTGGCATTGCTGAGCAATCCAGCCGCGCGGGAAGCGCTGGAGGCGTGTTCAGTTGATCTGGTGGCATTACGCCAGGAACTGGAAGCGTTTATCGAACAAACCACACCGACTTTACCGGTCAGTGAAGAAGAGCGTGACACCCAGCCGACGCTCAGTTTCCAACGCGTGTTACAGCGTGCGGTCTTCCACGTCCAATCATCAGGGCGTAATGAAGTCACCGGTGCTAACGTATTGGTTGCCATCTTCAGTGAACAAGAATCCCAGGCGGCCTATCTGCTGCGCAAGCATGATGTTAGTCGTCTGGATGTAGTGAACTTTATTTCCCACGGCGCCCGTAAGGACGAACCGGGTCAGGCACCGAATACAGAAAACCCGGTGAATGAAGAGCAGGCAGGAGGGGAAGACCGTATGGAGAACTTCACCACCAATCTGAATCAACTGGCCCGTGTTGGCGGCATTGACCCACTTATCGGTCGTGATAAAGAGTTGGAACGTGCTATTCAGGTATTATGCCGCCGGCGTAAAAATAACCCGCTGCTCGTGGGGGAATCTGGTGTCGGTAAAACTGCTATTGCCGAAGGTTTGGCTTGGCGTATCGTGCAGGGCGATGTTCCTGAAGTCATGTCAGAGTGCACATTATATTCATTGGATATTGGGTCACTTTTGGCCGGAACCAAATATCGTGGCGATTTTGAAAAACGCTTCAAGGCGCTACTGAAACAGTTGGAAAATGACAAAGATAGCATCCTGTTTATTGATGAAATTCATACCATTATCGGTGCGGGAGCCGCCTCTGGTGGGCAAGTAGATGCTGCTAACCTGATTAAACCACTGCTTTCCAGTGGCAAAATTCGGGTCATTGGCTCCACCACTTATCAGGAATTCAGCAATATCTTTGAAAAAGATCGTGCGCTGGCTCGGCGTTTCCAAAAAATTGATATTACTGAGCCGACGCCGGAAGAAACTGTTCAGATTATCAATGGCCTGAAACCGAAATATGAAGCGCATCATGATGTGCGCTATACCGCGAAAGCGATCCGCGCAGCGGTGGAGTTATCGGTTAAATATATTAATGACCGTCACTTGCCGGATAAAGCCATTGATGTGATTGATGAGGCGGGTGCTCGTAGCCGCTTAATGCCAGTCAACAAACGCAAGAAAACGGTCAATGTGTCGGATATCGAATCTGTAGTTGCCCGTATCGCTCGTATTCCAGAGAAAACGGTGTCTGCCAGTGACCGAGATGTGCTGAAAAACCTGAGCGACCGCTTGAATATGCTGGTATTTGGTCAGGATAAAGCTATTGAGGCGTTATCTGAGGCCATTAAAATGAGCCGCGCGGGCTTGGGCCATGAGCACAAACCTGTCGGGTCATTCCTGTTTGCAGGCCCAACTGGGGTCGGTAAAACAGAAGTCACAGTGCAATTGGCCAAAGCGCTCGACATCGAACTGCTACGCTTTGATATGTCAGAATATATGGAGCGTCATACGGTTAGCCGCCTGATTGGTGCGCCTCCGGGGTATGTTGGTTACGATCAAGGTGGTCTATTGACTGATGCGGTTATCAAACATCCTCATGCAGTCCTGCTGTTGGATGAAATTGAAAAGGCGCACCCGGACGTGTTTAACCTGCTATTGCAGGTGATGGATAACGGGACTCTGACGGATAACAATGGTCGTAAAGCCGATTTCCGTAATGTTATTCTGGTGATGACGACCAACGCGGGTGTGCGCGAAACGCAGCGAACTTCCATTGGTTTTAAACAGCAGGATAACAGCACTGACGCGCTGGAAGAGATCAAAAAAGTGTTTACTCCGGAGTTCCGTAACCGGTTAGATAACATCATTTGGTTCAACCACTTGTCACCAGCTGTTATTCAGCAAGTTGTTGATAAATTTATTGTTGAGTTGCAGGCGCAATTAGATGCTAAAGGTGTGTCACTGGAAGTTAGTGAAGAAGCTCGTAATTGGTTATCTGATAAAGGCTACGACAAGGCGATGGGTGCGCGGCCAATGGCTCGGGTGATTCAGGAAAACCTGAAGAAACCACTGGCAAACGAGTTGTTGTTCGGCTCTTTGGTTGATGGTGGTTCGGTCACGGTTGGGCTGGATAAAGAAAAACAGCAGTTGGCTTATGAGTTCCAAAGTGCGCAAAAACGCAAAACTGAAGGTGCCGTTCACTAAGTTAGCCAGTCGCTAACTTTGCGGAAGCTTCAAATTAAGAGCGAAATAAAGGGCGATAAGCTAGTTTAGCTATCGCCCTTTTTATTTCTTTGCACATTTTGCTTTTATTTGTGTGGTGAATAAATGCACTAAATCGACAAATAAAAGAAAACGCAAAACGCCCTAGCCATAAATGGGAAGGGCGTCGGAGGGGGACTACATCCTCAGAGCTCGCCAGTTTTAAATTGGCGACAGATTAGCCGATTAACGGCTACGGAAGACAATGCGGCCTTTGCTCAGGTCGTACGGGGTCAGCTCTACAGTGACTTTGTCACCCGTCAGGATGCGGATATAGTTTTTACGCATTTTACCGGAGATATGAGCGGTTACCACGTGCCCGTTTTCCAATTCAACGCGGAACATGGTGTTCGGCAGCGTATCAAGAACGGTGCCCTGCATTTCAATATTGTCTTCTTTGGCCATCGAATCCTCTAGGTGTAACTACCTTAGTTTTTTACCGGCAAGATAATGCCGAAAAACCCACATTATGTAAAGAAGTGTTGGCGGTCATCGCACCATTTCAGCAAAATTAGTCTGCCGGTAAGAGGGGATAAAGCCTAATGTGGGGTTCTTTTCAGCGGTTGAGCTTTACTGCATCGCGGATGAAAAATTCAACGATTGCGGTAACCAGCATTCAGCCGGTAGTGGACTAAACTGGAGTTGACTCAACTGCTGCAAAAAAAAGTTTCGTGGGATCTCAATCGCACCCAGCGACGCAGTGTGAGCGTTGAGGACCTGACAGTCAATCAGTTCTCCACCATGATGGGTAAAATGATGGCAAAAAACCATTAAAGCGCTCTTTGAGGCATTATTAGCCCAGCTAAACATGGATTCACCACAAAAGAGTGAGCCCACTGAGATACCGTACAAACCACCAACCAGTTCATTTTCCAACCAAACCTCTACGGAATGGGCATGGCCTAATGTATGTAAATGGCAATAGGCTTGCTGTACATCATCACCAATCCAGGTTCCCTCATCACGTTGGGTGGCACAGGCGCGGACAACATCTTCAAAAGCACGGTTGATCGTAAATTGATAAGGGCAGTGGCGCAAAAAACGCCGCATACTCCGGCTGATATGTAAATCTTCTGGATACAATACGGCGCGAGGGTCAGGTGACCACCATAAAATCATTTCCCCTGGACTGAACCAGGGAAAAATTCCCCGTTCATAGGCTGCCAGCAAACGGGGAGGGGATAAATCCCCTCCCAAGGCCAACAATCCGTTTGGTTCGCGCAGAGCCAGCTCAGGTGAGGGGAATGCAAATGATTGAGAAGAGAGCTGTGTGATGCGCATAAATCCCCTTGGTGACTCTATACAGGCCCATCTGGGCAGACTCTTGGTACTTGATACTGCATTGTTGCTAGTAATACCCGTTACTCGCCCCACCTGCGAGTTTCACTTTTACAAGGCTTTTGTAATCCGTAATGACATTGGCTCTCGGCGCTAAGTTTCATAAGAAGTTATCACCGGTGAATCTCTTGGTTGTTCGAATTTATCGAGATTAATCAGCCACAATTTTGAGACCCATTCTGGGATGGCATACACACTGCCCCAATCGATTTATCGTTCGCTTGGCCTGATTGCAACTTCAATGACTTTGTCTCTGATTATTTATAACAAACCAGACTGCTTTGCTTCAGTTGTTTTACTTAATATTAGCTATGAATTGGTTGATTACCTGCCATTATTCAGTCGCATTACTCACATATAATCTTCGTATTAATGCCGTTGATGGAATTGGTAGTAGCGCCCCTTGTTTTGCAATAAGCTTTGATGGCCGCCTTGCTCAACTATTTTCCCGCCATCCATCACACAAATCCGATCCATATACTCCAATCCATACAAGCGATGAGTCACAATAATCAGACTTTTATGCTGACAGTGCTGGCGCAATAACGTCAGAATCTGTTGTTCAGTTTCCGCATCTAACCCTTCGGTAGGTTCATCAAGGAGTAGCAGTGGCGCTGGATGTAGCAACGCACGAGCAATTCCTAAACGGCGTTGTTCACCACCAGATAATGGACGACCACCATCCCCCATCCAGGCATTTAGCCCTTCACTGTTATCTAACAAATTAGCCAAACCAACTTGCTCCAAAACAACTTTTAGTTGAGCATCGGATGCAGCAGGGTGGGCCAACAGCAGGTTTTCACGCAATGTACTGCTAAAGATATGCACCCGTTGGCTGACGACTGTCATCATTTGGCGTAGTGCAGCTTCATCATAGCTGGCTAAAGGTTTCCCATTCAGCGAGATGATGCCTTCGTTAGCATCCCATGCTCGAGTTAATAACTGCAACAGTGTAGATTTACCACAACCAGTGCGGCCCAATAGCGCAATATGCTCCCCTGCGGCCAGTGACAGCGATATATTTTGTAAAACGGGCAAGGGCTGCTGTGGGTAAGTAAAACTCAACCCTGTCACTTCTAGCGCAGCTTGTTGGGCCACTGCCGGGCCGGTAACTGGGAATGTCACTTCGGGCTTTTGTTCCATTAACTGACCAACACGAGTTGCCGACGCGATAACTTGCCCCAAGTGTTGGAAAGCGCCAGCCACAGGTAACAGAGCTTCAAAAGCTGCTAATGATGTGAAAACAAACAAGGCCAGCAATGCCCCTGGCTGGTTGTTACCATTTATCCCCGCAGCAGCTAGCCATAAAATTAATGTCACTGTCAGACCTGAAGCGAGAATCATTAAAGTTTGGGCTAAACCAGCCAAGGATGCTTGCTGCCTCTGACGGATCATCCAGCGCTGTTCAATGTCTTCCAATGAAGCGCGAAAACGTTGTAATGCGCCGAAAACTAACAGTTCGGCTTGGCCTTGTAGCCAAGATGTCAGTTGTGATCGATAAAGACCGCGCAGATCTGTTAAATCACGGCCAATAGGCTTACCTGCACGATAGAAAATCAATGGTACTAACAATAATAACCCAAGTAGTATTGCACCGAGTGTCAGGGCCAAATTGGCATCAATGTAACTCAGGCCAAATGTGACGGTTGCGATGATGACAATAGCGGCAACCAGCGGTGAGATTACTCGCAGATAGAGATGATCGAGTGTGTCGACATCTGCAACCAAGCGGTTCAGCAATTCGCTTTGGCGAAAGCGAGCAATGCCAGCAGGGGAGAGGGGTAATATTTTCTGGAATGCAAAGATCCGCAGATGTGCCAGCACTCGGAATGTCGCGTCATGGCTGACAACTCGCTCGGCATAACGGCCAGCCGTGCGGATAATCGCAGCACCTCGAACACCTGCCGCAGGCAGCAGATAGTTAAAAGTATACAACCCAGCGGGGCCTGCAATCGCGGTCCCAGCCAGGAACCAGCCTGATAATGTAAGTAACCCGATACTGGCCAGTAATGTGATGATGGCCAACACAATACCCAAGCAAATCAGGAACCAATGACGGCGATACAATGCCAGAAAGGGGAGAAGTGCTCGCATGATTAAAGCTCCTCACTGCGATGGGACAGCAGGTTGGCAAATGAACCGGCAGATTGACTCAGGCTGGAGTAATCTCCTTGCTGAATTAATAGGCCATTATCCATCACCCAGATTTGATCATACCCCAGCGTATCTTCCAACTGATGGGTGACCAGCAATGTAGTCTGCTTACGGGAGGCTTCCTCCAGCGCTTTCATGACCAACTGTTCACTATGGGCATCCAAGCTGGCAGTAGGTTCGTCTAGTAGCAAAAGTCGGCATGGGTTGAGTAATGATCTGGCAACAGCAACGCGCTGGGCTTGCCCAACAGAAAGACGCGCCGAATGGTCACCGACTTCAGTATCTAATCCTTGTGGTAAGTCATTGAGGAATTCATTGATATATGCGCGCTCAATAGCCAGTTGCAGTTGGTTATTGTCAGCACTAGGTTGGCCCAGCAAAATATTGGCGACCAGAGTCTGTTCCGGTAAGTGCGGATTTTGGCCGACCCAACTTAACTGGTTTCGCCAAGCTTGCGGATCCAGTTCACGCAGTTCTATGTTGTTGACTTTTAATGAGCCGCGATAAGGTAAAAAGCCCAATAGCAAATTAAGCAAGGAGCTTTTACCCGCCCCACTTAAACCAACAATAGCAACTCGTTTGCCAGCAGAGAGAGAAAAGGTCAGTGGCCCAGCCAAGCGAGTACCCGTGGGGGATAGGATTTCTAGCGCGTCAGCTTCCAGTGTGATGGCATCAGTGCCATCTAAAACTTTATCGCCACGACCAATAGTTTCACTTTCGCTACTTAAAAATGTGACCAATGACTCAGCAGCACCAACAGCTTGCGCCTTGGCGTGGTAAAACGTACCTAAGTCTCGTAGCGGCTGGAAGAATTCAGGTGCCAAAATCAAAACCAGAAAACCAGAAAACAGGGTGACACCCAGGCCGTAGCTGCCAAAATTCAATTCACCTAAATAGGAAAAACCAAAATAGACAGCAACGACTGCGATGGATATTGCCGCGAAAAATTCCAGCACAGCGGAAGAGAGGAAAGCCATACGCAGTACTTCCATGGTGCGACGACGGAAATCTTCTGAGGATTCACGAATTTGGTCTGTTTCTGCTTTGGCGCGGTTAAATAAACGTAAAGTGTCCAGACCACGCAAACGGTCGAGGAAGTTACCACTCAGACGAGCGAGTGCGACAAAATTACGCCGGTTGGCGTCGGCAGCGCCCATTCCGACCAGCACCATAAACAAAGGGATCAGTGGTGCAGTGACAAATAAAATTAACCCTGCTGCCCAGTTGATCGGGAAGACAGCAATCAAAATAAGCACTGGAATAAAGACAGCCAAGTACATCTGCGGCAAATAGCGAGAATAGTAATCCTGCATATCTTCAATCTGTTCCAAAATAATCGTTGCCCAACTTCCGGCGGGTTTGCCTTTTACCCAAGCAGGGCCGAGTTGCTCTAATCGATCTAATACTATTTTGCGAATCTGTTGACGTACCTTCATGCCGCAAATAAACCCTACTCGCTCACGTAACCAACTGATCACGGCGCGTACGGCGAAGGTTCCAGCCAGCAAACCAAAATCAGTGATTAATTCCGCGCGCGGGACTTTGTCAATGATCAGCGCTTGCAGCAAGGTGGCCAATAACCAAGCCTGAGCAATAATCAGTAACCCACTGAAGAGGCCAAGTAGCATAGACAGGCGGAGCCAACGTTGCGCGGGGGCGCTTTGTTTTTTCAGCCAACGAATCAACTCATACTGTCGTGTTTTATTCATCGGGTAATTTTCTGCGCAAGGTACGGGAAAGCTTCAAAAAATATTTGCCACCTTTGAAGATGGCAAACCAGTGAGGGGCAATATTACCTCGTCAAGCCATGAGGGGAAACCATAATGCTTGTGATAGTCGCCGCATTAGTCGATATCTATAATTTGCTGTTTTTCATTGACATGCCGATATGCAAAATAAAGGGCCAACAGAAATTAAAAACGGGCGGCTCACGTATCTGTTAGCTGCCCGTCTGTATTCGGTGAAATTGTGATATCGATATGGATTATTTGTCGTTAACTAATCCATCCAGATAGCGTTCTGCATCCAGCGCAGCCATACAGCCGGTGCCAGCGGAGGTGATTGCCTGGCGATAGATATGGTCCATAACATCACCCGCAGCAAACACACCAGGAATTGAGGTTTGTGTTGCATTGCCCTGAATACCGGACTGCACTTTAATATAACCATTTTCCAATGCTAATTGATCACCAAAAATGGCGGTGTTAGGACTATGACCAATAGCAATGAATACACCGGCTACCGCTAACTCTTCAGTTTCGCTGTTTTTAGTGGACTTCAGTCGTACGCCGGTGACGCCCATATTGTCCCCCAGCACTTCGTCCAAGGTGCGATCAGTATGGAGCACAATATTGCCGTTCTTCACTTTTTCCATCAGACGGTCGATCAGGATTTTTTCTGAACGGAAGCTATCCCTGCGGTGAATAAGGTGAACTTCCTCGGCAATATTTGCCAGATACAGCGCTTCTTCAACGGCAGTATTGCCACCGCCGACTACGGCAACTTTTTGGTTACGATAGAAGAAACCATCACAAGTTGCACAGGCGGAAACTCCTTTGCCCTTAAATGCTTCTTCCGATTCCATTCCGAGATAACGTGCAGATGCGCCGGTTGCGATGATCAGTGCATCGCAAGTGTATTCAGCACCATCACCAAACAGGCGGAATGGGCGGTTCTGTAAGTCGACTTTATTGATGTGGTCGAACAGAATTTCGGTCTGGAATTTTTCTGCATGTGCATGCATCCGTTCCATCAGCGCCGGGCCGGTGAGACCTTCTGGATCACCCGGCCAGTTTTCGACATCGGTGGTGGTGGTCAATTGACCGCCTTTTTCCATTCCGGTAATCAATACAGGACTCAGGTTGGCACGTGCCGCATAAACTGCTGCGGTATAACCCGCAGGACCAGAACCCAAAATAATCAATTTGCTATGTTTAGCGGTGCTCATGAATACCTCTTTCCCACAATGGCGGACAATGTTAACGATTGTAGGGAAGTTCGAGCATTAAAAAAAGCAGACAAAAATGTTGTTAGCGATTTGTTTGATAGGTAATGCCTATTTAACGAGCTAAATGTATCAAGAACCAGCAGTTAGGGGCAAAACGAAGTCGAGCAGAGCACAAAAGAGATAAAAATTCCTTTCTACGTTACGAGTAAAACAGTCTTAAAAATCTTTGACCCTATAAAAAATGTGGCTTGCAGGGCGATGGTTAAAGAAATATCAACAATTTTGGCACATTTTTTCGCATCATTTTATAGCAAATTTAGGATGAAAAAATAGCGAAGATAAGCGTTCTTGATTTTTAATTCTGGCATGTTGTACTGATTTAACTTCTTTTACTTTGACAATCGGCTGTGCATTTGCGAAAACATCATAGGAAGAAGAAATTATCTGCGCGCCATAATTTCAGATTTGGTGTCAGTGATACCAAGCGAAAACCCTGGAATGTTTTCGATTAATGCTGGATGGCATGTGGAATATGTTCTCGGATAACTGCAGGGGGGAGTTTCTGTTGTTGTTCGTGATGCGCTATCTCTTCCTCAACGCTAATAATCATCGAGTACCTCGCATACAGTTGGACAGACAGGGTGTGAGATAACAACGTGTTGATATATTTGCATAAAACAGGCTGCGGGTCGTGTCTGTAGCAGGCTCAAAATTCATAGTCAATGAGAGCATGTCGCAGACTCAAGGAAATTAAGAGAGATTATAAGATGATAGATAATAAAAAACGCCCGGGGAAAGAGCTTGATCGTATAGATCGTAATATCCTGAATGAATTACAAAAGGATGGGCGTATCTCTAACGTTGAGCTTTCAAAACGAGTAGGGTTGTCACCAACACCATGTCTGGAACGGGTTCGCCGCTTAGAGCGTCAGGGCTTCATTCATGGCTATACCGCACTGCTTAATCCACAGTATTTGGATGCATCACTGCTGGTTATCGTTGAGATTACTCTGAATCGTGGCGCTCCGGATGTGTTTGAGCAATTTAATGCCGCTGTAAAAAATCTTGAGGAAATTCAAGAGTGTCACCTGGTTTCCGGCGATTTCGACTATTTGTTGAAAACCCGTGTACCTGACATGTCTGCTTACCGTACATTACTCGGTGAGACCTTGCTTCGCTTACCGGGAGTCAACGACACCCGTACTTATGTGGTTATGGAAGAAGTGAAGCAGAGTAACCGCCTTGTTATTAAAACGCGGTAAACAGGCAGGTGCAAAACCTGAGTAATTTGGTTACACTCCTGTTTATTCATACAGTTTCAACGCCGGGAGGGTTCTCGGCGTTGCTACTCATACCAGTTAACAGGAACCTGGAGAGCCTTTCTTGAGCCAGGAATATACAGAAGATAAAGAAGTTACTTTGAAAAAACTCAGCAGTGGGCGTCGTTTGCTTGAGGCTGTTTTGATTGTGGTAACGATTTTGGCAGCCTTCCTAATGGCCGCGCTGCTCAGTTTCAACCCTTCAGACCCGAGTTGGTCGCAAACTTCATGGCATGAGCCGATCCATAATCTTGGTGGAAGTGTGGGCGCCTGGATGGCCGATACATTGTTCTTCACTTTCGGCGTCTTGGCTTATGCAATTCCCGCCATTATGGTGATGTTGTGCTGGGCCGCATTTCGCCAGCGTGATGCCAGTGAACATGTCGATTACTTTGCACTCTCGCTACGGTTGATAGGCACATTAGCCCTGATTTTAACCTCATGTGGCTTGGCTGCATTAAATATTGACGATCTTTACTATTTCGCCTCTGGCGGGGTGATCGGCAGTCTATTCAGTAATGCCATGTTGCCATGGTTCAACGGCGTGGGGGCAACCCTGACATTGCTCTGTATCTGGGCTGTTGGCCTGACACTCTTTACGGGGTGGTCATGGTTGGTTATTGCTGAAAAAATTGGTGGAGTAGTCTTAGGCTCGTTGACATTTATGACTAATCGTTCACGTCGTGAAGAACATTATGACGATGAAGATGACGATTACCAAGTTGATGGGGCGATTACTGCAGAGCAAGACAAAGGTACGCCGAATAAATCTGTTGCGGGTGTAACAGCGGCTACAACGCTGGTGGCAAACTCCGCCCATACGGATGACGACGTATTGTTCTCGGCACCATCCGTAACAGACGCACCTGTCAGCTCGATATTGGATGGGGCAACACTGACGAGTGCAGCAGTGGCTGAAACCAAAGATGACGGTGACCCATTATTGAGTACATTACGTGCAACAAATAATGACGAGCAGTCGGTATTATCTCCAGTGGGTTCTCCGTCCGAACCCGTTATCAGCCACAGTACAGCGCCGATGGTTGATAATATGGCCGCAACGCCGCCGCTCTATTCTTTTGAAATTCCACAAGAAGCGACGTCTCCTGCGCCAACACGAGTTGCTCCACCGGTTGAAAGGCCGGAGCCTCAACTGGGTTCATGGGACAAACCAGCAACACCCGCTAGCCATTCTCCCTTTGACTTTTCAGCGGCGCAGCGCCATAGCGATCAGGTAGAAAGTACACCTTATATGAACCCTGGCATGGGCTCAGATATTGATGGTCTGACCCCGATGGATTCGCCAAGTCGCTCTGCGTCAGCGACAGGAATAGTAGCGGCAAGTGCAGCCGCCGCCACGTTTATGCCCGCATTTACCGCTACCAGTGATAGCAGTTCACAGATTAAACAGGGCATAGGGCCTGAGTTACCACGGCCTAATCCTGTTCGGATCCCGACACGGCGTGAGCTCGCTTCCTACGGTATCAAATTACCGTCTCAGCGTATGGCGGAGCAGGAACAGCGAGAGCAAGAAGCACAAACTCCTCAAGTTGCTGAAACGTTATTTACAGCGGAGGTTGCGTCTGAAGATGATGATGCATTACAGCAGGCAATCTTGCGTAAAGCTTTTGCTGACCAACAATCCGAGCGTTACGGGCAATCAGCCGATGCGGGGGGGAATACTTTCTCCACGGCAGAGCCAGAAGATGAACAGGCTTTGCAAGAGGCGGCATTACGACAAGCCTTTGCAGCGCAACAGCAACATCGTTATGGTTCTCCGGAAGATGAAAATCTTGACGCTAGCGACTATAAACATGCTTCTGTTGAGGAAACGCAACCCGTAGATACCCGTAGTGCCTTTACGTTTTCACCGGTTGCAGATCTGGTCGATGAAAGCCCACGTGAGCCTCTGTTCACGCTGTCTCCGTATGTTGATGAAGCCATGCAGCCAGCAACAGTGCAAGGTACTTCTGCACCAGAGCTCACTGAGCAGGTCTCGGCCTATCAGCCGTCAGGAGTCAATCAAACTCATCAAGCGTATTCTGGTCAATCAGCACCAGTGCAGCCGACGGCAGCAGTACCGCCAGTGTCACCGGTGCAGCCAACCCCGGTGATGGACAGTTTGATTCACCCCTTCTTGATGCGCAATGATCAGCCTTTGGTCAAACCAACAACGCCATTGCCGACATTGGATCTTCTTTCTTCTCCGCCAGCGGAAGAGGAACCGGTTGATATGTTCGCTCTGGAGCAAACGGCGCGTTTGGTTGAAGCGCGGTTAGGTGATTATCGGGTGAAAGCAGAGGTCGTGGGAATTTCTCCGGGGCCGGTCATTACTCGCTTTGAGCTTGATTTAGCACCAGGTGTTAAAGCTTCGCGCATTTCTAATCTTTCTCGCGATTTGGCTCGATCTCTTTCGGCTATTGCCGTGCGTGTGGTGGAAGTCATTCCAGGCAAACCTTATGTCGGGCTTGAACTGCCAAATAAACATCGTCAGACCGTTTATCTGCGCGAAGTCCTCGATTGCGCCAAATTCCGAGATAATCCGTCGCCATTAGCTATTGTGTTGGGTAAGGATATCGCTGGGCAGCCGGTGGTGGCCGATCTCGCCAAAATGCCTCATTTACTGGTGGCTGGTACCACAGGTTCCGGTAAATCGGTGGGCGTTAACGCCATGATCCTCAGCATCTTGTATAAAGCCACGCCAGATGATGTGCGCTTTATCATGATTGACCCGAAAATGCTGGAATTGTCAGTGTATGAGGGCATCCCTCATCTGTTAACCGAAGTGGTTACTGATATGAAAGATGCGGCGAATGCATTGCGGTGGTGTGTCGGCGAAATGGAACGGCGCTATAAGCTAATGTCTGCATTGGGTGTGCGTAACCTTGCGGGATATAATGAGCGAGTGGCTCAAGCTGAAGCTATGGGGCGGCCAATCCCCGATCCATTCTGGAAACCCTCTGATAGTATGGATATTTCACCGCCAATGTTGGTGAAATTGCCTTATATCGTGGTGATGGTGGATGAGTTTGCTGACCTGATGATGACAGTGGGCAAGAAAGTTGAAGAGCTAATTGCCCGTTTGGCGCAAAAAGCCCGAGCTGCTGGGATTCATCTCGTCCTGGCAACTCAGCGCCCGTCAGTGGATGTGATTACTGGCCTCATTAAAGCCAATATTCCGACCCGCATTGCATTTACGGTTTCCAGCAAGATAGATTCGCGAACTATCCTTGATCAGGGTGGTGCAGAATCGCTACTGGGCATGGGGGATATGCTGTATATGGCACCTAATTCCTCAATCCCGGTACGTGTTCACGGCGCTTTTGTCCGCGATCAGGAAGTGCACGCTGTGGTTAATGATTGGAAAGCTCGTGGTCGTCCTCAATATATTGAGAGCATTCTCAGTGGTAGTGAGGAAGGTGAAGGCGGTAGCCTTGGCTTGGATAGCGACGAAGAATTGGACCCACTGTTTGACCAGGCGGTGAATTTTGTTTTGGAGAAACGCCGTGCGTCTATCTCCGGTGTGCAGCGCCAATTCCGTATCGGTTATAACCGTGCGGCACGTATCATTGAGCAGATGGAAGCCCAGCAGATTGTCAGTACGCCAGGCCATAACGGGAATCGCGAAGTTTTGGCTCCGCCTCCACACGAGTAATATCTTGTTTTGAGGCAGTTAACATAGACAGGGCCGCTTTGCGGCCCTTATGCAAATAAGCGTAAACCCCAGATTAATATGCTAACGCTACGGAAATGCTTCAGCTAAAGTGGATAGGTTTATGGTATGCATTCAGTTTGCCGGTCATAGACTTAAACAGCACATAGACTTAAACAGCACATAGACTTAAACTATAACTCGCTCACTGAATCCGCCCTTGTGGCAGCCCGATTAGGGTGCAATGAATTTTATAAGGTATTTAGAATAATGAAAAAACTGCTTGTTGCTTGCTGTCTGTTATCGGGTTTAATTTCAGCTCACGCGCTGGCAGATGCCAGTTCCGACTTACAAGGTCGCCTGAGCAAGGTAAACAGTTTCCACGCTAACTTCTCGCAAAAAGTGACCAGCTCAGAGGGTACAGCAGTGCAAGAAGGTGAGGGTGAGTTATGGGTGAAACGGCCCAATCTGTTTAACTGGCATATGACCTCCCCTGACGAGAGTGTCTTGATTTCTGATGGTGAAACACTGTGGTTCTATAACCCGTTTGTTGAGCAGGCCACAGCTACCTGGCTGAAAAATGCCACAGGCAATACGCCATTTATGCTGATTACTCGCAATAATCCAGATGATTGGAAACAGTATAATGTGAAGCAGAAAGGCGATGATTTTGAGCTGACACCTAAGAGCGCCAGCGGCAATCTGAAGCAATTTGCTATCACGGTAACGCCAACCGGCACGATTAAAAGCTTTACTGCGGTTGAGCAAGACGGGCAGCGCAGTGCTTATACGCTGAAAGGTCAGCAAAATAGCTCTGCGGATGCCAGCAAATTTAAATTTACCCTACCAAAAGGCGTGACGCTGGACGATCAGCGGCAGTGAGGTCAGTGTGAGTAATATGTCCCTCGATTTTTCCCAGAATGAGTTTCAGCCATTGGCCGCGCGGATGCGGCCTTTGACGTTGGAACAATATATTGGTCAGCAGCATTTGCTGGCACCGGGTAAACCGTTACCGCGGGCAATCGTTGCTGGGCAATTACACTCGATGATCCTCTGGGGGCCGCCGGGGACCGGCAAAACCACTTTGGCAGAAATTATTGGCCGCTATGGTCAGGCTGATGTCGAACGCATTTCAGCGGTGACCTCGGGCATTAAAGAGATTCGCGAAGCGATTGAGCGCGCGCGGCAAAATCGTGATGCGGGTCGGCGGACAATTTTATTTGTCGATGAAGTGCATCGCTTCAATAAAAGTCAGCAAGATGCGTTTTTACCTCATATTGAAGATGGCACCATCACCTTCATTGGCGCGACGACAGAAAACCCGTCATTTGAACTGAATTCGGCGTTGCTCTCCAGAGCTCGGGTCTATTTGCTGAAAGCTCTCACCGCTGCCGATATTGAAAAAGTTATTGAGCAAGCCATGTCAGACAGCTGCCGAGGCTATGGCGGGCAGAATATAAAACTGCCAGATGAAACTCGCCGTATGATGTCTGAATTGGTGGGCGGCGATGCGCGCCGGGCCTTGAACAGCCTTGAAATGATGGCAGATATGGCAGAAATAGACGCCAATGGGATGCGGGTATTGACCCCAGACTTGCTGAAAGAAGTGTCTGGCGAACGTAGCGCGCGCTTTGATAATAAAGGCGATCGTTATTATGACCTTATCTCGGCAGTCCATAAGTCTATTCGTGGGTCCGCACCCGATGCCGCCTTGTATTGGTATGCGCGAATTATCACGGCGGGCGGTGATCCGCTCTATGTGGCCCGGCGTTTATTAGCTATTGCGTCGGAAGATGTCGGTAATGCCGATCCTCGCGCGATGCAAGTGGCCATATCAGCATGGGACTGTTTTACCCGTGTTGGTCCGGCGGAAGGTGAGCGAGCTATTGCTCAGGCGATTGTTTATTTGGCTTGTGCGCCAAAAAGCAATGCGGTTTACACGGCGTTTAAAGCTGCAATGCAAGATGCGCGTGATAAACCTGATTTTGACGTGCCGGAACATCTGCGCAATGCGCCAACCAAACTCATGAAAGAAATGGGGCTGGGGGCGGAATATCGATATGCCCATGATGAACAACATGCTTATGCTGCCGGTGAGAACTATTTCCCGCCAGAAATGGCCACAACCCGCTACTATTTACCGTCATCCCGAGGCCTGGAAGGCAAAATTAGTGAAAAGCTGGCATGGCTGGCTGAGCAGGATCAAAATAGCCCGATAAAACGCTACCGCTAGCCTTGCTGTTGCGGTAAGGTTAGCGCTATATAGAACTGCTAAGCGGCTGTTTATGCTGCTTACGTCGTTAAATTCTTTTCAATAACCCTTTATACCCCAAATTATGGCATTGCTAACAACACTGCAATTCCAGTTCAAGGGTATAACCATAACTACAAGCACAGGACTAGCATGCTCGATCCCAATATGCTGCGCAATGAGCTAGACGCAGTCGCCGAAAGACTGGCTCGCAGAGGTTTTAAACTTGATGTTGATACGTTGCGCCAACAAGAAGAGCGCCGCAAAGTTTTACAGGTTGAAACAGAAAGTCTGCAAGCAGAACGTAACTCCCGATCGAAACTGATTGGCGCGGCCAAGGCGCGTGGCGAAGATATTGAACCATTACGTTTGGAAGTCAATGTCTTGGGTGAAAAGTTGGATGCAGCGAAAGCCGAGTTGGACAAGTTGCAAGATAAAATCCGCGATCTGGCGTTGTCTATTCCTAACTTGCCGGATGATTCTGTTCCAGTGGGTAAAGATGAAAACGATAATCTTGAAGTCAGCCGTTGGGGTGAACCTCGCCAGTATGACTTTGAGGTAAGGGATCACGTTTCCCTCGGCGAAATGGCCGGTGGGCTTGATTTTGCAGCTGCGGTGAAACTGACTGGCGCGCGTTTTGTGGTGATGAAAGGGCAAATTGCCCGGATGCACCGCGCATTGGCACAGTTTATGCTCGATCTGCACACTGAAAAACACGGCTATCTGGAAACTTACGTTCCTTATCTGGTTAACCATGCGACCCTTTATGGTACTGGCCAATTGCCTAAGTTCGGTGGCGACCTTTTCCATACCAAACCATTGGAAGAAGAGTCTGACACCAGCACCTATGCATTGATTCCAACGGCAGAAGTGCCGGTAACCAATCTGGTGCGTGATGAGATTCTGGAAGAAGATTCCCTGCCATTGAAAATGACGGCACATACACCTTGCTTCCGTTCTGAAGCGGGTTCCTATGGTCGTGATACCCGCGGTTTGATCCGTATGCATCAGTTCGATAAAGTTGAGATGGTGCAAATAACACGCCCGGAAGATTCAATGGCGGCTCTGGAAGAGCTAACCGGTCATGCAGAGAAAGTGCTGCAATTACTGGAATTGCCATACCGTAAGGTGCTGTTGTGTACCGGCGATATGGGTTTTGGTTCCAGCAAAACTTACGATCTGGAAGTGTGGCTGCCCGCGCAGAATACTTACCGTGAAATTTCCTCATGTTCCAACATGTGGGATTTCCAGGCGCGCCGTATGCAAGCGCGTTGCCGTAACAAAACTGACAGAAAAACCCGTTTGGTTCATACCCTGAATGGTTCTGGTCTGGCGGTTGGGCGCACTTTGGTCGCCGTGCTGGAAAACTACCAGCAGGCTGATGGCCGTATTCAGGTGCCAGAAGTTTTACGCCCGTATATGGGCGGTTTAGAATTTATTGGCTAATCGCCGCGAGTCAATTTATCTCGCTTAGTTATCAGGCAGTTATAAAGCCCCCTCGGGGGCTTTTTCTTTTTGCGATTATCAGCGAATACCCGGGATTAAGGGCGCATAGATTTATCCAACAACATATCGTGCTATCCACCCTCGTGATGTAATTGACTTTTTTATCACCAGTGGCATGATGCGCTCACTTTCCTTGTCCCGACGGCTTCTGTCTTATTATGTCCGCATATTCTCGCCCGGTGCTGCTTTTGCTCTGTGGGCTTTTGCTGTTTACGATTTCTATCGCGGTTTTGAATACATTAGTTCCCTTGTGGTTATCCCATCAACAATTGCCGACCTGGCAAGTGGGGATGGTGAGCTCGTCATACTTTAGTGGGAATTTGGTCGGGACATTGATTGCCGGGCGCTTTATCCAGCAATTGGGTTTTAATCGCAGTTACCATTATTCCTGCATTTTGTTCGCGCTGGCGACTTGCGGATTGATGCTGTCGGTGGATTTTTGGAGCTGGCTGGGGTGGCGCTTTTTGGCCGGTGTGGCTTGTGCATTAATTTGGGTGATAGTAGAAAGCGCGCTACTGCGCAGTGGCACGGTAACTAACCGTGGCCAACTGCTGGCGGCTTACATGATGGTTTACTATCTGGGCACCGTCACCGGGCAATTACTCTTGGGCGTAGTCTCGACTCAACTGCTCAATGTTATCCCGTGGGTCAGTGCGTTGGTCATTACGGCCATGCTACCGCTGCTATTTGCGCATTTCTCACATGAAGGGAGCAGCGAGTTACCCCATATTGCCATTTGGCCGATGCTAAAGCGCCGTAGCGCGCGTTTGGGGATTAATGGCTGCATTATCTCCGGTGTGTTATTAGGTTCGCTCTATGGGTTGCTGCCGTTGTATTTATCCCATCAAGGAATGAGTGATGCCAGTGTCGGGTGGTGGATGGCGCTGCTGGTCAGTTCAGGGATTATTGGGCAGTGGCCAATTGGCAAAATGGCCGACCGCTATGGCCGCTTATTAGTGCTGCGCATTCAGGTGTTTGTTGTGATTCTCGGCAGCGTGGCGGTTTTGGGTAACTATGCGCTTGCTCCGGCATTGTTTATTTTGGGATGCGCCGGTTTTACCCTATACCCGGTCGCCATGGCGTGGGCCTGTGAAAAGGCCAGTGCTGATGAGTTGATTGCAATGAATCAGGCGCTCTTGATGAGTTATACCATTGGTAGCCTGACGGGTCCGACGATGACTTCATTGCTGATGCAGCGCTATTCAGACAATCTTTTGTTCATCATGATTGCGGGTGTGGCTTTGGTGTATTTAATGATGTTGCTACGCAAACCCGATCAGCAAAAAACACCTTATGCGGCAGTATAACCGCTAAAAAAATGCCGCCAGCGGGGTAAACCTTGCATGGCGGCATGATTAAAAATCAGCGTGCTATTGATGGCTATTAGTAGATCACTTTGTGACCATAACTTTCCAGAATACCCTTCACACGGTCCATAATTTCTTTGGTCGGGGGTTTTACCCCATCCAATTTGTACTCTTCACCCATGGCAATCCATTTGTGCTTACCCAATTCGTGGTAAGGCAACAATTCGATTTTCTCGATATTGGTCATGTTCTGAGTAAACTCACCCAGCATATGGGCTGATTTGTCGTCATCTGACCAACCCGGTACCACCACAT
This sequence comes from Yersinia thracica, assembly GCF_902170565.1. Classification (GTDB taxonomy): domain Bacteria; phylum Pseudomonadota; class Gammaproteobacteria; order Enterobacterales; family Enterobacteriaceae; genus Yersinia; species Yersinia thracica. The sequence goes on from NZ_CABHXX010000095.1 coordinate 122,808, forward strand.
AACGAACCCAGGTTTTCTGATTACGTTTTGCCAAATAGCGGGCAAATTCCAGCGTTCGGTGATTGGACACACCGACCAGATTTTGGTGCACGCTATCATCCATCTGTTTTAAATCCAGCATGACTAAATCTGTAGCGTCTAATAGTTCATCAATCACTGGATCATAGCGGCGCACAAAGCCGTTAGTGTCCAGGCAAGTATGAATACCTTCTTCATGACAGGCACGGAACCAATCACGGACAAATTCTGCTTGCAAGATAGCTTCGCCACCGGAGGCTGTCACACCACCACCAGAAGCATTCATAAAATGACGATAAGTTACGGCTTCTTTGACCAATTCTTCGACAGTAACTTCTTTACCGCCGTGGGTATCCCAGGTATCACGGTTATGGCAATACAGGCAGCGCATTAAGCAGCCCTGGAAAAACACGATAAATCGAATACCTGGGCCGTCAACGGTGCCACAGGATTCGAATGAGTGAATGCGGCCAAGTACGGGCGTCACCGCCTTCTCAGTAATGGGGCTTTCCTTTGTATTACAATTGGTTATATTGTTCATAAAGTTCCAGTTAGAGCTATTTGGTTCTGAATGGTGGACATCATATAGACATTCCTTTTAAAGGATTCAAAGCTATGGCATCTTGCAAAAGTCAGGAGCATAGTGCGCGGATGCCATCGTTTGTTGAATGGTGGAATGTCCTGGAATTCGTTGTAGTGTAATAATATTACCTCCATTCATTATAAAGTGTGTGGTGAAAGTGTGCCTTAATATATGTACAGTTTGACCATCTGGGATATCTGATTTCATTATCCTTAGTATTCTACGGGTTTTTGTGGGGTTTGACTCAAATAGTAAACCTGTACTCTGTATTTTTATCAGCTTGAACAATTCCGATGAAATAGACACTGAGATCTGTTTCCCACTTTTCTTTTCATAAAGATGAACATTGACTATTTTGTTGAAAACGTGTTTACCTTTCAAACCCGCAGTGTTCCCCCATCGACCACCCGTCATTAAACAAATCAGCGCTTTCTCTTCGGAACCCTGCGGCCTTACATCCATTTCATATCACCATCATTGAGTTTTTAATTGATAAAAAACTTATACAGAATTGTTCGGATACGATGGATTTTACCCATTATGAATCTCTTGAAAAAATAAATTACGATGTGATCGCATATCTTATTATTAATAACTCTCTCCGTTACCCCTAATATTTCCAGGATCTGTGTCATCAAAAATTTTATTTTTTTAAAAATGATGGAGGATTATGAAAATATATCCTAATAAGAATGTTTACTAAAAAAATAAGCCATGTCAGGCTAAGGGGTGAGGGGTTAAAGTCAAGTGTTATTTGCATTGTAATTATATTGATTCAAATGAATGAGGACATTTCAATGGATTTAAACCAAACGGCATTAAATATTAATAATTCCAATAAATCTCAATCTTCTCTGGCAATTATTATTCAAGGTTACTGCACTAGCGTGCTGGAACAATCTAACGTTGATTTTTCTTATGACCAATCGCTCAGTGAGTACCAACAGAAAATAAATAGCTCACTAGCTACTGCACAGAGCCATGCGAGTTATTATCTGGATACCCTACAAAAGCGGATAATAAGCAATATATCTAATATTGGGAATTATTATGCACTCCATCAAGAGGTTCCCAAAAGTGTTCCTGAAAACGCAACAGCACAAGATTGGCTACCAGTCATTCAGGCATTATTGACCATATCACAACAATATGAGTCAGCGTCTAGCCAGACTTCTTCCTTACTTAGTAGCCTCTCTGAAGAACTGAGCAGTGATACCGGAAATTTCAATCAGATTGTAACTGATTTAAACACGGCACTAAATGGAAATAATGGCGTACTCAATAGTAATCGAGAACAAATAGCCGCACTTGATACTAAAATAGCGGGAGAGGAGGCGGGGATAGTACTGAGTTTTGTCGGTTTAATTGGAGGGATAATATCCATTTTTATCGGTGCAATTGCAGACGTTGTCACCGGTGGTGCTGCGATCGGTATGGTAGTTGGTGGGGCTATAACAGTATGTACATCTCTTGCTGGTGAGGGGGCTTCCATTGCCGAACTTGTTGGAGATATGAAACTGAAAGCAACCTTGTTGGCAGAGGATGCTGACTTACAAGCTGAGGTTAAGCTTGCACATGGGATTTCATCAGGATACCAATCACTTGCTAGTAGGGTTGGCTTAGCAGTCACTGCAGCGGAAAATATGGCAAACTCGTGGTCTAGCCTCTCTTCTGATTTATCAAGTTTAGTCAGCGATTTAAATAATGGCATAATGAGCTCAGATGATGTGAGAGTTTTATTCTTGAATGCGGCGGATTCAGAGATAGTAACAGTTACACAGGATGTCGATACTATTAAAAAACAAATGGATGGCATCAATACGGTCACCGCAAGTTCTGGCCAGACAATTTTTGATATTCTTCCAAGTTACTCCTAAATACTGAGTAGAGCCTAAGTATTTTGGCTCTACTATTTAATAAAAGGATAATATTATCAATATATATCAATATAAAGAAACCATTAGCGATATGTCAGGCACTTTGTCTGATAATTATAGTGAACTACCCCAACCAGCCAAGGTGTATGTTAATCGGGCAATAGCAAGCGCTAATGATGCATTCAATGCATGTACAAGTATTATATCTTCTATTCTCGAACCCGCAGAACAGTGGGAAAGTATACTTAATGTGGCTTCACAAGATATTGAGAATAAAGACATACAAAGTTGTCGTTATCAATTATCTGGAATGCAAGTTGGTGTAACCAATTCCATTAGTGGCATTGAGTTACAGTTAGGAAATATAGAAGGTATATCCGAGGATTTGCAAGATATACTGCTCATTCCTGTCCAAAATTATCAACCTGAACAGGGAGAAATTCCTGAATCAACAATATCTCAATTTAGGGGAGATATAGAGTTATTATTTAATACAGTTACTGGTCTTCAAGATTTTTGCGAGGTTGTATTAGGCGATCTTAATGCATTAAATGATACTCTGAACATAGGTGTTAATCCCTACGATCATGATGCTTATAATTCACTTGAAGTTGCTAAAATGCAAGTAGATACATGCTATAAAGGGATAACTACCCTAAGGAATAATGTGTTTGAGGGTTAAGAATAAGTCATTATTTCCACTATTCTGATATTGAAAGTAAGCTCCAATTATCTTTATTGATTATTTTCAGGAGACATAATCAGTATGTCGGAAGATATCCAAAAGTGAAGGGTTCGTTTTGACGAGGTACTTACAGATAAATAAAGGCCCCACTAAGGTGGAGCCTTTTAGTTTAATCTATTTTAGTTAGAACTTATATTGACTGAGTGAATGTACGAGTAATCACATCCTGCTGTTGTTCTTTAGTCAGCGCATTGAAACGAACAGCGTAACCAGAGACACGGATAGTCAACTGCGGATATTTTTCCGGATTTTCCATCGCGTCTAACAGCATTTCACGGTTCATTACGTTCACGTTCAGGTGTTGACCACCTTCGATGGACGCTTCGTGATGGAAGTAACCATCCATCAGACCTGCCAGGTTAGCTTTACGAACTTCGTCATCTTTACCCAGTGCATTTGGCACGATAGAGAAGGTATAAGAAATACCATCTTTCGCGTAAGCAAACGGCAGTTTAGCAACAGAAGTCAGAGAGGCAACAGCACCTTTCTGGTCACGACCGTGCATTGGGTTAGCACCTGGACCGAATGGAGCGCCAGCGCGGCGACCATCTGGGGTGTTACCGGTTTTCTTACCATAAACCACGTTAGAGGTGATGGTCAGTACAGACTGAGTGGCTACTGCACCACGGTAAGTACGCAGCTTCTGAATTTTCTTCATGAAGCGCTCAACCAGGTCACAGGCGATGTCATCAACACGTGAGTCGTTGTTACCAAACTGTGGATATTCGCCTTCGATGTTGAAGTCGATAGCCAGGCCATCAGCATCACGAATGGTGCTTACTTTGGCATATTTGATAGCAGACAGGGAGTCAGCAGCAACAGACAGACCTGCGATACCACACGCCATAGTACGGTAAACATCACGGTCATGCAGTGCCATCAGCGCAGCTTCATAGCTGTACTTGTCATGCATGTAGTGAATGATGTTCAGCGAGGTAACGTATTGTTTAGCCAACCAATCCATAAAGTGATCCATGCGTTCCATGACTTTGTCATAGTCCAGCACTTCATCCATCATTGGCGCTTCTTTCGGGCCAACCTGGATCTTCATTTTTTCATCAACGCCGCCATTGATTGCGTACAACATGGTTTTCGCCAGGTTGGCACGAGCGCCGAAGAACTGCATTTGTTTACCGACAATCATTGGGCTAACACAACAAGCGATAGCATAGTCATCGTTGTTGAAGTCAGGGCGCATCAGATCATCGTTTTCATACTGTACAGATGAAGTATCGATAGACACTTTAGCTGCATATTTTTTGAAGTTCAGTGGCAGCTTTTCAGACCACAGAATGGTCATGTTCGGCTCTGGAGACGGCCCCATGGTGTACAGGGTGTTCAAGAAGCGGAAGCTGGTTTTAGTCACCAGAGTACGGCCATCAACGCCCATACCTGCTAGTGATTCAGTTGCCCAGATTGGGTCACCAGAGAACAATTCATCATACTCAGGGGTACGCAGGAAGCGAACCATACGCAGTTTCATCACCAAATGGTCAATCAATTCCTGCGCTTCGATTTCGGTCAGTTTACCTTCTTTCATGTCACGTTCGATGTAAACGTCAAGGAAAGTAGACACGCGGCCGAAGGACATGGCAGCACCGTTCTGAGATTTAACCGCAGCCAGATAGCCGAAGTAAGTCCACTGTACTGCTTCTTTAGCGTTAGTCGCTGGACCTGAGATATCGCAACCATATTTGGCTGCCATTTCTTTGATTTGACCCAGAGCACGATGCTGTTCAGCAATTTCTTCGCGCAGCTGGATAGTCATTTCCAGGTCTTTGCCGTTTTCCAGGTCATCCTGCAGCGAGTTGAACTGAGCCAGTTTGTCTTTCATCAGGTAGTCGATACCGTAAACGGCTACGCGACGATAGTCACCGATGATACGGCCACGACCATAAGCATCTGGCAAACCAGTCAGTACACCAGATTTACGGCAGTTCAGAATGTCTTTGGTATAAACGTCAAACACACCTTGGTTGTGTGTTTTACGGTAATCGGTGAAAACTTTTTTCAGTTGTGGGTCAAGCTCACGACCATAAACTTTGCAAGAGCCTTCGACCATTTTGATGCCGCCGAATGGGATCAGCGCACGTTTCAATGGTTTTTCAGTCTGCAAACCAACGATGGTTTCCAGATCTTTATCAATATAACCCGCATCATGGGAAGTGATGGTCGCGACTACGTCGGTATCGAAATCAACTGGCGCATGAGTGCGGTTTTCCAGTTTGATGCCTTCCATAACTTTCGCCCACAGCTTGTCGGTCGCTTCGGTAGAGCCGGCAAGGAAGGATTCATCGCCTTCATAAGGCGTGTAGTTTTTCTGGATGAAGTCACGAACGTTGACTTCTTTCTGCCAATCACCTTGGGTAAAACCTTGCCATGCTTTGGCCAATTTTTCATTAAGTTCGGTCATAATGCATCTACCTTTTAATGTGAATTTCTTCGAAAACCGTGTGCGGCCACACTTAGTGTTGCTGGTCACCGCGCAGATAAATTATCCAGTAAGTCAACCCTACCAATAATCCGCCACCAATGATGTTGCCGATAGTGACCGGGATCAGGTTATCAATAATAAAGTTACTTACGGTTAAGTGAGCAAATTGCTCCGGTGCAGCTCCTATGGATTGCCAAAACTCAGGCGATGCGAAGTTTTTAATCACAATACCCATAGGGATCATAAACATATTCGCGATGCTATGCTCAAAACCGCTGGCAACAAACATCCCCACCGGTAAAATCATCGCAAACATTTTGTCCATTATGGTACGGCCGGAGTAACTCATCCAAACCGCCAGGCAGACCATTAAGTTAGCCAGAATACCTAAACAGACTGCTTCAACAAAAGTATGGTGCAATTTGTGGTCGGCTGTTTGTAAAACATTCAGACCCCATTGACCATTTGCCACCGTATATTGCCCCGCAAACCAAATAAGGCACACGAAAAATAGCGCGCCGCACAGGTTTCCAATATAGACATTAACCCAGTTGCATCCCAGTTGGCGCCAGGTAATACGGCCACTGGCTTTGGCTACAGTTGTGAGCACAGTAGAAGTGAAAAGATCACCACCACATACCACGACTAACATTAGCCCCAGGGAGAAACAAATACCACCCACCAACTTGGCAAAGCCGAAAGGCACGCCTGCGGTACCGGTAGTCGCTGTAATATAAAAAACAAACGCAATTGAAATAAACACACCAGCAGTAATCGCTAAATAAAAAGTTTTTAGCGGATGCTTGGTGGCTTTATAGACACCGGCATCTTCGGCTACTTTAGCCATTGCCGCAGGTAATAATGCATCGAAGGGGTTGTCAGCTTTCACACTAACTCTCTCTTAAGGGTTAATAAAGCACAACGAGATACTAGCAAAGCAGTATAGCGTGAAAATTGATATGGATCATATTGCGAGAGTTTAGTTCGCTTTAAAACACTACGAAATGTGTGCTTAATAAGGTTAACTTTTTGATTTTTAAAATAAAAAAATATTTTAAGATTTACAAATATTTTTGATTACACTGTTTTAAAGCCGTTGAGAACGTTAAATAAAAACAGCATTTGTAGCTATTTTTATTCATCGGCGTAATTAAAAATTAACTATTTATTCACCTGTTTGTCTGTTTTATCTAATTGGCAAATAATGTTTGTTTAAAGGTGCTGTTTTTACCCCAAGCGGCGTCAGAAAATAACGTTTTTTTATGACAAAAACAATTGTTGGCTGATGTCATTGGTATTTATTTAGGTTAGGAATAATTGCAGAAATTAATAACCGAAAAATTTGCGCTAAAAAAGTGGCGAAATGCCGCTTGAGATTAATGACAAAGTTGCTGAGAGTTCAGTGAGTGAAGGGTTTACCGCACCTAGGGGCGCTCCGGCGACTTTCGTCGCTACGACCCATTCGGCACATTTCCCCTTCAGTTGACTTTATCAGCTCCGGCAGAAAAATAACTAAAATCTGTGTGGCAGCGGGGCTTACTCGCTTTTTGCCCAATAACGGCGTTTGGCCGCCTGCAATTTGGCATAAGCACCCAACAATGCTTGATGTGCTGGCAGAGCTTTGAGATCTTCATCGACACTGAACAGGCCATTAAAGCGCTCTTCACCGGCGATAGCCGCTGATGCAGCCTCTACAGCTTCTTGACCATACATCTTCACAAAAGCGCCATAATACTGAGCCGCATCACGGTCTGGTTCTTGGGTCAGCAACAGCAGAGTTTGCAGGCAACGGTAATAATTCGCCTGTTTAGCGGTGAAGACAGAAGAGTTGAAATCTTGTGTCCACTCGACCCAAATTAGGGCTTGCTCTAAATCACCGCCCGCCAAGGCCAGCATAGATTTCAACTCACCCACCCGCAGTGTGTACCAACCGTTATCTTTACCGGAAGCAATACCCAGCAGCTCACGGACTCGGGCGAAATCATCTAAACCTTCATCATCCAAGGTCTGAATGAGTTCCAGATATTGTGTTGGCTGCCAATCAGTGTCCGGCAGGGCCAGTAAAGTGCTGCGCAGATGCACGCCCATGGTGTTGTTCGCCATCAGCAAATCTTCGGCAGGGTAGATATCTGACCAGCCTGGCACCAGAATCCGGCAAGCATAGACACTTAAATGTTCATAATCAGCGATATACACTTCAGCATCTTCTTGCTTGAAGATAGCCATCAAGGTGGCGAATTCTTCTTCAGTGGTGCCTTTGAAGCTCCAATCCACGAAAGGATAATCAGCTTGTTGTTTAAACATATCCCAGCTGATTAAGCCGCTTGAATCGATAAAGTGTGTTTCCAGATTGGTGTGCTCAGCCACTTCTTCATCATCAAAGGTTGGCGCGGTAAACACATCCAAGTCTTTGAGGCTACGGCCTTGCAGTAACTCAGTCACGGTACGTTCAAGGGCGACACCGAAATCTGGGTGCGCGCCAAATGAAGCAAAACAAGTCCCGTTGGATGGGTTAAACAGCACCACACAAATGACCGGATAAGCACCGCCTAAAGAAGCATCGTAAGACAGGATCGGGAAACCTTCCTCTTCCAGCTTGGCGATAGCTTCTACTACGCCCGGATAGCGGTTTAACACTTCGTCCGGGATTTCTGGCAAGCTGATAGATTCGGCGATAATGCGATTTTTTACTGAACGTTCAAACACTTCAGACAATGCTTGCACGCGGGCTTCATTGGCGGTATTCCCCGCAGACATACCGTTTGAAACATACAGATTGCCGATAATATTCATCGGAATATAGACGGTTTCTAAATCTGACTGGCGGGTGAATGGCAGAGAGCAAATACCGCGCGTAGCATTACCTGACTGCAAATCCACCAAATCACTGCTAACCAGCTCGTTTTCTGGATCGTAAAACGCCAGTAGGCGCTCATCCAGAATACCTTCCGGCAACAAATCATCTTCAGGAATGGGGAACCATTTCTCATTCGGATAATGAACAAAATCACCTTCCGCAATGGCTTTGCCCAGATAGAAGTCCGCAAAGAAATAGTTAGTGGATAAACGTTCGAAATATTCACCCAAGGCCGAAGCCAATGCGGCTTTCTTGCTAGCGCCTTTGCCGTTGGTAAAGCACAGCGGACAGTCACGATCGCGGATATGTACCGACCAAACGTGAGGAACCGGATTCAGCCAAGAGGCTTCTTCAATATTAAAACCGAGGTCGCTCAGTTTTTGCTGAAAGCGGGAGATGGAGTCTTCCAGCGCGGCGTCTTTGCCGGGAATAAAAGTTTGGGTCATTGGCTTCACTTTTTGGCGGTACTAAAAACGCGCAATCATACGGGGTTTTAGTTAATAGCTCCATGTATTCCTAAAGCGCAGTAAATGTCACAGTTTTGATATGGATATTCCGGATAATTCGCTAGCTCATAAATGATGGAGTCATAATATGAAGTCTATAAAGCTAACTGTCTTAGCCGGAATCTTAGCAGGGATCAGTGGTTCGGCCTTTGCTCTCCCCAATATCACCTTGTTGGCGACCGGGGGAACTATCGCCGGTGGCGGCGATTCAGCCACTAAATCAAACTATACTGCCGGTAAACTGGGCGTGGATGCCTTGGTCGACGCCGTGCCGGAAATGAAAAAACTCGCCAATATTCAAGGTGAGCAAGTGGTGAATATTGGCTCTCAGGATATGAATGATGAAGTTTGGTTGAAATTGGCAAAAAAAATTAATGCTGATTGTGCCAAAACCGACGGATTCGTCATTACCCATGGGACGGATACATTGGAGGAAACGGCTTATTTTCTCGACTTAACCGTCAATTGTGATAAGCCGGTAGTGATGGTGGGGGCAATGCGCCCGGCGACTGCTCTGGGCGCTGATGGCCCACTGAATCTCTACAATGCCGTGGTGGTGGCCAGTGATATCAACTCGGCTAAACGCGGGGTGCTGGTGGCCATGAATGATCAGGTCTTGACGGGCCGTGATGTGATGAAAACCAATACCACCTCGGTGCAAACCTTCCAGTCACCTAATACTGGCCCACTGGGTTATATCTATGATGGCAAAGTGAATTATCTGCATCAGCCCGTACCAAGGCAGACAGCTTTTGATATCAGTAAGCTGAATGAGTTACCGAAAGTGGGCATTATTTATAACTACGCTAATGCGTCCGATTTGCCAGCTAAGGCATTGATTGCTGATGGATATAAAGGAATTGTCAGTGCCGGTGTGGGCAACGGCAACCTTTATCACACTGTGTTCGATACCCTGGCAACCGCAGCACATAATGGTGTTGCCGTGGTGCGCTCATCCCGTGTACCCACCGGCTCGACCACTGAAGATGCTGAAGTGGATGATACTAAATATGGCTTTGTTGCCTCTGGCTCACTTAATCCACAAAAGGCACGGGTATTGCTGCAATTAGCATTAACCCAAACGCAAAAACCACAAGAAATTCAAAAATTGTTCCACACCTATTGATCTAGTCAAACTCTGACGGGGGCTGCGGCCTCCGTATCTCTTTACTACCTGTAATCTGAAATAAAAATGCTAATACCTTCAGTCAGCTACCTTTAACAGGTGCGCGGCAACATTTTGCCCTTTTTTAGACGGCAGGATAACAATAAATGAAAACCTTTGATTTCAACCGGATGGCGCTGGATAAATTCCCTATCGAATTTTTAGCAGAAGTGGGAGTTCGGTGTTTATTGACCTTTGTATTGGTCTTTTTATTTCTTAAGCTGAGTGGTCGCCGTGGTGTACGGCAGATGTCGCTATTTGAGGTGGTTATCATTCTGACTCTCGGCTCAGCCGCCGGTGATGTCACTTTTTATGAAGATGTGCCGATATTGCCAGTGGTTATGGTATTCATCAGCATTATGCTTTTGTACCGACTGGCCACTTTCCTCATGTCACGCAGTGAAAAAATCCAACAATGGATGGAAGGGAAGCCACTCATTATTATCAGTGACGGGGTATTTGTTTGGAAAACCATGCAGCAGGAAAATATTACGCACGATGAATTTTTTATGGAGTTGCGCCAACAAGGTGTAGAGCATCTCGGTCAGGTACGGCTAGCTATTCTGGAGGTCAATGGGGCTATCAGTGTCTTTTTCTTCAGTGCCGAAAAGGTTAAACCCGGCCTGCCTGTATTGCCAAAATGCTGCATTAACCCATTAATTAAGATAGAAAAACCGGGTGGATACGCCTGTAACCAATGTGGCCTGATTATGACATTTTCTGATAATTCACAGGCTACTTGCCAATGTTGTGGCCACCACCACTGGGTTGAGGCTTTGCATCATCCGCGGGCAAAATGAGTTATCTATCATGCAACAAGGTTATGCTTGGGCCAGTTTTGGTGAATAATTTCAAATAAATGACAAGATGACGCACAACCTGCTGTTTCAGAGCGAGCGAGTTTCGCCTTCGTGAGTGAATAACCATTGCAGCAGGCGGACTCGAATGATAAAACCGAGTCAGGATAATGATGGCAATCTCAGTTGAGTGTGGTGAGGGGAAATGACACAGGTTTATAATTTTAGCGCTGGTCCAGCAATGCTACCGGTTGAAGTTTTACGTCGTGCGGAACAGGAATTGCGTAACTGGCATGGTCTGGGCACGTCGGTGATGGAAATCAGCCACCGCAGTAAAGAATTTATGCAGGTCGCAGAAGAGGCTGAAAAAGATTTGCGCGATTTGATGCAGATCCCAGCCAATTATAACGTGTTATTTTGCCACGGTGGCGCGCGCGCGCAGTTCGCCGCTGTGCCACTGAATTTGCTCGGCGACAATAACAGTGCCGATTACATCGACGGCGGCTATTGGGCGCACAGTGCGGTCAATGAAGCTCAGAAATACTGCACGCCGAATGTGATTGATGTGAAAACTGATGTTGATGGCCGAACCGGTATTCAGCCGATGAAGCAATGGAAATTGAGTGATAATGCCGCCTATGTGCATTACTGCCCGAATGAAACCATTGACGGGTTGGCTATCAATGAAGAGCCTGATTTTGGCAGTAAAGTTGTGGTTGCGGATTACTCTTCATCCATTCTCTCCCGCCCCATTGATGTCAGCCGTTATGGTGTGATTTATGCGGGTGCCCAGAAGAATATTGGCCCGGCTGGTCTGACTGTGGTTATCGTGCGCGAAGATTTGCTCGGTAAAGCCCGTACTGAGCTGCCGTCAATCCTTGATTACAAGGTGCTGGCAGAGAATGATTCAATGTTCAACACCCCGCCAACTTTTGCCTGGTATCTGTCCGGTCTGGTATTTAAATGGCTGAAAGAACAGGGCGGTTTGGGCGAAATGGAAAAACGTAATCAGGCGAAAGCTGAGCTACTGTATGGCGCTATCGACAAAACCGGCTTCTACCGCAATCAGATTGCTATTGCCAACCGCTCTTGGATGAATGTGCCATTCCAAATGAGAGATCCTTCACTGGACAAACTGTTCTTGAGTGAAGCAGAGGCCCAAGGTCTGCAAGCCTTAAAAGGCCACCGTGTTGCTGGCGGGATGCGCGCCTCTATCTATAACGCAATGCCAATTGAAGGCGTGAAAGCATTAACCGATTTTATGGCTGACTTTGAACGCCGTCATGGTTGATTGCTCTGAGCAAATATGAGTTTGTTTAGTTTTATTTATTAAGTAATTACAACAGCCCCGTCCTGTGCGGGGCTGTTGTTCATCAAAGACTGGAGAGTGCTTTTCCCATGCTGGAATCCCTGACTTTACACCCCATAGCCCTGATTAATGGCACAGTTAACTTACCCGGTTCTAAAAGTGTTTCTAACCGTGCACTTCTTCTGGCTGCGCTGGCTGAGGGGACGACCCAGCTGAATAACTTGTTAGACAGTGATGACATCCGCCATATGCTCAATGCACTACAGGCATTGGGAGTAAAATTCCGTCTTTCTGCCGACAGAACACGCTGTGAAGTTGATGGGCTGGGCGGCAAGTTGGTTGCTGACCAACCAGTAGAATTGTTCTTGGGCAATGCAGGAACGGCTATGCGTCCGCTAGCGGCGGCCCTTTGTTTGGGGAGCAATGACATCGTATTAACCGGTGAACCGCGCATGAAAGAGCGGCCCATTGGTCATTTGGTTGATGCGTTGCGCCAGGGCGGGGCACAGATTGATTATCTGGAGCAAGAAAATTACCCGCCGCTGCGCTTACGCGGTGGTTTCCGTGGTGGCAAACTGACCGTAGATGGCAGTGTTTCCAGCCAATTCCTGACAGCGCTCCTGATGACGGCCCCCTTAGCGGAGCAAGATACTGACATTCAGATTCAAGGGGAGTTGGTATCTAAACCTTACATCGACATTACCCTGCATCTGATGAAAACCTTTGGTGTAGATGTTGTGCATGAAAACTATCAGGTTTTCCACATTAAAGGCGGGCAGACTTATCATTCACCAGGTACCTATCTGGTTGAGGGCGATGCATCTTCTGCTTCTTATTTCCTTGCCGCCGCCGCGATTAAAGGCGGGACAGTGCGCGTAACCGGTATTGGTAAAAAAAGTGTGCAGGGCGATACCAAATTTGCTGATGTGCTGGAGAAAATGGGCGCTAAAGTGAGTTGGGGTGATGACTATATCGAGTGTAGTCGGGGAACATTGCAGGGAATTGATATGGATATGAACCATATTCCTGATGCTGCAATGACCATTGCCACCACCGCACTGTTTGCTGATGGCCCGACGACTATTCGTAATATCTATAACTGGCGAGTGAAAGAAACCGACCGCTTATCCGCGATGGCGACAGAACTGAGAAAAGTGGGCGCACAAGTGGAAGAGGGGCAGGATTACATTCGTGTTGTGCCTCCAGCACAGTTAATTGCGGCAGAAATAGGCACTTATAATGACCACCGTATGGCGATGTGTTTCTCGCTGGTGGCTTTATCTGACACTCAGGTCACTATCCTTGACCCTAAATGTACCGCGAAGACTTTCCCAGATTACTTCGAGCAATTAGCGCGGTTGAGCCAATTGGCTTGATCAATCTTTACCGGGTTTATCAGCATGAGATGGGTACCAGTGAGTACCCATTTTTTATTCTGTAACAGACGATTTTCTCACAAAACTTCACCGATTTTTGCCTGCTAATATATAAAGAATAAATATTTTTTCTGGCTATCTTTCCCATCTCTTCTACACTCCAGCCACGGCTTATGGTTTTATTTTCAGCAACTAAACTACCGCAGGGTAACAGTTCACTCCGATGCAGCGTATAATACTGCTCCTGTGTTTGCCCTGCCGGGTAGACAAGAGGTTTTGCCTACCGAAAGGAGAGAGATATGACGGCGTCAGCCCCGGTGATAACCGTTGATGGACCAAGTGGTGCAGGTAAAGGTACGCTTTGCAAAGCATTGGCCGAATCGTTGGATTGGCGTTTGCTGGATTCCGGTGCGATATACCGTGTGTTAGCTTTGGCGGCACTGCATCATCAGGTCGATATCAGCACCGAAGAGGCATTAGTTCCACTTGCCGCACATCTCGATGTTCGTTTTGTCTCGCAAAATGGGCAGTTAAAAGTCATTTTAGAAGGTGAAGACGTCAGTAATGAGATCCGCACTGAAACAGTGGGGAATACAGCATCTCAGGCGGCGGCTTTTCCTCGAGTGCGTGAAGCATTATTGCGTCGCCAGCGGGCTTTTCGTGAACCGCCTGGCCTGATTGCAGATGGCCGTGACATGGGCACAGTGGTGTTCCCAGATGCCCCGGTGAAAATATTTCTTGATGCAAGTTCGCAAGAACGTGCACACAGGCGTATGCTACAGTTGCAGGAAAAGGGGTTTAATGTTAACTTTGAACGTCTTTTGTCCGAGATACAGGAGCGGGACTCTCGCGATCGTAATCGGGCTATTGCACCTTTAGTCCCTGCGGCAGATGCGTTGGTACTGGATTCAACCAGTATGTCCATCGAGCAGGTGATCGAACAGGCGCTGGCTTATGCCCAACGAATTCTAGTGTTGCCGTTAAAAAAATAACGACAATGCGGTCAGTTCTGAGCTCTCAACGATTTATTTTTTAAATAAAATTATTTTTGATGAGCACTTTAACCTTGCTGCAAGGATGTGTGGCGAGGCATGTGAAACAACCCCATCCGGCGGGATGCTAGATGGACGTTAAACTTAAGAATCCTGAAGATTATAAACATGACAGAATCTTTTGCTCAACTCTTTGAAGAATCCCTGAAAACAATTGAAACACGTCCGGGCTCTATCGTCCGTGGTGTTGTTGTTTCTATCGATAAAGATATCGTACTGGTTGACGCCGGTCTGAAATCTGAGTCAGCAATTCCAGTAGAACAGTTCAAGAACGCGCAAGGCGAACTGGAAATTCAAGTCGGTGACGAAGTTGACGTGGCTCTGGACGCTGTTGAAGACGGCTTCGGTGAAACTCTGCTGTCCCGTGAGAAAGCTAAGCGCCATGAAGCATGGCTGATGCTGGAAAAAGCTTACGAAGAAGCTGCAACCGTTACTGGTGTGATCAACGGCAAAGTGAAGGGCGGCTTTACAGTCGAACTGAACGGCATCCGTGCGTTCTTGCCTGGTTCACTGGTTGATGTGCGCCCAGTTCGCGATACTCTGCATCTGGAAGGCAAAGAGCTTGAGTTCAAAGTCATCAAGCTGGATCAGAAACGCAACAACGTGGTTGTTTCTCGTCGTGCAGTTATCGAATCTGAGAACAGCGCTGAGCGTGATCAATTGCTGGAAAACCTGCAAGAAGGCATGGAAGTTAAGGGTATCGTTAAGAACCTGACTGACTACGGTGCATTCGTTGATCTGGGTGGCGTTGATGGCTTGCTGCACATTACTGACATGGCTTGGAAACGTGTTAAACACCCAAGCGAAATCGTCAATGTGGGCGACGAAATCACTGTTAAAGTTCTGAAATTCGACCGCGAACGTACTCGTGTATCCCTTGGCTTGAAACAGCTGGGCGAAGATCCATGGGTTGCTATCGCTAAACGTTACCCAGAAAGCACTAAGCTGACTGGCCGTGTAACTAACCTGACTGATTACGGTTGCTTCGTAGAAATCGAAGAAGGCGTTGAAGGTCTGGTACACGTTTCAGAAATGGATTGGACCAACAAAAACATTCACCCGTCTAAAGTTGTTAACGTTGGCGACGTAGTGGAAGTTATGGTTCTGGACATCGATGAAGAACGTCGTCGTATTTCTCTGGGCCTGAAACAGTGCAAATCTAACCCATGGCAGCTGTTTGCAGAAACTCACAACAAAAACGACCGCGTTGAAGGTAAAATCAAGTCTATCACTGACTTCGGTATCTTCATCGGCTTGGACGGCGGCATCGACGGCCTGGTTCACCTATCTGACATCTCCTGGAACGTTGCAGGCGAAGAAGCAGTTCGTGAATACAAGAAAGGCGACGAAATCGCAGCTGTGGTTCTGCAAGTTGACGCAGAACGTGAGCGTATCTCCTTGGGCGTGAAACAACTGGCTGAAGATCCGTTCAATAACTACCTGTCTGTTAACAAGAAAGGTGCTATTGTTACTGGTAAAGTCACTGCAGTTGACGCTAAAGGTGCTACAGTTGAATTGGCAGGCGGCGTAGAAGGTTATCTGCGTGCTTCTGAAGCAACTCGCGACCGCGTTGAAGATGCGACGCTGGTTCTGAACGTCGGTGATGAAGTTGAAGCCAAATATACTGGCGTTGACCGCAAAAACCGCGTAATCAGCCTGTCTGTTCGTGCTAAAGACGAAGCTGATGAGAAAGATGCTATTGCTACAGTGAACAACAAGCCAGAAGAAGGCAACTTCTCTAGCGCAATGGCAGAAGCGTTCAAAGCTGCAAAAGGCGAGTAATAACGGGGGGCGATCTTTTCGCCCCTATACGGTAGTTTAGCTGCAAAGCTTGGAGGTAATATGACCAAGTCTGAACTTATTGAAAGACTTGCTGGCCAGCACTCTCATATTCCGGCTAAGGCCGTTGAGGATGCAGTGAAAGAAATGCTTGAACATATGGCTGGAACACTAGCTGAAGGTGAGCGCATTGAGATCCGCGGATTTGGCAGTTTTTCTCTTCACTACCGTGCTCCGCGTGTTGGTCGTAACCCGAAAACTGGTGATAAAGTTGAGTTGGAAGGTAAGTACGTTCCACATTTTAAGCCAGGTAAAGAGTTGCGTGATCGCGCTAATATCTACGGTTAAGTTGTTTACAGCTTACCGCGTTATTATGTATGTTCAAAACACTCGGAGTTATTGCTTCTAGTGAAAGGATATAAAGCTGATCTGAAACGGTGCCCTAGAGGCACCGTTTTTATTTGTTTTATTTCTTAATCCTGACCGCCCGCCCCGCCAAAATATCTTATCCATCAATATATTTCTGATTATTTTAGAGACATCCCGCATTTCCTTTGCAGATTTTGCAACTCAATAAAACTGTTCGCGTAGCGGCTCTGAACTCCTGCCAGTGGTACTGGCCCTATAGCCAATCTACATAGAGAATTAGTTTCTTACTCACGAGTGAGCGGATGGCAATGAGGCTATTCGAAAGCCACACATGGATGGTTGCTTATCACTTTATCAACAGATCATTGCGCGCTTGCTGTCATCGCGGGTCTTTTACCTCTTATTTTGCTACCCCAACTACCAGGTGCCAGGGTTATTGCCGTGTTGTTGGTATTGGGCGCGCTACTATGGGTCAGCGGCAATACCTATTGTCAGTGTCTTACATTGGCTCTGATGAGTTTTGTTTGGGGATGTTGGCTCGGCGATAAAATGTTGATGCAGATTGAGCAATTTACTCAAGGAGAGCAGCATGTCGTCGGGACAATAAGCAATTCACATTTGGTTTGGGCCGAAGGCAATAAAGTTCTATTAGATATTCAGCAGGTAAATGGGAAGAAAGTATTTCCTACTATTAAGGTCACCGTTAAATGGCAAGAGGGCCTGGATTACTGTGCCGGACAACAATGGCAGTTCTGGCTGCGAATGCGAGGTGTGCATAGTTTGCTCAACGAAGGCGGTTTTGATAGCCAGCGTTGGGCTATAGCGAATCGCCGCCCATTACAGGGGCGAATCATTAGAGCCGAATTACTTGATGTGCCCTGTAGTGTTCGCCAGCAATTCATTCGCGTTGTGGAACGGCAACTTGAACCCTATAAACAGCGGCAGATATTGCTGGCACTGGCTTTTGGTGAAAGAAGCCAACTGGAACCCCAGTATTGGGCGTTGTTGCGTGATACCGGTACGGCCCATTTAATGGCGATTTCAGGTTTACACATTGCTATGGCGGCGTTATTTGGTGGGATGTTAGCTCGGGCGATTCAGTTTTTACTTCCCATCAGTCGAGTGGGGCCACTGTTCCCGCTATTAACTGGTTGGATTGTTGCTGTCATTTACGTTTGGTTAGCGGGGGCGAATCCACCGGCAGTTAGAGCCGCTATGGCACTAACACTATGGTTGCTGCTTAGGCTTTTTAATGTCTCCTGTAGTGCATGGCAAGTATGGTTATGGGTATTGGCACTAATCTTGCTCAGTGATCCTCTCGCAATACTTTCTGACAGTTTTTGGCTCTCCTGCTTGGCGGTATTTAGTTTGATATGTTGGTTTTATTGGGTACCGCTTTCCCCGCGTTTTAAAACGAATCGGCAGGGGCTGATTATTCGCGGGATCCATCTGCAATTAGGTATGATGTTACTGTTGATGCCGTTGCAAATAACGTTGTTTCACGGCATCAGTTTATTCTCGATACCTGCAAACCTGTGGGCAGTACCTCTCGTTTCCCTGATCACTGTCCCTTGTGTCTTGTTGGCACTGGCTTTTACTCTACTTCCCGTGGTCGCTGGGGTTTTCTGGTCGTTGGCTGATATATCGTTGGCTACGGTGCTCTTGCCGCTGAGTCCGATGAGAATGGGCTGGTTTTATACTGGCACAGCATCAGTTGCTATAGGATTCAGCGGTTGGCTAGCCATGCTTATATGGCGTTTTGAATGGTGGCGTAATTATTCTATTGGGGTCATGGTGCTTTGTGTGAATATGGCATTATTGACTCAGCGCCGTGATGAATACCAATGGCGTGTTGATATGTTGGATATTGGACATGGTCTGGCGGTGGTAATTGAACGAGAGGGGAAAGCCATCATCTTTGATACAGGCAATCGCTGGGGAGCTGGCAGCATGGCATCTATGGTGATTTTGCCTTATTTACGCTGGCGAAATATCACTGTTGAGCAAATTATTCTCAGTCACGATCATCAGGATCATACTGGAGGTTTAGCAGAGATTCAGGCTGCTTTTCCCATGGCTACGGTTCGCGCTCCTTTTCCCTTAAAAGATGTTGTAAATACATTGCCTTGCAAACAAGGGGTAACATGGCAGTGGCAAGGTTTGAATTTCGAGGTGTTATGGCCGCGAGTGCAGGTTGCTAATGCTCAGAATGATGATTCGTGTGTTATCCGTGTTGATGATGGCAAACACAGCTTATTACTGACTGGTGACCTTGAAATGCGCAGTGAGAGAGAGTTGATTAAAGATTCTCGTGCTAAGTTAGCTTCAACATTACTGCAAGTTCCCCATCATGGGAGCAATACCTCTTCTACGCCACCTTTTCTGCGGGCAGTAAAGCCTGAATTGGCTTTTGCTTCTGTTGCACGCTATAACCAATGGCAGCTTCCGGCCAGAAAAGTGACTAAGCGCTACAAAAAAAATAACATTATTTGGCGTGATACCTCGGTGTCAGGACAATTAAGTGTTTATTTTTACAGCGATAGTTGGCAAATTAATGGTTATAGGGAACAATTAATGCCTCGTTGGTATCACCAGCAATTTGGCGTTGGAGGCCATAATGAGTAGAATGGGCCGCTATTTCTTCTGGTGCTGGTATTTGCATGATGAATGATAAAGATCTATCCACTTGGCAGACGTTTCGTCGCCTCTGGCCATTGATCTCTCCTTATAAGACCGGTCTTGTTGTTGCGGCGATAGCATTAATCCTTAATGCCGCCAGTGACACCTTTATGCTGTCATTACTAAAACCCTTGCTCGACGATGGTTTTGGTAAGGCTAATAGCTCAATTTTAAAATGGATGCCTCTGGCTGTTATCGGCTTAATGGTGGTTCGTGGCATAACTGGCTTTATTTCAAGCTATTGCATCTCATGGGTCTCTGGCAAAGTGGTGATGCATATCCGCCGCCGCTTATTCAGCCATATGATGGGGATGCCGGTTTCATTTTTTGACCAGCAATCAACCGGCACATTGCTATCACGTATTACTTATGACTCCGAACAGGTAGCTGCATCATCTTCTGGCGCACTGGTTACAGTGGTGCGAGAAGGGGCTTCTATTATCGGCTTGTTTATTATGATGTTTTATTACAGCTGGCAGTTGTCGCTGATTTTAATCGTCATTGCACCGATTGTGTCGATTTCTATTCGGTTGGTATCTAAGCGTTTTCGCAATATCAGTAAAAACATGCAAAGCACCATGGGGGAAGTGACCACCAGTGCAGAGCAAATGCTAAAAGGGCATAAAGAAGTCTTGATTTTCGGCGGCCAAAAAGTTGAAACCGAGCGCTTTGAAGCTGTGAGTAACCGCATGCGCCAGCAAGGGATGAAACTGGTTTCTGCTTCTTCCATTTCAGACCCTATTATTCAGTTAATTGCCTCTTTTGCTTTGGCATTTGTATTGTATGCAGCAAGCTTTCCAAGTGTGATGGAAACTCTGACCGCAGGTACCATTACAGTGGTGTTCTCAGCCATGATTGCGCTGATGCGTCCGTTGAAGTCGCTGACCAATGTGAATGCTCAATTCCAACGTGGGATGGCTGCTTGCCAGACATTGTTCACTATTCTGGATATGGAACAGGAAAAAGACGAGGGTAAACGGGAAGTTGAACGCGCTAAAGGCGAAATAGAATTCCGCCATGTGACGTTCTACTATCCGGGCAAAGATACCCCGGCACTGAATGACATCAATATGCATATTGATGCAGGTAAAACTGTTGCATTGGTGGGGCGCTCAGGCTCAGGTAAGTCAACTATCGCTAATTTAATGACTCGTTTCTATGATGTCAGTGAAGGCAGTATCTTGTTGGATGGTCATGACTTACGTGATTACCGATTGGGGGCATTACGCAACCAGGTCGCATTGGTGTCGCAAAATGTTCATCTGTTCAATGATACGGTAGCTAATAACATTGCTTATGCCCGTGATGAGCAGTACAGCCGCGCTGAAATTGAAGAAGCTGCCCGCATGGCTTATGCCATGGACTTTATCAATAAAATGGAAAATGGCCTGGACACAGTTATTGGTGAAAACGGCGTCATGCTCTCCGGTGGCCAGCGCCAGCGCATTGCCATTGCACGGGCGCTGTTACGGGATTGCCCAATATTGATTCTGGATGAAGCGACTTCGGCACTGGATACGGAATCAGAGCGGGCAATTCAGGCCGCACTGGATGAGTTGCAGAAAAACCGTACTTCACTGGTCATTGCCCACCGCTTGTCGACCATTGAAAAAGCGGATGAGATCCTGGTCATTGAGGATGGACGCATTGTGGAACGTGGCATGCATGCAGAATTGCTGGCGAAAAAGGGCGTTTATGCTCAACTTAACCGTATGCAGTTTGGCCAATGATTGAGCGTATCTGGTCTGGGAAGTCTTGGCTGTATTTGTTATTGCTGCCACTGTCCTGGCTATATGGCGCAATGACTTGGCTTATCCGTGTCAGTTATACTCTGGGGCTGCGCTCGGCGTGGCGCTCCCCGGTACCGGTTATCATTGTGGGCAATCTGACTGCTGGCGGTAATGGCAAAACGCCGGTAGTTATTTGGTTGGTGGAACAGCTGAAACAGCGGGGTTACCGCATCGGGGTTGTCTCCCGTGGTTATGGTGGTAAGTCTGAGTATCCGTTACTGCTATCCAGCGAGACCACAACCACTCAGGCCGGTGATGAACCGGTTCTGATCTATCAACGAACCGGTGCCCCTGTTGCGGTCTCGCCAAAGCGTTCTGATGCGGTCAAAGCATTACTGAAATCTCATGATTTGGATTTCATTATTACTGATGACGGATTACAGCATTATGCATTACAGCGGGATTTTGAACTGGTGGTGATTGATGGTGTGCGCCGTTTTGGTAATGGCTGGTGGCTGCCGGCAGGCCCAATGCGTGAGCGCGCAGGGCGACTGCGCTCAGTCGATGCGGTGATAACTAACGGTGGTATTGCTGCAACTGGCGAAATACCGATGCAACTGGTTGCACAGGAGGCGGTCAATTTGGTGACCGGCGAACGTTTTCCTGCACAGCAATTACAGCACGTCGTTGCCATGGCTGGCATCGGTCATCCCCCGCGCTTTTTTGCTACGTTAAGTCTGCTCGGCATTGAATCTAAAAAGGAATATGCTTTCGCTGACCATCAGGATTATTCATTGTCCCAACTTAGCTCGCTGACTTCCGGGCCACAAATTTTGCTAATGACTGAAAAAGATGCGGTTAAGTGTCGAGCTTTTGCTCAGCCCAATTGGTGGTATTTGCCCGTAGATGCACAGTTACCTCCTGACCAAGCTGAACAATTACTGTTGAAAATTCAGGCAATAGCGCACCATTCTGCATAATCCAATTCATAGACTCAGTGATGTGAGCTTTAGGGCCAACGCGCATGCTGTAAGCGAACGTTGCTGAGTTTTCTCGTACAGTTGTAGTTCATCAACAACATCAGCGCCCAAGTCTCGTTGAAAATCCTGCTTACTGGAATGTCCTGCAAAATGGTTTTGCCCTTTATCCCCTAAATTTGACTGAAAAATACCTGCGGCACTGACCGGTAGGAAATCTTCATAAACCAAAGGTTCAAATTGGATAAATCCAGCGTCAATCAACTCGTCTAAAGTTAAATTTTGCATTGAGGCCGCAGATCCGCCGAGCTTTTTCTCTGTCGGGAAATAGCGGAAGAAAGCGAGTTTTTCTGCGCGCATTGCAGGGTAATCATCTGGAAACTGGCTAAATTTTTCGCTAAGAATAGCCATATATTGCGCTGCATTCTCCTCATTTGCAGGGGCTTGCAATTGATCCTGAGCCGCTTGCAGCAGGCGGTCATAAAGATTGCGACCTTTAGCGGTCAGCGCAGCGCCACGCTGTTCTATTTCGCCAAAGCGGGCGGTGTGATTCCCTTGAACAATATGCCCATCGGATGATACAAACGCGATTTTTTCTTCCAGTGCTTTAAAACTGGTTTGCCGCAGCAGTATTGGGCAATGGCGTGGTGGTGGCCCTTCGATGACTGCTTTAGGGGTAATATTGTGTTTCGGCATGGCAGCTTGTACTGCGTCTATATTCAGTGTTCGTGGGGTCAAATGGTTAATATGTGGCCCTTTAAAAGCAACGACATCAGCAATTAACCGGTGCTGATCATGCAGTTGTTGATAAATCTCAGCACTTACAGTGGCTTGATTATGCCAGCGGAATGTTTCCAGGGATTCAGTAATAAAATCAGCCACTTCATTGCTGGTCAGCCCTCCTGTCGTTTCATGCTTAACAATCAACTCGATAAGGCGTGACGTGAAAATATTTCTTTTGGCAAGAATATCAACCGCTCGTTGCCGCAGTTCTGACTGCTCAATCAACTCTAACCGCAGCAAGGAAGTGAAAATTCTGAATGGGCAGATTTGCAATGAAGCTTCATGTACCGCGCGAAAAGCTGTCGAGTGAACAGGTACACCGGCAGGGGCCAGGTCGTAATACCCGACGGGAACCATCCCCATGACGGCAAATAAGCGGCGTAAAGTGGCGAGCTCGGCGGCAGTTCCCACGCGGATAGCGCCATGCCTTTCCATATTTAATCGCTCAATTTCCCCGGTTTGATGCAAATGGCGGGTCAGTTCTGGCGATTGTTCCATTGTTTGGTTGTTGGTTTCGGTAACTAATTGCAATAAATCACTGTATAGCGGGACTTCAGTCTGATACATATCCGACATAGCACTGGAGAACCTGGCGCGTATCTCATCGGGATGAACAAATGGCAGGGCGGTAATCATTTGAATGTTCCTTTTTACCTTTCAACGCAGATATTCACGGCTGCGGATCACGCTGATTCCATCTTATTCTAGGTGAGTTCGTTGAGCTGGGGAGGCGCTGGTGGAGAATATTGGTTTTTTATGCGTCATATCTCATTGATTCTGGGGTTTGTTGTGATCCATGCGATAAAAAAGTTGTATGGATGCGTTTTTTATGTATAAATATACATAGGCTTGTTTTACAGGCTTATTTATATATAAGAGTTATGTGTAAGAGTGCACGAGAGCAAAGTAAAGCAGTTCCTCCCAAGACGCTATTTTCTGATACAGCCTCAAAGACGAACCCCTGAATCTCCTATAAGCAACTCCCATAAGTCATATTTTAGGCGAACCTGTTGAATAAGCATTTATTGCTTCGTGGCTGGTTTGTTAGTTGCTGTATCTGTTGCTGCTCTATTATTTAAAGTAATAACGTTGGGTTATCGGCGGAATAAAATGATCGTGCAAATGTGCCTATCATTTATTTCCGAGATAGACAAAATTCTAAGCCCATATTTATGCGGGTTTTTCATAAAATCAAGCTCATAGAGGTTTAATCAGAAAACTTTAGGATGGGCAACTGCATCTAAACAATAAATAAAAATGAGTTGTTAGGATGCCCAGTAAAAGGAAATTTATTATGACGTTAAAAATGGGTCGCGTGAAATGGTTCAACCAGTCTGAAGGCTACGGTTTTATTTCACCCCACGACGGTGGTTTGGATGTGTATGTCAGCAAGACAGCCATTGCCAACACTAAAAATAAATCACTGAGTGAAGGGCAGGACGTTGAATTCTCTACTTATCGTAGTATTCATGGGCCGTCAGCAGCAGATGTGATCGCTTTCTAAGCAAACGGCTACCCAAGGGTAGCCGCTAGTTTTTTTGCCTCTGTTCGACATATTGCTTTTGTCGTCGGGCAGTTTTGCAGGTGCTTCTATTTGTTTTGCGGTTTAGTTGCTGAAGTTAGCAAACAGCGCAATAATTTTATGGAATACTTTCATTTCTTACTCAATAGGTATGATTGTGTGATTTGTGTCACAAAAATACTACTCCTCGCAATTCAACATATCAATAACAAAACCAACATTTATCATCCCGATTGCTGAGTATATTCACTTATACTAATGTCAATTAACATAACCGCTTGTTATCAATAGCAGATATAAATGACGGCATCGGTGCAGTTAACCTGCATCGGCGGATATGGTATCCTCGACCACTTTCCTGCTGGCTAAACTCCATTCTGGAGGATGTATGGACCACCGTTTACTCGAAATTGTTGCTTGTCCTGTCTGCAACGGTAAATTGTACTTCAATAAAGAAAACCTTGAACTGGTATGCAAAGCTGACAATCTGGCTTACCCGGTGCGTGATGGCATCCCGGTATTGTTAGAAAACGAAGCCCGCCCACTGTCCATTGATGAGAAGCACGCATGAGTTTCATTGCTATAATTCCCGCCCGTTATGCTTCAACCCGTCTACCCGGTAAGCCACTGGCTGATATTGCGGGTAAACCGATGGTTGTGCATGTGATGGAACGGGCATTGGAGTCAGGTGCTTCTCGGGTGATTGTGGCAACAGACCATCCGGAAGTGGTGAAAGTGGTTGAAGCGGCGGGTGGCGAAGTCTGTTTAACCCGCGCAGATCATCAGTCCGGTACCGAGCGCTTAGCGGAAGTTATTGAACGCTATGGTTTTGCTGATGATGATATTATTGTCAATGTGCAAGGGGATGAACCATTGGTGCCGCCAATGATTATCCGCCAAGTTGCTGATAATTTGGCTGCCTCCAGTGCAGGTATGGCGACATTAGCCGTGCCGATTGAAAGCAGCGAAGAAGCCTTTAACCCTAATGCCGTGAAAGTGGTGATGGATGCGCAAGGTTACGCACTGTATTTCTCGCGAGCCGCCATTCCGTGGGAAAGAGAGCGCTTTGCTCAATCGAAAGAAACCATTGGTGATTGTTTCTTACGCCATATTGGTATTTATGCTTATCGCGCCGGTTTTATTCGCCGCTATGTTAATTGGGCGCCAAGCAAACTCGAGCAGATAGAGCTGTTAGAACAACTGCGTGTGCTGTGGTACGGTGAAAAAATTCATGTTGCTGTGGCAAAAGCTGTGCCAGCAGTTGGGGTTGATACACCAGAAGATTTAGACAGAGTTCGGGCTATTATGCTCAAGCAGTAATCATTGTGCAGCTTCCCACGCCAAGCTCAATTGAGTTTGGCGTTGTTATTTCTGGATCCCACGACCTTCAATTATTTAACTTTTATTGTGGCTGTTATTTGATCTGTATGCTGGAAATATCCCGCCCATCATCCCATGATGAATAATCTATTTCGTCAGATAATCGGACAAAGCCTTATGGAACAGCTGAAAGCTGAATTAAGTGTCGTGCTTGGGGAGTCTATTACCCGCCTTGAGCGCATCAGCGAGCAGCCCTATGCCCACCTGTATGCGATGTATAATCAGCAGGGCCAGGCTATCCCATTGTTGGCAAAGAGTTATGTCTGTCAGGGGATTGCACAGCAAGAGGCCTATAAACTGTCAATGTTGTCGCGCGAAGGCGATATCCGCTTGCCGACTGTGTATGGTTTAGTCATGACCCATCAACCGCCGTATAAAGAAATCTTGCTGATGGAGCGCCTTCAGGGGGTTTCGGTAGAAGCGCCCACCCGCACAAGAGAGCGCTGGAATGCTTTGATGGATCAGATAGTTGAGGGCGTATTAGCCTGGCACCGGATTGATAGCCATGGGTGTGTCGGCAATGTTGATAGTACCCAAGAAAATGATTGGTTCAGTTGGTATCAGCAACGAGTTGAAGTGCTGTGGGCCACGCTATCGAATATGAATTCACCCCAAATGACCCTGGAAGATAGAGCAATTCTTTATCGTGCTCGGGCATCATTAAATGCCCTTTTCGCCGGTTTTGACGACAGTTCGGTGCTGGTTCACGGCAATCTGACTTTACGCAGTATGCTTAAAGATCCCCGCAGTGATCAATTGCTGGCGATGCTCAACCCCGGCCCCATGCTATGGGCGCCGCGAGAGTATGATTTATTCCGCCTCAGTGAAGAGGGGATGCCGAGCCAGCTATTTTATCGCTACCTCAATAAAGCGCCGGTCTCGGAATCCTTTGTTGCCCGCCGTTGGCTCTATACTCTGTGGGAACTGGTGGCACGTTTTATCCATACCGGTAATTTGGATCGCGTTGTATTTGATAATGCGGCTCGGCAACTCTTGCCTTGGCTTAATTAACCGCAAAATTATTCATCATTCTTATTGCCCGTTAACTTTTGCCAGATTAGCCCCAATGTTTCATACCAGGCGCGCTCGGAATGACCCAAATAGGTTGCTGCCGGAATAGTGCGCTCCCAACTGTGTAAGGGGCTGGTAATAGCTAACTGATTGGCGGGCGCCGGAATAGGGTGTAAGCCCTTGGCTGTAAAGAATTTTATCGCCCGGGGTAAATGACTGGCGGAGGTCACTAGCAAAAAAGGTTTATTACCCACCAAGGTGGCCACCGCAGCTGCTTCTTCAGCCGTATCTTTCGGCTGTTCTAGTGAAATAATATCTGCCGCTGGAACCCCTAAACTTTCTGCTACCTGTGCCGCTGTTTTTGCACTGCTTTGGCTGTTCGGGCCAGCGCCGCCGGTAAATACCATTTTTGCGTTAGGATGAGCGCGATACAGCCTGATCCCCTCAGTCACTCGCGGTAAACTATTCGAGAATAAATTAGCACTTGGCGCCCAATTCGGATTAAACGTGTAGCCGCCACCAAGGACAACAATGTAATCTACTGGGTCGTTTCCCTGATAAGTTGCATATTGTTTTTCCAACGGCAATAACAGGCGATCGGCGACAGGTTGTAGGCTAATAAGTAATAATATCAGCCAACTCATTGCAAAAAGCGTTTTGCCGCTTTTTTGCCAGCGGGTAAACCACAATAAGATTAATGCCAGCCCCATGACGATAAGCAGAAAGGGCAGTGGCATTAATAAGCCGCCAACAAACTTTTTTAGGGTAAAAAGCATAAAAACAGGGACCTTTTGGCTGAAAAAACGGCATTTGGCGCTGATTGCGGGCCAAGAAGATTTATTCTAAGTCAGGCTGTGCCAAAATAGCAGGTTGGTAGTCACTCTTTTTGCTGTTGCCATTGATTTGCGCACTTCCATCAAGGCCGGTAAATCAATAGTTATAGAGATGATAGCGGAGCAATTGTCCATGCAGGATCGCAATTTCGATGATATTGCCGAGAAATTCTCGCGCAATATCTACGGCACGACGAAGGGAATGATCCGTCAGGCGGTGGTGTGGCAAGATATTACCGGGTTGTTAGCGCAGTTGCCGCAACGCCCGTTACGGATTCTAGATGCAGGTGGTGGTGAAGGGCATATGGCTTGCCAACTGGCGGAATTGGGTCATCAGGTTCTATTATGTGACCTGTCCGCTGAGATGATCCAACGTGCGAAAGTGGCGGCTCAAGAAAAAGGTGTGAGCCACAACATGCAATTTGTACAAAGTGCGGCACAAGACATCACCCAACATTTAGAACAGCCGGTTGATCTGATATTGTTCCATGCGGTTTTAGAATGGATTGCAGAACCACAACAAGTTCTGCAAATACTTTTTAATGCGTTAAACCCAGGTGGCGCACTGTCATTGATGTTTTTCAATGCCAATGGGTTAGTGATGCGTAATGCGGTATTAGGTAATTTTCAGTTGGCGATGCCCGGTATCAAAAGGCGTCGGCAGCGCTCGTTATCACCGCAATACCCGTTAGACCCGCCGACGGTATACGGTTGGCTTGAGCAAATGGGTTTATCCATTAGCGGTAAGACAGGAGTACGGGTGTTTCACGATTACATGAAAAATAAACAGCAACCAGTCGATGCGTTTGCTGAATTATTGGCGTTGGAACAGCGCTATTGCCGGCAGGAGCCCTTTATCAGTTTGGGGCGCTACGTGCATGTCTCGGCGTTTAAGCCGAATCTGAAGGACCCATTATGAGTGAATTTTCCCAGACAGTACCCGAACTGGTCGCCTGGGCGCGAAAAAATGATTTCTCAATTACTCTGCCAACGGAGCGTCTGGCCTTTCTTATGGCTATTGCCACCTTAAACGGTGAGCGGCTGGACGGAGAAATGAGCGAAGGCGAGTTGGTTGATGCATTTCGTCACGTCAGCAAAGGGTTCGAACAGACCACCGAAACCGTGGCCGTGCGCGCCAATAACGCCATTAATGATATGGTGCGCCAGCGCTTGCTCAACCGCTTTACCAGTGAGTTGGCCGATGGTAATGCTATTTACCGCCTGACTCCATTGGGCATTGGCATCACAGATTATTATATCCGTCAGCGCGAGTTCTCCACTCTGCGGTTGTCGATGCAGTTGTCGATTGTGGCGCAAGAGCTGCAACGGGCGGCAGAAGCGGCAGAAGAGGGCGGTGATGAATTCCACTGGCATCGTAATGTCTTTGCCCCGCTTAAATATTCAGTCGCTGAAATCTTTGACAGTATCGACATGACCCAGCGGCTGATGGACGAGCAACAGCATAGCGTCAAAGAAGATATCGCGGCGCTATTGAATCAAGACTGGCGCGCCGCCATTGCCAGCTGCGAAATGTTGCTGTCAGAAACCTCCGGTACACTCAGAGAGTTACAAGATACGCTGGAAGCCGCCGGTGATAAGCTTCAGGCGAATTTATTGCGCATTCAAGAAGCCACCATCGGCAATGCGGGCTTGGATTTGGTTGATAAACTGGTGTTTGATTTACAAAGTAAACTTGACCGCATTATCAGTTGGGGCCAGCAGTCCATTGACCTGTGGATTGGTTATGACCGCCACGTGCACAAGTTTATCCGTACTGCGATTGATATGGATAAAAACCGGGTATTCGCCCAGCGCTTGCGCCAGTCAGTGCAAAATTATTTTGATAGCCCTTGGGCCTTGACCTACGCCAATGCCGATCGCTTGCTGGATATGCGCGATGAAGAGCTGTCGCTGCGTAGTGAGGAAGTCACCGGAGAACTGCCGCCGGATCTGGAATTTGAAGAATTTAATGCTATTCGTGAGCAATTAGCCGCCCTGATTGAACAAGCATTGCTGGTGTATCAGCAGAAAAAACTGCCGCTCAATTTGGGGGAAGTCATGCGCGATTACCTCGCGCAATATCCGCGTGCTCGTCATTTTGACGTGGCTCGTATCCTGGTCGACCAGGCAGTTCGCCTTGGTGTGGCCGAAGCCGATTTCTCAGGGTTACCCGCTGAATGGCTGGCAATCAATGATTACGGAGCCAAGGTGCAGGCACATGTCATCAACAAATATTGAAGTAGTAATGCCGGTTAAACTGGCTCAAGCATTGGCCAACTCATTGTTTCCGGCACTGGATAGCCAGTTACGTGCTGGCCGTCATATTGGGATTGATGAGCTGGATAACCATGCTTTCCTGATGGATTTTCAGGAGCAACTTGAAGAGTTTTATACCCGCTATAACGTGGAGTTAATTCGTGCGCCGGAAGGTTTCTTCTATCTGCGCCCTCGTTCAACCACGTTGATCCCGCGCTCGGTGTTATCTGAGCTGGATATGATGGTCGGCAAAATTCTTTGTTATCTGTATCTCAGCCCAGAACGTCTGGCTCATGAAGGGATTTTCGCCCAGCACGAGTTATACGAAGAACTGCTGAGTCTGGCCGATGAGAGCAAATTGCTGAAGTTTGTTAATCAGCGCTCAACCGGCTCAGATTTGGATAAACAGAAGTTGCAGGAAAAAGTGCGAACCTCACTCAACCGGCTGCGCCGTTTGGGCATGATTTACTTTATGGGCAATGACAGTAGCAAGTTTCGTATCACTGAGGCGGTGTTCCGCTTTGGTGCCGATGTGCGCAGCGGTGATGATCCACGTGAAGCTCAATTGCGTATGATCCGAGATGGCGAAGCCATGGCGGTCGAAAATAGTCTGTCACTCCATGATGAAAGCGATGAAAACGACATCACCATGGGCAATGCAACGGACAGTGCAGAGGATGAACAGGAATGATTGAACGCGGTAAATTTCGCTCACTGACCTTGGTTAACTGGAATGGTTTCTTTGCCCGAACATTCGATCTTGATGAACTGGTCACGACCTTATCCGGTGGTAACGGGGCCGGTAAATCTACCGCTATGGCCGCTTTCGTCACAGCATTGATTCCAGATTTAACCTTGCTGCACTTCCGTAACACCACCGAAGCAGGGGCCACCAGTGGCTCGCGCGATAAAGGCCTGCACGGTAAATTGCGCGCTGGGGTGTGTTACTCCACGTTAGATGTGGTCAACTCTCGCCACCAACGGGTGGTTGTCGGGGTGCGTCTGCAACAAGTGGCCGGGCGCGATCGCAAAGTTGATATCAAACCTTTTACTATTCAAGGGCTTCCGACTGCAATTCAACCGACACAGATCCTCACCGAAGTGGTGGGCGAGCGCCAGGCGCGGGTGTTGTCCTTGCCAGAGCTGAAAGAACGCGTTGAAGCCATGGAAGGGGTGCAGTTTAAGCAATTTAACTCCATTACCGATTACCACTCGCTGATGTTTGATTTGGGTGTGATCCCCAAACGCCTGCGCTCTTCAGCTGATCGCAGCAAATTCTATCGTTTGATTGAAGCGTCACTGTACGGCGGTATTTCCAGCGCCATTACCCGCTCATTACGCGATTATTTATTGCCAGAAAACAGCGGCGTCCGCAAAGCCTTCCAGGATATGGAGGCGGCGTTGCGCGAAAACCGCATGACGCTGGAAGCTATTCGTGTTACTCAATCCGACCGTGACCTGTTTAAGCATCTCATTTCCGAAGCAACTTCCTATGTTGCCGCTGACTATATGCGCCATGCTAATGAGCGGCGTATTCATCTCGATGGCGCTTTGGTCTTGCGCCGCGATTTACTGGGTAGCCGCAAACAACTGGTGACCGAGCAGTATCGCCATGTCGAAATGTCCCGTGAATTGGCCGAGCAAAGTGCTGCTGAATCTGATCTCGAGACTGATTATCAAGCCGCCAGTGACCATCTCAGTCTGGTGCAAACCGCGATGCGCCAGCAGGAAAAAATCGAGCGCTACCAAAGTGATTTGGAAGAGCTGACTTACCGGCTGGAAGAGCAAAATGAAGTTGTTGCTGAGGCCAGCGAACAACAGGCTGATAACGAAGCCCGCGCCGAAGCCGCAGAGCTGGAAGTGGATGAACTGAAAAGCCAGTTGGCTGATTATCAGCAAGCGCTGGATGTACAGCAAACCCGCGCCATTCAATATCAGCAAGCATTACAGGCATTGGAGCGCGCCCGTGCGCTGTGCCAATTACCTGAATTAACGGCCGATAATGCTGAAGATTGGCTGGAAACTTTCCAGGCCAAAGAGCAGGAAGCGACCGAATCTTTATTGCAACTTGAGCAAAAACTGAGTGTTGCAGATGCCGCCCACAGCCAATTTGAGCAAGCTTATCAGCTGGTGGTGGCCATTGCCGGTGAGGTCAGCCGCAGTGAAGCTTGGCAAACCGCGCGCGAATTATTACGTGACTGGCCGTCGCAACAACATTTGGCCGAGCGGGTTCAGCCATTGCGCATGCGCCTGTCCGAGCTGGAGCAGCGTTTACGTGCCCAACAAGATGCCGAGCGTTTATTACAAGAATTCTGCAAACGTCAGGGGCAAGCTTATCAGCCCGAAGAGCTGGAAGAGTTGCAGCGTGAGCTGGAATCACAGGTTGAAGAACTTTCTCTCAGTGTCAGTGATGCGGGTGAACGGCGGATGGAAATGCGCCAGGAACTCGAGCAACTGAAGCAAAAAATTCAGGAATTGACGGCGCGAGCGCCAGTGTGGTTAGCGGCACAAGATGCTCTGAGCCAACTCAGTGAGCAGAGCGGCGAAGCGCTGGAAGACAGCCGTCAAGTGACTGAATACATGCAACAGTTGCTAGAGCGCGAGCGCGAAACCACTGTCGAACGTGACGAAGTGGCGGCAACTAAACGGGCGATTGATGCACAAATTGAGCGCCTGAGTCAGCCAAGTGGCGCTGAAGATTCACGGATGATTGCATTGGCCGAGCGCTTTGGCGGCGTGCTGTTATCCGAGATTTATGATGATGTCACGCTCGACGATGCGCCCTATTTCTCCGCGCTGTATGGCCCGTCTCGCCACGGTATCGTGGTACCAGACTTGTCATTGGTACGCGACCAATTGGCCGGATTGGAAGATTGCCCGGAAGATTTATATCTCATCGAAGGGGATCCGCAGTCATTTGATGACAGTGTCTTTGCCGTCGAAGAACTGGATAAAGCGGTGGTGGTGAAAATTGCCGATCGCCAATGGCGCTATTCTCGCTATCCGGAAGTGCCACTGTTTGGCCGTGCTGCCCGCGAAAACCGGCTAGAAGCGCTGTATCAAGAGCGTGATAGTCTGGCGGAGCGCTATGCGACACTGTCATTTGATGTGCAGAAAACCCAGCGTTTGCATCAGGCATTCAGCCGGTTTATTGGTTCTCATTTGGGCGTGGCATTTGATTCTGATCCAGAAGCTGAAATTCGGTTGTTAAATACCCGCCGTGGTGAAATCGAGCGCGCGCTGAATGCGCACGAAGACCAAAATCAACAGCAACGCCAGCAATTCGCACAGGCTAAAGAGGGTATTTCAGCTCTTAACCGTTTGATTCCATTAGTGTCATTGCTGCTTGACGACACCTTGACAGATCGCGTAGAAGAAATCACTGAAGAGCTAACTGAAGCACAAGAGGCCGCCCGTCATATTCAGAAACACGGCGCTTCTTTGACCAAGCTTGAACCGCTATTGGCGGTGCTGCAAAGTGACCCGCAGCAACACGAACAGTTGCAGAAAAACTATACTCAGGCGCAAAACAGTCAGCGCCAGGCGAAACAGCAAGCTTTCGCTTTGACGGAAGTTGTGCAGCGGCGTGCCCACTTTAGCTATACCGATTCTGCGGGGATGCTGACGGAAAACTCTTCTCTGAACGATAAACTGCGCCAGCGCTTAGAACAGGCCGAAGCAGAGCGTACGCGCGCTCGCGAGCAATTGCGTCAATATCAGGCGCAGTTTACTCAATACAATCAAGTGCTGGCGTCATTGAAAAGTTCTTATGATGCCAAACGTGACATGCTCAAAGAGCTGAGTCAGGAGCTGGTGGATATTGGCGTTCAGGCGGATGCCAATGCCGAAGCCCGCGCCCGCACGCGCCGTGATGAATTGCATGCTGCATTGAGCACCAACCGCTCACGGCGTAATCAGTTGGAAAAACAGCTGACTTTCTGTGAAGCAGAGATGGACAGTTTGCAGAAGAAATTACGCAAGCTGGAGCGGGATTATCATCAAATTCGCGAGCAGGTAGTGAATGCTAAAGCGGGCTGGTGTGCCGTGATGCGGATGGTGAAAGACAATGGTGTCGAGCGCCGCTTGCATCGCCGTGAATTGGCCTATATGGATGGCGATGAGCTGCGTTCTATGTCGGATAAGGCGCTGGGGGCATTGCGTCTGGCGGTGGCTGATAATGAGCATTTACGCGATGTGCTGCGTATGTCGGAAGATCCCAAACGGCCTGAGCGCAAAATTCAGTTCTATATCGCGGTATATCAGCATCTACGTGAACGTATTCGCCAGGATATCATCCGCACTGATGACCCGGTCGAAGCCATTGAACAAATGGAGATTGAACTGGGCCGGCTGACGGAAGAACTGACCGCCCGTGAACAGAAACTGGCGATCAGTTCGAAAAGCGTGTCGAATATCATCCGTAAAACCATTCAACGCGAACAGAACCGCATCCGCATGCTGAATCAGGGCTTGCAAGCGGTGTCATTCGGCCAGGTCAAAAGTGTGCGGCTAAATGTGAATGTGCGCGAAGCCCATGC
Source organism: Yersinia thracica (assembly GCF_902170565.1). Taxonomy (GTDB): domain Bacteria; phylum Pseudomonadota; class Gammaproteobacteria; order Enterobacterales; family Enterobacteriaceae; genus Yersinia; species Yersinia thracica. Next base: position 157,384 of record NZ_CABHXX010000095.1, read on the forward strand.
GACCTTGCTGGATGTGTTATCCGAGCAGCAAGAACAGCACCAGGATTTGTTCAACAGTAACCGCCTGACCTTCTCTGAAGCACTGGCTAAACTGTATCAGCGCCTAAACCCACAAATGGATATGGGGCAGCGCTTGCCGCAAACCATTGGCGAAGAGTTACTTGATTACCGTAACTATTTAGAGCTGGAAGTTGAAGTTAACCGCGGTGCAGATGGCTGGTTGCGGGCCGAGAGTGGCGCATTGTCAACTGGTGAGGCTATCGGGACCGGGATGTCTATTCTGGTGATGGTGGTACAGAGCTGGGAAGAAGAATCACGCCGTTTACGTGGTAAAGATATTTCACCTTGCCGCTTACTGTTCCTGGATGAAGCTGCGCGTCTGGATGCGAAATCTATCGCAACATTATTTGAACTGTGCGAGCGGCTGGAAATGCAATTAATTATTGCCGCCCCAGAAAATATCAGTCCAGAAAAAGGGACGACTTATAAACTGGTGCGAAAAGTCTTCCAAAATCATGAGCATGTACACGTAGTGGGCTTACGCGGTTTTGCCAATGAAATACCGACTTTGCCCCAGATATCTGCTGAACAATGATGTTGCGGTTAATTTTCGCACAATAAAGACGTAATAATAATTAATTCCATTCAATGGCCGCCTAGCGGCCATTTTTATTTGTTGCGACATTTGAGGGTTATATTTTATAACCGAAGAAAATCTGTTAGCGTAACGTTAATGGCTAATTTAGATTATTATCTACTGAGTAGCATTTCTGTTTATATAATAAAAATACCCAAAGATAGTGGTGGTGTTGTCAACGGCCGATGTTGTCAACGACCGAATCGGGTAACGAGAGCCGCTAACCTACTGCGACTTCAGGGAGGAAGGGTAACGACAAACTATGACGTACTTAGATAAGCATACCGGGGGCATAGAATGTCGGTAGAGAAAAGAAATCCGCGACCTGTATTAGCGTTATATTGCGCTGTGATTTGTAGCGTAATGCCCATATTGACAGCATCGGCCACTGCGCCGATGCTGTTGCCTGTTGATTCATCTTCAGCGCAAAAGTCACCGTCACAAAGCATGTCGGTTGCACAAAGTCGCTCTCAATTATTGGCGGTGTTGCCGAAAACTATCACGCCGTTCTATTCTTCTGAATTAGCCGTGCTCTATGCTGCCAATAATATGCAGCCAATGTGGCAAGACCGGGCCGCTGTTCAGCATTTCCAGCAACAATTAGCGGAAGTGGCTCTCTCCGGTATTCAACCGCAATTCATGCAATGGGTGAAATGGCTCAGTGATCCTGCTATTACCGGCTTGGCTCGCGACGTTATTCTGTCCGATGCCATGTTGGGTTATTTGCACTTTATCTCAGGCGTTGGTGCAAATGGTAGCGTCTGGCTCTACAACAATGTGCCGTACAAGATGGCGATGCCACCGGCGACGATTTTAAATCGCTGGCAACAAGCCGTACACGAGGGGACCACCGCGCTTTATCTGGCCTCTCTGGCACCTCAACATCCTCAATATGAGAAAATGCATCTGGCGCTGAAAAAGATGCTGGCGGACCGGCGTCCGTGGCCACAAATGGCCAATGGCCCGAGTTTACGTCCAGGGCAATTAAGCGACGATATTCCAGCGCTGCGGGAAATTCTCGACAGAACCGGCATGTTGCACCCAGTAGCGTCAGCACCAGTGAAAACCCCGGAGGTTATCCCGGCTGATAATCCTGCGGTCGCGGTTGTTAATGATGACCTCTCGGTTGATGAAGAAAAAAGCCGCGCTCAGGCCCACAGTTTGGTGGTTAGCCCATCAGCGGCCCCGGTTGCTGATACTCCCGCTAGCGAAGGGGTAGTTGCGCCATCCGCTGCACCGCTAGCCGCGGTTACGGTAACTGACAATGTCTATACGCCAGAGCTAATGGAAGCCGTCAAACGGTTTCAACAGTGGCATGGTTTGAGCGATGATGGCGTCATCGGTGCCCGTACTCGCGAATGGTTGAATGTTTCCCCACAAACACGGGCGACATTATTAGCCTTAAATATTCAGCGCTTACGCATTTTGCCGGGGCGGGTGGATAACGGCATCATGGTTAACATTCCAAACTATTCGCTGAATTATTATAAGAATGGTGCTGAGGTGCTTTCGTCTCGAGTGATTGTCGGCCGCCCAAGCCGTAAAACGCCGTTGATGAGCAGCGCGTTGAATAATGTGGTGGTTAATCCGCCGTGGAATGTGCCGACCTCTCTGGTGCGCCAGGATATCGTGCCGAAAGCGCGTTACGATTCCAGTTATTTCCAGCGCCATGGCTATACGGTATTGTCCGGCTGGAGCAATGATGCTGAAGTTGTCGACCCGTCAATGATTGACTGGAGCATGATTTCACCGAATAACTTCCCATATCGCCTGCGTCAGGCACCTGGTGCCAGCAATTCATTAGGACGGTTCAAGTTCAATATGCCAAGCTCTGATGCTATCTATTTGCATGACACGCCGAACCATGGCTTGTTCCAGAAAGATATTCGGGCCTTAAGCTCTGGCTGTGTTCGCGTGAATAAAGCTTCTGATTTAGCCAATATGTTGTTGCAGGATGCGGGTTGGAATGATGCTCGAGTTTCCTCGACCCTGAAACAAGGGGACACCACTTATGTCAACATTCGCCAGCGTATTCCGGTGCAGCTGTATTATCTGACGGCATGGGTGGCTGAAGATGGCAAACCACAGTTTAGAACAGATATTTACAATTATGATATGACGGTGAGATCCGGTTCACAAATCGCCCATCAAGCTGAACTTTTGCTGCAATAAATGCAGTAAAACTCAATAACTAATGGTCTCAATATCGGGTTGTCTTATGGGCGCTTCTAAACGAGCGCCCTATAAACCTGGGCTAAACGCACAGTGAATGCGTACCGAATGCGGGTTGACTGGTTTTCCGTAGGCGGTTATGGTTCGGGACGGTACATTATATACCCAAAATAATTGGAGTTGCAGCCAGGCGGCAAACGAGCAAATCCCAATGAGCTTACTCAAGTAAGTGATTTGGGTGAGTGAGAGCGGCTAACACAGCTGCGGCTTCAAGTAATAAGGGTACAGTGCTTACTTTTGACATTCTTGCCGGGTATTAACAGAGATCATGGATAAAATTGATAATTATCGCCGTAGATGGCTAACGTTAGGCGGGGCCGCGCTGGGTTTATCGCTACTCCCAGGGCAAGCATTTGCTACCCTTTCTACTCCTCGCCCACGCATCTTGACCCTGAATAACCTGAATACAGGTGAGTCCATAAAAGCCGAGTTCTTTGACGGTCGAAACTATAATAAAGATGAACTTTCCCGTTTAAATCATTTATTCCGCGACTATCGAGCTAACAAAGTAAAAAGCATCGATCCCCGCCTATTTGACCAGATCTATCGCCTACAAGGCCTTCTCGGTACCACTAAACCGGTGCAGTTAATCTCTGGCTACCGTTCGCTTGATACCAATAATGAACTGCGTGAGCGGGGTCGGGGTGTGGCTAAACATAGCTACCACACTAAGGGGCAGGCGATGGATTTCCATATTCAAGGTATTCAATTGAGCAATATCCGCAAAGCGGCATTAAAAATGCGCGCAGGTGGTGTAGGATATTACCCTCGCAGTAATTTTGTGCATATTGATACTGGGCCAATACGGACCTGGTAATATACCCGTCGCCCTTCAAGATGCAGGGGTGTTGGCTGCCCTTGCTCACCCCAGTCACTTAGCTATCTAAGCTTCTGGGGATTTGCTCGGTTGCCGCCTACCTGCATCTTGAAGTAACTTGGGTATCCGCATTTTTATGCCAATGCTTTGAATCTATCCAGTGCATTGGGGTTGGAGCTCTATGAAATATCAAATTATTCCAGTGACGGCCTTTAGTCAAAATTGCACACTGATCTGGTGTGAAGAAACAGGGCAGGCCGCTCTCGTGGACCCCGGTGGCGACGCCGCCAAGATCATTGCTGAAGTTGCCCGTCAGGATGTTAAGGTCAGCCAGATTTTGTTGACTCACGGTCATCTGGATCATGTGGGTGCTGCCGCTGAATTAGCTGCACATTTTCAGGTTCCTATCTATGGTCCAGAAAAAGAAGATACGTTTTGGTTAGAAGGATTACCCGCTCAAAGCAGAATGTTTGGGCTGAGCGAGTGTGAAGCTTTCACCCCAACTCGTTGGCTGGAAGAAGGGGACACCATGACTGTGGGCACAATAGAATTATCAGTATTGCATTGCCCAGGGCATACCCCCGGCCATATTGTTTTCATCGATCAAAAAGATCGTTTGGCATTAGTTGGGGATGTTATTTTTAATGGTGGTGTGGGGCGCAGTGATTTCCCACGGGGTGACCATCAGCAATTGATTCATTCTATCCGAACCAAATTATTGCCTTTGGGTGACGATATCACATTTATTCCGGGCCATGGCCCAATGTCTACGCTAGGGCATGAGCGGCAGACCAATCCGTTTATACGTGAAGAACCTGCTGTTTGGTGAGAATGACGACTTAGTGCGGTATAACACTGAGTATCAGAGAGCATCGGATCAAGAAAGGCACCGCGAGGTGCTTTTTTTATATTATATTTAATTTGTTGTTAAAGTATTTTGTGAACTCATAATCAGCTATTTGTAGATACGACGAACATAATGATGGGGTTCATCAAATTTGTATGACCCTATAATATTCATAAGGCGTTACATAACAGAGAAATATACCCAAGCTACTTCGAGGTGCAGGTAGGCGACAACTGAGTAAACCTCTTGGAGCTTACACAAGTAAGTGATTGGGGTGAGCAAAGGCAGCCAACCCTCCTGCGTCTTGGAAGAACGGGTATAGAACTGATATTGACCCGGCACGGCCTTTACTGCCGTTTTAAGTTCGTCATATTACGAGCGCCTTTCAATGGAATCTACTATGCCATTTCGTCGTTTCAGAGTGAATAAATTCCTGTCCCGGCTCGGTTTTTCTTCTATGGTATTATTGCTATTTCTGCTGTTGGGCGCTGCAGTGATTTATGCGCAAACAAAAGCTAATATGCATCAAGATGCTCAAGCCAAGTTATTACAGGGTAGAGAACGTTTCGACCAAATATTTAATAACTTGCAGCATGCTGCTACCCAGGTGGAAACAGGACTGGGAAAACCTTGTTTACAGGTTGTGCAGAACTTACGCGATCAAGTTGTCTTTATACCGGATGTGCGTTCAGTTTCTTTGGCCAAAAATACGACTATTTATTGTTCTTCAATATATGGGCCAATTTCTGAGCAATTCGATTTAGATGTATTTGTTGATGGGCAACTAGAATTAATGTCAGGCAATGATGTAACACCTGATCGTGCTTTGATGGTTTATCGGCAGGTTCGAGGGGATTACAGCATTCTGGTGGCTGTTGATGGTTATTATTTGCGTAGTATTCTTAATTTATTGAGCGGCGATATTGCGTTGCAACTGAGAGTTGGTGATAAATGGATGGACGCGGCCGGAATGGTGCATTCAGGTAACCCGATGAATAGAGGTGAACCTTTATATCTGGCCTCCGAGAAGTATGCTTATTCATTAAGCACTGCACTTTCTCATCAACAATATTGGGCTTATGCCTGGCAATACGCTCAAGGCAGCTTAATTTTCTTCATATTAATGAGTTTTGGCTCGGCAACTCTTGTTTTCTGGTTGTCAGGAAGGGCGTCATCACCCACACAGGTATTAAAACAAGCATTAGAAAATAATGAATTTATTCCTTATATGCAGCCGATTGTCAGCGGTAAGGGGCAATGCTGGGTGGGGTGTGAAGTTTTAATGCGTTGGCAACATCCAGGTCAGGGATTAATTCAACCAAATCACTTCATTCCTATGGCGGAGGACAGCGAACTTATTGTGCTGATGACCCGTGCTATTATGCAGCAGGTCAGCACAAAGTTTGCGCCTTACGTCAATCAATTACCCGAAGGGTTCCACTTTGGTTTTAATATTAGCGCCAATCATTGCCGTGATCTCAGTCTGGTAGATGACTGCCGTAATTTCATTCAGGCTTTTGGCGGTAATAAAATAAATATCATGCTGGAATTAACTGAACGAAAATTGATTGTTGCAGATGAGATTACAGATAAATTATTTGCCGAACTTCATGCTTTAGGTGTTTATATTGCCATTGACGATTTTGGTACCGGGCATTCGAGCCTAACTTATTTGCAGAAATTTAAAGTCGACTTTCTCAAGATTGATCAAAGTTTTGTCGGGATGATTGGTTCAGATGCTTTGTCGAGTCACATAGTGGGGAATGTCATCGATCTTGCCACTCGGCTGGGGTTACAAACCATTGCCGAGGGAGTCGAAAACGAAACTCAAATGCGTTATTTACAGGCCCATAATGTAGATTATCTACAAGGATATATGTACGGACGACCCATGCCAATGAACGAATTTGCCAAGTATTTGTTCCGTTAAGATTATTGGCAGGAGAATAAAACAAAGGGTGCCCCTAAGGCACCCTTTTTAAGGTCGGTCACGGAGGCTTAATTAGAGCACCGCAACGATAGCTTCACACAATGGCGCCATATTGTCTGGCGTCATACCAGCAACGTTAACACGACCAGAATTTACGGCATAAACAGCGAACTCATTACGCAGACGCAGAACTTGTTCTTTGGTCAGGCCACTGAACGAGAACATACCATTCTGGTTTATGATAAAGCTGAAATCTTGCTTAGCGCCTTTTTCCTGCAAAGTATTAACAAACAACTGACGCATACGGTGAATGCGTTGGCGCATATCAGTCAGTTCTTGTTCCCAAATGGCACGCAGCGCTGGGTTACTCAAAATAGTGGCAACCACCGAGGCACCGTGAGCCGGTGGGTTGGAATAGTTAGCGCGGATAACAGCTTTCACCTGGCTGAAGGCGATATCAGCGACTTCACTGTTTGCAGCAACAACAGTACAAGCCCCGACACGCTCATTGTACAAACCGAAGTTTTTGGAATAAGAGCTGCAAACAATCAATTCTTGATGTGTCGCGGCAAAAATTCGCAGGCCTTGGGCATCTTCTTCCAAACCTTTAGCAAAACCTTGATAAGCGAAGTCAAACAGCGGCAACCAACCTTTAGAAACTGAAAGCTCGGCTAATTGGCTCCACTGGGCTTCTGTTGGGTCAATCCCAGTCGGGTTGTGACAGCAACCATGGAACAGCACTACGTCGCCAGCTTGAGCTTCTGACAGGCTATTTAACAACCCATTGAAGTCCAGCGCATGATTTGCTGCATCATAATATGCATATTCAACCACTTCCAGCCCAGCGGCGGCGAAGATATTTTTATGATTTGGCCAGCTTGGATTACTGACCCAGACACGTTTGGCGCTGGTTTGATGGGCGATGAAATCAGCGGCGATACGCAAACCACCAGTGCCACCAGGGGTTTGAGCAGTACGCGCACGTTTATCAGCGATAATCGCGCTATCAGCCCCGAACAACAGTTCCTGAGTACAGCTGGCGAAAACTGGCAGGCCATCAATACCCAAATAATTTTTGGTGACTTCATTTTCCAGCAAATACTGCTCAGCTTTCTTTACGCTGGTCAGCACCGGCGTTTTCCCGGTTTCGTCTTTGTAGACCCCGATCCCCAGGTTAATTTTATGAGGGCGGTCATCCGCGCGGAAAATATCGGTCAGGCCCAGAATAGGGTCGGCAGGTGCAGCAGTGATTTTTTCAAACATGTCAGAGGCTTCCATGGCTTAGCGTTAAGCAAACAGAACTCTCAGGGTAGCGCCAGTTGCGGTCTTTGCCAACCGTTTGCGATAAAAAGAAATGAATGTTGTGAGGCGAGGGGATTCAGGGTGAAAAATCGGCAAAATAACGCTTTCTACAGCGCAATCTCCCTGGATTAACCAAGGGTAAAAATGTTAGCTAGCATAAAACAAAAAGACAGAGCCGAGGCCCTGTCTTTTTTAACTTAGGTCAGCAGATAAACTGCGTGATTAAGTTTAACTTAGAACTGGTATACCAAGCCAACACCAACAACGTCATCAGTGTTCAGACCGTTAGTACGAGTGAAATCATTCTCGTCCAACAAGTTGATTTTGTAATCAACATAGGTAGACATGTTTTTGTTGAAGTAGTAGTAAGAACCAACAGAAACATATTTCAACAGATCTTGGTTATCGCGAGTCGCGTTAAGATCTTTGCCTTTAGACTGAACGTAGCCTAAAGATGGACGCAGACCAAAGTCGAACTGGTATTGTGCAGTGATTTCAATGTCACGAGTCTTGTTAGCGATGGTATTGCTATCGTCGCCATATGGAGTCATGTTTTGAGTTTCAGCATACATTACAGCCAAGTATACGTTGTTTGCGTCGTATTTAGCACCAACGTTCCATGCCTGCGCTTTATCACCTTCAGCAGTGCTGAAAGCTTTTTGTTCGTTAGTACGATTTGCAGAAGAGAAACCAGCACCAAAGTTCACGCCGTAACCGATATCATAAGTAGAAGAGATACCGAAACCGTCGCCATTCTGATCTTTCAGGTTAGCGCCAGTGTAAATACCTGTAACTGGGTCAATAGAACCAGCACGGTCATTTTGGTTTTTGCCTTGGTATTGCAGAGCAAAGTTCAGACCGTCAACCAGACCGAAGAAGTTGGTGTTACGGTAAGTTGCCAGGCCAGTAGAACGGCCAGTCATGTAGTTGTCAGAGTTGGAGATTGAATCACCACCGAACACTGGCAGCATGTCAGTCCATGCGTTGACGTCATAGATTACGCCGTAGTTACGGCCGTAGTCGAATGAACCGAACTCAGCAAATTTCAGACCAGCAAAGCCCAGACGGGTTTTGTTGCCTTTGTCGCCTTGGGATTCAGCATGGTTAGCCTGAACGTTGTATTCCCACTGGCCGTAACCGGTCAGTTGGTCAGTAATTTGGGTTTCACCTTTGAAGCCGAAACGAACGTAAGATTTGTCGCCGTCTTCGCCTTTGTTATCAGAGAACTGGTGACGCGCGTCAACTTTACCGTACAGGTCAAGTTTGTTGCCGTCTTTGTTGTAGATTTCTGCTGCATTAGCTGCACCAGCTGCTAACAATGCTGGGATTACTACTGCAAGAATATTGCGCTTCATCATTATTATTACCCTCATTGGTGTTATTCGGACACCTGCCACTGCCGCCAATAATTTTTTTGGAACTATTGTTGAGAGTTTGGTGTCGTCTGTGTCTGAACGCAGTGTTCCATTCACAGGGGTTATAATCCAGACCGAAAATGCTACCAATTACCTGAATATGTTTCATAGGGATACTATGTGTTACGAAATGTAAATTTCAGGGAACTTTGTGACTTAGATCGAACTTTAAAAAATGACAAAAGCCAGCAGAGCTGGCTTTTATTTATACAAAATCACATTTTTTTTCTAAATGACGAACTTAGAAACTGGCATTTCTCGGCGTACGTGGGAATGGAATCACATCGCGAACGTTTTGAACTCCAGTCACATAGGAGATCAAACGCTCAAATCCAAGGCCAAAACCTGAATGTGGTACAGTGCCATAGCGACGCAGATCACGATACCACCAATAATCTTCTTTATTGAGGCCCATTTCTGCCAGACGTGCATCCAACACATCTAAACGCTCTTCACGTTGTGAACCACCGATAATCTCACCAATGCCAGGGGCGAGGACATCCATCGCTGCCACGGTTTTACCATCTTCATTCATACGCATATAGAAAGCTTTGATATCTTTCGGATAGTTTTTGACCACTACCGGCGCTTTAAAGTGTTGCTCAGCTAAATAACGCTCATGCTCAGAAGACAAATCAATGCCCCAAGAGACATCATTTTCAAATTTCTGACCTGATGCCAATAAAATCTCAATAGCATCGGTGTAGTCAACCTGAGCAAAGTCAGAGGTGACAAAACGCTGTAAGCGATCGACAGCATCTTTATCGACACGCTCGGCAAAGAACTTCATATCATCAGCGCGTTCGTTCAATACTGCCTGGAAAACGTATTTCAACATTTTCTCGGCCAAAGCGGCGACATCATCTAATGAGGCGAAGGCAACTTCAGGTTCAACCATCCAGAATTCGGCTAAATGGCGGCTGGTATTGGAGTTTTCAGCACGGAAAGTCGGGCCGAAAGTGTAAACTTTAGATAACGCACTGGCATAGGTTTCACCGTTTAGCTGGCCGGATACCGTAAGGAAAGCTTCTTTACCGAAGAAATCTTCACTGAAATCAACAGCGCCAGTATCAGTGCGCGGCAGATTTTCCAGATCTAATGTGGAAACACGGAACATTTCACCGGCACCTTCAGTATCTGAAGCGGTGATAAGCGGGGTTGAAACCCAGAAATAGCCGTTCTCATCGAAGAAACGGTGAATGGCTTGTGCCAAAGTATGACGAACGCGAGCCACTGCGCCGATCAGGTTAGTCCGCGGGCGCAAGTGAGCGACTTCACGCAAGTATTCGATACTATGACGTTTTGCTGCCATTGGATAAGTATCGGGGTCATCAACCCAACCCACTACTTTGATAGCGGTGGCCTGAATTTCAAAACTCTGCCCTTCACCGGGTGATGCAACCACAGTGCCAGTCACTTCTACTGAGCAGCCAGTAGTTAAATGCAGTACTTCGTCCTGATAATTAGGCAAAGTATTATTCACGACGGCCTGTAACGGGTCAAAGCAGGAACCGTCATAAACGGCAACGAAGGAGATACCCGCTTTAGAATCTCTCCGGGTACGCACCCAACCGCGTACGGTGACTTCACTGTCAACCGCAGCACGGCCTTGCAGTACGTCGACTACAGGCACTACGCTCATAGATTTCTCTCTTTAATAGTTTTGATAAATAGTGAACAACCCAACAAAATGGGGATATTGCTATGTTACTTGCGACAGTGCAGGACACAAGTAGAAATCACCCGTTCAGTGCAACATTTCTATAAATATACCCGTCATACTTCAAACTGCATTTGCGTTGGCTGCACTCAATCACCCGAATCACTTACTCGAGTAAGCTCATCGGGACTCACTTGCTTGCCGCCTTCCTGCAATCTGAATTATCTTGGGTATAAAGACGGCACAAACTGAGAAATGATTGAATCGCGAAATACGGAAGAGTAAAGAGGGACCAAAAAACACAAATCTGGCTAGAGCCGGGCAAGCATCTGCTGCCCGGCAATCAGGTATTAACTGGCTTTCTTGATCAAAGGAAGGGCGAATGCTTCACGCAATTCATCAACAAATGCCGGGTCATGACAAATAGTTTTCCCCGGGCTATCGGAGAGTTTCGCCACCGGTTTACCGTTACACTCCACCAGCTTAATAACAATATTCAGTGGCTTGACGCCGGGAATATCACAGGTTAAACGCGTTCCAATACCGAATACCAATTTAATCCGTTGGTAGAAATGGCGGTACAGCGACAGTGCTTTTTCCAAGTCTAAATTATCCGAGAACACCAATGTTTTGCTCATTGGGTCAATGCCCAGTTTTTCATAATGGGCGATAGCTTTTTCACCCCATTCGACCGGATCACCCGAGTCATGACGTAATCCCTGATAGCGAATAGCGAATGTTTCATCAAAATCACGCAGGAATGCATCCATAGTAATACAGTCTGTTAATGCCACTCCAAGTTGGTTTGGATACTCATCTAACCAGATTTGTAATGCTACGCGCTGGCTGTTGGCCAGAACTGGGCTAATTTGTTGATGAGCCTGGAACCATTCATGAGCCTGAGTTCCTACCGGAGCTAAAGACAACTTTCGAGCTAAGTCATAGTTACTGGTGCCGACAAAGTAGGGGAACTCATCTTTTAATTCGCTGACAATGGCGTGCTGAACCTCGCGGGAAAAACGGCGCCGCGTGCCAAAATCCATTAACTTGAAGTGAGTTATGTCGATATCAGCACTGAGCGCTTTAAATTGCTGAAGTTTGCTGCGCAACTGTGTAATGGCCTGGCCAGCGGTGACATGTTCGGAGCGGCGGCGATGGACAATCTCACTGATTACCGCTAATAGCGGCACTTCCCACAGAATTGTTTCGCACCATAGCCCGGTAATCCGAATGTCTAATTTACCACCATTATCGGACACGCTGACTTGCTCGGGATTAAAACGAAAGCTCCGCAACCAATTTAAATAATCATTTTTAAAAAAGGGTAAGCCGGAGAGATAGAGATACTCATCATCAGTCAGTGTTAATTGGCTCATCAATGTTATCTGATGGCGGATTTCGTCGGCATATTCGCCCAGCAGCTCATCACCACGGCAGCGGAATTCAGCGGCAACGGTAATATGGCGATAACGATGGAACACTGCTTGTTGCATATGAAGCTTATAAGCATCCGTATCAAGCAATGAAGTCAAAATCGGTGAGGCGTCTTGGGTCATGGCGCTGTATAGCATCCTCGTAGGAGCATTTTCCACAGTATGAATGTCGCGGAAGTATACCGGTATTATCCTGTTATTGAAGCCTCATCACACCATAAATGCTAATCAGAGGTCTAGGATTAAACGTGCCATCAGCGATGAAAAAGGGTTTTTGTTAAATGTTCAATCCAATTAAGGTCAGTTTTTTAGCTATTTAGATAATAAGGAGAAAATTGTATTAAAATAATAGGGTTATTAACTGAATATAATCCCCGCAATAATATTGCACATATTCTGAGTGATTCTTAAGCAGTCAGGCAGTTTTTACCCTCAATCACTTCTACCAGCGGTTTTTCTCTTGGCTCAATGTAATAAGACAATAACCTTGCGAAGCGGCTCGAAAAAGGAGCATTCAATGCGTTATTTGCCTCAATAGCACGGGCTCTCACCTAGGTTTTTTTCACAATTGTGATACATTGAAAAGACTATCTGAGTCCAGGATGAAGTCGCTGATAGCGGTGCTTTGAACCTGATTTTATGAGCCAAAACGACCATAAATATAGACTTGATAATCATATTCACTGATGACGTCAAAAGGGTTTCTATGACACAACAGCCGCAAGCTAAATACCGTCACGATTACAAATCGCCGGATTACACTATCACCGATATCGATCTGGATTTTGCCCTCGAGGCGCAAAAAACGACGGTAACGGCGGTGAGTAAGGTAAAACGTCAGGTTGCAGACGCGACGCCGTTGGTTTTGGATGGTGAAGATTTAACGCTCATCAGTATCAGCGTTGATGGGCAAGCATGGCCCCATTACCATTTACAGGAAAATTCACTGGTTATTGAGCAATTGCCCGCGAATTTTACACTGACTATCGTGAATGATATTCATCCAGCTACCAACAGCGCACTTGAGGGGTTATATCTTTCTGGTGATGCATTATGCACACAATGTGAAGCCGAAGGTTTCCGCCACATTACTTATTATTTAGATCGCCCTGACGTATTGGCGCGTTTTAGCACTCGCATCGTCGCGGATAAATCACTTTATCCTTATTTGCTCTCCAACGGGAATCCTGTAGGGCAGGGCGATCTGGATAATGGCCAGCATTGGGTTAAATGGGAAGACCCATTTCCAAAACCTTGCTACCTGTTTGCCTTGGTCGCGGGCGATTTTGATGTCTTGCGGGATAAGTTTATAACGCGCTCAGGCCGTGAAGTTGCATTAGAGCTTTTTGTTGATCGCGGTAATTTGGATCGTGCCGACTGGGCAATGACCTCATTGAAGAACTCCATGAAATGGGATGAAACCCGTTTTGGCCTGGAATATGACCTCGACATCTATATGATCGTGGCGGTTGATTTCTTCAATATGGGCGCTATGGAAAATAAAGGGTTGAATGTATTCAACTCAAAATATGTTCTGGCAAAAGCAGAAACGGCAACAGATAAAGATTATCTGAACATTGAAGCCGTTATCGGTCATGAATATTTCCATAACTGGACTGGTAACCGAGTGACTTGCCGTGATTGGTTCCAATTAAGTTTGAAAGAAGGGTTAACGGTATTCCGTGATCAAGAATTCAGTTCCGATTTGGGCTCACGGTCGGTTAATCGTATTGAAAACGTCCGTGTGATGCGTTCGGCACAATTTGCCGAAGATGCCAGTCCGATGGCTCACGCTATTCGCCCAGATAAAGTCATCGAGATGAACAATTTCTACACCTTGACGGTGTACGAGAAAGGGTCAGAGGTCATCCGGATGATGCATACTTTACTGGGTGAACAACAGTTCCAAGCGGGCATGCAACTCTATTTCGAACGCCATGATGGCAGTGCGGCGACCTGTGATGATTTTGTACAGGCCATGGAAGATGCATCTAATGTTGATTTATCCTTATTCCGCCGCTGGTATAGTCAATCGGGCACACCGATACTGACGGTACGTGATGATTATGATGCTGAAAATCAGCAATATCATCTGCATGTTAGTCAGAAAACATTGCCAACCGCAGATCAGCCGGAAAAACTGCCATTACATATCCCATTGGATATTGAGCTTTATGACAGTAAAGGCCATGTGATTGCGTTGCAGAGAAATGGTGTACCGGTTCATCATGTTCTGAATGTCACAGAGGCCGAGCAAACCTTTACTTTTGATAATGTTGAACACCCTCCCATCCCGTCTCTATTGCGTGAATTTTCCGCGCCGGTCAAACTGGATTACAGCTACAGTGACCAGCAACTGACTTTCTTGATGCAGCATGCGCGTAATGAATTCTCGCGCTGGGATGCGGCACAAAGTTTGCTGGCAACTTATATCAAGCTCAATGTTGCTAAATATCAGCAAAAGCAGCCGTTGAGTTTACCTAATCATGTGGCTGATGCTTTCCGTGCAATATTGCTTGATGAAAATCTTGATCCTGCTTTGGCAGCACAGATCCTGACATTGCCATCCGAAAATGAAATTGCAGAGTTGTTCACCACTATCGATCCGCAAGCTATCAGTGCGGTGCATGAAGCCATTACCCGTTGTCTGGCAAATGAACTGTCTGATGAATTATTGGCTGTCTATGTGGCGAATCTCACTCCTGAATATCGTATTGAACACACTGATATCGCTAAGCGAGCATTGCGCAATATTTGTCTGAATTACCTGGCCTTTGCGGATGAAGAATTTGCCAACAAGCTTGTTTCTTCCCAATATCATCAGGCAGATAATATGACTGATTCGCTGGCGGCGCTGGCAGCCGCTGTTGCTGCACAGTTACCTTGCCGCGATGAGTTGCTGGCGGCCTTTGATGTGCGCTGGAATCATGATGGTTTGGTGATGGATAAATGGTTTGCTCTGCAAGCAACCAGCCCAGCAGTTGATGTTCTGGTGCAAGTGCGCGGTTTACTTAAACACCCAGCCTTTAGTTTGAGTAATCCAAACCGTACTCGCTCGCTCATTGGTAGTTTTGCTTCCGGCAACTCAGCAGCATTCCATGCCACTGACGGCAGTGGTTATCAATTCCTGGTAGAAATACTCAGTGATTTGAATACCCGAAATCCACAGGTTGCTGCTCGTTTGATTGAGCCACTGATTCGTTTGAAACGCTATGATTCAGGGCGTCAAACTCTGATGCGGCAGGCCTTGGAACAATTGAAGACATTGGATAATTTATCTGGTGATTTATACGAGAAGATAACCAAAGCATTAACGGCATAAGTCGGCTATTTACAAAAGTAAATAATTTGTGGAAGTTATTGTTTAAATAAATAGGGGACATAACGGCCCTAATGCCGATCACTTAAGGATCAGTTGAACGATCCTTGTACTATGAGAAAATCCGGAGCAGGTTCTGTTTCCGGATTTTTTTATGCAAATTTCTCAAGCGCTTGACCTTATCTCTCAATTCAATCTGGCCCATAATTCGTTACCTACGCTGGGGGACGTTCTTGACCCCGAAATTATTAGCCAATGTCTGGCTGAAACCGGAACTGTCACACTTCGTAAACGCCGATTATCGATGGATATGATGGTTTGGTGTGTCGTCGGTATGGCCCTTGAGCGCAAATATCCTTTGCATCAAATTGTTAATCGGCTCGATATTTTGTTGCCCGGCAACCGCCCATTCGTTGCACCAAGTGCGGTTATTCAAGCCCGTCAACGGCTTGGCAGTGAGTCTGTTAAGCGCGTTTTTGAGCAAACCAGCCAGTACTGGCAAAGCCAAACCACCCACCCACACTGGGCCGGATTGACATTATTCGCTGTCGATGGCGTCATCTGGCGAACGCCGGATACCCCTGAAAACAGTGAAGTTTTTTCCCGCACTTCCAATCAAAAAACGGTCTCTCTTTACCCACAGGTCAAAATGGTGTGTCAGATGGAGTTGACCAGCCATCTGGTGACTGCCGCCGCATTGGCTGTTACGTGACCTTGAAAGTCAGGCGAAGATGGTGAAACTGCCGACAAGGCGAGAAAGAAGCTATCCACGAGTGGTTAAAGAAAGACCAGAAAAATACCCAACAGCGGGACGTAAAAATGCCAGTCAGTTGCTTAACTGACTGGCATTAGGCATAACGGCCCTCTATTTTTTATCCTTACAATTGTTAACACCAGAGTAACTTCAGAGAGCAAGGTCTTTGCATGGCTTTACTTCGCAAACGTTTACTTTCCTGAAAGATGAATTTACCATTCCAGCATCAACGGCTAGTCACCGCCCGCTCAGGAGATTACATGTATTATCCACTTGTCAAAAAAGCACTTTTTCAGCTTGATCCAGAACGTGCACATGAACTCACTTTTCGCCAGTTAAAACGCGTTACTGGCACACCACTTCAATTCTTGATTCGCCAATCAGTGCCAACCAAACCCGTAAGCTGCATGGGGCTGTCATTCAAAAATCCATTAGGCTTAGCTGCGGGTTTGGATAAAGATGGCGAGTGTATTGATGCTCTGGGCGCGATGGGGTTTGGTTTTATTGAAGTTGGGACAGTAACACCACGGCCACAGTCTGGAAATGATAAACCGAGATTGTTTAGGGTCGTCGAGGCCGAAGGTTTGATCAACCGGATGGGATTTAATAATCACGGGGTTGATAACTTAATTGAAAACGTTAAGAAATCACATTTCGGCGGCATTTTAGGTATTAATATTGGCAAGAATAAAGATACGCCGGTAGAGCAAGGTAAAGAAGATTACTTGATTTGCATGGATAAAATTTATCCTTATGCCGGTTATATTGCGATTAATATATCATCGCCTAATACCCCAGGATTACGATCTTTGCAGTATGGTGAAGCACTGGATGATTTGTTGGCAGCAATTAAAAATAAACAAACTGAATTACATCAGCGGCATCATAAGTATGTTCCTGTCGCAGTTAAGATCGCGCCGGATCTTACAGAAGAAGAATTGATCCAAATAGCGGATAGTTTGGTTCGCCATAATATAGATGGTGTTATTGCTACTAATACAACCTTAGATCGTTCCCTCATTCAGGGTTTAAATTATTGCGAACAAGCCGGTGGATTAAGTGGCCGTCCATTGCAATTACGCAGTACTGAAGTAATTCGCCGTTTATCGCAAGAGCTACAAGGTCGGTTACCTATTATCGGCGTCGGTGGAATTGACTCGGTGATCGCTGCGCGGGAAAAAATGGCGGCGGGTGCTTCATTGATTCAAATTTATTCCGGATTTATCTTCCGTGGGCCAGGTTTGATTAAGAATATCATTACTCATATCTAATTATTTATCTTCTTTACTTGTCTGGGGGTTTATTTATTCCCCCAGCTCGTCTATATTTTATCCCTATAGATTAAATATACATCAAAAGCCTTATATGATTTAGTGCAATTAGATGGGCTAGAGCTCAGTTATTGAGTCAATAATGTTGGCGAGCGTGGCGGGAAGGATAAAATATGCGGATTAAACCAGACGATAAATGGCGTTGGTATTTTGATATCGAACATGACAGGCTCATGTTGGATTTAGCCAATGGGATGATATTTCGGTCGCGGTTCCCATCTAAGATGTTAACTCCTGACGCCTTTGGTGAATCTGCATTTTGCGTTGATGATGCCGCGCTTTATTTTGAATTCGAAGATCAATGCCGCCAAATTAAAATGGGCCATGAGCAACGTTCAGAATTAATATTAAATGCTTTGGTTGCATTTCGTTTTCTAAAACCATTAATGCCCAAAAGCTGGTATTTTGCACAACAGCCTAAAACGTGGGTGCCACAGAATGCTGCGCTGGCTACAGTAAAAGTATTGGATAGCAGTGAAGAGATTAGTTTGTTAGTGGTGGAGTCCGGTGACACCGCCAGTTTGTGTTTATTAGCGCAGCCCCAAGTTATATTAGCTGGGCGTCAGTTGGCATTGGGTGACGCGATAAAAATAATGAATGACCGTTTGTTACCATTAGTGATTCAAGAGGTTTACACCCCGACGGCCTATGACCGGGCAGTATAATCCGTCATACTTCAAGCTGCATGTGCGTTGGCTGTTCTCGTTACTCGGCCCGTCCATGGGCCTCGCTTCTGCGAGTCGCATTCAAAAATGCTCTAGACCGATTTGTATCTTATTTGCCGCTAAGAGTAATATTTCCTTTGGGTATGCAACTGCAACAAAGTATCGTCCCGTCATTGCCAATAGCACTTTGTTTTAACGGTGCGACATCACCATCGACTAAGGTAATTCTGCAACTACCACATATTCCTGCTCGGCAAGAGTAAGGGATACGGATATTTTGTTGTTCCAGTTGTTCCAATAATATCTGTTGATTATTACCGTTAAAGCGAATGCCATTATATTCAATGGATATGGCTTTGGATTGATCTTGCGGTGCGCTAAGGCTTTCAACTACCGCTCCAGCAGCATAGGGGCGCGGTGGCTTGGTTGACAGAATTTCTACTTCATCCCCAACTCGAATAATACCACTGTTGCGGGCCACCATATTTTGACCAAAATCGATATCACCATTCTCGGCGGTTCGGAATGTCTGTAGTGTTTGTAACGGCTCGCCTGTTGGATGCTTGCGACCGTGCTCAACACTGACGGTGGTTAATACGCAGCGGCTGCATGGCTTAACCAAATCAAAAGTAATATCGCCCACTCGGATAACCTGCCAACTGTCTTCAGCAAATGCACTCGCGCCGGTCACTACCAAATTGGGACGGAATTGTTCCAGTTTAATACTGCCGGGGCAGCGTTGCTGTAATGCTTTAAACGAGGCTTCATTAATCAGTAGATAAGGGAAGCCATCGGCAAATGACAGCGGAATTTCCGGCATGGGTTTTACCCGCCGGGTGAGTTCCGGCCCTAGCCAGCGTAATTGTACTTCTCGCTGAAAATAGCCGCTGAGCCAGTTGTTGATAGCCGCAGGGGCAATGAGCGCGGTAAAATGATTTCCCCAAACTTCAGTCGGTTCGGCATTGGCTAAAAAATCATTAAAGCGGATACTGGCACTCTCGCCATCGGGGGCCGTGAGATATAACCCGTCTGACATTAAGGCGGGGGTAAACATCACCATCTTTGGATATTGGCGCGCAGTAATAAAAGTGCCATCCGGTTCGGTAATCATAAATACGCGGTCAAAGGCCAATCCGCTGCTGCTGACTTGAGCATGAGAAAGCTGCAAACCACGCATGGATTTTACCGGATGAACATAGAGTCGGGAGAGGGTAATCACCATTGCCTCCGTGCGAGTATTAAATAAGAGGGAGCAACTTTATGACAAGCTGCTGGGATTAGCTATAATGCGCAACAATTTTCTTTTTGGTGATAGTGCGATATGAACTCTCTGTTTGCCAGCACGGCGCGTGGACTGGAAGAACTGTTAAAAAGCGAACTCGAAGCGCTGGGCGCTCACGACTGTAAAATAGTACAGGGTGGGGTACATTTTCAGGGCGACGATCGACTCATGTACCAAAGCCTGTTGTGGAGCCGCCTGGCTTCGCGCATTTTGTTACCGCTTAACGATTTTAAAGTTTACAGTGACTTAGACTTGTACCTTGGGGTTCAGGCGATTGATTGGCCATCAATTTTTGGTGTGGATAAAACCTTTGCCGTGCATTTTAGCGGTGTGAACGACGAAATCCGCAATAGTCAGTATGGGGCATTAAAAGTTAAAGATGCCATCGTCGATAGCTTTACTCGTAAACTGGATCAACGCCCAACCGTGGCTAAACAGCAGCCGGATATCCGGGTGAATGTGTTCCTGCAACGGGATATGGCCAGTGTCGCGCTGGATCTCAGCGGCGAAGGGCTGCATCAGCGCGGTTATCGTGATCTGACCGGTCAGGCACCGTTGAAAGAAAACCTGGCAGCGGCCATTATCCAACGTTCTGGCTGGCAGTCGGGCACCCCGATGGTCGATCCGATGTGTGGTTCTGGTACTTTGCTGATTGAAGCCGCCATGATGGCCTCTGATCGCGCCCCAGGGCTGCACCGAGCGCATTGGGGTTTTACCGCCTGGAATGCTTTTAACGAAGAACTGTGGCGTGAATTGACCACTGAAGCGCAAGTCCGAGCCAGTCATGGCTTGCAGGAGACGACCTCCCGCTTCTTTGGTTCTGATATTGACCGTCGCGTCATTGAGATGGCTCGGGCCAACGCTCGCCGCGCTGGGGTAGCAGAACTGATAACCTTCAATGCCAATGATGTCAGTAAGCTGGTGAATCCATTACCTGAAGGGCCTGTGGGGACGGTTATCAGTAACCCTCCTTATGGTGAGCGTATGGAAAGCGAACCGGCATTGATTGCGCTGCACAATATGCTGGGCCGCATCATGAAAAGCGCCTTCGGTGGCTGGCGTTTATCCCTGTTCAGTGCCTCGCCGGAACTGCTGAGTTGCTTGCAATTGCGCGCAGAACGCGAATTCAAAGCCAAAAATGGCCCATTGGATTGTGTGCAGAAAAACTACCAATTAGCCGCCAATCCACAGGGAGCTGCGGGTGTTCAGGTCGCTGAAGATTATGCCAACCGTCTGCGTAAGAATGTGAAAAAACTGGATAAATGGGCTAAACAGCAGGGCATTGAATGCTACCGCCTGTATGATGCCGATTTGCCGGATTATAACGTGGCCGTCGACCGCTATGGCAGCAAGGTCGTGGTGCAAGAATATGCGCCGCCAAAAACCATTGATGCGCAAAAAGCGCGTCAGCGGCTGTTTGATGTGATTAATGCGACTTTGGCGGTGCTGAATCTGCCCTCCAACCAGTTGGTGTTGAAAACACGTGAACGCCAGAAAGGCAAAAACCAATACGAGAAATTGGCGCAGAAAGGCGAGTTCCTGCTGGTGAGTGAATATAATGCCAAGCTATGGGTTAACCTGACTGATTACCTTGATACTGGCCTGTTCCTTGACCACCGTATTGCTCGTCAGATGCTGGGCAAAATGAGTCAGGGTAAAGATTTCCTTAACCTGTTTGCTTATACCGGTACTGCCAGTGTCCATGCTGGGCTGGGCGGTGCGCGCAGTACCACGACGGTTGATATGTCGCGGACTTATCTGGAGTGGGCTGAGAAGAACCTGCGGGCCAATGGTTTAACCGGTCAGCAACACCGCCTGATTCAGGCTGATTGCCTCTCTTGGCTGAGTAACACCGATGAGCAATTCGATGTGATCTTTATTGATCCACCGACGTTCTCCAACTCTAAGCGAATGGAGACCACCTTTGATGTTCAGCGCGATCATTTAGTGCTGATGAAAGAACTTAAACGGTTACTGCGCCGTAAGGGAACAATCATGTTCTCGAACAATAAGCGCGGTTTCCAGATGGATTTGGACGGGATAAAGGCGTTGGGATTGGAAGCGAAAGAAATCACCGCGCAAACACAATCTGAAGACTTTGCCCGCAATCGTCAAATCCACAACTGTTGGCTGGTTACCCACAGCCACGAGGAAAAGTAGAAACTATGTCGTTAATTAGCATGTCCGGTGCTTGGCTGTCGTTCAGCGATGCCCCTTTATTAGATAATACTGAATTGCATATTGAGCCAAACGAGCGTGTTTGTCTGGTGGGCCGTAATGGCGCGGGCAAATCTACCTTGCTGAAAATTCTGAGCAAAGAAATTGCATTGGATGATGGCCGGATCACTTATGAGCAGGATTTGATTGTCGCGCGTTTGCAACAAGATCCTCCGCGCAATGTAGCCGGAACCGTGTTTGATTTTGTTGCAGAAGGCGTACAAGAACAAGCCGAGCATCTGAAAGCCTATCATGCCACCTTGCATCAGGTTGAACTTGACCCGAGCGAAAAAAACCTTAATCGCCTGGCGGCATTGCAGGAAATTCTGGACCATCAGGGATTATGGCAATTAGACAGCCGTATTCAGGAAGTATTGGTTCAGTTGGGGTTATCAGCCGATGCGGAGCTTTCGTCTCTGTCGGGTGGTTGGTTGCGTAAAGCGGCATTAGGTCGCGCATTGGTGAGCTCACCAAAAGTGCTGCTGCTGGATGAACCGACTAACCATTTGGATATCGAAACTATTAACTGGCTGGAAGGTTTCCTGAAAGATTTCCAGGGCAGCATTGTCTTTATTTCCCATGACCGTTCCTTTATTCGCGCGATGGCAACACGTATTGTTGACCTGGACCGCGGTAAATTGGTGTCATGGCCGGGTAATTACGAACTGTATCTTGCCAGCAAAGAAGAAGCCTTGCGGGTTGAAGAGCTGCAAAATGCGGAATTTGACCGCAAATTAGCGCAAGAGGAAGTGTGGATTCGCCAAGGAATCAAAGCCCGACGTACCCGTAATGAGGGCCGTGTTCGCGCCCTGAAAGCGCTGCGGATGGAGCGTTCAGAGCGTCGTGAAGTGATGGGTACCGCCAAGATGCAAGTGGAAGAAACTGTGCGTTCGGGCAAAATTGTCTTTGATCTGGAAAATGTTAACTATCAGGTTGATGGCAAAGTGTTGGTGAAAGATTTCACCGCGCAAGTGCAACGTGGCGATAAAATTGCGCTGGTGGGGCCGAATGGCTGTGGTAAAACCACCTTACTGAAACTGATGCTCGGTCAGCTTAAAGCTGACAGCGGTAAAGTGCATTGCGGGACCAAACTGGAAGTGGCCTATTTTGACCAGCATCGTGCAGAACTTGATCCAGAGCGCACGGTGATGGATAACCTGGCCGAAGGTAAGCAGGAAGTGATGGTCAATGGCCGTTCACGCCATGTTCTGGGTTATCTGCAAGACTTCTTGTTCCACCCGAAACGCGCCATGACCCCAGTGAAAGCTTTGTCTGGTGGTGAGCGTAACCGCCTGTTATTGGCTAAATTATTCCTTAAGCCAAGCAACTTGCTGATCCTCGATGAACCGACCAACGATCTGGATGTGGAAACATTGGAGCTGTTGGAAGAAATGGTTGATAGCTATCAGGGCACCGTATTGCTGGTCAGCCATGACCGTCAATTCGTGGATAACTCAGTAACAGAGTGCTGGATTTTTGAAGGCAATGGTCAAATCAGCAGCTTTGTGGGCGGTTATTATGATGCTCACCAGCAGCGCGCTGAGGCCAAACCTATTCGTCAGGTTGCTGCTAAAGTTGAAGAAACCAAGGTGGCTGCGCCGGTGAAAAACAATGCCCCAGCAGCAAAACGCCCCGGCAAACTGAGCTATAACTTGCAGCGCGAGCTGGATCAGTTACCGCAGCAGCTAGAAAAACTGGAAAATGAAATCAGTAGCTTACAGGCCGAGGTCAGCCATGCAGATTTCTTCTCCCGTCCGCATGCAGAGACGCAACAGGTTTTGAAAGCACTGGCGGATGCTGAACAGGCATTGGAAGTTGCTTTCAGTCGTTGGGAAGAGCTGGAGGCTCAGAAAAACGGCTAAAAATGCTCTATCACCGTTCTGTCTAGTGACGTAATACTGTGCTTTGTGATGATATGGAGTCTATTGTTATATTGCGTCTCTCGATAGAACGGTATTCAGCTAGAAAGGCCAGCCGTGAGGAAATAGATATTGTGTTCTGTTATTGAGCCTGATCACGGCGAGCACTCCGGGCAAACAGGGAACGTCATCCTGTGCCGGCAGTGCGACATGTCAGTGGCCTTACCCCCTTTGCCATACGGCACCAAAGCGGTATGTCCGCGCTGTAAAACCACACTGACTGCGCGGTGGGATGAACCACGTAAGCGCCCGGTGGGTTATGCTATCAGCGCATTGTTTATGTTATTGCTGGCCAATATGTTTCCCTTCGTCAACATGCGTGTGGCGGGGATCACCAGCGAAATAACGTTGATCCAAATACCTAAAGTGATGGTGGCAGATAACTATGCCAGCATGGCAACGTTATTTATGGTTTTGGTTCAATTGATACCGGCTTTCTGCATGGTGGCTATCATCCTGCTTTGTCTGCGGGTGCGCATGCCGCACCGGTGGAAGGCATTGATGGCAAAAGCATTATTCCAATTTAAAACCTGGTGCATGGTGGAGATTTTCCTCGCCGGTGTGCTGGTCAGTTTTGTTAAACTGATGGCCTATGGTGAAATCGGCATCGGCAGCAGCTTTGTCCCTTATTGTTTATTCTGTTTGTTACAAGTGCGCGCTTTCCAATGTGTTGACCGCCATTGGATGTGGCAAGATATTGCCCCCGCACCGGCGTTACCTCACCCACTTATTGTAGGCCGAACGGGCTTACGCCAAGGTCTGCGTTCTTGCTCGTGCTGCACTGCAATCTTGCCGCAAGCTCAGGTGGAATGCCCGCGTTGTCATACTCATGGTTATATCCGTCGCCGCAATAGCTTACAGTGGACAATGGCATTATTAGTCACGTCTATCTTGTTGTATATTCCAGCCAACTTAATGCCCATTATGATCACCGAAAGTTTGGGAAACCAGATGAACTCCACCATCATGGCGGGGGTGGTTTTCTTGTGGAGCGAAGGTTCATATCCAGTGGCGCTGGTGATTTTTATTGCCAGTATTATGGTGCCATCATTAAAAATGTTGGCGATCGGTTGGTTATGTTGGGATGCAAAAGGCAAAGGTAATACCGACACCGAACGGATGCATTTTATTTATGAAGTAGTGGAGTTTGTTGGCCGCTGGTCAATGATTGATGTCTTTGTTATCGCGGTGCTGTCGTCATTGGTGCGTATCGGGCAACTGATGAGTATCTATCCGGCGATTGGTGCACTGCTATTTGCCATGGTGGTTATCCTGACCATGTTTGCTGCATTAACTTTCGATCCGCGTTTAACTTGGGATCGGATAAGTGAAACAACCCAAAAGGAGCCGCAAGGTGACGGACAATAATCCCAGCCAGGGTGTGGCGGAAATTGAAAAAATCAAGCGCTGGTCCCCGGTGTGGATCATCCCCATTGTCACGGTACTGATTGGCGCATGGATACTGTTTTATCATTTTAGCCATCAGGGGCCACAGGTGGTCATGACCACTTTGAATGCTGAAGGTATTGAAGCCGGTAAAACAAAAATAAAGAGCCGCAGCGTGGATGTTGGCATTGTTGAGCAGGTCACTCTGAGTGAAGATCTCAACCATGTTATCGTGCAGGCGCGGTTGAATTCCGGCATGAATACCTTGTTGCACAGTGACACGGTTTTCTGGGTGGTCAAGCCGCAAATTGGTCGTGAGGGGGTTTCCGGCCTGGGAACTTTGCTTTCAGGGGCCTACATTGAGCTACAACCCGGTAGCAAAGGTAAGGCACTCAATGAGTTCACTTTGCTCGATTCCCCACCGCTAGCCTCTCCGGATGCTAAAGGGATTCGTATTACACTCGATAGCGAACAAGCCGGGCAGTTGAATGCTGGTGATCCGGTGTTATTCCGTGGCTATCGCGTCGGTTCCGTGGAAACCAGCACCTTTGATGCTAAATCACGCCTGATGCGTTATCAGTTATTTATTGGCGCGCCTTATGACGGTTTGGTCACCAGCAATGTCCGGTTCTGGAAAGACAGTGGCGTAGCGGTCGACCTCTCCTCACAGGGAATGCGGGTTGAAATGGCCTCACTGGCGACTTTGTTCAGTGGCGGTGTCAGCTTCGATGTGCCAGAGGGCGTGGATTTGGGTAAACCAATCACACAAGATAAGGCCGAGTTCAAACTGTTTGATAACCGCAGCAGCATTCAAAACTCGCTGTACACCGAACATGAAGATTTCTTGCTGTTCTTCTCCGATTCGGTGCGAGGTTTGCAGGCGGGAGCACCGGTTGAGTTCCGCGGCATTCGTGTAGGTACCGTCGGGGATGTGCCTTTCTTCGCCGAAGGAATGAGACAGCGCGTTGATAATGACTTCCGTATTCCGGTGCTAATCCGCATTGAGCCAGGCCGTTTCCGCGAGGACTTAGGCCCGGATGCCAATTTTGAACAAATATTGAAAACCGCCAAAGAACGCGGTCTGCGTGCATCTTTGAAATCGGGCAACTTGTTGACCGGCGCACTGTTTGTTGATCTGGATTTCTATCCAGATGCCAAACCGTGGAAAGGGCCGCTGGAAGTGGCGGGCTATCCATTGTTGCCAACGGTCAGTGGTGGCTTGGCGCAAATTCAGCAAAAAGTGATGCAAACGTTGGATAAGATTAATAATCTGCCGTTGGATCCAATGGTCAAAGAAGTCACCAAAACACTGGCTGAAAGCCAGAAAACCATGCGTGAAACTCAGAAAACCTTGGAAGCATTGACCGCGATCACCTCCAGCCCGGCGATGCAAGATCTGCCAAAAGATCTGCAAAAGACCTTGAATGAGTTGAATCGCAGTATGAAAGGTTTCCAGCCAGGTTCACCAGCCTACAATAAAATGGTCGGTGATATGCAGCGGTTAGATCAGGTCTTGCGTGAATTACAACCAGTATTGCGGACGCTGAATGAAAAGAGTAATGCATTGGTATTTGAAGCGGCAGGAAGTCAGGACCCTCAGCCTAAGAAGGCCAAAAAATGATGAAATGGATGGCAGTTATCGCAGCGCTATTACTCAGTGCATGCAGCAGCACACCGAGCAAAACCTATTATCAGCTACCGGCACTCAGTGCGCCTGCAACCGCGACTAGCAGTGTGGCATCACGGCAACTGTGGGTTGAACATGTGGGAGTCGCGGATTATCTGGCGGCGGCGGGTGTGGTGTATCAAACCAACGATGTGCAGTATGTGATTGCCAGCAACAACCTTTGGGCGAGCCCATTGGACCAGCAATTGCAGCAAACTCTGGTCACTAATCTGAGTAATGCACTGCCGGGCTGGTTGGTTTCTTCACAACCACTTGATAGCTCACAGGATGTCCTCAATGTTACTGTCACCGGGTTCCACGGCCGCTATGATGGCCGAGCTATCATCCGTGGCGTGTGGATACTCAAACATCAGGGGCAGTTGATTAAGCAGCCGTTTGATTTAGAGCTTAAACAGAGTGACGATGGTTATGATGCGCTGATCCGTACTTTGGCCGAGGGTTGGCAGCAGGAAGCCAAGGCAATTGCGGCGCAGTTACAAAACGCTCAGTAATATTTTATCTTAAATTAATCTAACCCTCTTTCGGTTGCCATACTTATATGACGCCGAAAGAGGGTTTTTTTATGTAAAATCAATAAGATAATATTCATCATTCCAAATCAATCACTTAGCCCATTCAGTGTGCATAGTTCACAAATATGACATTGGCGTGAATTTTGCGCATTGCTTTTCTGTTTCCTTAGGTCTATCACTTAATTGTGGCTGAACATAAAGTAGCCACTGTTTTCTTTCCACCAGACCGAAATATGAGGGAAACGAGGCATGAAGAGACAGAAAAGAGATCGCTTGGAAAGGGCATTGTCACGAGGCTATCAAGCAGGTATTTCAGGGCGTTCAAGGGAAATTTGCCCCTATCAAGCTTTGGACGCCAGATCGCATTGGTTAGGAGGTTGGCGACAAGCCATGGAGGACAGGGCTGTGACCGCTTAAGCGGCTCTCTGTCAGATGAAAGGATAACCCCCGCAATGCGGGGGTTTTCAATGACGTTGAGTAATACTCTTTGTTTTGGCACCGCAGCTTTGTTGGCTGCTCTCGCGCACTCGGCTATTCAGCCCAGCGCTTGAGCAAGATACTGGCATTCACGCCACCAAAACCAAAACCATTTGACAGTGCATAGGTGATTTTATGGGATTGTGCTTTACCTGCAATTACATTCAACCCTTTGGCGGCTGGATCCAGATTTTCGAGGTTCAACGTCGCTGGCACGATTTGATCACGTAATGCCAGCACGGTGAAGATAGTTTCCAACCCGCCAGCAGCACCCAGTAAGTGGCCAGTGGCCGATTTTGTTGAGGTTACCGCTAGCGTATTACCCTCGCCAAACAAGTGCTTAATGGCATTAATTTCACCCAAATCACCCACTGGCGTTGAGGTTGCATGAGCATTGAGATGCTGAACCTGCGCAGGAGTTATTCCCGCCTGACGTAATGCAATTTTCATTGCACGATATGCCCCGTCACCGTCTTCCGCGCCCGAGGTCATATGGTAGGCATCGGCACTGGTGCCGTAGCCGACAATCTCTGCTAATGGTTTTGCGCCCCGCGCCAGAGCATGTTCCAGCTCTTCAATAACCAGCAAACCGGAACCTTCACCCATCACAAAACCATCCCGGGCACTGTCGAATGGCCGAGAGGCTTTTTCGGGCGCATCATTAGAGCCGGTTGATAATGCGCGTGCGGCCGCAAAGCCCGCCAGGCTGACTTTATCAATCGCGGCTTCAGCGCCACCACACAAAGCAATATCAGCTTCATCATTGCGGATCAAACGCACCGCATCGCCGATCGCCTGAACGCCAGCGGCACAAGCCGTGACTGGCGCACCAATCGGCCCTTTGAAATGATGTTTGATGGAGACATGACCGGCGGCCAGATTCACCAGGAATGAGGGCACGGTGAAAGGGGATAGGCGCTTTGGCCCACGGCTATCCGTGGTGCGCACCGCATTGGCGATGGAGGGAAAACCACCAATACCCGAACCAATGATGGTCGCGGTGCGTTCTTGTTTTTCTTCATTATCGGCTTGCCAGCCAGCGTGGGCAATAGCTTCATCTGCCGCGGCCATAGCAAATTCAATAAAGCGATCCATTTTCTTTTGATCTTTCGGCGCAACAGCTTTGTCAGGATCAAAGCCAGCTTCAGGATCGTCTGCAATTGTGGGGACTTGCCCACCAATTTTTGCCGGTAAATCATCTACAATTTCGTCTGGTAGAACACGGATACCCGATTGCCCTGCCAACAAACGCTGCCACACAGCATCGATACCGCAGCCTAATGGGGAAACCACACCCATTCCTGTAATTACTACACGGCGCATATTCATTATTTTTCCTTTGGAGACTCAATTGAATGGGGGGAATGCCTGGCACTGGCTAAGTTTTTCTCACGCATCAATGCCAACCGTTTATTAATTATATCGCTCCTGACCGAACCTGCCGCGAGGGTGACGTCCTCTGCACGGATAGGTCGTTGGGTAGCATTGTCCAGTAATATGGGTTCGACAGGGGCACCGCTACGGCGATCTGTGAGTATGGCTGCGGGGCCATTCGGCGCAAAATGTTGATTACCCCAATGAAACAAAGCAGCTATCACCGGGAAGAAATCATTACCACGTTCAGTCAATAAGTATTCATAGCGGGCGGGGCGAGAATGATAAAGCCGTTTCTGCAAGATGCCACTTTCCACCAAATACTTTAGACGGCGGGTGAGAATAGTGGGTGAAAGCTGCAAACTTTGCTGAAATTCATCAAACCGTGTTAATCCCTGAAAAGCATCACGGATGATCAGTATGCTCCACCATTCGCCTACCCGTTCGAGAGAACGCGCCACCGGGCAGGGCATATCTTGAAAGTGAGTTCTTTGCATATCACTCCTCGGATGATTTTTGTGGGCAGAGAGAACGGTTGCCAAAGCTAAATATTTTCAGTAACTACATTTATTGTAGTTACTGGTGTTTAAAAAAATGCCATTGGCATCATAACCATTGGCATCATAAGAAGTGTGCAGGGGATTAACAGCCCCTGCACCAGAAATATTAGAAAGCAGCAGTGTCTTTAAACAGGCCAACTTTCAGGTCGGTGGCGGTATAAATGACTTTGCCATCAACTAATACTTCACCATCAGCCACACCCATAATCAGTTTACGCATAATAATGCGTTTAAAATTAATACGATATGTCACTTTCTTAGCATCTGGCAGAACTTGCCCGGTAAATTTCACTTCACCGACACCGAGTGCGCGGCCTTTGCCTTCGCCACCCAACCAGCCAAGATAGAAACCAACCAATTGCCACATCGCATCAAGGCCCAGGCAACCAGGCATTACCGGGTCACCAATAAAGTGGCAACCGAAGAACCATAGGTCCGGATTAATATCCAGTTCCGCTTCCACATAACCTTTGCCATAGGTGCCGCCGTCTTCTGTCATTTTGACGACACGGTCCATCATTAACATATTGCCTGCTGGCAATGGTGGACCGCCAGCGCCAAACAGCTCGCCACGGCCTGATGCTTCAAGGTCTTCTTTTGTATAGGATTCGCGTTTATCTACCATGTTCTCAGTAAGCCTTATTTTAATGAAGTGCGTACAATAGCGTACACCTGTACGCTGAACAAGTCCGATCAGCCCTGGTTAAACCAGTTCAGCCAGCGTAATGGCCATGGCCAACGGTGTCTGTCTTGCGGATTGACTTGTGAGATTCGCTCTTGAATTATACCCAATAAGCTAGGTTGTTGCTCATCGGCATAAACCACACCGGTTAACAACGGTAATGCCTCTGCGGCGGTATCAACAGCCCATAAATGGAACTGGCCTTGCTGCACGGCATCAATCACCGCTTGATTCAAGCATAAATGACGGACATTAGTGGCAGGTAAAATAACCCCCTGATTGCCCGTTAGCCCGCGGCGCTGACAAGCTTCGAAGAAACCTTCGATCTTTTCATTCACACCACCAATAGGCTGCACATTACCAAATTGGTCAACAGAACCTGTGACGGCGATTTGCTGATTGATTGGCTGCTGTGAAAGGGCGCTGATCAGCGCGCAAAGTTCTGCCAGTGAAGCACTGTCGCCGTCAACCTCGCCATAAGATTGCTCGAAAACAATCGAGGCAGAGAAGGGCAGCGGCTGATCAAGCTCCAGTTCTGAAATCAAGAACGCCTGCATAATCATCATGCCTTTAGCATGAATATTACCGCCTAACTCAGCTTTACGTTCCACATCAACAAATTCGCCATCACCTAAATGGACCACACAACTGATACGCGCGGGTTCACCAAAGGCGTAAGGATGGCCTGGATATTCCAATACTGACAGGCCATTAATCTGGCCGACAACCTGACCTTCGGTTTCAATCAGAATTTGTCCCAACTCTATTTCATCTTGCATCCGTTCAGCGAGGTAACTATTACGCCAATCGCGGGCGTTCAGCGCAACTTCTAGCGTATTGGCTGTGATGGTGTCCTCTTCGGCATAGAGTGCGGCCTCTGCCAGTTGGCTAGTCAGCCATTGCGGGCATAACGGCAGGCTTCCTTGATCACCGCTGTAACGCACCGCCTGACGGAATAGTACCGGCCAGGCATCAGCAGATAACGAAGGCAACTGTTTCTGTTGCAAAAGTGAATTAATATAGCCGCACCACAATGTCATGCCATCAATATCGACCAGCGGCAACTCGACTTCGAACTCGCCATAAATAGCCAATTCACCCAGTTCAGGTTCCATATCGTGGAAATCAGCCAAACCAAGACGATCGCCCACCAGAATCAAGCGCAGATCCAGTGGCATTGAGGGGATATGTACCGGCAGAGGACGGGTTTCATCAGGCGACAGCCAGTCAAAGCGCTGTTGAGCTATCATCTGTTTCAGGCGCAGCCACATCAAAGGTTGAGCTTGTAATGCCCGTACCGACAAGATCAATACACCGCCATTAGCTTGATGCACTAAGCCGGGTTGTAGATTTATTTGATCTTTATGCCATCTGACACAACCAAACAGTTGTTCGGGTTCGACCCATTCTTGGTAGAGACAGCGCGAAACCGCCGCAAATGGCTCGTCACCGCGTTGAGCTGGTTGCCAACTGACCTGGTGTCCATGCACGAGGTAGTCTCCGCCAAACAGGGCTGAAGCATCAGGTTGGAGCTCTTTAACAGCTTGAGCGATCAATGCCAGATATTCAGTACTTTCCTGTGCTTTGATCAACATAAAACGCGGACGTGACTGTGGATGACAGAATAACGTCATGCCATTTTCGAGCCGCGGTTGAATCGCCGAAAAAGAAACAGGCTCCAACTGGGAGGCTGTAGCAAATAACGCTTCATATGGCGCTGTGTTCGGCAGCAGCGACTGCCATTCAAGTCTGTTATTGGTCAAAGTGATAGATGCAATCGTCAAAAAGGGAAAGGGCGATTATACAAGAATAAAGCAGGCTGCATATATGTAGAGTAGCAGTTGGTGGCAAGGAGTAGGATATCGGCAGTATTCCGTACAAAAAACAATCTAATCATGTGCTTTTAGTAGGGTGAAATTCTGCGTAAAACTGTTATGCTTAAGTTAAGTTACACGGTCACTAAAGAGCTATCTATGAAATATCAGCAACTGGAAAATCTGGAAAGCGGTTGGAAGTGGGCCTATTTGGTTAAAAAACACCGTGAAGGTGAAGCCATTACCCGCCATATAGAAAACAGTGCGGCTCAGGATGCGGTAGAGCAGTTGATGAAGCTGGAAAGTGAACCTGTGAAAGTGTTGGAGTGGATTGATGTTCACATGAATGTGCAATTGGCTAACAGGATGAAGCAGACTATCCGGGCCAGGCGTAAGCGGCATTTTAATGCGGAGCATCAACATACCCGCAAGAAATCAATCGATCTGGAGTTTTTGGTGTGGCAACGTTTGGCGGCCTTAGCAAGGCGTAGAGGCAATACTCTGTCAGAGACTGTTGTTCAGTTAATTGAAGATGCCGAACGTAAAGAGAAATATAAAAGCCAGATGTCATCTTTGAAACAGGACTTACAGGATATTCTCAGTAAAGACATTTGATATGAATGGGTATAAATCAATACTAACGCCGCTAAAATACTACAATTAAGAAAACAGGATATAACTCGATTTTTCTTAATTGCATGATAAAAAAAACCCCGCAATGCGGGGTTTTTTACGAAAGCAGTAAACTTAAGCCTGTGGCTGAGTTACAACTTCTTTGTAGCCTTTAACTTCGATCTCTACGCGACGATCTGGTGCAAGGCACTCAATCAGAGCAGCACGTGGTTTCACGTTGTCACAGGTGTTGCCTGTAACTGGGTTTGCTTGGCCTTCACCGCGAGCGGTGATTTTGTCAGCAGGGATACCTTTAGAAACCAGGTAATCACGCACGCTGTCAGCACGACGCTGAGACAGAGCTAAGTTAGGAGCTGGTTGACCAATACGGTCAGCGAAGCCCAGAACAACTACAGAACCGTCTTTAGGATCGATAGAGCTCAGCTGTGAATACAGTTGATCCAGAGCTTGCTGGCCTTCTGCTTTCAGAGTTGACTTGTTGAAAGCGAACAGCACGTCTGATTTCAGAGTGAAACGCTTAGTGTCAACAACTGGAGCTGGTGCTGGTGCTGGAGCGATTGGAGCTACAGCATCTTCCTGACCGAAACGGTAAGAAACACCTACGCTCAGCATGCCGTTGTCTGGACGAGCACCAACGGTAGCTTTATCACCGATGTTGCTAACCCATTGGTATTCCATACGGGTTGCCCAGTTCTTAGTCCATGCGTATTCAGCACCCAGAGCTACCAATGGAGAAACACCGGTGTCATGAGCACTATAACGTGCGCCATCAATAGAACCATCGGTATCTGCACGCCATACCATACCACCCAGACGAGTGTACAGGTCCAGATCTTGAGCTACTGGATAGCTCAGTTTAGCAGCCAATTGGACGCCTTGAGCTTTGAATGCGCCATTGTTAGTGTCGCCTTTGTAAGGCATACGGCCAAGCCAGTCGTATCCCATTTCAAAGCCGAGGTATTGGTTTGCTTGGTAACCCAAGAACGCACCAGCACCTACTTGGTCTTTATGAGTAGGACCGTCATTGTTAATGATGGAACCTGTGTCTTGGAACTGAGACCAACCCAGTTTACCACCGGTGTACCAGGTGTTATCTTTCGGTGCGGCTTGCGCTACTGTAGCGAAACCAGCCAGTGCCACTGCTAATGCGATAGCTGTCTTTTTCATTTTACGCCTCGTTATCATCCAAATAGGCAATGAGCTTTAAAAGCTAAGCCCTTGGTTAAAATTCTTCGTCAAGGTTTTAACGCTCCCGTTAATTACGCTGCCAGTATAATTTGGCGTTTTAGAGCAACCTTGGCGATGTAAAGTCTACAACGTGGCGAGAAAGTTACAAGTGTGATGTGATATTCTGACTGAAAAAAAACCGAAATTGTGCATAATCTTTAACGATTTAGCCGTAAAAAGGCTCTTTTTGTAGACGTTATTTTCTGCTGTAAGCCGCATTCTGACTCGCTTTATGTCGATTTATCAGGAGTAATCCCTAAATATTGTAATAATTCATGGGATAAATCCTAAATTTACTTAATGATACAAAGAAGAATGAATTTTTAACGTTGCGCACTGTCCTTGAGCGAGTTTTGTGTCATCTAAAGGACGCATAACAAACCCATAAGCATTCCCTAACTTTGCGGCCAAACGCAATCTGATGCGGTCATTTTCTGACAACTCGGGTAGCCAACCAAGAACGACACTGTAGTTTCCTGTTAGTAACGCTTTTTCCATCGCATCAACAGTTGATAATGGATTAATTTGCCTCGCCTGAACGACCTTAGTTATTGGTAGCCCCGATTGCTGAAGCCATAAACGGCTCAATTTCTGTTGTGGCGTTAGCCATAGGAGCCATCGAGATTGTTTACCGAGCTGTTGTAATAAAGGAAGCAATAATTGCGCTACAGTAGGCTGGTTTTCACTGTACACAAGTTCACTGATAAGGCCACTATCCGTTTGAGTATCAACTCGTTGCGGTGCATCACGGGTAACAAGAGAATGATGATTAGCATTATAAGGTTTTAGTGATTGAGTACGCATTATGAACCTCGCCTGTAGTGTGCTGTATGCATATACAGTAGTCACTGTTTGTTCGAAGATCAACTAAATTTTTACAAGATGCTTCGCATTATTGTGATGAAAATACATGAAAACCGATTTTGTGTTTGGCTCTGTTATCCATATTGCGTATTTTCTAATTAGTTGTTCCTCTTACACTTATTACAACTGGATAGGGACGTTGGATCGGATTTTTACTAAAGGAGTAGTGATGAAAAACATATCAGAGAATAAGATAAGACAAGCACAGAATCGCTTTGATTTTTTAGGGGAAATTACAGCTCGCTCACAATTTGGCGGTTATGGGTTGCTAGCCAATGGCATTATGTTTTCAGTGGTTTCGGAGGGCGAGCTATATTTACGTGCGAATGACAGGGTTGAAAATTTATTCCGCGCCAGAGACATGACCAATCTTGTTTATGCCAAACGTGGGCTTCCTATTTTATTGCGTTATTATTGGGTGGACTCTCTCTTATGGGATGATGACCTCGCACTACGTCATTTTGTAAAACAGGCCTATCAAGGGGCTAAATCTGAAGTTTTAAGCAAAAAATGCCCGCCAGTTCGTTTGAAAGACTTACCTAACCTCAGTGCCAGCCTCGAACGACTATTATGGAAAGTCGGTATTAAGAGTGTGGCGGAGTTGAGGCTTGAAGGTGCTAAGCGCTGCTATTTGAAGTTGCGTACCTTAAAGTGTTCACTTGGCGTGAATGTTTTATTGGCTCTTGCCGGGGCGATCAGTGGCCATCACTATGCTGTGCTACCCCTCATAATGCGCAGTGAACTTATTGAATGGTTTGAAATGCATATTCGTACTGTCGGTGTTGCACAATATGAAACAGTATAAAGAAAGGGCCATCGATAGAAACTGGCCCAAGGTTCAATTAGCCAGTGTGGCTGATACGTTTATTGAGCTCACTGAGTTCAGGTAATAGTTCAAGCAATAAGCCAATCTGTTGTAATACCAATTGATCTTTGCTCTCCGGCTCAGGATTACAGCTCTGTAGCCGGGTTGATAAGCCTGCTAACACTTGCGCCATTTTTGTACTGTCGGGTTGTTCTTGCTCAAGTGTACCTTCAACATAACAAATAGCATCGTTGAGCAACCTCAGGGTGGTGGTATTGGTCAGCTTTTCACGATGAGCGCCCAGCGCAGATATATAACTCAGCATGGTGTGGTTGAGGCAAAGTAAACGGAATGCGGCTTCCTGAGTTTCTTTGTTGTTCTTAGGCTCTGCTGACATATTTGAAATGACGGAGGCCAATTCGGCATCGCAATTATGGGCATCTCGGCGGGCGATACGATAAGGCAAGCTATTATCTTTACCTTGATAATATTGCACTAAGATAGCATCCAGATAACGGCAGTTCGCATTAAGTGTTCTACGAACCACTGCGGGAAGTTGGCGGAATTTCCAGTCTGGCCAGATAAAACTCACCGCGACCCAGGCAATTGCGCAACCGAGTAGGGTGTCAAACACGCGGGGTGCAGCAACCTCAAATCCTTCTCCGAGCAAGTTAAAACACAACAAAACCAGCAACGTAATGAACATGGTCGCATGGGCATACTGAACATTGCGGAAAGCAAAAAACAGCACGCCGGTAATGACAATCAGGATTAACTGACCCTCAATGGAAGGGACAAAATAAAGGATTGGCAGCCCGATAAGGATACCCGCCAAGGTGCCAATGATACGCAGTGCCAGGCGGCGCCTGGTTGCATTGTAGTTGGGTTGGCAGACAAAAAGGCTGGTCAGTAAAATCCAATAACCGTGTCGCATTCCGGTCAGTTGAATAAATGCATAACCCACGCAGAGTACCACTGACATGCGGACAGCATGGCGGAAAAGCGCGGATTGTGGGGTCAGATGGCGGCTGATACGCAATTTTATATCGCTCCATCCGGTGATGCGGTCATCAGATAAGCTGCTTTCAGGTTGCGGGCCTTCAGCGAGGACTTGCTCTGATTCAATCCCTGCTAATTGGGCATCAATGGCCCGCAGGTTTTTGAGCAAATGGGAAAGCGCTTTAACTTGCGGCACATGCTCATTTTGGGCTAATTCTCTGGCCAGGGCTGCATCCAGAAAGGTAAACGCCCGTTCGAAACGCGGGTCATGCTGATATTTCTGTCTCATTAGAATTGATTGCGACAGTTGTACACAAGCTCGGGCTTGCATGCTCAGCAGACGTTGAAAGCGGAATAACACGTCACTGTAGCGGAATTTTTCGCGCAATATTTGATATTGAACATGGGATGAACTGGCGCGTTCATGAATATCTTGCGCCACAAAATAATAGTGGAGGGTTCGTCGTGTTTCGCGCTGGCCGCGATCGCCTTTCAGCCGCGTAACCAGTGAGGTTTTGGCTTGATTCAGCATCGAGACTAATGTGCTATTGGCCATTGCAACGTCAATAAGCGGCTGATTAACCTCAGATTCAATATCAGGATCAAATAGATTGGCTTTTGCTTCCAGGTATTGAGCCAGATGTTGATAGCAGCGGGCCAAATTATCCTGTAAGGGGCGGATAGGAAAAATAAGGTGCCCACATAGGGTCAGCACGTTATACCAGACGGCACCGAGTATCAGTAGCAAAGGTTGCTGATACCAAATATGGTACATCGAAGTGCCCAACATGGTGTAGATAGCAATTAACAAGGCACCAAAGGCGATAGTGGCATAACGTTGGCCTAAGGCGCCCAGCAAGATAAAGCCACAAGTTGAAAAAGTCAGGCCAAGGGCAAAGAGCCAAGGATAAGGAAATAACAGCTCAATAGAGGCTGATGCGATAAAAAAGCAAATCAGTGTGATGAATAGATTGCGCAACCGCCCAGCCAAGCGGTCATCAAGATCAGTTAATGCTGCGGCCACGACACCGAGAGTTAGAGGGATTGTCAGTTTGGGCTGCTCAATCCACCAGGGAACCGCCGTTACACCCACCAACGCGATAAAGATACGAACATGATAAAGCAGGCTGCTATTGTAAATATAACGGCGTAAACCAGTGACGAAAGTGAGCACAAAAAACCTCTAAAAACAGAAAATTCAGCGTTGCTGATACTGGCGTTGAGCATTAGCCATTCTTGCCTGTTGCGCCATTTCGACAGAAACGACACGGCGTCCTACTGGCCATAACGCGATAGCGGCAATCTTAAAATTGGCAATTCCGACGGGAATACCAATTATGGTGATACATTGCACAATCCCGGTGGCAATATGTGATAAACATAGCCACCAACCAAATAAAATAAACCAAACGATATTCAGTAAAGAACCGCCGGCGGATAACAGAGGATTACTTTTTTCTGGGTATAATTCATTGACATGGATCGCCTCATTGCCATAAGGGAGAAATGATAACTTGGTAATTTCCCAGCAAGAGCGAGTTAATGGTAAGGTGAAAATCAGCATGACACTGACCACGGTGGCCAATAGCCAGCCCAATGTGGTGAAGAAACCACCTAAAACAAAATTAAGAATATTCAATACAGTACGCATAGTGATTAATCTACCTGGCTGAATAAAAACCGCAATGCGGGTGAGTGATAACTGGCGTTAGCTATTCTATACGCATAGCGCCGGTTAGTTTCCTTTGTTAACTATCGGATACCTGTTGTTTAAACTCAATTATTTTATTTACACTCCATCATGTTATTTCAATTCACTTAATACGAGT
This sequence comes from Yersinia thracica, assembly GCF_902170565.1. GTDB lineage: Bacteria > Pseudomonadota > Gammaproteobacteria > Enterobacterales > Enterobacteriaceae > Yersinia > Yersinia thracica. The sequence continues at coordinate 195,993 of NZ_CABHXX010000095.1, forward strand.
AATGGCGCGCAGATATGGAACTTAAAGCGACATCTTTTGGCAAGCATCTGGCTCAGCATCCCTATAACCGGGTTCGCTTGCTGAATGCGGGCATCGAAGTCTGCGGTGATAAACATCAATACCTGATTCCTTTCAACCAGTTGGTTAACATTCAATGTAAGCGCGGTATTGTCTGGGGCGAGATGGAGTTTGAATTGCCTAGCCAACAAGTTGTGCGTTTGCATGGCACCGAATGGCAGGAAACTCAACGTTTCTATCATCATTTATTGGGCATCTGGCAGCAATGGAGTGAGGAGATGAGCCTGGTTTGTGTTGAGGTTTTACATAAACAAGTTGAATTGATTAAGCGAATTGAGCAGCAGGATAAATGGTTTAAACGCAGTGAGTTAAGCCAGGTACAGGCGTCTATTCGCGAAGCTTTCACGTCATTGCCGATACCGGTTCAGCGTTTAACCGAGTTTGATTCTTGCCGCGCCGATTATGAGCTTTGTTTGCGCTGGCTGGATCAGGGTAACCGCAGTGTTGATCGTCGCAATCAGCAATGGACTCATCGCATGCTGGAGGAACATCAAGATTTCTTCCAGAGCGTAGAAACTTCTCCCCTCAATGAGTCGCAAAGCCGGGCGGTCGTCAACGGAGAGGATTCAGTATTGGTGCTGGCCGGTGCTGGCAGCGGTAAAACCTCGGTGCTGGTTGCACGAGCGGGTTGGTTACTGCGCCGCAATGAAGCGCTGCCGGAGCAAATTTTACTCCTCGCTTTTGGCCGCCAGGCGGCTGATGAAATGAACAGTCGCATCAAGCAACGGCTTGGTGTGGATGATATTCAAGCCAAAACTTTCCATGCACTTGCGTTGCAGATAATCCAGCAAGGTAGTCGTAAAACGCCAGTGATAAGTCAACTTGAATCTGACAGCCAAGCCAGGCGGTCGCTGTTGATCAAACATTGGCAACAGCAGTGCAGTGAAAAAAAGGCGCAGGCTAAAGGGTGGCGAGAATGGCTAACGGGTGAGTTGGAGTGGGAAGTCGATGACGGCGAATTTTGGCGTGATTCGCGGCTTGCAGCTCGACTTGCTGGGCGGCTTGAACGTTGGTTAGGGTTGATGCGGATGCATGGCGGTAGTCAGGCCGAAATGATTGAGCAGGCTGATGAAGAAGTGCGAGACCTCTTCCAAAAACGTATACGACTAATGGCACCGTTACTGAAAGCATGGAAAACGGCGCTGAAAGAAGAGGGGACAGTTGATTTCTCCGGGCTGATTCATCAGGCCGTCAACTTGCTGAAAAAAGGGCGATTTGTTAGCCCGTGGAAGCATATATTAGTCGATGAGTTTCAGGATATTTCGCCACAGCGCGCCATGTTATTGACTGCTTTGCGTAAACAAAATAAGCAAACTTGTCTGTTTGCGGTTGGGGATGATTGGCAGGCTATTTATCGGTTCAGCGGCGCAGAACTTTCTCTCACCACTGCTTTTAGCCAGAATTTTGGTGAAGGCGCTGAGTGCGCATTGGATACTACCTATCGTTTTAATGACAGGATTGGTGAAATTGCTAACCGGTTTATTCAGCAGAATCCATACCAATTGAAAAAGCCACTGAACAGCTTGAGTAAAGGTAATAAAAAGTCAGTGACTATTTTACCGAATGAACAGCTCGAAGCGCTATTGGATAAGCTAAGTGGTTTTGTTAAGGATGATGAGCGCATTCTTATTTTGGCCCGTTACCACCATTTGCGGCCAGTAATTTTGCAAAAAGTGGCGACCCGCTGGCCGAAGTTAACCATTGATTTTATGACAATTCATGCCAGTAAAGGTCAACAAGCAGATTATGTGATTATTGTTGGTTTACATGATGGGAGTGATGGTTTCCCGGCTGCGACGCGCGAGTCAATTTTGGAGGATGTGTTGCTACCGGCCCCTGAAAATTTCCCTGATGCGGAAGAACGGCGTTTGCTGTATGTCGCTATGACGCGAGCAAAACATCAGGTTTGGCTACTGCAAGATACGGCTAACCCCTCTATTTTTGTTAATCAACTTAGTGAGTTAGGGGTATCAACTCAGCGCAAACCCTAGAATGTCATTGCATGAAAAATTCACATGTGCAGTTTTTTGTTAAAAATAAAGCCCGGGGGTAATCCCCTAAATAATTCGAGTTGCAGGAAGGCGGCAATTGAGCGACAAATCGGTCGGGAACCGATTTGAACAGGATTTATGCTGCCCGTAGGGTGAGCCTCAGGGATGAGGCTCATTAGTCCCCAGGAGCTTACATAAGTAAGTGATTGGGGTGAACGAAGGCAGCCAACGCCCATGCAGCTTGAAGAATGACGGGGTATGGTATCAGTCCAGTTATCGCCCCCGAGCCTAATGATTATTTCAAGCGTTGCTGTAAGTAGCGCTCATAATCCGGGATGGCGATGGTCACTTCACTGCTAAATAAGGTGGAGCCAATCAAGAAATCGGCGGTAGAGCGGTTGGTCGCGACCGGAATATTCCACACTGTTGCCAAACGTAGCAGGGCTTTGACATCTGGGTCATGTGGTACGGCATTGAGTGGATCCCAGAAGAAAATCAAAATATCAATTTTCTTCTCAGATATCAGCGCCCCAACTTCCTGATCACCCCCCATTGGGCCACTGAGCAGGCAGCGGACATCAATCCCCGTGGCCTTCTGTACCAGGTTTCCGGTGGTACCCGTTGCATAAAGTTCGTGCTGTGCCAAAAGATCTCTGTTTTCCATGACCCATTCGAGCAGAGATTTTTTGCAATGGTCGTGGGAAACCAGGGCAATGTGTTTACGTGCCGCAATAGTGCGGGTGGTGAGTTCCATCAACTTTTCCTTCAATGTACCCGTCATACTTCAAGCTGCATGGGCGTTGGCTGTCTTCGTTCACCCCAATCACTTACTTATGTAAGCTCTTAGGGATTTACTCAGTTGCCGCCTTCCTGCAACTCGAATTATTTAGGGTATGAGTGCCAGCGGTTTCCAGACAGATTACTGAAATGGTGATTTTGTGCATAGTGGTAACGCCAAGAAATGCGAGGGGACAAGCATAACCTGATGTTTAAGAACGGCCTTGGCTCTACCTCACTACTTTGTGGGTTGTTTTTTAGCCCACAGTAGAAAACGCTGTTGCGTTTCGGCATCGGTTTGCAGGAACCAATATTGCAGCATTTGTTCTGCCACATTCTCACCTTGTAAATTGGTCTTTTTCTGGGCGGTATTTGTGCCTGCAACGGCGATTGTTGTTCCTGGCACAGCACTCACCGGTGAGGGAGGGATCTTGGCAAAAGAGGGAACCGAAGCACTGAATTGCCCGACGTTATAGGTGGCCATTGCCGTTTCAAGGGTTGCAGCAGTATTGAGATTATCCTGATGCAATACATCATAGCGCACCGATAATGGCCGCCCGTTATCACCTATAAGCTGATATATCGGGTTTTTGGAGAACTTACTGGCATCTCGTTCAGTCTCGATAGTGGGCAATTTTATCGCGACTGAACTGATGTTGCGGGTGTTAAATACCACCACTAACGGTGGAGAGGCATATAATATTTTCGGATCAGCCGGAAGAGGTTTTGCAACTTTGAACAAGATTTGATGCTGACCATTATTTAATTCCAAGCTATCAGCCCCTTTGAGCAAGGATCCTGACATATTTTTACCATCGACCACCAACAGGTCAATTTCCGGCGCGAGTTTTAAGGTCGTGGCTATAGCGGAAGCACTACAGCAAACGGCCAGAATCCCTGCGACCACCAGACCAACTTTCATGTGCTACTCCTGAGGGTGATATCCGTTTATATTGTCAGACAGGCTAGATTATGTGTCAAAGTCTTTCCGGTTGCCCATATTTATTTACTTTCTGAAACAAGCAGTATAACTATATTGTTGTTATCTCAATGAATTTAAAGATTAGATCACCAATCTAACCGTTATTCTTGCTATACCTATTAAACCAAATCAATTAGACGGCGTTTATCATCATTTTCTACATGATATACACTTGGTGTCACCTGACATGTGTAAATCCATCTGGATACAAATGGATTGAAATATTCTTTTAGCGCATCAGAGGAACTGAAAATGCACGATAAAGACATTGCTGACATTCTCCAACAGGTAAAGACAATTGCATTAGTGGGGGCAAGTGATAACCCTGCGCGGCCCAGTTATGGTGTTATGGCTTACCTACTACAGCAGGGGTATCAGGTGACGCCTGTCAGCCCCAAACTGGTGGGGAAGACATTACTGGGTCAGCAGGTTTATGCTGAATTGGCCGATATCCCTTATCCTGTTGATATGATTGATGTATTTCGTAACACTGAAGCGGCATATGGCGTTGCGCAGGAAGCCATTGCTATCGGAGCCAAAGTGCTGTGGCTGCAAATTGGTGTGATTAATGAATTAGCGGCAACATTGGCGGCAGATGCAGGGCTAAAAGTTGTTATGGATCGCTGCCCTAAAATTGAAATCCCGCGATTAGGACTCGAGAAAGAGTAATTTTTCTATACCCGTCATCTTTCAAGATGCAGGGGTGTTGGCTGCTATCACTTACCTAAGTCATTGAGTTATCTCAACTCCTTGGGTTCATTCTGTTGCCGCCTACCTGCAGCCCGAAATCTATTGGGTATAAAAACCCGGCAACTAATGCCGGGTTTTATCAATCAGTGCAAAACTTAGTTGCGCAGGCGCGGAGCCTGTAATTGATGGCGGATAGAAGCGGCCAATTCATCTAATGAAGGTTGCTCCGGGTGAGCATCCATATCTTCATAAGTCAGCTGCGCTTCAGCCAGATAAGTATGTATCGGTTGCCCCTCATCATCTTCAATAACCACGTGATACCAAGGTGATGAACGCAAAGTATCATTATTTGCAACTTCATCAGGGGCTGGTGGCTCAAGAGAATATTCAGGATCGATATCAATCACTACACCCAAGTAGCCATGTAGGCTGTGGCGAACCTGTTGCCCAATACCGAATTTGCTGGCGATCATGATAACCTCCGGAGAAACATTACACTGCCATCTATATGAGGGCAGTGTAGGGCATTTCAAGTCACATTATCCGACACGCAAAGCCTTTCAGGTACAAACCCTCAGGATATGTCGCGATAACAGGGTGGTCCGCGGCCTGACGGAACTGCTCTATAAATTGTATATCATGGCCTGCATCTAATGCAGCATCGGCTAAAATTTTCTGGAATAAATCTATTGGCATCAAGCCCGAGCAGGAGAAACTTAATAAGATGCCGCCGGGACGTAATAACTGTATAGCTAACATATTAATATCTTTATAACCACGACAAGCGCTGGCCAGTTGACTTTTATTTTCCACAAATTTCGGTGGGTCCATGATGATCATGTCAAATTTTTCCCCTTGTGCGCGGTAATTACGCAGCAATTGGAACACATCATCACGAACAAACTCGGCTTTGCTCAAGTCTAACTGGTTCAGCTCGACGTTTTGTTTGGCAATATCCAATACTGATTGCGAGGTATCAACACTGATAACTTGCTGGCAATTCCCCATCAACGCCGCGACGGCAAAAGCTCCGGTATAAGAGAAACAGTTCAGAACGCGGCGGCCCTCGGCATAATGACGCGCTGCGAGGCGGCTATCGCGCTGGTCTAAATAAAAGCCTGTTTTATGGCCTTGCTGAATATCAACCAGCAATTGCATGCCGTGCTCAGTGATAGGTAACAGTGCCGGGGGCATTTCGCCACAGACCGTGCCCTGAGTCAGCGGTAAACCTTCTTTTTTACGCACCGAAACATCGGAGCGGTCATAAATAGAGCATTCCGGGTAGCACTGTTGTAATGCGCTGACCAGCGCTGCGCGTTGATATTCAGCCCCTGCCGACAACAATTGCAATACCAGGAAATTTTGGAAGCGGTCAATGGTGATGCCCGGTAGGCCGTCGGATTCACCGGCAATCAGGCGGTAGCCATTCAAACCATCGCGCTGCGCCAACCAATCCCGCCAGGTTTGTGCCCGTTGTAGACGGCGAACAAAAAATTCACTGTCGATAACTTCATCTTGTTGGAACGTCCAGACTCGCGCCACAATTTGTGATTCAGGAGAGTAGGCGGCGCGGGCCAGCCATTTACCCTGACTATCAAGAATATCGATGGTTTCACCGGGAACTGCATTACCTTCAAGGTGTTGTACGGCCCCAGAGAAAATCCATGGATGGCGACGAAGTAAGGATTTTTCACGTCCTTTGGCAAGAAATAGGCGCATTGTAATATTCTTATTAAATCAAAATAGTTGAAATTGATAAGTCATTATCAATCAAAATAAGGCCATTATGATATAGCAATATCATGCCGCTCACTACCACGACGGCCTTGATATCTGGCGGCCATTGGGGCGATTCTGTGTCTAATTGGCGGGCATATTGTGTTCAACAGGGCGACTAAAAACTTTTTCACTACTATATTCAGAGAGCTATAGTATTCATAGTTCTATAGTGACTTTCTTTCTGCCAAGTAGGGACAGCATCATGACGAATAAACAAATTGACTTAGCACTCACAGAAAAACAAAAAGAAGAAATTGACGAGATTGCGCTACAGCGCGTCCAGGCAATGAACAGTGATGAGTTTCTGTGTAATAGCATTGACCAAAAAATTCACTCGATGGAAGAACAGGTGAAATCTTATTTCCAATCGCGTTTTTCATTCCACTTGAACCAGAAGAACAGTGATAAATAGATGCGGGGTTAATATGGCAAAAGTATGCACCGCGGCTTATGTTTATGGTGTAGTTCAAGGTGTAGGGTTTCGCTATAGCACGCAACGGCAAGCACTGGCGTTGGGGGTGACCGGTTATGCCCGCAATTGTGACGATGGCAGTGTAGAAGTGGTGGCTTATGGTGAACAACAGGCGGTCGAGCAACTGATAGCGTGGATTAAACAGGGCGGGCCACGGGGCGCGCGAGTTGATCGCCTGCTGACAGAGCCTCATCCGGCCACGCCATTTGCGACATTTAACATTCGCTACTAGCCGCCCACCCAGAATGTGGCTGCCAATTAAATACATTTCACCGGTTTTGGCAGCCCGGCAATTTTTGTCGCTTGCTTGGCTGGCCCTTTCGGGAATAAACGGTAGAGATAGCGGCTATTACCTTTTTCTTCACCATATTTCTGTGCCATGGCTTTTACCAACATCCGGATGGCCGGTGACGTATTGAATTCCTGATAAAAAGTGCGCACAAAACGCACCACTTCCCAATGAGGTTCAGTGAGGGTAATGCCCTCTTGTTCAGCTAATATCGGGGCCAGAGCTTCACTCCAGTCTGCGCTATTTTTCAGGTAACCTTGCGCGTCGGTATCAATCGTGCGGCCTTCAAACTCCAACATACAACCTCGGTGGTTCAATCAATGAAACGGCTGCTAATTTAGCAAATATTTGCCGGTACCCCAAAGAAGTCTGTGCTGTTGCTGGGTAAAATAGCCTCGAGATAATAGATACTCTGAGCGGTTGTACAGTGAATCATCATCATGACGATTAATTCATCATTCGAGAATCAGATGGCGGCTTTTTGGGCGATTAAACACAAACAAGCTTTACAAGCGGCGGAGCTCTGTTTATAGTTCGGCTCGTTGCGGAGGGGTGGCCGAGTGGCTGAAGGCAACGGTCTTGAAAACCGTCGACGGGTAACCGTTCGAGAGTTCGAATCTCTCCTCCTCCGCCATCATTTCTCTGTTTCCCCTGCTTTCTATCCTTGCTTAACCTCCTGATATACCTTGATTTTATCGGTCATATTTGTTCTTTCTGACATAATAAAACTGGCAAATCCTGCGCCAAAATAATGAACGATAAGTTTTTCAAACTCCCTGTTATTCATCACATCATCCGCAGCAGAAAAAGGTTTAATGACATTTTGGCTAAACCTTATTCTAAACCCTTTTTTTAATGTACTTTTTAACCTATTGATTTTATATAAGAATCCCCAAGGTTTTAAAAAATCATTTTTTATTACTAGGGTTTAATGCGCTTTTATTATCAGTCAGTTATCTGTATTGTTCTACAGTTCACTGCCGCACAGGCAGCTTAGAAATCTATCTGACTTCATATTTCTCCTTTTTCATTCCATACCTCTAAAGAGGTATATATTTGATTTTATGCAAAAATTGTTTGGTGCTGAGTTTTTTTTGAGCTGGTTCATAAAATCAAATACCCATACAAAGAATGTTTGATCTAAAACAAGCATTGTTACTACAACAAATCATTTACTGAAAATCCTCCTTACTATCTCCATAACCCCCACTGGGTGAAATCTGTCATGGGTCTCTCTGGGTGAGTGTTTTACATCCCAGTGCGGGCTTAAAAATAAAAAAATGACTGTCTGGTGCAAGCACCGGCGGCGTCCGGTATGGAAAAACACACTGGAGTACCTATTGTGAGCAAATTTATAAGACAAATGTCGGTAGGGATATTGGCGCTTTTGGTCATCGGAGGGGTGTTTTCTGTGTCGGCAGCACCTACGCCGCCGATTGAGGCCCGCAACGATAAGTTCGCGCAGCAGCATGCGGATCAGTTCTCCTCTTGGTTGAAAACCAAAGAAAGTGGGCCGCGAGAAGATGCTTTGGCCGAAGATCCTAATCTGGTGATTCTGTGGGCGGGTTATCCTTTCGCCAAAGATTACAACAAACCGCGCGGGCATGCTTATGCCGTCACTGATGTGCGGGAAACCTTGCGTACCGCGGCCCCTAAAACTGCTGAAGACGGTCCATTGCCCATGGCATGTTGGAGCTGTAAAAGCCCGGATGTCGCCCGCTTAATCAATGAGCAGGGGGAAGAGGGCTATTTCAAAGGAACATGGGCCAGAGGCGGCCCGGAAGTGGTCAATCAGTTGGGATGCGCCGATTGCCATGACACCGCCTCGGCCGATTTTGCGGCGGGCAAACCCGCATTGGTGCTATCACGCCCCTATATTGATCGCGCGCTGCAATCTATCAACAAACCTTTCGAGCATGCCAGCCGTCTGGATCAACAGTCTATGGTGTGCAGCCAGTGCCATGTGGAATATCACTTCGCCGGTAAAGATAAAGCTGTGAAACTCCCTTGGGATCAAGGGACTGATGTGGATTCGATGGAGAAATATTACGACAAAATTGCTTTCTCTGATTGGGTTCACCCGCTGTCAAAAGCCCCTCTGCTGAAAGCGCAACATCCTGAATACGAAACCTGGCGTGCAGGTATTCACGGTAAAAATAATGTCAGTTGCGTTGATTGCCATATGCCGACAATCCAAAATGCGGCGGGTAAAGTGTATACCGATCATCAAATCCGCAATCCCTTTGATAGCTTCGAAACCACCTGTGTTAACTGCCATACCCAAGATAAAAAAACCTTGCAAGATATTGTCGCTGAACGCAAAGCCAGCATTCAGGAGTTGAAACTGAATGTTGAGAAACAGTTGGTTCATGCGCATTACGAGGCCAAAGCGGCCTGGGATGCCGGGGCGACTGAGCAAGAAATGCAGCCGATTTTGCAGGATATTCGCCATGCGCAGTGGCGCTGGGATTACGCCATTGCCTCCCACGGTATTCATATGCATGCACCGGATGTGGGGCTGCGGGTCCTCGGCGGCGCGTTGAATAAAGCCGCCGACGCCCGCACCAAATTGGCTCGTTTACTGGCCACCAAGGGGATTAGCCACGAAATTCCACTGCCGGATATCTCCACCAAACTCAATGCGCAAAAAGCGCTGGGGATGGACATGGATAAGCTGAACAGTGAGAAACAGGAGTTTCTGCAACAAGTGGTGCCAGCCTGGGACGCAGAAGCCAAAAAAGCGGGCCGTTTGAGCCAGTAAAAGGCGTTCCGGTGGGGTAAAACACCTGCCGGAGCTATTCCAGAGACAAACTAGCCCCCACTTGGGGCTATAGCAAAGGTGGAATAACTATGCGCGTTTTACCTTCATTCTGTTCAGCAGTGTTGCTGGTAGTGTTGGCTCTGTACACGCTGCCCACACTCGCCACAACATCGGCTGAACCGCCGAAACCCGCCGACTCGCGCCATGTGGTGGAGCCGCAGCGCAACCCGGATGCAGCTTGTGTCCAATGCCATAAAGAACAAAAAGATGAGTTGCACGGCAAACATGCCACGGCCATCAACCCAAATACTCAACTGGCGGTAACGTGCACCAATTGCCATGGAAAAGCATCAATACTGCACCGAAATGGCGTCAAAGATGTGATGCGTTTTAATAGCGATATGTTGAATGCCGATAAGGCGATGTTCAGTGTGTCACAACAAAACAGTGTTTGTATGAGTTGTCATCAGCCGGAAAAATTACGCGAAGCATTCTGGCCACATGATGTGCATATGCTGAAACTTTCTTGTGTCAGTTGTCATCAGTTGCATCCCAAAACAGATCCAATGCATGGGCTGGATGATAAAGGGCGGGTCAAAATCTGTGTGGATTGCCATCGCCGTCAGCAGGAGTTGCTCCCTAAGGATGCGCCATGAAGACCAATCGTCGTCACTTTATCGTCAGTATGGGGGCGCTGATTTTTATGACCGGCTCATCTGGGCGGCCATTGGCGCTGAGCGGCACGATTGATGGTGTTCGTTACGGTATGTTGCATGACGAAACCCACTGCATTGGCTGCACCGCCTGTATGGATGCTTGCCGTGAAGTCAATCAGGTGCCCGCCGGTGTTTCGCGCTTAAGTATTATCCGCAGTCAGCCGATTGGCGAATTCCCGGCGGTGAAATATCAGTTTTACCGCCACTCTTGCCAGCATTGTGATAAAGCGCCGTGTGTCGATGTTTGCCCCACCGGAGCTTCTTATCGCGATAAGGCGACCGGAATTGTTGACGTCGATCCTGACCTTTGCGTCGGGTGCCAGTATTGCATCGCGGCCTGTCCGTATCGGGTTCGTTTTATTCATCCAGTGACGAAAACCGCCGACAAATGCGATTTTTGCCGCAAAACTAATCTCAAGCAGGGCAAACAACCGGCTTGTGTCTTGTCGTGCCCAACTAAAGCACTGGTTTTTGGCAATTTGGATGATGCTAACAGTGAATTAGTGAAGCTGCTGCATCAGCGCAGGGTCTATCGCGCCAAGTTACATCTGGGAACACGACCGAAACTTTACCGTGTTCCTTTCCAGTATGGGGAGATAACCGGATGAGTCCTGCACTGAATACGCCCTTTCATTTTGAGTCATTAGTCTGGGACTGGCCGATTGCTATCTATCTGTTTTTAATCGGGGTTTCAGCCGGCATGGTGGTAGTGAGCTTGCTGGTTAAGTGGCGCGTCTTGGGGGAGGATGCCGCGCAAAGTGGCTTGCTAAAATCCACCGCGATTATTGCGCCACTGGCGGTTATCGCGGGTTTGCTTATTTTGATCCTGCACCTGACCCGGCCCTGGACTTTCTGGAAGCTGATGTTTTTCTACAGCAGCAGCTCGGTGATGTCATTGGGCGTCATGTTATTTCAGATCTATATGCTGGTGTTATTGGTTTGGTTGGCGGTGATATTCCGCCGGGGAATAACGACATTTTTACAGCCTTACCCTAAGTTGAGCTGGATTAGCGCGCTACTGAATAAACTGGCCCCAATTGAACGCAAGCTTGAGCCGTTAATGATGTTTCTGGCGGTCGCGTTAGGGGCTTATACCGGTTTTCTGTTATCCGCGTTAAAGAGCTACCCACTGTTGAATAACCCGGTATTGCCGGTGTTATTCCTGTTTTCGGGGGTGTCTTCCGGTATCGCCGCCATGGTGTTGTGCTCGGTAGTTTTTTTCAAAGAGCCGCTCCATAGCCCGGCATTGGCTTTTGTTCATCGATTGGAAAAACCGGTGGTTTGGTTGGAGCTTTTTCTGCTGTTGGCTTTTTTTACCGGGCTATGGTTCGGCGGTGGACAGAAAGAAGTGGCGGTGACAGTTGCCCTCGGCGACGGTTTCTGGGCGCTAATGTTCTGGTTCTGGGTGATAGGCTGCGGCATGGTGCTGCCATTGGCCCTAAACCGCTATTGCAGCCATAACCTGCGCCACCGAGTCTCATTCCTGCTCACCGTTTCCGGTTTAAGTTTGTTCGGCGTATTCGTTTTGCGTTTTTTCATTCTTTATGCCGGTCAGATGACCTTGGTCTGATGAGAAATGGTGTGATGGAGAAATGGTCTGATGGATAAGATTGAGTGATGGATAAAATTCTATGACAGGAGAATTTGGGCTGCTTTCACTGCTGGCGGCGGCGTCACTGGCGCTATTGCTCGGTTGTGTGCCCTTTATAGCTTTGTATGGGCGGCGAATGCCATTGCTTGTCTGGCTGCCGTCGCTCAGCTATGGCGTGACTTTATTGATTACATTGGCGATGTTGGCTCTGGGTTGGTGCTTTGTCACCGATGATTTTTCGGTGTTGTATGTTGCCCAGCACGCCAATAGTCAGCTGCCGCTGTTTTATAAAATTGCGGCAATCTGGGGCGGGCACGAAGGCTCCATGTTATTTCTGCTGTTTGCACTGGGCTTGTGGAGCAGCGCACTGACACTCTTTCGCCGCCATTTTCCGTTGCGATTTTTTGCCCGCTCATTGGGTGTGATGGGCTGGCTGCTGGTTGCCTTCAGCGTATTTATCCTCTTTTTCTCCAACCCCTTTGTGCGATTATTCCCCACCTTAGCGCAGGGGCGCGATTTGAACCCGATGCTGCAAGATCTCGCGCTGATATTTCACCCTCCGCTGCTGTATCTGGGTTATAGCGGTTTTGCTATCAGTTTTGCTTTTGCGGTCGCGACATTGCTTGAGGGCAAAAGTAGCCAAAATATAGCGCGCTACAGCCGCCCATGGGTGCTGGCGGCTTGGGGTTTATTGAGTATCGGGATTTTACTGGGCGCTTGGTGGGCATACAGTGAATTGGGCTGGGGAGGCTGGTGGTTCTGGGACCCGGTAGAAAATGCGTCATTATTACCCTGGCTGACCAGCACGGCATTATTGCATGTTTTGGCTATCAGTGAGCGGCGCGGTTTGTATCATCAATGGGGCATTTTGCTGTCATTGGTGACATTTCAACTCTGCTTGTTAGGGACATTTATCGTCCGCTCCGGCGTGTTGACCTCAGTTCATGCTTTTGCGGTTGATAGCGCCCGTGGCGGGGCTTTATTGGCGCTATTCGGCATGGTGACATTGATTTCTTTGATGTTATTTGCACTGCGGGTGCGGGGTAATCATCGCACGGCTGATTTCGCGCTATTTTCTTTGGAAACCTTGCTGCTGGCGGCGCTAGTGTTACTCAGTATCGCGGCGGTCACAGTGTTGATTGGTACTTTATATCCTTTAATTTTCAGCGCATTAGGTTTGGGGTCACTCTCTGTTGGTGCGCCTTATTTTAACCAAACACTGACGCCTTTTGTGTTGCTGTTGTTATTGCTGATGGGGGCCGCGCCATTTGCTGATTGGCAGCAAAGCCGCAAAATCCCGCGCTGGCGTCTGGCGGTTCCTGCCTTATTGGCTATCTCGGGGGCGCTATTCAGTGCGGGCTGGTTTCAATCACATTCACATTCACAATGGCAGCCAGCCATGATACCGGGTGTCACACTGGCCCTGTGGGCATTATTTGCCCCGCTGTTTGCCGCCAGGATCCGCTGGCGCTCATGGTTGATTCATGGCGGGGTAGCCATCAGCTTGCTGAGTATGCTGTTTGCTTCCTATCACTCGACGGAGCTGGGCAGCCGTATGTCCCCTGGTCGCGAAGCAACATTGGCGGGCTACCAACTGACTTATCAGCAAACTGAATTACTGGTCGGCCCGAATTATACCAGTGAGCGGGCGCATATCAGGGTGAGTCAGCATGGGCGACCCATCACCACATTGTTACCTGAGCGGCGGCATTATACCGCGCGTGAAATGTTGATGATTGAGCCGGCGATAGCCAGTGGCCCCTTGGCCGATTTTTATGCCGTGTTAGGGGATAATCTGTCTGCCGGGGAGTATAGCGTGCGTTTATATCATAAGCCGATGGTCAGTTGGATTTGGGGCGGCGCAGTGATAATGGTGTTCGGCGGCGTGCTGACACTGTGGCGTAGATCCAAACCTGCCAGTGATATTGTGGAGGACAAATGAAACAGCGGTGGCCTTGGTTGCTGGTCCCAGTGCTGGCCTTTTTCTTAGGATTGGTGCTCTACAGCGGCCTAAATCGTGACCCGCATCATATTGAGTTAGCAGAGAAAAACCGGCCAATCCCCGAATTTTCATTATCTGAATTACAGCAACCAGAACAAAAAATAACGCGGAGCCAACTGCTGGGGAAAGTGACGGTGATTAATGTATGGGCCAGTTGGTGCGCCAGTTGCAAACAAGAGCTGGCGGTATTAGGCCAAATTGCTAACAGCTTAAAGAGTGCCAACAGCCTGAATAAAGTACAGTTTTACGGGTTGAATTACCGCGATGATCGCCAGGCGGCATTGAATACACTCCACCGCTACAGTAATCCTTATCAAAAGAATCTTTATGACCCACAAGGGATTTTAGCGCTGGCGATGGGAGTGTATGGCACCCCCGAAACCTGGCTGATTGATGCTAATGGTGTTATTCGCCAGCGCTATGCGGGTGAGATGACATTAGAAATATGGCAACAGCAGTTTATGCCATTACTGGCGCAATGGGCTAAGGCGGAAACACCATGAAAACCCTGTTGCTGCTGTTATCACTGGTTTTCTCGCCATGGGTGTTGGCCGATTTGGTGGATACTTACCACTTTAGTTCGCCACAAAATCAACAACAAGCGCTAGCTCTGGCAAAAGAATTACGTTGCCCGCAATGTCAGAATCAAAACTTATTGGAATCAACATCACCCATCGCGCAGGACTTGCGCTTAGAAGTCTACCGCTTGGTGGAAGCGGGGCACAGTTCTCAGGAAATTATGGCCCTAATGACACAGCGCTATGGTGATTTTGTGCTTTATCGGCCGCCGGTGCGCAGTGCCACACTGATACTGTGGTTTGGGCCGGGAGTGCTGCTGGCCTGTGTGTTAGGCGGGTTAGTGCTACGCATTCGAAATCGAGCGGCCTCAGGTTCGAGAGGGGGGCGCTGATGATATTGGCAATCGGGATGGCGATATTATTGCTCATGATTTTAAGCGGCATATGGTGGCCTTGGTCAAGGCAATATGGCCGTCTGAGTTGGTGCTGGCCGTTGGGGTTGAGCTTGTTGCTCCCGACACTTATTCTGTTGGGATATCAGCAACTAGGCCACTATGCCGCGGTGCAGCAGGAGGTTTTACGCCAGCAAGAAGCGACGCGATTGAACAATATGTTGGATAAGCAAAGCAGCGACCCAACATTATTTCTATTACAGCAGCGTATCCGGCAGTCACCTGATAACAGCGAACTCTGGTTTAGTTTGGCTCAATATTATTTGTATCAGAATGAATTTGAGGACGCGCTGGTAGCATTGCAGCAGACAGAACGTTTGCAGGGGGCGAGTGCTTCAATAGATGCTGCCCGAGCGACTCTGTTTTATTATCAGTCAGGGCAAAAAATGACTGAGGATGTGACCTATTGGCTACAGCAAGCACTGGCAAAAGACCCGCTGCAATATACCGCACTGATGTTGCAAGCCAATGATAACTTTATTCATGCCAAGTATGCGCAAGCTATTGTTATCTGGCAGAAAATACTCGAAATCCCTCATCCTGATGTCGATCGCGCGATGATTATCCGAGCCATGACTTTAGCTCGGGCATTGCAGTAGAGTCGTCATCCAATAAAACTCTGTTGTAGCCAAATAATAGACAAAAAAAACCCTTACCAATCTCATTTGGTAAGGGATGCCAATTCGGCCAACACCAGGGAAACATTATAACCGGTTACTTATCATACGATTAATTTAGGTTACTCAAATGACTTAAGTCAAGTTTATCAAAATTACATTAATATGTTTAATGTTTATATGTTTTTGAAGAATATTTTTTTTACGCTCTTAGCGGCATTAATAGACTTGAAAGTAAGCGGCGGTTTAAATGCGCGACAGGCGACAAGATAAATCGTGAATTGTGACGATAAAATCGTCCGGGCAGGGCTGTCACACAGCAAAGATTTTTGCGGGTTTTGGCATCCAGATGCGCTATAGGTGCGGAGCAATAATCTTATTGGCATCTTTTTAGGAGAAAAGTGACATTAGACAGGACTTTTATACCAGAAATGGTTATAACGAAACAATGTTTCATTTCTTGTTCGAAAGGATGTTGACGTGGACCGGAGTCCTCCGCTTTTTACCCATAAAAAATTTGTTTTTCTTGTCGCGACATTTTGTTGTCTTCTTTGGGGTAGTGCCTATCCGGCGATAAAGAATGGCTATGCGCTGTTTCATATTGCACCCGATGATATTCCGAGCAAGATGGTATTTGCGGGTTATCGTTTTTTATTGGCCGGAATAGTGTTGCTGCTTTTTGCTGTGGTCAGCGGCAAGGCGATTGGCCGCCTCAAGAAAAGCCAATATAAGCAAATTGCTCTATTGGGGCTAACACAGACAACCTTACAGTATGTGTTTTTCTATATTGGTCTGGCCTACACCACGGGGGTTAAAGGCTCTATCATGAATGCGACCGGCACATTTTTCAGTGTGCTATTAGCGCATTATATTTATAAAAATGACCGTCTGACATTCAATAAAATCATTGGATGCGCTTTAGGCTTTGCCGGTGTCATGGTGGTGAATTTTGGTTCCGATATAATGGACTTTAATTTCACCTTGATGGGCGAGGGTTGTGTGGTGTTGGCGGCTTTTATTCTGTCTGCTGCCAGTATTTATGGTAAACGGATTTCACAAACCATGGATACCACTGTGATGACGGGGTATCAGTTGGCGATCGGCGGGTTAGTATTAACGCTGGGCGGCTATCTCTTTGGCGGCTATTTAAGTGATTTTGGTTGGCAGGCATTATTGTTGCTGGGCTATTTGGTGCTGTTGTCTTCAGCTGCATTTGCGCTGTGGAGCTTATTGCTAAAATATAATCGAGTCGGCATGGTAGCGCCATTCAATTTCCTTATCCCCGTTTCTGGTGCGGTGTTGTCCGCCATTTTCCTGAACGAAAGTATTTTGGAATGGAAAAATGCCATTGCTCTGGTATTAGTCTGTGTGGGGATTGTTTTGGTTAATAAAATTAAATCGGTATAGCAGAAAACTGTCAAAGATGATCAAAAGTTAATCATGTAAAATGTTCGCTGTAATGGATGATTACAGCGAATAAAAGTATGACTCTTCCCATCATGGCTAAGGGGATATGTCATTTACTCTGTTCTTTATTGATCAATATCTGGCATTGCTTAATAATAGATAAGAAGGGTATCAAATTTTGTTCAAAAGCGTGTGATATTAATGCAATATTTTCTGGCTCATGTTGCAAGATGGCTGCATAGCTATCACATTGATTCATTAGCTCCTCAAACTGAAGCAAACTTAACATCCTTTTAATATTATGGACGATCTCGAGCCTGGCTTCTTTATCTTCAGGATGCGTGTTTTGTAATTGTTGGATATTTTCACTCACGGAATCTGATAGAACATTGACTATAGCTAATAGCGTGTTCTGGTTCCCATAAGCATTTTTCTCTAATAGTGTGAGTAATTTGTAGGTCTGTCGTGATGACTTAATATTGTCTAGTATCTCTTGTAGCTGTTCAATCGATAATGGCTTAGCGATTAGCCCAACCGCGCCAAGTGCTAAACTCTTCTCTTCAATTTCTTTTTCAACGCGATCAGTATAAATATAGCAAGGTGGCGGATATTTGGTAGATTCTGCCAGTGTTTTTAGTACGTCGTAGCCTGTAATGTTTTTCATGGTTAAGTTAGTGATAACAGCATCAAGCGCCCCTTTGTTTGATAACTGTTTCACTTCAAGCAATTCATTGGTATCGCTAACATTAACATTATATTCTAAGAGTTGAGCCTTAAGTAACAACTTACTGATGGAGTTATCGTCAATAATCGCAATATGAAGCATACTATAATTACGGTCATCCGCATTTTCTTTCGCAGTTGTAAATGTAATATCTGTTTTTTTACTGTGTATAGCATCAAACCAACCACCAATTAACATGACTGGTTGCTTATCGCTACTTTGAGTCGGTGATATCCATTGCCTAATGTAAAAATCAATATTTGAAATTTCATACATTTGACCAGAATTAATCTCTTTGTTAGTTGAGTATGCAGTCTCGTGTAATTCCATTATTTTTGACAAACTGTTTGGTGCCAGAGATTTAATGTTTTGTAATGATTTAATACTGTTAGGATCGTTGATTGAAAGGAACGCATAAAATGCTTTGTTGGCTAAAATAATATCGCCATTAACCTTCACTTTATAAAGCGGGGCCGGGTTTGCATCTATAATTTCTTTTAAGTTACTGTTATATAACTCTAAATCATTCTTGCGCCGTTTTCTTAGGCGATTATTGATATAAAAAATCACGCTAATCACTGCTATAACAGCTAATACTGATAAAGTCAGGTAAATAATAGCAGGGATTCTTGGCGCAATGGTAGATGGAGGTGTAATTGATTTTGACCAGTGATAGTCGATCATCTCTAAATTGTTATAGGGTAATGTAAGCATGACATTTTTAATAATATCATTAAGGATTGTGTATTTACGATTAATTGTGAATGCTATAACCGCCGGTGGGTTTGTCAATTGGTATTCTTTTAATTGTTTTTCGTAAAAATATTTAATCCAATAAGATGATACAATTTTAGGCATGATGGCAACATCTGCTTTATTATTAACTATGGCACTTAATAAATCTAATTCGGAACCTTCAATAGTGATTATTTCTGATTTGGGAAATTCAGCCGCAATTTCCTGTATTACTTTCTGGCCCTTTACTAGTACAATGCGCTTACCATTGATGTTTTTTGAGCTTTGTATATCGCTATCATTCGCCCTTACAACTGCTACGAATCTTGAAATATAAAATGGCGGGCTGAAAATGGTATTAGGTGTATAATTTGAAGTAACACTACGATGAGCCCCCATATCGGCCTTTCCTAATGATACATATTCAATCATTTCCCCCAGGGATTCGACAAAAACGGGTTTAAATTTAAGACCGGTACTGGCTGAAACAATCTCCAAAAGTTGTGCCGATAACCCACTGAAATTACCTTCATCGTCCTGATACCCTATTGGATAAGAGTATTTAGGCACCGCAACAATGATGGTTTTTTTCTCTGCCACCCATTCTTTTTGCTCGGGAGTTAGTTGAATTTTTTGATAGTTACCTAATTGGGCATAATTAAGCCAATACATCTCATCATCATTAGGATATTTAGACGACTTCTCTAACATGAAGGAACTCAGTGTATTAAATAATTTTTTGTCAATTGAGGGGGTTAAGGCAAAAATGAATTTTGTATCATAATTATATGTTAACGGAGCATATTGAATGTCTATTGCGTTTTCTTGCACTATACGGTTAGTGTTAAAAATACCCGCAACATAAATAGAATAGGGATCTGCCAGTAAAACCTTTAGAACTTCGGCCTCTGGCTGATCTTCTATTATTTGAGCATGAGGATAAATCTTTTTCAGGCTTTCAGCGGAAATCTGTTGTGAGAGTGAATAGACTGTTTTTATGTCTCTCTGGCGCTGGCTGTTTTGTAGTTTATAAAGGCGAGTTTGCCAAAAAACCGGTGAGTTAATTGCAATTTTACATTGTGTTATTTGAGTAAACCCAATAGCAATACTGATTTTTCCGCTTTCTAAATCATCACATAAATCATTTTTATTTTTATAATGAACATATTCAAATTGAAAATTATTTTTTTCGCTGAATTGATTGAGATAATCGACAGCTAACCCGCTGGGCGGTGAAGTTCCTTCGCGAAACAATAATGGAGATAGGTTATCAAGATAACCGACATTGACTAATGTCCTGATTATTTCTTGTGGGGCAGCAACAGCACCATAGGTTAGAGATGTCAGGATAATGAGAATGATACCGGTTAAAAAATTTTTCATAATGACTGGCTCTTTATATAGCCTGAGTGTAAAAACCGGGCTGAATTTAGGGTTTTAGTGCTTGAGTTTGTATTCTTGACCGTGGAGAAGAAATCACTCTGACATTAGAGTTACCAGACGAATTTATAATGTTATCTGTCAGCTTATACTCACGACCTTTGAGCGAAAGCATAGAGAGAATAATTAACTACGGCGTGTGCCAATAAGAACTGTGGCTACGAATTCATTATAAGCCACTGATTATGGCTCACAATATATACTATTATTGATTGATTTATCAACAAATAAATACAACAGATTAACATCTATTAATCTGTTGTATTTAATGGTTTTTTTTTGAAATGGAATTGACTGGGACTAGAATTCACCACGGGTACATATTTATATTGCCAATAAAACACAAAAAAATCTTAAATAAAATAAGCGCATTCTAAGCCCGAGTTGAATATTAGATCGAGCGGTTGTGCTACTCGACTCAGGCTTTATCAGTGACTATCTTAACCCCGACCCGGCTCACTCGGTCAGATTCCATTTCGGCAATGGTCCACGTCAGACCATCCCATTCAATCTGATCACCAATAACCGGCTCACCACCAAAGAGATAGAGCACGAATTGGCCCAGTGTTTGTTGTTTATCAACACCCGGCTCCAGATTGAGACCATAAATCTGAGATATATCATGAAGTTTTGCATCAGCATCAAGAATAAAGTCGCCGAAGAAACGCTCATCCAACTGGATGCTGGGGGACTGACTAAAGAGTTTCCCCAGTGCGGGTAAATCATGTTCTTGACCAATAACACACAAAATATCGCCCTCTTTCAGGCGGGTACTGCCGGTGGGATGTAACAGATCCTTGCCACGGAACAGTGCGGCAATACGCGTTCCCTCTGGCATTTTCAAATCACGCAGAGTAGCGCCGATACACCATTTATCACAGCTGAGCTGGTAAATGAATTGCTCCCACTGGTTATTTTTATCAATGTCTAAACCAATCCGTGCCACTGGCGCGAGAGCCGGAGGCACCACCAGTTTTGTTTTGCGCGCCGCGAATGACAAACTGGTGCCTTGCAGCAGCAGTGAAACCAGCACCACGAAAAAGGCGACATTAAAGAATAAATTTGCATTGGGAATACCCGCCATCATCGGGAATACGGCCAGAATAACCGGGACTGCACCGCGTAAACCGACCCACGATATAAAGATGCGCTCGCGCAGATTAAAACTGGGGAAGGGCAACAGGCCGATGAATACTGACAGCGGTCGGGCGAATAAAATCATCCACAATGAGAGAATTAATGCCGGAATGGCAATCGGCAGCAACTCACTTGGGTTCAGCAGCAACCCTAATACCAGGAACATGCCAATTTGGCTGAGCCACGCCAGCCCATCAAAGGTTTGCAAAATCCCAGAGCGGTTGCGGATCGGGCGATTGCCCAGTAGCAAGCCACAGAGATAGACCGCCAAAATACCGCTGCCATTCAGCGCGGTGGCGAGTGAAAAGACCAGAATGCCGCCGCACACCGCCAGTAATGGATATAAACCACTGGGTAATTCTATCCGATTGATGAGTAATATCAGTAAGCCGCCGCCGCCCAAGCCGATGAGGATACCCAAGCCAAACTGTTGAATTAAGTGGACCAAAAACATCCAGCTTAGGCTAGTTTCACCGGCTGAAATCATGGAAATCAGAGTCACAGTCAAAAAGACGGCCATGGGGTCGTTACTGCCCGATTCTATTTCAAGAGTGGCGCTAACACGTTCGTTGAGACCTTTCCCGCCTAACAGTGAGAAGACCGCCGCCGCATCGGTTGACCCTATAATCGCCCCAATTAATAAGCCTTGAATGATATCTAAATCAAATAGCCAGGCCGCCGCCATACCTGTCAGGCCGGCAGTAATCAATACCCCGACAGTCGCCAGCGAAAGGGCTGGCCACAATGCGACACGGAATGATGATGCTCGGGTGCGCATACCGCCATCTAATAGAATGACGGCCAGCGCCAGGTTGCTCACCAAATACGCGACAGGATAATTATCGAAAGCAATTCCGCCGATGCCGTCGGCGCCCGCCAACATGCCGATGGCCAAAAAGATGACTAAAATGGGGATGCCCAGGCGGGAAGAGAGTGAACTCAGTAAAATACTGGCTCCCACCAGCACCGCGCCAATCAAAAAAAGGCTGTTAATAGTGATGGCATCCAATGTGGGAGATCTCCTGATATGAAAAGAAATGGCGGGTGAGCAGAATTATTATACACAGATTTGGAGGAATCGATGGGAAGATATGACCTAATTCAATATGTTAAATAAAGGTATAGCCACAGCATATAGTAAGGTATCGCCAGATCGCTCACCTTTAATCGCCCAGTGGGGAATCAAGGGTGAACGTTGGATAATGAAATTAATCGCGTTTTAGTGTTGCTAGCGATCTTTTTAGTGCTTCAGCCGTCACTGATTTTTCCGGTTCAGGAAGACTATCGACAGAAAGTTGTGAAAGTTCATTGACTAATACGCTGCGGTCTTTACCGGTGATCGCGCTATCCAAAGCACCGCTAAGACGGCTAATCAAGGTAAACAAGGTGCTAAACTCAGCGACTGGCGTAGTATCAGATGTGGGATTATTCTCAATAGATTCTTGCTTACTCATCACAATTCCTCTTTTTGTTGTCACTGCAAGTGAAACAAACCCTGATAAGGAATCAACAGGATAATTGCTCTGAAAGCAGAGCGCACAGTGAGGCATTTGCCATCCCGCATCTACATGATGGCCTCACAGTGTAGCGGTTTTATGACCAAAACGGTATGCAGTTAGATAGATCACTTGGCAATAACTTTATTACTTTGCATAATTCTTTGATTGCGTCGTTTGCTGCTGCGACTTGCCAGAAAACAAGAATTTTAGCAAAGGAATACGGCGATGAACCTCATATAACATAAATGAAATCAAACACACCAAGAGCATTCCGAGTAAGAAACCCAAGCCATTGTTGTCAATTTTGGGGGTGACAAAGGCACCATAAATCAAGGTCAATGGATGATGCACCAGATAAATGAAAAGAGAGGCATTGACCAGGTACGTGATGCGCGCAGAAGGATAATTGAGCAACTGATACCCTAGCGAGTAGACCACGTTGGTCATAGTCACACCCATTAATGCTTTAATAATAAGATCCAGCTCGAAGGCAAAAAACTCAGCAGTATTAAAGTGTTGGTTTAAATAGTAAGCACCAAATAACAGGAGTGAAGCGGCTAGTGCGCCCGGCGAAAAGGTGAGAAAAACCTGCTTGAGTGGCGGGTAGATAAAGCTGTAAGCACCCAGAAGAAAGAAAGGCAGATAAAACACGGTTTCCATCACAACGAAATTGAAGGCACTATTAAAGAGTATTTCAGGGTTTAGGATAAATATTATTCTGCGTATTACTGAATAAATGAATACGAATAAAAATAATGATAGTGAGATTTTTCCTATGTTATTCATTCCCTTTATCAAGGCCGGAACTGAGAGCTGTTTATTCTTCATTTTCTGGAACAGATAAAAACAAAGTGTGGTCAATAAGGCGAGTGTTAACAAAAACCATAAGTGAGAAACAACTTCCCAAATAGCAATATTTATTTTTTGATAAATTGTAAATGAATTCCAATCTTGTAATTTACTGGTGTATTTTTTAAGTAAGAAAAACTGAGGCAGAGTAATGAGCGGGATAGCAGTAATTAACGGAATAACAACACGTTCCAGTCGGACTTGTAGCCAGCGGTGGCGCTCATAACGCTGATATAGCATGAACGAAAAATAACCAGAAATAACAAAAAATACTTGCATGCGGAAGGCATGGATAAAGTCATTCAATAGGGTAAATGCCAATGAAGGATGGCTGCTATTCACTGCCCAATGGTGGCTGGAGTATATAAGTGAAAGGTGAAAAGGAATGCCGAGTAACATCAAATAGGCGCGGATAGCGTCTAAAAAGTACTCCCGTTGGTTAGTATTTTTTTTCATACTTATTCGCTATTTGTTATCGGAATTAGAATAACGTATCTGATTTTGCCCAGAATATTTTTTATAGTAATTACTCATTGGTAACTATATGCGTTATCAATGGATCAGTGCGACAATAAACACTACTATAAGGGTTAATAATTTTCCATAGCGTATTTTAGTCTAGCTTGCTAGGCTGGTGGCTTAGCCACTGGTTTAAATACTGGGCTGGCGGTGTAAGTTTGGGTAGAACATTAGCCGGGACTTATCAACGGCACCGGCTGGATAAACCGTCAATAATTTGGCTGTTATGATTTAGGGGGAGATGTGGGAGTTAATATTTTGTCGAACGTCAATAGAATGTCAAAAGGGTCACGCGCAAACAGCGTCAGATGGCTAGGGGTGGCTCTCTTGCTGTCATTATTCACTTCTCAGGCCATGGCTTTCTCATTAGATGATGTGGCTAAACAGGCACAGACTCTGGCGGGTAAAGGTTTTGAAGCGCCGAAAAGTAATCTGCCATCGCAATTTCGTGAAATGAAATTTGCCGATTACCAGCAAATTCAGTTTAACCATGATAAATCGTATTGGAACAAACTGGATACGCCATTTAAGTTAGAGTTTTATCATCAAGGTATGTATTTCGATACACCGGTGCAAATTAATGAAGTGACTGCCACCAGTGTGAAGCCTATCAATTATAGCCCGGACTACTTTAACTTTGGCTCGGTCAAGCATGACCCCGAGTCCGTGAAGAATTTGGGTTTTGCCGGGTTCAAAGTGCTTTATCCTATTAACAAAGTGGATAAAAAAGACGAAATTATCAGCATGCTTGGTGCCAGTTATTTTCGTGTGATTGGTAAAGGCCAGGTTTATGGTCTTTCTGCGCGCGGGCTGGCGATTGATACTGCATTGGCTTCTGGCGAGGAATTCCCGCGTTTTCGTGAGTTCTGGATTGAACGTCCAAAACCTAATGATAAGCACCTGGTTATTTTTGCTTTGCTGGATTCCCCTCGCGCCACCGGGGCTTATCGTTTTGTAGTTTATCCGGGCCGCGATACCACCATTGATGTGCAAGCTAAAGTTTTCTTGCGCGATAAAGTAGAGAAACTGGGGATTGCGCCATTAACCAGTATGTTCTTGTTTGGCCCAAGTCAGCCGTCTGCGGTGTTGAACTATCGCCCAGCCTTGCATGATTCCAATGGTCTTTCTATTCATGCCGGTAATGGTGAATGGATCTGGCGACCGCTGAACAATCCCAAGCATTTGTCAGTCAGCACTTATACGGTTGAAAATCCCCAAGGATTCGGTTTGCTGCAACGCGGCCGTGAATTCTCGCAGTATGAGGATTTAGACGATCGCTATGATTTGCGTCCGAGCGCCTGGGTTGAACCCCGTGGTGATTGGGGCAAAGGTAAAGTGGAGCTGGTGGAAATCCCAACCGCGGATGAAACTAACGATAACATCGTGGCTTTCTGGACACCGGATGTTTTACCGGATGCCAAGAATTCGCTCGATCTGAATTACCGCCTGCATTTCACCCGTGATGAAGACAAATTGCATTCACCGGATGTGGCTTATGTGAAACAAACTCTGCGCTCAACTGGGGATGTGAAACAGTCGAATCTGATCCGTGAGCCAGACGGCAGTGTGGCTTTCCTGGTTGATTTTGTCGGCCCGGTACTGAAATCACTGGATGAAAATGCGCCACTGGCTTCGCAGGTCAGTATTGATGACAACGGTGAATTGATCGAAAACAGTGTTCGTTACAATCCAGTGACCAAAGGCTGGCGTTTGACACTGCGGTTAAAAGTTAAGGATGCCAAGAAACCAATAGAAATGCGCGCTGCGCTGGTTAATGGCGACAAAACCCTGACGGAAACCTGGAGCTATCAGCTACCTGCCAATGAATAAGTTAAATCAATCTACTGTACAGGATTATATTGCGGACTTGCCCTTGACTGCGCAGCAGCAAGGGGCGTTGCGCGATGCTTTGCCCGAGGATGTGCTACTCGCCAGCACACCTGATGCGATACCGCGGGTACATCAGCAATTGGCGGCCAGTACATCAGGAAATGGGGTTTTCAGTGAGCAAGACAGTGCATTGGCTTCGGTCAATGCCCGCTTGCAAGCGGCATGGCCGGATGCTCTGACGGATGGCAAGTTACTGGCGCAAGACGATGAGGGGCGCACGGTTATTCATGCTACGCCGCCCATCAAGCGTACCAGTATGGCACCGCAGGCCTGGCGCACTAATCCGGTCGGGCGTTTTTGGGATTCGCTACTGGGCCGCAGCCCGGTGTCACGCGCGCAAACACATGAACAGGCACTCGCCGAGAAAAAATGGCGCAGCGTGGGGTCTCTGCGCCGCTATATATTGCTGATATTGATTGTGTTGCAAACCACCATTGCGACCAGCTATATGAAGACCATTTTACCTTATCAGGGCTGGGCCTTAATTGATCCGTTCGAAATTTGGCAGCAAAACTGGCAGGTTTCGGTGATGCAATTGCTGCCTTATTTACTGCAAACTGGCATTCTTATTTTGTTCGCCGTGTTGTTCTGCTGGGTCTCAGCCGGTTTCTGGACTGCGCTGATGGGGTTCTTGCAATTACTGATGGGTAAAGACAAATACAGTATTTCCTCCACCATCAAAGGGGATGAGGCGCTAAATCCAGCACACCGGACAGCGCTGATTATGCCCATTTGTAATGAGGACGTGGAGCGCGTATTTGCCGGTTTGCGGGCCACTTATGAATCGGTGGCTGCCACCGGGCAACTTGAGCACTTTGATATTTATGTGCTGAGTGACAGTTACGACCCAGATATCTGTGTGGCGGAGCAAAAAGCCTGGCTGGAATTGTGCCGTGATGTGGATGGGCACGGGCGTATTTTCTATCGCCGCCGTCGGCGTCGGGTGAAACGCAAAAGTGGCAATATTGATGACTTTTGCCGCCGTTGGGGCAGCCAATACAGCTATATGGTGATATTGGATGCCGACAGCGTGATGAGCGGTGGCTGTCTGACGGGATTGGTGCGGCTGATGGAAGCCAATCCGAATGCCGGGATAATTCAGTCTGCGCCGAAAGCCTCCGGTATGGACACCTTGTATGCCCGAATTCAGCAATTTGCCACTCGCGTTTATGGCCCGTTGTTCACCGCCGGGTTACATTACTGGCAACTGGGCGAATCCCATTATTGGGGCCATAACGCCATCATCAGGGTGAAGCCGTTTATTGAGCATTGTGCTTTGGCACCCTTGCCGGGCGAAGGCTCATTCGCCGGCGCTATTCTCTCCCATGACTTTGTGGAAGCGGCATTAATGCGCCGTGCTGGATGGGGCGTGTGGATTGCCTATGATCTACCGGGCAGCTATGAAGAATTGCCGCCTAACTTGCTCGATGAGTTAAAACGAGACCGCCGCTGGTGCCACGGTAACTTAATGAATTTTAGGTTGTTTTTGGTTAAAGGTATGCACCCGGTTCACCGTGCGGTGTTCCTCACCGGTGTGATGTCTTATTTGTCGGCTCCGCTGTGGTTTATGTTCCTGGTGTTGTGTACGGCGCTGCAAGCGGTGCATACCTTGATGGAGCCGCAGTACTTCTTACAGCCGCGCCAGTTGTTCCCGGTATGGCCTCAGTGGCGGCCGGAATTGGCCATTGGTTTGTTCTCCACCACCTTGGTCTTGCTGTTCTTACCTAAGTTACTCAGCATCATTCTTATCTGGGCTAAGGGTGCGAAAGAGTACGGCGGGGCACTCCGTTTGCTGCTGTCGATGCTGGCGGAAATGCTGTTCTCAGTATTGCTGGCCCCGGTGCGGATGCTGTTCCACACAGTATTTGTGGTCAGTGCTTTCCTCGGCTGGTCGGTGCAGTGGAATTCACCGCAACGCGATGATGACGCCACGCCATGGAGTGAAGCTATGGTTCGCCACGGGCCACAACTGTTGCTCGGTGTGGTTTGGGCGAGTGGTGTGGCCTGGTTGGATCTGCGTTTCTTATGGTGGTTATCGCCCATCGTCTTCTCGCTGATCCTGTCGCCGGTGGTCTCTGTGTTCTCCAGCCGCCGTACCTTGGGGCTGGCCAGTAAACGGGCGAAATTATTCCTGATCCCGGAGGAATATAATCCGCCACGGGAATTGGTTGCCACAGAAGAATATCTGAAACTTAACCATCAGCGGGCGCTCAGTCATGGCTTCTTCCATGCGGTAATGAACCCATCGTATAACGCGTTAGTCAGTGCCATGGCAACGGCTCGCCATCACACTCGCGTGATTATCGAGCAATATCGTTGTGAGCGGGTGGAACAGGCCCTGGAGGCTGGGCCGGAGAAATTGGCTAAATTACAGCGCTTGGAACTGCTCAGTGACCCGGTCATGATTTCACGTTTGCACCAGCAAGTTTGGCAACAGCCGGAACAGTACCCAATCTGGAACGGCTATTATCGCCAACTGGCGCATAATATGAAGGCGTTTCCCGCCGCGAAATAGCGGTGAGGTAAAATAAAAAACGGGCATATAAATTGCCCGTTTGAGGTTATTGACAAAGTGCCTGCAGCGGTGAAAACAGGCAGATCGTAAAGACGCCGTAAATACATCCTTGTAGGCTCGAGCCGCGCCATCCCTGGCGCGGACGCTTTACTCTTCTGCCCGTCCTCACCACCAGAGATCGAGTCATTGGGGTTTGTCAGCAGTCTGAAACGGGCATATAAATTGCCCGTTTTTTTGTGTATATAAAAGCTTTCTGTGAAGAGTAAAAGTCGATGGAATCCCATGTTTAAACTGACCCGCCGCTGGCCTCCGCTGACCCGCATTCTCATGCTCGGGACCGCTATTTTGTTGCTATCGGGCTGCGGCAGTATCATCAGCCGCACCGTGCCGGGGCAGGGGCATGGACACCAATATTACCCCGGTGTGCAATGGGATATGCGTGATGGGCCATGGAAATACATCACGGTGATTGATGTTCCTTTATCAATGATTGTTGATACTTTTATGCTGCCAATTGACGCCCAGCACGGCCCCTATGAGTAATGCTATGGTGTGGTCGTTGATAATGTTGTTGCTGGCAAGTGAATTCACAGACTGGCGTCATATTTAACCCTTTTACATGGGCTTTAACGCCGGTAATCAGCAGGTTGTGCAGGTCTTATTTTCATTTTTAGTCTCAGCATTCAAATGTGCTATCAAAGGAGAGCCAGATGTCATCCAAACCCATTGGTTTGCCCGCTACCGGCTTGACGAAAGAAGCAGCCATATTGCCACAAACTTCGGTGATGCGAGTGGCCAGAGCCACGGATAATCTCAAATTAATCAGCGAGATGTACTGTAACGGCTTAGGGTTCACTCTGTTGGGCATTTTTGCCGATCATCAAGGATTTGACGGTGCCATTCTGGGTCACCCACATCATGCTTATCATTTAGAGTTTACTCATCATCACGGCACTCGGGTAGGTTTTGCGCCCACGCAGGATAATTTATTAGTCTTTTATCTGCCGGATGAAGCGCAATGGGCAGGGCAATGCCAGCAAATGTTGGCTGCCGGTTTTCGCGCAGTGGCCTCTTATAACCCTTATTGGGATGTCAGTGGTAAAACTTTCGAAGATACAGAGGGTTATCGGGTAGTTTTACAGCAGCGGGCATGGGAACTGTAAAGTTAATTTGAGCATAATAAACCCGCCATAAAGGCGGGGTGGTGCAGTTTAACTCATCACACTTAGGCAGTTTGCTGGCCCTGAGTGTTGTTCATCAGGCGACGAATCGGCACGATAAGCAATATCAATACCGCCGCACAGATAACCAAGGCAATTGAACAGCGCGCAAACAAGGTTGGCAGCATATCAAGCTGGTCAGCTTTAACATGCCCGCCAATCAAGCCCGCCGCCAGATTACCCAGTGAACTGGCGCAGAACCACAGCCCCATCACCTGACCGCGCATTCTATCCGGTGCCAGTAAGGTCATGGTCGCCAGCCCGATAGGGCTAAGGCACAATTCGCCCAAGGTCAGCAGCAAAATACTCATCACTAACCACCATGGTGAAACGCCCGCGCCGCCACTGCTGAGGACATGCTGTGCGGCATACATCATCACGGCGAAACCGGCCGCAGCGCATAAAATACCAATCACGAATTTAGTGATGCTGCTCGGCTGAATCTTTTTCTTCGCCAGTGCTGGCCACGCCCAACTGAACACTGGCGCTAACAGGATGATAAACAGTGCATTTATTGACTGGAACCAGACGGTCGGGATCTCAAAGCCCATCACCATGCGGTCAGTATAATCATTGGCAAACAGGTTAAATGAGGTCGGTTTTTGTTCAAACGCAGACCAGAAGAATGCCGCTGACACCAACAAAATAAAGCACACCAATAAACGGGCGCGATCTTTACGGCTCATTTTGGCAAAAGCGAACAAATAGACGAAATAGAGTGTCACGGAGGCGGCAATGACATACACCAGCAAGCTGGCAATCAGCACCGGATTAATCGGGATAATGCCCTGTGAAATCAGCGCAATAATTGCCACCACCACCAGCATAATGGCGGCAACCCATTTGCCCACACCCTGGCGTTGATTGGTTGGTTTATTCCAGCTTGAGTCCAGCCCCACTTCTGCGTCATAGCGCTTCATCGCCGGTATGGCAAAGCCACGGAAGATAAGCAACGCCACCAGCATACCAATCCCGCCGATACCAAAGCCCCAATGCCAGCCATGAGTTCGCAGCAACCAGCCGGAAAGCAGCGGTGCAATAAACGACCCCATATTGATACCCATATAGAACAGTGAAAAACCACCGTCACGGCGGGCATCACCCGGCTTATAGAGGGTACCGACCATCACCGAAATACAGGTTTTGAACAGGCCGGTGCCGAGCACAATAAATGCTAAGCCGATAAAAAACAGGTCATTGCCGAAGAAAGCAGATAAGGCAATCGACAGATGGCCCAAGGCAATCAGAATCGAGCCATACCACACTGCGCGTTGTTGGCCCAGCCAGTTATCCGCCAGCCAACCGCCGGGTAGCGCCGCCAGATACATACTCCCGGCAAAAATCCCGACGATAGCCGAAGCTTGCTCACGGGGTAGGCCCATGCCGCCATCAAAAACGGTGGCCGCCATGAACAGAATTAACAGAGGGCGAATACCGTAGAACGAAAAACGCTCCCACATTTCGGAAAGAAACAGTCCACTGAGCGGATAAGGGTGCCCAAAGAATGTACGACCGCCAGGGGTGTTAACAGAGGTTTGCATAAAGTCTTCCCATAGAATCGCTTTAAAATGAGCGAATAAACCGTCATCGCGTGTCAGCTCTTTGGCGCAGTGGCCAACTGTTGGACTTAACACACGTTACAGTAGAATTTAACGCCATAATAACGTCATTTTTTAATTTCCACTGGGGGTTATATCGTATTTTTAGATGAAAAGTCGACATTCATCGTAATTATCAATCAGTTTAAACTGAATATTAGGGCTTTTTTCGCTGTTTTTATCGGCATTTGGCGGGTGTTTATGCTGAAAAAACACACAAACCCAGATTGCTTTATCTCGATTTTTCGTCGCCTCAGCGGCGTCATTTTGAGTTAGTTATCTTGCTGTTGTTGAACTTCGCGCTGCTGTGCTTTTAAGGGCTGGCGTTGCAAACACCAGTAAGAATACAGGGCGTTAAACAGCACCACCACGGCGGTGACGCAGAATACTGCGCGGAAACCATAGCTGGCGGATACCGCCGCACCCAGTAATGGGCCGCTAACATTCCCCACATCACGGAATGATTGGTTATAGCTAAAAATTCTACCCGCAACCTGATTGGTACAGTTATAAATCAGTAAAGTCTGCACCGCGGGTAACAATGCGCCATCTGTCGCGCCCAATAAAAAGCGCAAAATGCCCAGTTGCAATGGGGTTTGCACAAAGGCCATCGGGATTAAAATCAGGATGGATAATGCCAGCATGGCGATCAAAATGCGTTCTGGCCCGATTTTATCCCCCAACTTGCCCAAGCGCGGCGCACTTATCAGCGCAGCGACACCCGGCACCGAGGCAATCATGCCACTGACAAAGGCCAAATTATGGATATCTCCGGCCAGTTCGCGCACATACAGAGTCAAGATGGGGGCAATCGAGCCGGTCGCAACCTGGATAATCATGGTGGTGACAAACAAACTCAGAATTAACTTAGGGTTTTTCAGTGAGTTAAATACCTGTCGCCCATTCAGCATATCTTTCTTCAGCACTGGTGCAAACTGCTCGCGGACATAAAACCAGGTCATAGTAAAGCAGGCGAATAACACTCCGGCAGTGATAAAAAACACTGGACGCAAACCATAATTATCCGCCAATAATCCACCAATCAATGGGCCGATTAATGCACCACTGACCCCGCCGGTTGAGAGTGTGCCCAATGCCCAGCCACTTTTGTTGCGCGGCACCTGAGTGGCAATCAGCGCGTTGGCATTAGGAATAAAGCCACCTAACAGCCCCAGTAGGGCGCGCAGGGCTAAAAATTGCCAAATATTCTGCGCCATGCCCATCAGCACCATCACAATTCCCATGCCGAGGGCGGATCGCAGCAGCATGATTTTCCGGCCTTTTCGGTCAGCAAGGCTGCCCCAGAAAGGCGCGGCAATGGCGGAAAACAGGAAAGTAATGCTGAACACCAAACCCGACCACATGTTCAATGACTGGTGGCCGCTCACACCCAACTGTTCCACATACAGTGGCAGAAATGGCATGATCAAACTGAATGCCGCGCCGGTTAGAAAACAGCCTAACCAGGTGACAAATAAGTTTCTTTTCCAGTTAACAGGTTGTGGTGCCGGGGTCATAAGTTACCGATTAAACAAGGGATTGCTTCTCAACAAGCTGAGCGCTTTGCGTCTCTTTATTCGTCGATAGGGGCGTTTGAAGGGGCAACAAAGCACAAGAATAAAACAGTTAGCTTGGTAATTATGCGCCTATAGCACATTGACATCAATGAGATGAATGTTAGTTTTTATTAAAATGAAAAGAGGGTTTGAAATTTGGGGATATACTTATTCGATTAGGTTATAACTGAATGGAGGGGGCTTTAGCAGTTTGTTATAACTCATTGTCATGAAATAAAAAAGCCACTACGCGATGGGCGCAGTAGCTCATTTATCAGCGCAGATTATTATCAGCGATAAGCTTCATTTTTGGTGACGGAATAACGGCCGCTACCCAACAACATGATAGCCACGCCGCCGAGGAAGTACATGGCTTCGTTTTCCAAACCCCATGCGCCCACTTGGGTCAGGGTGAAGAACTTACCGGTGCCGACCATCAATACCGCGACCAACAAGTTAACGGCATAAATGAAAGCTGCCGGGCGAGTAAATAAACCAAGAATAATCAGAATTGGGGTGACAATCTCGCCAATGTAAACGCCATAGGCGACAAAGGCGGGGATGCCCTGCGCCTGTAAAGAAGCGGCGATCCAACTGGTGCCGTGTTGAATTTTTGCCACACCATGAAATAACATCAAGACACCGAATGTCAGGCGTAATAACAATTTGCCGCCGTTCGGATGATCTGTTAGTCGAGTGAACCAGAGATTAAGAGTTGCGAGCATATATATCCTTACCAAGAAAAAGATATTCCCGTCATACTTCAAGCTGCATGTGTGTTGGCTGCGTTCACTCACCCCAGTCACTTACCTGTGTAAGCTCTTGGGGACTCGCTCAATTGCCGCCTTCCTGCAACTCGAATTATTTAGGGCGTCACCGGAAGATAACCAAGGGAAATTAATTCAGTATCATCAGACCAGTACTATATTTCTATCGGATAATACTGACAGATTGTATCAAAAAAACTGATGTAAACTAATTCTCATTATCATCTGTTATATTATTTTGCTCTAAGCTAATTCCGTTTAACTCAGTTAATTCCATTTAACTAAGCTAGTCATACAGCGAAGGTGCGCCCTCGGGGCGGGTTTTAAACCGCCGGTGCAGCCACATGTATTGATCCGTGGCACGCAAAATCTCTTTTTCGATCACTTTATTCATAAAGGCCGCGGCGTCGACTTCATTATCCAGCGGGAAATTATCCACCGCCGGTTGTAAAATCAGTTGATAACCTTTGCCGTCCGGTAACCGACGTGGTGTGAAAGGAATAATTGCGGGGTTACCCATACGCACCAGAAGATAAGTCCCGGTGGTGGTGGCGGCCTGGTCAACAGCAAACAGTGGCACGAACACACTGCTGCGAGGGCCATAGTCATGGTCGGGCGCATACCAGATAATGTCACCTTGCTTGAGGCTGCGAACCATCCCTTTGAGGTCTCTACGATCAAGCATGGCTTTATTTGACCGCATCCGGCCCCAGGTCTGCATCCAATCCATGGCTTTATTATCATGTGGACGATAAACGCCAATTCCCGGATTGTAGATACCAAAAATACGCGCGCCCAACTCTAGCGTCAGAAAATGCAAGCCAATCAACAAAACCCCTTTGCCCTCATCACGCGCCTGTTGAATATGCTCCAGCCCGCTGACACTGCACCAGCGCTTAATTCGCCAGTCTGGCCAAAACCACGCCATGCCGGTTTCAAATATCCCCATGCCGACGGATTCAAAATTCTTAACCAGCAGTTCATCCCGCTCGCTTTTCGGCATGTCAGGGAAGCACAACGCCAGATTGCGCCGCGTTATTCGCTTACGTCGTGCAAGAAAACGCATGGAAAAACGGCCAAGGGAGGTGCCCATGAAATAGATGACCGGATAGGGGAGCAGCACCAGTAAGTAGAGAATACCGAGGCCGAGCCAGGTCAGCCAATAACGGGGGTGCAGTAGTGAGCGATTAAAAGAAGGAACTTGCATATCTGTTCTCAGCATTATTGTCATTCGTTCGGACATCTTGATGGTGCGCATTGAGTTAATCAGAGAACCTCAATAGGCCCAGTCCCAACCTACTTATCTGTCGTTTTAAGGTAGCCTATTGTGGCATTTTTAGAGACTTACAGGAAAATAGACCGCACCAAAAAGCCATTTTTTTGCTGTTTTGTTGAATGTTTCATCAAAAAAATGATTTGTTTGATGATTATATGAGCAGGGCGAATGGCGCTATTTTAGCGGGTTGAGCAAGATGACTAATTCCGCCAGACTGCTAACGGCCATTTTTTCCATCACTTTGGCCCGATGCACTTCGACGGTTCGCACGGAAACACAGGCAACATCGGCAATATCGCGATTAATCAAACCTTGCATCACCCACTGAGCAATCATCCGTTCCCGAGGGGTCAGCGAATCATAGCGCAGTTGCACCTGTCGGCGGGTCAGCAGTTGTTCAGATTGTGCCAAACCTTGCTGCAAGGCCGCGATTAAAGGGGCCGTCGCCACTGGCTTTTGCAGGAAATCGACCGCGCCTAATTTCATTTGCTCAACCGCTTGTGGCACTTCGCCATGTGCGGTGAGAAATATCACCGCCAGTGTGCTGTTTAGCTGGCGCATCTGCGCATAAACCTGAGTGCCATCCAGCACTGGCATGCGGATATCAAGCAATAATACGCCGGGCTGATATAAGTTAGCTTGCGCCAAAAAATCTGCGCCGTCATGCCACACTTTCACTTTATAGCCGAGGCTCTCCAGTAAAAAACGGCAGGCGTCAGTGACAGCAATATCGTCATCAACCAGATGAATCAGTGACAAAAGTAAGCTCCTTACCTGGATTAAGTGGCAACATTAGGGTGACTTGTAGCCCCAGATTACCATTGGCGGCCACCTGATTGCGTAAGGTGAGTTTTCCGCCCTGGCTATTTATCAGCCGTTGGCAAATCACCAAACCAAGGCCAAGGCCTTCACTTTTCGTCGAGCGGAAAGGGGCAAAAGGGTGGCTGAGTTGCTCGGGAGTCAATCCCCCAGCGTCATCTTGTAATGTCAGTATCGCCCAGCCAACTTGCTGATAGGCACTCAACCATAACTGACGCGCCCCGGCTTGCAAACTATTGGTTATCAAGTTGCATAACACCTGATCCAGCAAGGTCGGAGGCAAGTGCAGCGCTATCCGTGGGTCAATCTCGGTGTGCAATTGGCAGGGGGGTTGGTGCTGCTCCGCCCCCAACAATTGCCACAGATGCTTGAGTAATTCATGCAGCGGCGGGCTGGTGATCGTCCTTTCCTGCGCCGGTAATTTCCCCGCCCACAGGCGCAAGTTAGCAATAGTATCGGCCCCGCGCTGAGCTTGTTGGCTGATTTGTTCCAGAATAGGCAGTAAGGGGTGGTCAGCTTGCTCCCGTTGCAGGCGAATGGCGCAGCCGTCGGCATAATGTTGAATGGCGGAAAGCGGCTGGTTTAATTCATGAGCAAAGCCCGAGGCCATTTCTCCCAGAATACTCAGGCGCTGGGCCTGTTCCAATGCACTTTCCTTGATTCTAAGCTGTTGATGTAATTGTTCTAATTGGCGGCTGCGGCGGCGCACCAGAAAAGCCACCCAAATATGATTAGCGCCGAGTAATAGCAGGGTCAGCGCAATTGCGGCAATCAATAACCGGTGCTGTTGTGCCCAATGGAGGATTTGTTGCCAAAAATAAGGCTGCTGCGGATGCTGGTTAACTGAGCGCAATAAGCTTTCCACTTGACTGGTCGAAGACGCCGCGCCCCATTGTGGCGCGTTGCTGTCAGCGGGGTTGAGCAAAATTCGCGTGACATTATCGGCTAACTCATCCGGCACCTGTGAAAGCGCGGCAAATGACCAATTAGGATACAACTCGGTGCTGGTGAGGCAGGGGATAGTGGATTGTTTGGCCAGCAATGGCCGGAAATCGCGGGTATGCACCAGCCCTTCGGCTTGCATATCTTCCAGCAAGCAGGTGGGGACGATAGCGGCAGAAATCGCGCGGTCACGCAGCAGATAAATCAATGCATCCACCGGGAAACCGGAAAAATGTAACTTAAAATCCTGTTCCGGTTGCAGCCCGACATCACGCAATGCTTTGTATCCTAATAAGTAACCGCCAAAGGCCTCAGGAGATACCGCGCCGACACCTTTGCCCATCAGCCCTTGCGGCGAGCGAATGTCGCTGTCTGCACGCACCAAAATGACACTGCCAATGACATTGCGGCTGGTGCCCCCGGGCTCATGACTTGAGCGCAATGACACTAACCAGCGCAGGGGGAAATGGCTATCAATCTGCACATATTGCGCCGGATTGGTGAGCAGAAAATCAATCTGATTCTGTGCCACGGCGTTTTTCATCGCCTGTAAGTCCAGCGGTAATAACTGAAAATGCTGCCCCGGCAGGTGCTGATTCAAGTTATCAACCAAGGGCTGCCAATGTGCTTGCGCTTGAGCATCACCCCGTAACGCCAACACGCCAATAGTCCAATCGCGGGCTTGGGCGGCAGAAACACACCAAAACAACATTATCGCCAGCACTCTGAAATTCATGCATGTTCCTTTTTATGATCCCCGTCGCAGTGCGCAATTGTCCTGGATCAAGTCCCTAAAGGGAATGTGGAAAACCACAATAGGGCTTCTGTCCGTCTATTTCTACACTCCCCACATCAAGAAGATTCTTATCAAGAAGGTGAGAAGACAATGGATCAAGGGAAAAGAGCATTTCTACAGCGCCTGGGGGTGTTAACCGCCGGTGCCGCACTGGTGCCATTAGCCGAAGCGGGCTGGCAGATGGAGCCGGTGCGCAAAAATGGTGATATCAAACGGCGCTATGCCATGTTGATTGATTTGCGCCGTTGCATTGGCTGCCAGGCATGCACTGTCAGTTGTGCTATTGAGAACCAACTGCCGCAAGGCCAGTTCCGCACTACCGTCAATCAATATCAAATTGCGCTGTCGGGGGCAGAAAGTGTCACTAACGTATTGCTACCTCGGCTGTGTAATCACTGCGATAACCCGCCGTGTGTGCCGGTCTGCCCAGTGCAAGCCACTTATCAGCGGCAAGACGGTATTGTGGTTATCGACAATACCCGCTGCGTAGGTTGCGCTTATTGTGTGCAGGCTTGCCCTTATGAGGCGCGGTTTATCAATCACAGCACCCAAACAGCGGATAAATGCACCTTTTGTGTTCACCGCCTTGATGCCGGATTATTACCCGCCTGTGTGGAATCTTGTGTCGGTGGGGCGCGGATTATGGGTGATTTGCGCGATGGCAACAGCATCTTGCGCAAAATGCTGTTGGAACATGCCACTGACATCAAAGTATTGAAACCGGAACA
This sequence comes from Yersinia thracica, assembly GCF_902170565.1. Lineage (GTDB taxonomy): Bacteria > Pseudomonadota > Gammaproteobacteria > Enterobacterales > Enterobacteriaceae > Yersinia > Yersinia thracica. The sequence continues at coordinate 234,125 of NZ_CABHXX010000095.1, forward strand.
AGGGACGCACCCGCAGGTGTTTTACCTCGGATTAAACGAGGTGTTCACTCAGCCATTACAAGGCCAACCCGCACTTTGGCAGGAGGTTCATGCATGATTATGATCCGTGAAATTTTGGCTCGCCCGCAGGATATCGCCTGGCTACCTTGGGCGGTGCAATATTTCTTCTTTATTGGCTTAGCCTGCGGCGCGGTGCTGTTTGCTGGGGGGCAGCGCATGTTCTCCCGCCGAGGATTGCTATCCGCGCAACAAAGCCAATTGGAATTTGCCGCAATGATGCTGGCGGTGACCGCCGTGGTGGTGGCCCCGCTGGCGCTGAATGCGGACCTCCATCAACCGGCCCGAGTCTGGCATTTTTATGCCCATTTCACCCCGTGGTCGTGGATGTCGTGGGGTTCCATCTTCTTACCGCTGTTTAGCATGCTGGTCATGGGCTATTTTCTGGTGCTGATTTATAGCCGGTTGAAAGCCAAACCTTTGCCACGGCTATTGGCTGGATTGGCCCTGCTTAGCGCACTTTCCGCCCTCAGCATTTTGCTTTATACCGGGCGCGAAGTGTCGACATTACGCGCCCAACCGCTGTGGTTTAGCGGGTGGTTACCGCTGTTTATCTTCCTGACTGCCTGTCAGGCCATCCCCTCGCTATTATCTGTGTGGCTGTGGCGAGAACCGCAATATCAGCGCCCACTGGCGCGCTGGCAGTTAGTCAATTTAGTGCTGCTGGCGTTGGTCACCGTACTGTGGGCCAGTGGTGATAATGTCTCGGCGCAAGCCCTGCGCGATTGGGCGGCACAAGCTCCAGTAACGGCGGCATTCCCGGTGGCGCTGTGGCTGCTGTTATTCGGGCTGGCCCTGTTCAATGGCAAAAAAATAGTATCCACCCCAGTGATAGCGGCTCAGGCATTGATTGCTCTGACACTGTGCTGGTCAGTGCGCTGGTTGCTGTTGATGCAAACGCAAACATTGCCTAAATACAATGTGTTAGCCAATCCTTACTCCTTGCCGTTGGGCAGCGAGGGATTGCTGGCAATTATTGGTACTTTCGGATTATGGGTCGCAGCTATCATTGCAATCCGCGAAGGTGTCAGATGGCTTGAACAAAAAGTAACAAGTACAAATCGAGTAGAAGGGGAAATACATCATGGCTAAGTCTACACGGCGTCAATGGTTAAAGGGCAGCTTAGCTTTGGGGGGCGTGGTGGCGTTTGGTGCCAGCTACCATGATGTTGCCCGCAAAACACTGGCCGGATTGGTGGATGGCAGTGCGGGTAAACTGACTCTTGACCCCATCAGTGGCAATGCTTTGCCGACGGAAGGGCGAGTCGGGCCGCAGTGGCAGGCCAATCCGCAACAGGCGGTTTCCATGACTCAATGTTTTGGCTGCTGGACACTGTGCGGCTTGCGAGTGCGTGTCGATACCCAACAGAATAAGATCCTGCGTATTGCCGGTAATCCTTACCATCCCTTATCTCACGACCATCACTTTCCTTATCAATTACCGCTCAGCGAAGCATTGCAACGGCTTGGCGGCGAACAAGGAATGGCGGGGCGCTCAACCGCCTGTGCCCGAGGGGCGACTCTGTTGGAGGGGGTCGATAGCCCTTATCGCATCACGGAACCGATGAAGCGCGTGGGGCCACGCGGCAGTGGTCAATGGCAGCGCATTAGCTTTGAACAGTTAGTTACCGAAGTGACCGACGGCGGTGATTTATTCGGCGAGGGGCCGGTCGAGGGGCTGCGGGCCATCCGTGATTTGGTGACGCCGATTGATGCCAGGCAACCGTCACTCGGGCCAAAAGCCAATCAATTATTGGTGACTATTGCCGGTGATGATGGGCGCGATGCTTTTATTCAACGCTTTGCTAATCAATCATTTGGCACTAAAAATCTGGGCAGCCACGGTGCCTATTGTGGGTTAGCCTATCGCGCTGGCTCAGGGGCACTGATGGGGGATTTGGACAAAAACGCCCATGTGAAGCCGGATTGGGATAACGTCCGTTTTGCTTTGTTTTTGGGAACCTCACCGGCGCAATCCGGTAACCCATTTAAGCGCCAGGGGCGGCAGTTAGCTAATGCGCGCCAACGCGATGATTTCAATTATGTGGTGGTCTCGCCCGCCTTACCGCTGACGACCACATTAGCCAATCAGCATAACCGCTGGGTGCCGGTGCTTCCGGGGACTGACGCTGCACTGGCGATGGGAATGATCCGTTGGATTATTGAACAGGAGCGTTTTAACCGAGCTTATCTCGCCATGGCTGGTGAAATGGCGATGCAAGCCGCCGGAGAGCGCAGTTGGACCAATGCCAGCCACTTAGTTATCACCACAGAAAGCCATCCTTTAGCTGGCCAGTTTTTACGCGCCACTATGTTGAGCGGCGAACCGGTGTTGAGTGGCGAACCGGTCGCCGAGGGAGAAGAAAGCCCAGTGTTGGTACAAACCACCGAGGGGGCATTGCAGCCCGCCGCACAGGTGCTACAGGCCGAGTTATTTGTCACGCGAGAGGTCACTTTGCATGATGGGCAACGTGTTCAGGTGCAGTCTGGCATGACATGCCTGCGACAAGCCGCCGCGCGCTTTACACTGGCCGAATACAGTCAGCAATGCGGCGTGCCGGAGGCGACCATTATCGGTTTAGCCCGAGAATTCACGGCTTATCAGCGCCAGGCGGCGGTGATTTCTCATGGCGGCATGATGGGCGGCAATGGTTTTTACACCACCTGGGCGGTCATGATGTTGAATGCCATGATTGGTAATCTCAACCTTAAAGGTGGCGTTTCGGTTGGTGGCGGCAAGTTTGATGGTTTTGCCGACGGGCCGCGCTACCAGTTAGCGACCTTTGCGGGCATGGTTAAGCCAAAAGGTTTACCGCTATCACGCAGTAAACAACCTTATGAAAAATCAGAGGAATATCAACAAAAAATTCAGCGAGGGCAATCGGGTTACCCGGCGCGTGGCCCGTGGTATCCGTTTGTCGGCGGGCAATTGACCGAACAATTAGCCCCGGCATTGGCGGGCTATCCCTATCCGCTGAAAGCTTGGATAAGCCATATGACCAACCCGTTGTATGGGGTGGCGGGCTTGCGCAATCTGATTGAGGAGCGGTTACAAGACCCACGACAGTTGCCATTATTCATTGCCATTGATGCTTTTATGAATGAAACCACGGCACTGGCGGATTATATCGTGCCGGACACCCATAACTTTGAGAGTTGGGGATTCAGTGCGCCATGGGCCGGGGTGTTAGTGAAAGCCAGCACTGCCCGTTGGCCGGTGGTGGAATCACGCACCGCCCGCACCGCCCAAGGTGAGCCGGTCGCGATGGAAAGTTTCCTGATTGCCGTCGCTAAGGCCATGAAATTACCGGGGTTTGGTGCCAATGCTATGCAGGACAGCGAGGGCAATAGTTTGTCGCTGGACAGAGCGGAAGATTATTACTTGCGGGCCGCCGCCAATATTGCCTATGGTGGCGAAAAGCCACTGCCAGCCGCGGCGGATGATGAATTGCGCTTAACCGGCGTTGATCGTTTGTGGCCTGCGCTCCAGCGCAGTTTGCAGCAGGATGAACAGCGGCGGGTGGCTTATTTGCTGGCTCGCGGCGGGCGGTTTGCGCCTTATGAGAAAAGCTGGAATGGTGATGCCACCGGGCCGCAATGGAAAAAACCACTGCAAATCTGGAATGAAAACGTGGCGAAACATCATCATGCTATTACCGGCGAGCGTTACAGCGGGTGCCCGACCTGGTATCCGCCGCGTCTGGCGGACGGTTCAGATGTGTTCCAACATTATCCGGCAACTGACTGGCCATTGCGTTTGATGTCATTTAAATCCCATCTGATGAGCAGCTCAACCGCTATGATTGAGCGCTTACGTGCGGTCAAATCCACCAACTTGGTGGCGATCAATCCGCTGGATGCGCAGCGCAGTGGGATTCAGCATGGTGATATTGTGCGGTTAATGACTCCAGGGGGGCAGATGGAAGTGCAGGTCAGCCTATTGGACGGTGTTATGCCGGGGGTTGTTGCTATTGAGCATGGTTATGGACATCGCGAAATGGGTGCCAGAGCCCACTCACTGGATGGTGTCGTGATGGCGTCAGACCCACGAATCGGCCAGGGAACCAACCTGAATGATTTGGGCTTTACCGACCCCACCCGAGAAGTTCCCAACACTTGGCTGGATTGGGTGAGTGGCGCGGCAGTTCGGCAGGGGCTACCGGCCAAACTGGAAATCATGCGCTAATCCGCTATCAAAGTTGGTTCCAATTATAGCTCAGTGAGTGAAGGGGCGACCGCACCTGGGGGCGCTCCGGTCGCTTACGCGACTACAGCCTCAACGGCACGTTTCCCCTTTATTTGACTTTATCAGCAGTCTGAATCCCTCTCTATCGAAGAGGGATTTTTTATTTCTGCGGTATGATATTGCCTGTGTATCTATTGGTTAGTCATTTCAGTGGTGTTATTCATTCTTACCGGAGAGCCGTCGATGACAGTTGCAAAACTCAGTGCGGGTTTATTGGTCGTCGGTGGCATATTGGGTTATCTCGGTGCTGATTGGCAGAGTAAACCGTTACTGATTGCTGCCGGAATGACCTTGCTCGCTGGCGTTATTTTTTCTGCTTTGACTGAGCGAGTGAGCCGCTAAAGATGTGCCGTGGCGGGGTTTCAGGTATTATATGCGCCGCACGGGATAACCGGTGCCGAAATATCAGTTATATTGCGCGATGATTTAGCGTGGTTAGCAACCTAATGGCTAACCTAACCCATTGAGCAATAGTTAAATATTCATCAGTAACCTCTCTGAAAGACAGGAACGTACACCATGCCAGTGTTACATAACCGAATTTCTAATGAGGAACTTAAAGCGCGCATGTTGGCTGAAACCGAACCGCGCACCACAGTTTCTTTTTATAAATATTTCATGCTGGAAGATGCAAAAACCTTCCGCGATAACCTCTATAGCCAATTTGTTAAACTCGGGGTGTTTGGCCGGGTTTATGTGGCAAAAGAGGGAATCAATGCCCAAATTAGCGTGCCTGCAAATCGTTATGATGAGTTTAAAGTCGCGCTGTTTGCCGCTCATCCCGCGCTGGACCAAGTGCGATTGAATGTTGCGCATGAAGATGACGGCAAGTCATTTTGGGTGCTACGCATGAAAGTTCGCGAGCGTATTGTGGCTGACGGTATCGACGATGACAGCTTCGACCCCAGCAATGTTGGGCATTATCTGAAGGCCGACCAGGTCAATCAGATGATTGATGACCCCGATACTTTGTTTGTCGATATGCGCAATCATTATGAATACGAAGTAGGCCATTTCGAAAATGCGATAGAAGTTCCTTCGGATACTTTCCGCGAACAACTGCCGATGGCGGTTGATATGCTGCAACATAATAAAGATAAGAATATTGTGATGTATTGCACCGGTGGGATTCGTTGCGAGAAAGCCAGCGCCTATATGCTGCATAATGGCTTTAAAAATGTTTATCACGTCGAAGGCGGGATTATCGAATATGCCCGTAAAGCCAAAGAACAGGGATTGCCGCTTAAGTTTATTGGTAAAAACTTTGTTTTCGATGAGCGAATGGGCGAACGGATATCTGAAGATGTCATTGCACATTGCCATCAGTGCGGCACCCCAAGTGATACGCATACTAATTGCAAGAATGATGGTTGCCACTTACTGTTTATTCAATGCCCGGTTTGTTCAGCAAAATTTGAAGGTTGCTGTAGTCAGATTTGCCAGGAAGAGCTGAAGCTTCCACAGGAAGAGCAACGCGCTCGTCGGGCAGGGCGAGAGAATGGCATTAAGATTTTTAATAAATCTAAAGGGTTGCTACAAACAACTATGCATATTCCCATGCCGGAAAAGGGTACGGATAAGTAATATCTGGTGCTATTAAAATAAGGCGTTGTCGGTTATTTTATCCGCTAGCGTCTTTTTTTTGCCATTTGAGCCGTGGCGGTTTCAATACAAGGATTAATAATGACAAAACCTGTGGTAAGTGGCCAAGGGTTGCGGTTAGTTGCGATGCTGGCAATGTTGGTAGTGATTATGGCCGGGGTCAAAGCGGCATCGCCTATTGTAGTCCCTTTTTTACTGGCGATATTTCTCGCTATTGTTTTAAACCCTTTGGTGAAATTACTCGAAAAAATAAAAATCCCCCGGACATTGGCTATCGTCTTATTGGTAACCATTATTGTTTTACTGATGGCATTACTGTTTAGCCGCTTAGGTTCTTCATTAAATGAATTTGCCCGCTCACTACCACAATATCGCGGGATGATGCTGGAAAAAATGCGCGACCTGCAAGAGTTCGCCATGCGCTTTAATATCGAATTTTCGGTGGATGACATTATGAAACATGTCGATCCCAGCATGGCCATGAACTTTGTTACCCGCCTGCTAAGCCATCTTTCTGGTGCTATGGCCAGCACGTTCTTGCTGTTAATGACCGTCGTTTTCATGTTATTTGAAGTCGAGCGTCTTCCCTATAAAATGCAATTAATGTTTGATAACCCAGAACAAGGAAATGCGATTCTGCGGCGTGCGCTGAATGGTGTAACGCATTATCTGGTGATTAAGACCATTATTAGTATTGCGACGGGGATTGTCATTTGGCTATTTTTGGCCGCGATGGGGGTTAGGTTTGCTTTCCTGTGGGGGTTACTGGCCTTTGTTCTCAATTACATACCCAACATCGGGTCTGTATTGGCCGCTATTCCACCCATTATTCAGGCCTTACTCTTTAACGGTTTTGCTGACGCCTTTGCGGTAACTGGCGGTTATATTCTCATTAATCTGATTGGCGGTAATATTATCGACCCACGCATGATGGGCCGTGGTTTAGGGTTATCAACATTGGTGGTGTTCTTATCATTAATTTTCTGGGGATGGTTATTGGGGCCGATAGGTATGTTGCTGTCAGTTCCATTAACCATTATTGCCAAGATTGTACTGGAATTAACTCCTGCCGGTTATAAGTTTGCGGTGTTACTGAGTGATGGTAAGCCTGCTAAGATTGAGTCGGACACTCCTGTATCCTAACTTAACATCTGAGGGCCGCAGGTGATTTGGTGCCTGTTGGCCCGGTTAAAAAGGGAGGGGTGAGTTAATAGAAAAAGAAGTAAATATCCAGCGCCAACAACATTAACCACAAACAGATATAGAGCATTAAATGCTCTCGTACATTATTGATAACCATTGAGATGAATTTACTTAACATACCGACTGCCTGAGGTTAAAGTTATAGCCCATTATAGGTGGTTTTAATTGGGTAAACAATCAGTTAGGAGTTAAACCCTTGTCTAAGGGAATAATAAAAGAAATAACTTATTTTCAGATGTGTGTATAAAGTGAAGGAAATAGAAAATTAGTTTATATAAAAAGACATTTAGTAGAATGTAACCGATATTTTTAACGGGAGGCTATGTCGCGTTGTTTTCTCGGCTACATTATTCATAATCTAAATATATATGTGTATTATTTGTCTATTTGTCTATATGTCGAGTGCCATTAGCTGATGCCGTCTCTAAATACAGACCAAATTCTAGTATAAATATTTAAATACATTATAGATAAAACACAGTTCCAAGCGGTTTCTGACTTTTATTTTTTCAGTAATATGGCGCTTATGTGAGTAAACCGTACTATCGCTGATATTTAACTTTCTGGCTATACGGTAATTAGGCATTTCTGTCATCCAATAGCACATAACTTTATGTTCTTGTGGGCTGAACAGTGATGCAGGGCATGGCAGCATTGGCTTATCTTCTCCATTTGAAACATTTGATAAGCTTTGCAATAGTTCAGGTAAATGCTTCTTAGCCAAGATTGAAACGGAATCCGTTAGAGGGATAGGCGTTTCGCTAAAGGGATATGATGCATCCAGATAAATATAAACTCTTGCCTGACCACAGCAACTGATAAATTGTGCTAATAATGGGCAGTGTCCACCGAACCGACAATATTGTGTAAGATTAACAATTATTATTTCAGGATTAAAATGATCAATTGCTAATGTTGCCTGCTCAACGGTAGAAACATCCATTAAATGAAGAGATGCGGAACTATTTAAATAAGTATTTACCCCTGAACGGGTATAAAAACACTCGTCAATAATTAATATTTTCATGTGACATACATCCTTGTCTAACTGCAACCATACCTGACTGCATATTAGGATAAGGTAATCCTCTGACGACTAAGGCGTCAATTCGGCATTTACGATGTTTTTTTGCGGGTTTTATGAGTTAATGGCTATTAATTACCAGGCTAATGTGGTTTTGATGCTAACGATGAGATATGAATTAATTGCCAATGACTTATCTTAAGTCTCAATGGTCATTGGCAATAATTTAGTGAATCAATTGTGGGTATGAGCGCTATAAATCCGTGAATCGAGCCAAAGAAAAGGCAGTAATATCAATAGGTGATGGTTTATCTTGTGCAAAGAATGCAGCGACCTCGCCCAGCGCAGTGGCAAATTTAAACCCATGGCCACTTAACCCCGTCACGACCATAATATTGGGGTTATTCGGCAAAGTATCGATGATGAAATCTTCATCAGGGCTCATATCATAACTGCATGCTGCACCATGTAAACAAACGCCCACGCCGGGTAAGAAATTACGCAAAAAACCAAATACTTCTGTTCCGTCTTCAGCATAACTGCCAAAGGGCTTGCGCTGTGTCGCTGATTCTATGGGTTGCCCACCATTATGTTTACCGAGTTTCAGTTCATCATTTTGTGAAGGAAATCCGTAGTAATGAATATGGTCCGGTGTTTCCACCGTGAATGCTGGGAAATGATTCCCTTCACTGTAGCGGCCATCGGCATGGTGCCAGGAAAAGACTTTGCGTATTGCAGTCACCGGCAATTGCGGCAGCAACTCTTTCACCCAAGTTCCGGCAGTAACAACCACTTTTTTAGCACTGTAGGTACCGTCGATGGTGACGACATCAATGCCTTCATCCAGAGGTTCAATCGCGGTCACTGGGCAGTTAAATAGAATGCCACAACCTGCTTCAGTAACAGTTTTGATCAGTGTTTTTATCGCCAACTCTGAACGGAGGAAACCTGAATGCGGTTCGAACACGCCAATATAATTATCTGGGACAGTAAACACCGGCCACTTTTCACGAATTTGCGCCGCATTTAGGATCTCAACCGGCAAATTAAATTGTTGAGCACTGTGTTGTGAGTTTTTTAGAAAGACGGAATCCACTGGCCCCAAATTAAGCACGCCACAGGCCTGGAACAATTTTTCACCGGTTTGGGCTGAAAGTTGATCCCAAAGTGCTTGAGCACGTAATACTAATGGGACATATTTCTCGCCTTCACCATATGCATGGCGAATGATTCTGGTATCGCCATGGTGGCTGCCTGCTTGGTGAGGCGGCATGGCGCTGTCAATCATCAGCACATTTAAACCGGCTTGCGAGGCATAGTAACCTGCGGCTGAACCGACCGAGCCACTACCAATGACAATCAAATCATAATCCATATTTTTCACCCTGCTGAATACCACCGCGAACCCTATTTAACGCCCGATCTTATTTAATATTGTTTGATTTGTAACGCAGTTTTATCCTGACAATGACCAGAGCGATTTAAATTAAAGGCAGTAAGTTGTGATAAAAATTAAAACGATAGTAATAACATGAGACCCAAGAGAGCAAAAGGGATGTTCGCCATCTTATGGTGGAAGCGGTTAATAAAAAGGCACCGAGTGATATTCACTGGTGCCTTTTTACGAGCTTTGAGAAATTAATTGCTGGTGATAATTAATGCTTACGGTGGTCCAAATCTTGGTAATCTGATGATTCAATTTTAGCAATGCCTGCTTCTAATATATTTATTAATTGTCGCGCAACATCAGTTGTCAGCCAGAGTGTTCTATCAACTAGCGCATCTTCTGGTGGTTGATTCATGGAAGACAGGTAATGAAGACGTATCATCATCGCGTCATATACATCTACAGTGCTGATATCCCAACCTACGAGCGGGTGAGTCTGGATAACTTCATCATTTCTGTCCATAAAGACCCCTTATATAGTAGTTACTGAACGGTAGTGACTAATGAGGATCAATGCGGCCCAATACTGAGTGAGCTTTTTCAGTATACGCAACCGTTGATGAATTTGGCGATTATCTACAGATATTTACAAATTATTTATTTTCTGATGATTAATGAATCGAAAGTTAAAAATAAAAAATGTGAAAGGGAACAGCCCAATATTTACTGATATAAAAAAGCCGAGGAGCGACTCCCCGGCAAAAAAACAGCATTTATCTGCAACATATCGCCGTCATTGACAGCCTATTGCAGTGGGTTACTCCGCGTCGAACCAGTCATCCGCGCTTTCCCATATTTCTTGTAATATTTCAGATATGAGGTCTTTATCCGTTTTGGCGCCACCTAAAACAGAAAGATTATTCGCACCGGCATAGCGTACTTGTACGGCGGTGGTAGTCTCTGGGAATTTAGTATTCAGCCGTTTACTCAATTCATTGGTGAGTGCTTCGATAGCACCTGCGGGTAATTGGTTTTTCTTATCAATACTGACTTCAACACGCATATTTGGCCCTCCGAATATTTATACTGTTTATTTATACAGTATAAATATTCAGGCCGCAACTGACTAAGAAAAAAATTTTCAGCTGTAGAGAAAAATGTGCTCTACAGCTGATGTTATCAGGCTTTAACTGACCAATTGAGAGTCTGACCGGCAAGGAAAGGAATGATAGATTCGTTTCCTAATGTGATTTCTTCTGGTTGCTGGAAAGGTTCCCGAACCAACTCAACAAAATCTTCGTTAACCGGCAAGTCATAAAAGCGCGGGCCATTCAAAGAGCAGAAAGCTTCCAAATGTTCCAATACATTCATTTCTTCAAACACAGTGGCATAAGCTGAAAGCGCCGACGGGGCGTTGAAAACACCGGCACAGCCGCAAGATGATTCTTTCCGATGTTTAGCATGAGGAGCAGAGTCAGTACCAAGGAAGAAACGGTCTGAACCACTGGCCACGGCTTGCCGCAAGGCATCTTGATGAGTGCTCCGCTTCAGAATTGGCAAGCAGAACAGGTGAGGGCGGATCCCACCAACCAACATATGATTGCGGTTGAACATCAAATGTTGAGGAGTGATGGTCGCACCAAGGAAACGATTGCCTGCCAGCACATAGTCGGCCGCATCTTTGGTGGTGATGTGCTCAAAGACAATTTTCAATTCTGGGAATTTACGGCGTATCGGTTCCAGAATCGTTTCAATAAAACGCGCTTCACGATCAAAAATATCCACCGCGGCATCGGTGACTTCACCGTGAATTAACAGCGGCATGCCAATCTTCTGCATTTGTTCAAACAGCGGATAAATCGCTGGAATATCAGAGACACCATGCGTCGAGTTAGTGGTGGCATTGGCCGGATATAATTTGGCCGCAGTAAATACGCTGTTTTCAAAGCCGTGGGTCAGTTCATTGACATCCAGGGTATTGGTCAGGTAGCACGTCATCAGTGGGGTGAATCTATGACCTGCAGGTATTGCCGCCAAAATACGTTCCCGATAAGCAATAGCACTGGCAACAGTGGTGATCGGTGGGGTCAAATTTGGCATGACGATGGCCCGGGCAAATACCTCGGAAGTATAGGGCAGCACGGTGCTGAGTATTTCGTCATCACGTAAGTGAATATGCCAGTCATCTGGGCGGCGAATTTTCAGGGTTTGAGGTTGTGCAGTCATTCAACGGGCTCCGCAGTCATGATGAAATATTGGTTTTTGTGCTGTTTCCGGCGGGGTGTAAGGATAAGCGGAAAGTGCTTAGGATGCATCTGATTGTTACGGTTAAGTTGAAAACAATATTTTTGGTCAGTTGAAAATAATGTCAAAAGGGGCTCTTATAGAGAGGCGCCAAGTCACATTGTCCTACAGGGCGAGTGATTGATTTATCGGCAAGTATGCTAATTAAATATCAGATGGGAGAATAATCATGGAAGTTCGTGTCATTGCCAGTTTAGTGGCGAAACCTGAGTTTATTGCTGAAGTTAAAGCGGCAGTTCATCAGGTTATCGACCCGAGCCGTGAGGAAAAGGGGAATCTGCAATATGATCTCCATGCCGAAAGCGGCCAAGAAGGTTCTTTTGTATTTTTCGAACGCTGGGCATCTGATGATGCATTGGAAAAACATAATAAAACTGAACATTTTAAAGAATTTGTTAAAGCGCTAGAGGGCAAGCTGGAAAGCCTTGAGATCAAGAACGTGAAGCAGATTGCTTGAGTTTATCGGCGAAATAAAAAACCCGCCAGATGGCGGGTTTTGCAATATTAGGACTGAATGATATTGCTATTATTCGACCGATTGTGGTTTTGTTGCCGGTGCAGTGGCCTGAGTTGCCGCAGCATGACCACCCGCAGAACCTTTACCTGCAAAATCAAAGGCTGGGCGTTCCCATTGGCCTTGAGCTGATGATGCAGGGACGTAATCAGGCGCAGGTGCTTTGGTCATCGGTGCTGAAGCATAGTGCTTAAATAGCACGCCTTCAGGATGAGCAACAACCGGCTGTTGTGCTGCCACGGCAACAGGAGCCACAACGGCCTCTTCTGTCACATTGACCTCTTCAGCTACAGTTTCGGCAACCACAGTTTCCGCAGCAATCACTTCTGGCTCGGTTATTTCTTCAACCACAGCTTCTTCGACTACCGCTTCCACACCAACAGTTTCCACAACAATCGCTTCTGGCTCGATTGCTTTTTCAACCGCTGTTTCTGTTGCAGCCGCTTCTTCAACCACAGGTTCAGCTGCTGTGATAGCTTCAGCTTCTGGTGCTATTTCAGTCACCTGAACAGGTTCTTCAATCGCGCGAGTTTCAACAGTGGTTTCTACTGCTGCTGGCTCAATAACGGCTGTTTCTGCCATTGTTGTTTCTACAATTGTTGTTTCTACGACCACAGGTGCACGGCCAGGTACGGCAGCGGCGGATGAGGATGACCCCCCCGGCTTATGTTGTGGTGTCGGCACGGCAATTTCAGCTACGGCAGCAGTAACAACTGGAGCAGCAATCACTGGAGTAACAACAACTGATGCGGCAGCAATAGCGATTGATGTTTCTACAGCGGCAACTTCTTGCACGCGTTCTACTGGCAATTGTTCTTCAACCGGGTTTTCCACAAAGGCTTGTTCAACCTGCCGGGCAACCGGATAACGCACCCACACCTTACCCGACGCCATTTCTGGTGAGGCGAAAGCACCCGCCAGCGGCATAGCAGATTGTGTTGGATAGCGCTCATCACGATAGCGACGACGGCGTTGGCCGCTGACACGCAGGTGGCGAGGCGAGCGGCGAGAGCGACGTGGCATGCCATTTTCATTGTTGGCATTGCGGTCGTTCGTTGCATCATCATCAGCCTGAGAGCTAGTTTGCGTCAGTAATTTCACTTCTTCCTGCACTACTGGTGCAGCAACCTGAGCAACTGGGGCAGTGACCGGTGTTTCCAGAACATTCAGCTCATCATTCGCGGATTGAATACGGACTTTCTGATTCAATTGGCGGCGTTGACGGCGCTGCATCACCTGTTGGCGCTCTTCTTGCTCAGGTTGTACTTCTTCTACAGCTGCGGCAATGACATCAATATCATCAACTTTAGCTTTAACATCCTGTGGTGCCTGGCGTTTGTCATCCTGACGACGACGCTGGCGATCACCGCGGCGCTGTGGCTGCTCTTCACGCGGTGCTTTATCCGCTTCTACAACTTCAGTTTGCGCTAATGGCGCAGTTGTCTGTTGCGTTGGGCGTTTATTGCGGCGTTGATCTTCACGGCCCTCGCGATTGCTATTATCGCGGTTAGCATTGTCACGGCTGTTGTTATCACGAGCATTGTTATCACGGCTTGAGTTATCACGGCTTGAGTTATCACGGCTTGAGTTATCACGATTGGAGTTATCGCGACCTTCACGTGGCGTGCGGTCACCGCGATCTTTACGGTTATTATTCTGGCGACGAGGATTACGGCGATCATTGCGACGATTTTCGCTATTTTCCGTTTTCTCAACTTCGACCGGTTTAATTTCTTCTGCTGATGTGCCGAATATACCTTTCAGGCCACTGAGCAGACGGCTGAAGAAACCAGGTTGTTCATCCGTCGCAACAGTTTTCTGTGGTGCAACAGTTGGCTTAACAGGCGTAGCTGTAGGGGCTGACTCTGGCGGCACTTCAGTTGGCAGAGAGAAAGTCGCCAACGCCGGTTGCTCTGGGCGTTTACGCTCAATAGTCGCTTCTTCCAGCGGTTGCGCCATTTCTGCTTCATGCAGTTGTGGCAACAAATAGCTGAGAGTCGGGACTTCTTCGCCTTTGCGTACGCGAAGCACCGAGTAATGCGGCGTTTGCATTTGATCGTTTGGCACGATCACTGCACGTACACCACCCTGGCGTTTTTCGATGGCATTGACGGATTCACGTTTTTCGTTCAACAGATACGAAGCAATTTGTACCGGCACAATCGCGTGAACTTCATGAGTATTTTCTTTCAGCGCTTCTTCTTCAATCAAACGCAGAATAGAAAGTGACAGGGATTCGTTGTCACGTACAGTACCGGTACCGCTACAGCGTGGGCATACATGGTGGCTTGACTCACCCAGTGACGGGCTGAGGCGCTGGCGGGACATTTCCAGTAAACCGAAGCGGGAAATGCGGCCAATCTGGATACGCGCACGATCCTGACGGACGGCATCGCGCAAACGGTTTTCCACTTCACGCTGGTGGCGAACCGGTGTCATATCGATAAAGTCGATGACAATCAGGCCACCCAAGTCGCGTAGACGTAATTGGCGAGCAATCTCATCGGCAGCTTCAAGGTTGGTATTGAATGCGGTTTCTTCGATATCACCACCACGCGTTGCTCGCGCGGAGTTAATATCAATCGCCGTCAGCGCTTCGGTAGTGTCAATAACAATCGAACCGCCGGAAGGCAGACGCACTTCGCGTTGGAAGGCAGATTCAATCTGTGACTCAATTTGGTAGTGACTGAATAATGGAATTTCACCACTATACAATTTAATTTTGCTGCTGAAATCCGGGCGGCCGAGCGCGGCGATATGCTCTTTAGCCAGTTCGAGAACTTTAGGGTTATCTATCAGGATTTCGCCGATGTCCGGGCGCAGATAATCACGGAAAGCACGGACAATCACGTTACTTTCCTGATGGATCAGGAATGGTGCAGGGCGACCTTCAGCGGCTTTTTTAATCGCATCCCAATGCTTCAGACGGAATGATAAGTCCCATTGCAGCGCATCAGCAGATTTACCGACACCGGCGGTACGCACAATCAGGCCCATGCCGTCAGGCAATTGCAGGGAGGATAGGGCTTCTTTCAGTTCAGTGCGGTCATCACCCTCGATACGGCGAGAAATACCCCCGGCCCGTGGGTTGTTTGGCATCAGAACTAAATAACTACCTGCCAGGCTGATGAAAGTCGTGAGTGCGGCACCTTTATTACCGCGTTCTTCTTTATCAACCTGAACAATAACTTCCTGGCCTTCGCGCAGCACATCTTTGATGTTTGGGCGGCCATGAGAGGAATAATTACTAGGGAAATATTCGCGAGATATTTCTTTTAATGGGAGAAAACCATGTCGTTCAGCGCCGTAATCAACAAAAGCGGCTTCCAGACTAGGTTCGATTCGAGTGATTTTACCTTTGTAAATATTCGCTTTTTTCTGTTCATGACCTGGGCTTTCAATATCCAAATCATACAGCCGCTGTCCATCTACAAGGGCAACACGCAACTCTTCTTGCTGAGTGGCGTTAATCAACATTCTTTTCATCTTTAACTTACTCGTTATTTTTACATTGTCATTAGAACTGCGGGCAAAATAACCTCATGGTCGGGTAAACCGATGACCCCGAGTCTTCTAGCAAAGCCGTCAACCTCACGGTTGTCGCCTGCATAGGGGCGCATTATTTCGGTAAGCCTGTGTTTCTTTCTGAAAAACAGCGCTTTTTATATAAAGGGTAGCTTCTGAATATAAGACAACAGAGCCTTACCCACTTGCCGACCAAGCTGCAACCCGCAGCCCGCTAATTGCTTGATTTCACATTACGTCTTACGCCATTGCTGCGTTTTTGCGTGATCAGGCAAAGTTTATTATTCCACAAGTCTCTTGGTCTAACGAGAATCAACGCAGAATTAAACACATTATTCCATTGCTGACACTGATATAGCAAGATGACTTTACCTGTCTAGGTAAAGATTCTTTTACTGTATTCACAGTGTTGGCGGCTATCGTTGTCTTATTAAACAATAAATGCACGCAAACGTTATCTTTAAATAGCCAGATTGACAGTTAAGCACAGAAAAAGGGGTGGCGCTAATTCCTCGGTGTATTTAGAATCGCGTCCCATGAAAACGAATAATCCAGTAGTACAATTAATCACCATTTCTGCCGACGAAGCCGGTCAGCGGATCGATAACTTTTTGCTCACTAAATTGAAAGGTGTGCCAAAGAGTATGATTTACCGCATCGTGCGCAAAGGTGAGGTTCGAGTTAATAAAGGGCGCATTAAGCCAGAATATAAATTGGCTGACGGTGATGTGGTGCGTGTGCCGCCAGTGCGAGTTGCTGAACGCGAAGAAATTCAGGTATCAGCTAAACTTGATAAAGTTGCCGCGCTAGCTGATTGCATTCTATTTGAAGATGATTATCTCTTAGTGCTGAACAAACCTTCCGGTACTGCCGTCCATGGCGGTAGCGGTTTAAGTTTCGGGGTGATTGAAGCATTACGCGCCCTGCGCCCTGAAGCGCGTTTCCTGGAATTGGTTCACCGTCTTGACCGTGATACCTCCGGTGTTTTATTGGTGGCAAAAAAACGTTCAGCTTTGCGTTCCTTACATGAGCAACTGCGCTTGAAAGGAATGCAGAAAGATTATTTGGCTTTGGTGCGCGGGCAATGGCAATCACATTGCAAAGCCGTGCAAGCGCCTTTGCTGAAGAATATTATGCAAAGTGGTGAGCGCATGGTGAAAGTCAGTAGCGAGGGCAAACCATCCGAAACCCGCTTTAAAATAGAAGAGCGTTTTGAGCATGCCACACTGGTTAAAGCTAGCCCGATTACCGGCCGAACACACCAGATTCGTGTCCATGCGCTGCATGCTGGCCACCCGATCGCTTTTGACGATCGTTATGGTGACCGTGAGTTTGATGCTCAATTACAGGGCACTGGGTTACATCGTTTATTCTTACATGCCGCCGCTTTACGTTTTGAACACCCAAATACCGGTGAAACTATGCGCATTGAAGCACCGCTGGATAATCAATTGCGCCATTGTCTTGCGGTATTACGCAAAAAAGCCGCTATTTAAAACGGCCCGATCAGTTTTACAGCCGTCAGTTTTAAAGCTATCAGTTTTAAAGTAGAGGATTCACCCCTTGCTCAATTAACATTTGGGTGAGGGCGATTAACGGCAGGCCGATGAGCGTATTTGGATCACGGCCTGACAATTTATCAAATAAGGTGATGCCCAAACCTTCACTTTTAAAACTGCCCGCGCAATTCCACGGTTGTTCCCGCGATAAATAACCTTCAATTTCTGCACTATTCAAGGTGCGGAAATAAACATCAAAAGTTTCACAAAGACAACTATGGCTATTAGTGGCAGTGTTTAGCAGCGCCAGTCCGGTATAAAAAGTGACACATTGCCCACTGGCTTGGTGTAATTGTTTGACAGCATTGGCGTGATTATGAGGTTTGCCGATGATAGCCCCGTTGATAACACACACTTGATCAGAACCAATTATCAAGTGTTGTGGGTAATGTGCAGCCAGTGCTTGGGCTTTCGCTTGTGCCAAACGCTGCACCAATGCGCTCGCGGTTTCAGCAGGCATTGGGGTTTCATCGGTTTCTGGTGCGGCAGTGATAAAAGGCAATTGCAGCTTTTCCAGTAATGCGCGGCGGTATGACGAGGTTGAAGCAAGGACTAATTGCGGCATAATATTTTCCATAAACCGTGGCGTAATTGAATCAGACATTTTAAACTGTCTGCCGCTTCGGAAGCGAATATTGGTGAAAGGTGCAGTAAAACGGCCTTTTTCTTTGACTCTATGTCGTTACAAAGTTAATATGCGCGCCCTATGCAAAAGGTAAAATTACCCCTGACCATTGATGCGGTTCGTACCGCTCAGAAACGTTTAGATTACGCAGGTATCTATTCGCCTGAGCAGGTTACACGAGTAGCCGACTCAGTGGTAAGTGTGGACAGCGATGTCGTGGCCTCATTATCATTTAATATTGATAATCAGCGCCTGGCGGTTATTACAGGTCATGCGGACGTCGATGTAACATTGATGTGTCAGCGCTGTGGTGGCACGTTTGCGCACCATGTTCATACAACGTATTGTTTTAGCCCGGTCGTCAATGATGAGCAGGCTGAGGCATTGCCGGAAGCGTACGAGCCGATCGAAGTCGACGAATTTGGCGAAGTTGATCTGCTGGCTATGATTGAAGACGAAATTATTCTTTCACTGCCTGTCGTTCCGGTACATGATTCTGAACACTGTGAAGTGTCCGAGGCGGACATGGTATTTGGTAAACTGCCTGCAGAGGTGGAGAAACCTAATCCATTTGCCGTATTAGCCAGTTTAAAGAAAGTAATTAAGGAGTAAGGTCAATGGCCGTACAACAGAACAAACCCACTCGTTCCAAACGTGGCATGCGCCGTTCACACGATGCACTGACCACTGCCACTCTGTCTGTGGACAAAACTTCCGGTGAAACTCACCTGCGTCACCACATCACAGCCGACGGTTTCTACCGCGGCCGCAAGGTTATCGGCTGAGTAGTACTTGCTAATCTTTAGCAAGGCGATACCTTGACTTGTCTAACCCTAGCGTTAGATGCAATGGGTGGGGATTTCGGTCCCCACGTCACAGTGCCTGCTTCATTGCAGGCACTGGCCTCTAATCCAAAGTTAAAACTCCTGCTGGTCGGGAACCCCGACGCCATCACTCCGTTACTTGTTAATGCCGATCCTTTGTTGCTGGAGAGGTTACAGGTAATCTCCGCTGAGCATGTTATTGCCAGCGATGCTAAACCCTCACAAGCTATTCGTGCCAGCCGTGGTACCTCCATGCGTATAGCACTGGAGTTGGTTAAAAACGGTGATGCAGTAGCCTGTGTGAGTGCAGGGAATACAGGAGCATTGATGGGGTTGGCGAAGATGCTTATTAAGCCATTGGATGGGATAGAGCGCCCGGCATTGATGACAGTTATCCCCAATCAGCAGCGCAACAAGACTGTGGTACTGGATTTGGGGGCCAACGTTGAATGTGATAGCACGATGCTGGTGCAATTTGCCGTCATGGGTTCGGTGATGGCAGAAGAAGTTGTTGGCATAAAAAACCCGCGTGTTGCTTTGCTCAATATTGGCGAAGAAGAGAGCAAGGGGTTAGATAATATCCGCGAAGCCGCCGCAGTATTAAAAAATACACCGGCGATCAACTATATTGGTTATCTGGAAGGCAATGATTTGCTGACAGGCAAGACTGATGTGATGGTTTGTGACGGCTTCGTGGGTAACGTCACTCTAAAGACCATGGAAGGTGTGATAAGAATGTTCTTGTCATTGCTCAAATCATCGGGCGACGGCAAAAAACAGTCCTGGTGGCTTAAACTTATTGGCCGTTGGCTACAAAAACGTGTGGCTAAGCGGTTCGGTCATTTGAACCCCGACCAGTATAATGGCGCATGTCTGTTAGGATTACGGGGCATCGTAATCAAGAGCCATGGCGCTGCGAATCAACGTGCATTTGCAGTGGCTATCGAACAGGCTGTGCAGGCGGTGCAGCGGCAAGTCCCACAACGGATTGCAGCGCGCCTTGAAGCGGTTTTACCCAAGAGTGACTGATCGTACATGTATACTAAGATTCTCGGTACGGGGAGTTATCTGCCCGTACAAGTGCGCAGTAATGCTGATTTAGAAAAAATGGTGGATACGTCGGACGAGTGGATTGTCACTCGGACAGGTATTCGTGAACGGCGTATTGCTGGTCTTGATGAAACTGTGGCGACAATGGGTTTCCACGCAGCTGAAAAAGCGCTGGAGATGGCCGGTATTGCTAAAGACGATATCGGGCTGATTATCGTTGCCACTACCTCTTCAAGCCATGCTTTCCCAAGCTCGGCCTGTCAGGTGCAGCAAATGCTGGGCATCAAAGATGCGGCCTCTTTTGATTTGGCTGCCGCTTGTGCTGGTTTTACCTATGCACTGAGTGTTGCTGATCAGTACGTGAAAAGTGGTGCAGTCAAACATGCTATCGTCATTGGTTCAGATGTTCTTTCTCGTGCACTGAATCCTGAAGATCGTGGCACGATTATTCTGTTCGGTGATGGTGCTGGTGCAGTGGTACTTGGTGCATCTGAGCAACCCGGTATTATGTCTACGCATTTACATGCTGATGGCCGTTATGGCGACTTGCTCGCTTTACCGTATCCAGACCGTCAGCAAGACCAACCAGCCTATGTCACGATGGCGGGTAATGAAGTGTTTAAAGTTGCGGTGACTGAACTTGCTCACATTGTGGACGAGACCTTGCAGGCCAATAATCTGGATCGCTCAGCGCTGGATTGGCTAGTGCCGCATCAGGCTAACCTGCGGATTATTAGCGCAACGGCTAAAAAATTAGGCATGGGGATGGAGAAAGTGGTCATCACTCTCGATCGTCATGGCAACACTTCTGCAGCATCCGTACCGGCGGCACTTGACGAAGCCGTGCGAGATGGGCGTATTCAACGTGGGCAGTTAGTGCTGCTGGAAGCGTTTGGCGGCGGCTTTACCTGGGGCTCGGCGCTGGTTCGCTTTTGATTTAACAGGGTTTCTTTGATTAACAGAGTTTCTTTGATTTAACAGGGCCTCTTTAATTTAACAGGAAAGTAAAATGTCGAAATTTGCTTGTGTTTTTCCAGGCCAGGGATCTCAATCTCTTGGTATGCTGGCCGATTTGGCCGCACAATTTCCGATAGTTGAAGAGACTTTCAGTGAAGCATCTTCAGTTCTGGGTTACGATCTCTGGCAGTTAGTACAACAAGGCCCGGCTGAAGAATTGAATAAAACCTGGCAGACGCAACCGGCATTGCTGACGGCATCTGTTGCTATCTGGCGTGTTTGGCAGCATCAAGGCGGCAAACTGCCGGCGATGATGGCGGGCCATAGCTTGGGTGAATACTCAGCTCTGGTGTGTGCCGGCGTACTGGATTTCAAACAGGCGGTTCGCCTGGTTGAATTACGCGGTAAATTGATGCAGGAAGCGGTACCGGAAGGCACCGGTGCCATGTACGCAATTATTGGTTTGGATAATGAATCCATCGCCAAAGCGTGCGAAGAATCAGCACTTGGGCAGGTTGTCTCGCCAGTCAACTTTAACTCACCGGGTCAGGTCGTTATTGCCGGTAATAAAGATGCGGTAGAGCGCGCAGGTGCGGCTTGTAAAGCAGCCGGTGCGAAACGCGCCTTACCTCTGCCAGTCAGCGTGCCATCTCATTGTGCATTGATGAAACCTGCGGCAGATAAACTGGCTGTCGCACTGGAAGAGATTGAATTCCAGGCACCGTTATTCCCGGTGGTGAACAACGTCGATGTGAAAACTGAAGTGTCGCCAGAGGCTATCCGTAGCGCGCTGGTGCGTCAGTTATATAATCCGGTACGTTGGACTGAAAGTGTGGAATTCATGGCGTCAGAAGGCGTTGAGCTACTGTTAGAGTTTGGGCCGGGTAAAGTATTGACTGGTTTGACTAAGCGCATCGTGGATACTTTAGTTGCAGCACCGGTAAACGATGTTGCCACGCTGACCAACGCGCACGAAAACTAAGAAAAGAGGATAACATGAGCTTCGAAGGTAAAATTGCGCTAGTCACTGGCGCTAGCCGCGGTATTGGCCGTGCGATTGCAGAATTATTAGCTGAGCGTGGTGCCCGTGTTATTGGTACGGCGACCAGCGAAAAGGGCGCTGAAGCCATCAGCGCCTACTTGGGCGACCAAGGTAAAGGTTTAATGCTGAATGTCGTGGATCCCGCGTCAATCGAGTCAGTACTGGCAACGATTCGTGCGGAATTTGGCGAAGTCGACATTTTAGTGAATAATGCAGGTATTACGCGTGATAACCTGCTGATGCGCATGAAGGATGAAGAGTGGCAAGATATTATTGACACCAATCTAACTTCCGTGTTCCGCCTATCAAAAGCGGTAATGCGCGCTATGATGAAAAAGCGGTTTGGGCGTATCATCACCATCGGTTCTGTAGTTGGGACAATGGGCAATGCAGGGCAGGTTAACTACGCGGCAGCTAAAGCGGGTCTGATCGGTTTTAGCAAGTCTTTGGCGCGTGAGGTTGCTTCACGTGGCATTACTGTCAACGTTGTGGCACCTGGCTTTATTGAGACTGACATGACGACGGCGTTGACAGATGATCAACGCGCAGGCATTTTAGCCCAAGTACCAGCTAACCGGCTTGGGCAAGCTAAAGAAATTGCCAGCGCTGTTGCATTTTTAGCCTCTGACGAGGCCAGCTACATCTCTGGTGAAACGTTACATGTCAATGGCGGCATGTATATGATTTAAAAATCACGAAAGTATTTGCGTTATTTGAGGTAAAAACCGCAAAATAGCGTAAAATCGTGGTTTGACCAGCCGAGATTTAGTTGCATCTTTTTCAACATTTTATACACTACGAAAACCATCGCGAAAGCGAGTTTTGATAGGAAATTTAAGAGTATGAGCACTATCGAAGAACGCGTTAAGAAAATCATCGTTGAACAACTGGGTGTTAAAGAAGACGAAGTGAAGAACAGTGCTTCTTTCGTTGAAGATCTTGGCGCAGATTCTCTGGACACCGTTGAGCTGGTAATGGCTCTGGAAGAAGAATTCGACACTGAGATTCCAGACGAAGAAGCAGAGAAAATCACTACTGTTCAGGCAGCTATTGATTTTATCAACGCTAACCAGCAGTAAGCGAACATGCTTTAAGTTTGGATAGATAGTTAGGCGGTCATTCGACCGCCTAAGTTTTTTTTGCCCTAGTGTAATTTTCCCTCCCTGGAGGACAACCGTGTCTAAGCGTCGAGTTGTTGTGACTGGACTGGGCATGTTGTCTCCTGTCGGTAATACAGTAGAATCCACATGGAACGCTGTTCTTGCCGGGCAGAGTGGCATCAGCCTGATCGACCATTTTGATACTACAGACTATGCAACGAAATTTGCTGGCTTAGTAAAAGATTTTAATTGTGAAGATTACATTTCGCGTAAAGATGCACGCAAAATGGATGCTTTCATACAGTACGGTGTCGCGGCTGGCATGCAAGCTATGCAAGACTCCGGGCTTGAAGTGACAGAAGCCAATGCTCCTCGTATCGGTGCCGCGATTGGTTCCGGTATTGGTGGGTTGGGTCTGATTGAAGAGAACCACACCTCATTGGTGAAAGGCGGGCCGCGTAAAATTAGCCCATTCTTCGTGCCTTCAACCATTGTTAATATGATTGCCGGCCACCTGACCATTATGTTCGGTATGCGTGGGCCAAGCATTTCTATTGCTACGGCATGTACTTCTGGCGTTCACAACATCGGGCAAGCGGCTCGTATCATTGCTTACAATGATGCTGACGTTATGCTGGCCGGTGGGGCTGAAAAAGCCAGTACACCATTGGGTGTCGGTGGTTTTGGGGCTGCTCGTGCATTGTCTACTCGCAACGATAATCCGCAGGCTGCCAGTCGCCCTTGGGATAAAGACCGTGATGGTTTCGTTCTGGGTGATGGTGCAGGCATGATGGTGCTGGAAGAGTACGAACACGCGAAAAAACGTGGTGCAAAAATCTATGCTGAAGTTGTTGGGTTTGGGATGAGCAGCGATGCTTACCATATGACCTCTCCACCGGAAGACGGTTCTGGTGCAGCTCTGGCAATGGTGAATGCGTTGCGTGATGCGGGTGTGACCCCCTCTCAAATCGGCTATATCAATGCCCACGGCACGTCAACTCCTGCTGGCGATAAAGCCGAAACGCAGGCAGTTAAGTCTGTATTTGGTGGAGACACCAAAGTGATGGTCAGTTCCACCAAATCCATGACTGGGCACTTGTTAGGTGCAGCAGGCGCGGTTGAGTCTATCTTTACGGTATTAGCGCTGCGTGATCAGGCTATTCCGGCAACCATTAACCTGGATAACCCAGATGAAGGTTGTGATTTGGACTTTGTTCCGGGTGCTGCTCGCCAGGTAACAGATTTGGAATACACCCTGTGTAACTCCTTCGGTTTCGGTGGTACTAACGGCTCTTTGGTGTTCCGTAAGGTATAGCATTCACTGCTCAAAAGTCTGCTGACAAAGTCAAATGAAGGGGAGTCGTGCCGTTGGGGCCGTAGTCGCGTAAGCGACCGGAGCGGCTCTGGGTGCGGTAAACCCATCACTCACTGAGCTATCAGCAGCTTTGTCATTAACCTAAGACCCGGTTTTCCGGGTCTTTTATTTGCTTAACAAGCACCCGTCATAACATCCTTCCATAAAAATTGTCTCAATAAGAGACAAATCTGAAAACAGCCACAGCTTTAAATCTGATACTGTCAGCAGATAGAATTTATATTTATGGGCAATATCTATAGCCTAATTGAATATAGAGCCAAGATGCCCCCATTTAAAGAGAATCTGAATGTTCTGGATTAATGGTGTTGAACAAAATTTGATTTCAGCTTCAGACCGCTCAGTGCAGTTTGGTGATGGCTGTTTTACTACCGCCAGAGTCTCCGATGGTCGTGTCGTGTGGCTGGATAAGCACATATTGCGTTTGCAACAGGCGGCTGAGCGGCTATTAATGCCCGTTGTAAATTGGAATGCATTGAGCAAGGAAATGGTTGAGGCAGCAAATCATACTGAAGACGGCGTACTGAAAGTGATTATCAGCCGGGGAAGCGGCGGTCGAGGCTACAGTGGCACGGCATGTCAGCATCCCACACGAATTATTTCTCTTGGTGATTGTCCGGTTCATTACCATAACTGGCGTGAACGAGGTATTGCTCTGGCACTCAGCCCGATATTGTTAGCCCGTAACCCATTGCTGGCCGGGGTTAAGCACTTGAATCGCCTGGAACAAGTCTTGATCCGCGCGCATCTTGACCAGACAACGGCGGATGAAGCGCTGGTGCTTGACACTGAAGGCATGCTGGTGGAATGCTGTGCGGCTAACTTATTCTGGCGCGAAGGGGATAAAATATTTACCCCAGACCTGTGCCAATCAGGTGTAAATGGCATTATGCGCCAACGAATAATTACTTGTCTGGCCGCTCATGGTCGGCAAGTGGAGATTGTGGCACAACCGGTGAGTGTGTTGGCAGATGCAGATGAAGTTCTCGTGTGTAACGCGCTGATGCCGATATTACCGGTAAATCGCGCCGAAGAGTGGGTTTATCACTCACGTCAGTTGTTTGATTTCTTAAATCTTCATTGCTGCGAAATATAAGCTTTATGGGGATTTTGATTTTTGTACCAATGATACCTTTAATTTGAAGATGGCCGTCCGATGAAAATAAAAAGCACCAGAGCATTAATCCTTTTTGTCGCTATCTGTTTGGGATTGCTGCTGTTGGGTTACCAAAGAGTACAACATTTCGCCGATCAGCCTTTGGCTATCCAACAAGAAACTTTCTTCAAACTTCCTGCTGGCACCGGGCGAGTGGCGCTAGAGAACTTGCTGCACCGTGATGGTCTGATTAAAAACACCCGCTGGTTCCCATGGCTGCTGCGCAGTGAGCCAGAGTTAGCCAAATTCAAGGCGGGGACTTATCGTTTTACCCCCGGAATGACGGTGCGCGGCATGCTAGAACTGCTCGCCAGCGGCAAAGAAGCGCAATTTACCGTGCGCTTTATTGAAGGTAAGCGGCTGCGTGATTGGATGGATGAATTACAACAGTCAAAATATATAAAGCATGTATTGGATGGAAAGAGTGATGCTGAAATCGCGCTATTGCTGGGGTTGAAAGACAGTGAACACCCAGAAGGCTGGCTCTACCCGGATACCTATTCCTATACCGCTGGCACCACTGATTTGGCATTACTCAAACGTGCCCATGTGAAAATGGAAAAAACAGTCGATGAAATCTGGCAAGGACGCGATAAATCATTGCCTTACAAAACCCCAGGCGACTTAGTCACTATGGCGTCCATCATCGAGAAAGAAACGGCAGTCAATGAAGAACGAACCAAAGTGGCGTCGGTGTTTATCAACCGTTTACGCATTGGTATGCGCCTGCAAACGGACCCAACCGTCATCTATGGCATGGGGAATAACTATAATGGCAACATTAGTCGTAAAGACTTAGATACCCCAACGCCTTATAATACCTATGTGATATCCGGCTTGCCGCCGACGCCAATTGCAATGCCGGGGTTGGCATCGCTCGCGGCTGCCGCTCATCCGGCTAAAACTGCTTATCTCTATTTTGTGGCAGACGGCAAGGGCGGCCATACTTTTACCACCAATTTAGCCAGCCATAACCAAGCGGTGCGGGTTTATCGTCAATCGCTAAAGGATAAAAATGAACAGTAAATTTATCGTTATTGAGGGGCTTGAAGGGGCAGGGAAAACCACCGCCAGAGACACCGTGGTGGCCACGCTGCATGCCCAAGGGATTAACGATATTGTCTTCACCCGGGAGCCGGGTGGAACGCCGCTGGCAGAAAAACTGCGCGACCTGATTAAGCAAGGCATTGACGGCGAAGTTCTGACAGATAAAGCCGAAGTGCTGATGCTGTATGCTGCCCGAGTGCAATTGGTTGAAAATGTGATTAAACCTGCGCTGGCGCGCGGCAGTTGGGTGGTGGGCGATCGCCATGATTTGTCATCGCAAGCTTATCAAGGCGGTGGACGCGGGATTGATAGCAACCTCATGGCATCTCTGCGTGACACCGTATTAGGTGAATTTCGCCCAGACCTGACACTGTATCTCGATTTGCCGCCGGTGCTTGGACTGGCGCGCGCGCGGGCTCGTGGTGAATTAGATAGGATTGAACAAGAGTCATTGGCCTTTTTTGAACGCACCCGCGCACGCTATCTTGAATTGGCCGCAGCAGATTCCAGCATCAAAACTATTGATGCATCTCAACCACTTGAGCAAGTCAGTGAATCTATTAGCCGGGTACTGAAACAATGGCTGACCCGCCGAGAAACCGCGTAATGAAATGGTATCCATGGCTTACCGCGCCTTACCGTCAGTGGGTAGGGCAGCAGACTGCCGGGCGTGGTCATCATGCATTATTACTGCATTCTTTGCCCGGAAATGGCGAGGAAGCGCTGATTTATGGTATCAGCCGTTGGTTAATGTGCCAGCAGCGGCAAGGCGAGAAAAGCTGTGGCGAATGCCATAGTTGCCGCTTGATGTTGGCGGGTAACCACCCAGACTGGTACGTGCTGGCACCGGAGAAAGGTAAAAACAGCATCGGTGTAGAGTTGGTGCGCCAACAGATTGAAAAACTCTATTCTCATGCTCAGCAGGGCGGGGCAAAAGTGGTGTGGTTACCCCATGCCGAGTCGCTGACTGATGCGGCGGCCAATGCGCTACTCAAAACGCTGGAAGAGCCGCCAGAGAAAACCTATTTTCTGCTCGATTGCCATCAACCCGCCAGTTTATTAGCAACATTACGCAGCCGCTGCTTTTACTGGCATCTGGCCTGCCCGGATACCGCGCTCAGCTTGCAATGGCTGCAACGGCAAATTCCGGCAGAACCAATTTCGATGCTGTCGGCACTTAAATTAAGCGAGGGTGCGCCGTTGGCGGCTGAGCGCTTGCTCCAACCCGAACTCTGGGCCATCAGAACGGCCTTGTGTAGCGCGCTGAGCGGCGCCCTGAACAGTTCGGATTTACTGTCGCTATTACCGCAGCTTAATCATGAAGATGCCCCAGCGCGCCTGCAATGGCTCTCTTCATTGGTGCTGGATGCTTTGAAGTGGCAGCAAGGTGCGGGTGAGTTTGCGGTTAATCAGGACCAATTGCCGTTGGTGCAGCAATTGGCACAGATGGTCACGACACCTATATTACTTCATTCAGCCAAGGCGCTGGGCCATTGCCGGCATCAATTGTTATCCGTGGTCGGTGTCAATCGTGAGTTATTACTCACCGAGCTTTTGCTTAACTGGGAAAGCGCCCTGACCACGGGGTCTTACTCCACATCACTTTAATTGAGTTTAATATGTTGTTAATAGATTCTCACTGTCATCTTGATAGCCTTGATTACCAGACGCTACACAGCAGCGTCGATGATGTATTAGCCAAAGCGAAGGCACGGGATGTGGGTTTTGTGCTCGCCGTAGCCACCACATTACCGGGCTTCTCAGCCATGACTGCACTTATCGGTGAGAGAGAAAACGTGGCGTTTTCATGTGGCGTTCATCCACTGAATCTCGATGGCGGCTATGATTTTCAGCAGCTTGAGAGTTTGGCCGTGGCAGATAATGTGGTGGCAATGGGGGAAACTGGGCTGGATTACTTCTATCAGCAAGACAATATCCCACTGCAACAAGCTTCGTTTCGTGAACACATTCGGATTGGGCGCAAGTTAAATAAACCCGTGATTGTGCATACCCGCGATGCGCGCGAAGACACGCTCGCCATCTTGCGTGAAGAACAGGCGCAAGAGTGTGGTGGGGTTTTACACTGCTTTACAGAAGATAAAGCGACCGCAGCGACCTTATTGGACCTCGGTTTTTATATCTCTTTCTCGGGTATTCTCACTTTCCGCAATGCGGAGCAACTACGTGATGTTGCGCGCTATGTGCCGTTAGACCGGTTGCTGGTCGAAACCGATTCGCCGTATTTGGCACCGGTTCCGCATCGTGGTAAAGAGAACCAACCTGCCTATGTCCGTGATGTTGCAGAGTATATGGCAGTTCTCAAAGGCGTCAGTCTTGAATCCTTGGCTCAAGCCACCACGGATAACTTCTGCCGGTTATTTCATCTGGACTCGTCAATACTCCCCAGCAAAATGCGCTAATTTCCTTAATAATACTTTTTTTTAAGCTCGTAATTAATCCCCGAAACGAGTAATGTTCTCACCCGATTTATTGGGTGAGGGCAGCGACTATTGACACTTTTTTACAAAAAATGCGCTATCTGAAGCAAATTAAGCGCTTTCTTGAAAGAAACGTGACTGCCATCAAACATTAAGCAGGCTATTTATTTTACTCTTCGTAAAAATTAAAGGGGTGCTTTAGACACCCTGATTCGCAAAGGCTTACTCCCCCCTTTGTAATGCCAATAAACGCGAGAAAAAGCAGTAAAAGCACTATTACTCAGGAGCTCACTCAACTATGTTTAAGAACGCATTTGCAAACCTGCAAAAGGTCGGTAAATCGCTAATGCTACCGGTGTCCGTGTTACCCATTGCAGGTATTCTGCTGGGTGTCGGGTCCGCGAATTTTAGCTGGCTACCATCGGTAGTCTCTCACGTAATGGCAGAAGCGGGCGGTTCCGTTTTTGCTAACATGGCATTGATTTTTGCTATTGGCGTTGCACTCGGCTTTACCAATAACGACGGTGTATCCGCGTTGGCGGCAGTTGTTGCATACGGCATCATGGTGAAAACCATGGCGGTGGTAGCACCATTGGTCTTGCATCTGCCGGCAGAAGAAATTGCTGCCAAGCATTTAGCGGATACTGGGGTACTGGGCGGGATCATTGCAGGTTCAATAGCGGCCTACATGTTTAACCGCTTCTATCGTATTCAGTTACCTGAATATCTGGGCTTCTTCGCGGGCAAACGCTTCGTTCCGATTATCTCTGGTTTCACAGCGATCTTCGTGGGCGTGATTTTGTCCTTCGTATGGCCGCCAATCGGTACTGCTATCCAGACTTTCTCTCAGTGGGCAGCATATCAGAACTCCGTAGTCGCTTTTGGTATCTACGGCGTAGTAGAACGTGCATTGGTTCCATTCGGTTTACACCACATCTGGAACGTACCATTCCAAATGCAAATTGGTGAATACACCAACGCAGCGGGCCAGGTATTCCACGGTGACATTCCACGTTACATGGCTGGTGACCCAACTGCGGGTAAACTGTCTGGTGGCTTCCTGTTCAAAATGTATGGTCTACCCGCCGCAGCCATTGCCATTTGGCATTCTGCTAAGCCGGAAAACCGGGCGAAAGTGGGCGGGATCATGATCTCCGCAGCACTGACCTCATTCCTGACCGGTATCACCGAGCCAATCGAATTCTCCTTCATGTTCGTGGCGCCAATTTTGTATGTTATCCATGCAATTCTGGCCGGTCTGGCTTTCCCAATCTGTATCCTGCTTGGGATGCGCGATGGTACCAGCTTCTCCCACGGTCTGATTGACTTCATTGTACTGAGTGGCAACAGCAGCCGTATCTGGTTGTTCCCGCTGGTGGGTATCTGCTACGGTCTGGTGTACTACACCATCTTCCGAGTGCTGATCGCTAAACTGAATTTGAAAACTCCGGGTCGTGAAGACACGACGACAGAGCAAACTGTACAGGGTGGCACTGAAATGTCAGCAGCATTGGTGGAAGCCTTTGGTGGTAAAGAAAACATCACTAACTTGGATGCATGTATCACTCGTTTGCGTGTCAGCGTTGCGGATATTTCCAAAGTTGACCAAGCGGGTCTGAAGAAATTGGGTGCTGCGGGCGTAGTGGTTGCAGGCTCAGGTGTTCAGGCTATCTTCGGGACGAAATCTGATAACCTGAAAACTGATATGGACGAATACATTCGTAACCATTAATTCAGGTCTGGGGAGTACAAAAGGGAGGCGAAAGCCTCCCTTTTTTTGTGTATTTTACGTTGATTTTATTGAATTATTTATTTTCACTGTCCACATTGTGACCTCCACTCAAAGATTGACCACCTTCAGATACAAAATTATTGGCGCACCGAGGCTGGATACGCTGCCAGTGGCAAACCAGAATGCCATTTTTGCCCGCGAATTGAAGGCGTTTGCTTATATCAGTGCCAACGGCGGCAAAACCATTGCGGAGGCCAAACTTTACCGCAAGAACTTTCTTCAGCGCGAAGTGATGGTGATTTACCCCCGACTGGCTGGCCTATGACAGCGAGGCAAAAGCAACGTTGTGGTGCTGGCACCGGCTTATGCGTTGGGGTTCCCGCACCGGCGAGGAAGAGGTGTTTATTTTCGAAAGTTATACCCGCACTGCGCAGATCCTGATGGATACCATTGCGGAAGCCCATTTCTATTATATTGACAAGCCGTTAACGCCGTCACTGGCGAAAGATGTTATCGACAGCATCAACCGCAAATTGTCGGCCTATGTTACCGCACCTCCGGCAGCAGAGGGGCTGGTAGTGATATCACTGGGTAAAAAATTATTTTATTACAGATAGATAGTGAAAGGCACTTAGTCGTCAGATCCATGATGACTACCTCTTTGGTAGGGGGACTAATCACCACCAAGAGACGCTAACCTCAGAGGGTGGTGAACTGGGCGGGGTTAGCGTAACCGGCTACCAAAGAACCCGGCGCATCTTGCGATGCCCCCACCCAGTTCACCGTTTCTTACATATTACCGGTGTCACTGTGCCCGCACATAATAGCCGTGTCTACGGTTGTGCGCTTTGGTAAATTCCGGGACGCTAATCCCGACAGCGGATTTTGCCGCTGCGGCGTGACTATAGCCCAGCGAAGTTCTGCCATGCAATCAGCCAACATCGCCTGTTAAAAGTAGGGATTTAGTTAGCCACTTAATGACAAATTTGTGCCAGTTCTTTATCGCTCAGATCGGTCAACTTCATGACTTTAGTGCGGTCATAACCATCTGACCGTCGAATTAATAAGCGTTTCTTAGTCGGCGGTGTTTAGGTGGTCACCTTGATATTTCCGTCTCCATAGGTGTAATAGCTCGCATTTGAAATCCCTTGGACTTGTATTTATTCTGTTTTTTTGGCTCACAATAAATGCAAATGAAACTCGTCATATCGGCAACCCCGCCGGGGTCTACCACCAACAGGGAGAAATGAGAGTGAAAAAGTGAGGGTAACTGAGCAGCATGAAAAATCATCGGTACTTTTATTGAAAATAACATGGGCGGTTAACTGGCGATATTTCCCTCAAAAACGGAGTATTAATCACAAATATACTCTTTTCGATTGCAATCAATCATCTGCCTTTGCCATTGTAGCTTGCATTTTAGACAGGATGGCTTGCGCCTCTTGCCCTGCGCTTTTACTTGTTTTCTGATGGGAGGATGACCAGGAGAAGCAGCAGGAACACTTATATTACACTTCAGTCATATTACTTAGTGTATCGCACAGGTTGCTCAGGTTCCTGCTTACAATTCCGCACAGGTATACTTTTTGATGGCAGCAGCTGGACGTTAAGTCAGGTGCCTGATGATTGAGGGATAAATTTGCGCCCTTGATTTTTGGCAGTCGAGGCGTAACCTATTAATTATAAAAAAGTTTACTTTTTTTGATGAGTACTTAATTAAATGGCTATTATACTAAATATATTTGACGATGGTTATATATTCCAAGACAACTTTTACAACAAACACTCAGAACAACCGACATTCACAAATCGGCTTAATATTTCGGCTCATGGGACAAGGGATGGCGGTATCATTATTAATGGCAACCGATTCAATGCACACCAACTTTTGAGTTTTCTCAGGCAACGCGTTGTAAATATAAGCCAATATAACTACATAAGGCTAGCTTGTTGCTTCTCAGCTCATGGTGGAGAAAACTCTCTTGCATTTCTCTTATCTCAAATTATTCCATTTGCCTATATCAAGGGGTATATGGGTGGAGTTGATACTTTATGTCAACCAGACATTATTAACAGAGAGCTACACCAATATGGAATACATCAAGCGAGCATTTTTCTAACAAACGCTATGCTGATGGGGTCGTTTGTAGAAAAAAATCATCCCGAATTTCACTCGATAGTGTTCTTTAATGGATCATATAAGCATGAAAAAATATTTAATCTTTACGGGGAGGAAATTATTCATGAGTAAGTGTAATGGTTTGCATTTGAAAACATTAGCCCCCAGTACCCTATTCAGCCAATGAGCATTATTTGATTTTGTAGCTCAGGTGAGCCACAATGGATTCTCCAACTAAAAGGAGGTTTTACTATGGCCGCAAATGCTTTTGTTCGTGCTCGTATAGACGAAACCCTAAAAAATGAAGCCGCTGCTGTGCTTGCTGGCATGGGTTTAACCGTATCCGATCTGGTGCGGATAACCTTGACCAAAGTTGCCCGAGAAAAAGCGCTTCCGTTTGATTTGCGTATTCCTAACGAACTTACCGCTAAAACTATTGCCAACAGCGAGAAAGGTGTCGATGTCCATAAAGCAAAGGATGCTGATGATTTGCTTCGCTTCGAAAGGACAGGAAGCCATTCTGATCTATTCTAAAATTCCAGACTATCCGCATCATAATGATAGAGCGCTATCCATCCTGTCTGACTGGCGAGTTGATGGTTCATCCGCGCCGCCTTGGTATTACTAAGATCGAATAAATTTTCGCTGGCGAGGAGATATTGTGGATCGGTTTGCAGGGTGACTGCTGCTGTGTTGCTGACTTTAAAAATAATACGAATCAGTTGGGTACGACCACTGCCTTCCTGCATTTTCGGCTTAAGACTTGATGCAGTGCGCATCAGTAGCGCAAATCATAGGGTGGCGGGCTAAATTTGATGTCCATAATAGCCAGCTCGGAAAAATCTTTTTCCATCTCAATAAATTGGTCGTCATTAGTAATGCCGAATTTATTGATTAACCCCTGGCTGTTCAGATAGGTATAAGGATCTGGGCCGTCACCGTATTTATCGCTGTCTTTTTTTGTGATACCGGGCAATGGACGGGCGGGGTAATCCATCACGATAACGTGCAGGGTATAGCGGTATTCGAAAGCGGTGCGGCCGGATAATATCATCAGGCCGGTGAGTATCAGCCTCCCTTTTTTTGTGTTCAGAAAGGCTTTTAATGGACATACTTCATTGAGTTAGGGGAGTTTACGTGTTTTTAAACTTCCTGATGAGTAATCTCTGCCCCGGGAAATCGATCAGTACGGCAAATTTGTTGAGGAAGTTATTGCCGATTAATCCATCAGTGTCCATTTGGTTGAATACCCCGTCTAGCAACACCGCATTAAAACTAATCTCTTTTGTACCCATTTCGTTAAGTTGGAAATCTGATGCCACACAACCTTCCATTTCTATATCCCCGATCAATGTTTGGCAAGGGAGACTGACAACCGCAGATTCAAGCCGTTCTTTCCAAAATACAGATACAGTAGCCCCAGTATCTAAAACCATATTGTATTCTTTAGCATTTTTAGAAATTTTGAGTTCGATCCCTTCTGGCGTCAGCCGCAATGGTAATGCTATCCAACCATCAGCCATGTTAATGCCTAATGCTTGGGTATTATCCGCAACAGACAGAAGCTGGCTTTTATAGTTAATAAGTACCGCTTTTTCCTTGAATAAGTCCAAGCCCATGACCATCGAGTTACGGGGTGCTGTTTTCGGGGTGAGAGCCAGCCCCCAGGGACTGAATGTAACACCTTTAACATTCTTAAATGTCATGCCATTGATCGAAAGTTGAGGGATATAAAACTTTTCATTGAAAAGCACTTTTCCTGCCAGATCGATAGAGCGGCGTTTTCCCTCAACGGGCACCAATCCTGGAAGTTGCGCCATAACTTCTTTGGTTAAATGCAGCCCCATTTCGGACCCCGTATCAATTGAAAATGATTGGCGTAAACCATTGATTTCAACACTGACCACAGGTACTGCCGTATCATCCCACTCAAAAGGCATATGCATGACTTTTTCTGGTGCGATGGCGCTGAGTGCAGCCGGAGTGGCAACAGAAGATAAGAGAACAAATGTCATCGCGGTAATGTGTTTATTAGGTAAAAAGTGCATAAGGACTTTCCTTTTCCATTTCAGAGTTCCTGCTGAGATCAAACACCCGGTCCGCCATGGCAATCATTGTTGGGCGGTGGGCGACAAAAATTCGAGTTATTTTCAATGCGCGTATCGAATCATTAATTCGGGCTTCGTTATCGACATCCAGGTCACTGGTTGCTTCGTCAAGAAATAATATACGTGGGCGTTTGTACAAGGCGCGCGCCAAAGAAATACGCTGACGTTGCCCACCTGAAAGGGCATTCCCCATGTCACCGACCATGGTTTCGTACTTCATCGGCATGGTTTCAATTTCAGTATGAATTGAAGCAAGTCGGGCACATTCAAACACCCACTCATACTCAGGCTGTACATCAAATGAACTGATATTTTCAAGTAAAGACCCTGCAAACAGTTTGTCTTCCTGTAACACGTAGGCGATATGTTTGCGGTAGGTACCCAGGCCTAATTGCCGTATGTCTACGCCATCCAATAAAATAGAACCGCTTTTTGGTGGGGCTAAACCGCCCAGAGTTTTAAGAAGGGTCGATTTTCCACAGCCTGATGGCCCGACAATGGCAACACTTTCCCCCGCCTTGATAGACAGGCAAACATCTTCAAATACGGCTGGCTCGCCGTCCCCATAGCGATAACTCAGGCCTTTAACTTCAATACTGCCCGCAAAGAGGCCAGGCGTGACCAAAT
Source organism: Yersinia thracica (assembly GCF_902170565.1). GTDB lineage: Bacteria > Pseudomonadota > Gammaproteobacteria > Enterobacterales > Enterobacteriaceae > Yersinia > Yersinia thracica. Next base: position 269,746 of record NZ_CABHXX010000095.1, read on the forward strand.
CTGCCCCGTCGGTATCTGTATCCTGTTCAGGTGTGGCAAGTGCGACTTCTGAAAGGCGTTCACTGTGCATATCAATCAAGCGGAGTTTGGTAATCGAGTCAATGACGCGGATGGTGCGAGTGACATACATGTCCGAGTAAATCAAGAACGCAAACAGCATACCTGTGGTGAGGGGGCCTTCATCAATTAGCTTTGCCCCCAGCCATAATGTTATTGCGGAAGACAGCCCGATTAACAGCAAGCCCACCGTCTGTGTTGCCAGGTCTATTTTAAACAGGTAGATTTTTGCATTAGCTTCATTGATAACCAGATTGAGCCAATCAGTACGCCGACGTTCTGCCAAATTGAAAATTTTGACGCACGCGATGCCGCGCACTGTTTCGAGGAAATGTGACTGTTGCTTTGCCTCATGGGCAATCGCCTCCAAATTGGCGGAACGATAGGCGCTGAAAAGAAAAAATTTGATAACAGCATAGATAATGGATATCAACACGGCGATTGCCGCCAGATGGCCATTGTAAGCCCACATCAAAAATAACAAACCAATGACCACCACAATATCCAACAGCGACGCAACCATATCGGCGGTAAATGCATCCTGTACTACTGACAGTGAGTTAAAGCGCGACCTGACATCGCCGACATGACGCTTTTCGAAGTAGGAAACAGGCAAGCGGATTAAATGACTAAAAAGTCCAGAATTCCATTGAATACCCAATGTGTATTTAACTGACATAACCGTCCAGGCGCGAATTATGCTGAGCAAAGCGCGAAAGATTAATAAGGCAATAATTCCCCAGGTTATCAGTGATACAAAATTGATATCGCCGGATCTTAATGCCATGTCGACGGTGAATTGAGCAGCCATCGGAACGGTCAGAGCAAGAAGTTCGATACACAATGAGAGGGCCAATATATGCGCTAAAGCACGTGACAGGCCGGATACGTTTTTGAACATATCCAGCAGGCGGATGGTCTTTTTTTCAGTCCGACGTTGGAAATGCTGATTAGGCCAAATTTCCAGTGCGATGCCGGTAAAGTGTTGAGATAACTCAGTCAGAGAGATTTTTCTCTCACCTCTGGCTGGATCAATAATAGTGGCCCCGTGGCGAGAAAACTTCTTTAGTACCACAAAATGGTTAAACGACCAGTGTAGGATACACGGTGTTTTGAGTTGTCGGGCTGCATCTAAATCGGCTTGAACAGGACGTGACCCCAAGGATAAGCGATCTGCCAGCTCAATAAGATTGCGTAGACTCATGCCTTTCAGAGACACTTGATAATGTTTACGCAGCGCCTGGAGATCTATATTAAGGCCATAATAACCCGCAATCATTGCTATGCATGCCAACCCACACTCCGTTGCCTCTGTTTGCATCACCACGGGTAGGCGCTGTCGAAGAGCCTCAAAGTAACCTTTCATGGCAATTATCATGCGGCTTCTCCAGAGTGACCTTGAACCCTGTGACGAGCACTTTTGAGGGGCAAAAGAAGCCATTCATAGAGCGGCCGTTTTCTAATGAAAACATCTGTTTTAACACCGATCCCTGGCCGCAAAGGGTAAGTTTCCCCCGCCATCACTACCCTGTTGTTTTTGGGGCTGATGCGTACTTGAAAATAGTGTCGTGGGGACTGCTGGGCTTGCTCGCCATCCCTGCTTAAGTGCTGTTTGACTGAGGTGGTGGATATTGATCTGACAATGCCGTCATATTGACCAAACCATTGGTAGGGATAGGCGTCGAACCGTAATCTTACGGTCTGGCCTTCACGCAACTCGCCGATGGCGTCAGCGGTGGCGAAGATTTCCACTTCAGCTTGCCCTGATGTTGGCACAACACTGGCTAACTCCTGGGTTGCTCGAATAGTGTTGCCGGTTAATCCTGTAATGCCGGTTAACCGGCCTTCGATCGGAGACGTTATTTGCAACTCCCGCTGCTCTTCAGTAGAAACTAAATCCAGATCCAAGCGTGCAGTTTGACGGCGTAGATTCTCCAGCGAAGCATCAAGTTCAGTTTGGATTGCTGCTAGTCGTGCTTTTATGTTGACGGTTTCTCCTTGCAACTTTACCTTTTCGCGCTGATAGGTCTTGAATTGAACGGAGGCACTGTAGTATTCAGAACGACGGCCCATATATTCCGTTTCAAGGGCAATTCCTTGGCGAACCAATTCTTTGAAATGCTGTGCTTTTTCCAATAGCCACGATGTTTGTTGTGCAGATTTGCCAATCAAATCATCCATTTTTTGCTGCTCGGCTTCCTTATTTTTCAAACTTAAAAGGAGAAAGTTTCGCTCGATATCTGCTGCCGCAGATTTGAGTTTTGTCTCCCGTTCAATGGCCGTTTTCTGCGATTTTAGCGCTGCTGCTTTCTCATCACTTGTTCTGCCAAACTCTGTCTGCGTTTCCATATTGACGATATAAATCACGTCGCCCGCGCGAACGGTTTTCCCTTCTTCAGCCAGACTGCGGACAATAACGCCATCCCGTGGGGCGGTTATTCGTGCCACGGCAGGGTGATGGACAACAGACCCCGTGAGATGGGTTTTTTGGGTGTAAGTCCCCATCACCAGGAATGCTATCAAGCAGGCAATAAGCGCCAGAGCAAGTATTGCCCAAATAGAAGCGCCTATTGGGATATTGACTTGTGGATTACCCAGCCAGTGATGTGCTTTGTGCTCTATCGCTTCCTGTCTGAAAATCGCAGATTTATTGATCAATTTACAGGCGCTCCCTCACCATATGTTCCAAAACTTATCGCCCAATTGCTGTCATAATGCGCTCTTCCTTGATGCCCATATTGAGTAGGTGTGCAGCGGCGCGGCTGAGGAAACTTCTCATGGAATAGCAATAAACAGACTTGCGGTCGAAGCGGGTTTCAGGTGAAAAACGATTCATAATACGACCTCCAGCACAGACGTTTTCCCAAATGCAACCGTTGCATTCATGGGGCAGAGCTTGGCCGACTGACGCGTACTCCTGGAACTGAGGGCTATTAAGTGCATCAGTTAGGCTGATTTCAGAAACATGACCAATGGGATTGAAAATTCTGTCTGATGTGGCGCGTAAGGTATCATCCACACGAATAAAACCATCTGAACCCACGGTGAATGCGTATGCCCCAGTGGCGCTGGGTGAATGCCCTAAAATTCCTTGATGCTTTGTACCGAGCAAATGAGCTAAGTGTGTTTGAAAAAGGCGGACAAAAATATTAGGGTTGCTGTCCTTGAACCATTCATCCAAAGCTTCATTTAGGAAGCGGCTAATACCAACAGGGTCAATATTAGTGTCATGATAACAATCGTCTGGCACCAGAAAATCAAAACCATAAACCTTTAATTCGTCCACAAAATGACGATATATCTCAGCACCATTTGCTTGAGCATTCGCGACACATAAAACCCCCGGTGCCGATGGAATACGGCCTTGCTTATGAGCATGTTGGAGTATACGCAAACCACGCACTGTCGCCTCGTAAGTGCTACGCCCTTTGGTATCTAAACGATGCCTGTCATTAATATGTTTCGGGCCATCAATAGAAATACTTGCGTTCACAGAATATTTTTCAAATAGTGATATCCATTCTTCATCAATAAGTGTGCCGTTAGTTTGCAATGCGAATCTGATATTAGTCTTCGAGTATCTTCCTGTCAGTAATCGCTCACACATTTTGGCGAAGTTTTCTTTTTTCATCAATAACGGTTCCCCCCCATGGAAATCAATTTGTAGGGTACCGATTTTATATTCCCGACATGCTGTGTGAAGAAATTCAGCTAAGTCATTAATGTTTCTATCTGACAATCTGGCGGGGCTGTTATTAGCCGCCGGATTACCTTTATTGAATACATAGCAATAATCACAATTAATATTACAGCGTTCGCTTATTTTTAATATTATTTCAAGGTGTTGGATGCTTTGAATGTTTAATTGATTGACCATAACTTTGCACTCCTTTCCAGATGATAAATCTCTGGATTTTTGCGGGCCTGAGTAAGGGCCGCCATAAGCGGCCCTCGGTGAGATTAAAAACTTTTTGGCCAGTTTACAAAAGCATTCACCCAACCGCCTGCTATCTTGTCGAGAATACTGTCTGCAAGATGCTGAGGTTGACTCTTTTTAGTATTACAAATGTTAATGACTGTCTTAGTTTCATTGATTTCTTTTTGTAAGCGAGACATAGTTTATTCCTCCATTGATTACGAGTGCCAATAGATGAATGATTGGCAGTCCATTAAGGAAAGCATTTTTAACCAGTCTTGTTCCTGAGTTATGAAAATAAATCAACCATATAAATTTAATATTGTGATTAAATGTAGTAACCCACTCTCTTACTTTCCTTGCAAGAGAAATATCATTTTGCACGGTTCTCCGTCAAGAAATAATAATTATTTATTTTCCTCGCTTAATGGAAGTGGTTAAATAACGTTGTTAAATGATGAAGTTAATTATAGATGTTAATATGAGCTGATATTTTTATATTTAATTTAAATTAAATATCCATATAAAAGAAACTCACTGCCTTTTATTTAATTAATGTTTATTTTGAATGAATTCTGGTTATTCACCATTATTCCGGTTCCAGCCAGGTTGTTTGAAAATCAAACCAACCCAGATTATTGAGGTGTGCACCTTGGGCGTGTTCGGGGGCTTTTAGGCGCATCCAGTGGTGGAATAAAGGTTGTAACCAACCCCCGGCTATCACCTCCCTGATTAGCTGCTCGCTGCTAAGGGTTTGGTTGCGCCAATCATGCAGATAAGCTTGTAAACTTGCTTCGTCACCACCAGTAATAGATTGGCGCAGCAGCGGGGAGCCCAATAACCATGCGCCAACATTCCATTCTTCGGGAACCGCAAAGTTTACTGTGCCTAGCCATAAATCGACATTGGCCTCGCCCTTGGCCCAAGTGATGTAATCCAGCTGTATGACGGCCAATTTAATCCCTTGAGCGGCCAGAATATGAGTCATTTCAGTGACCAGCATCGCGTATTCTGGGTGCTGAGCATGATAAGCCAGAGTTAGCACCGGCCTATCCTCTGATTCTACCGCGCTGTCAATGGGGAACGGAGGGCACTCATCCCCTGAATCTATGCCGTGAAACCAGGTGGGTAAGACACTGGTAGCGGGTACCCAGAAGGGGCGAATGGGCTCAATTAGGCGTTGGATGAGATGATAAGGATTAAGCGTTTTTCGCAACCAGCGGCGCTGTTTAATGCTGTGCCAGTGCGGTGAGCGGCTGTCACACAGCAAAAAATATCCGCCGCGCTCCAGAAACATTTCTTGCGTTGAGTCTGAGGGTTTACCGGTCAGGCTGGCGGCAGAGCCAGATACATAGTCAATATCACTGATACTGGAGCTTAACCAGGTGGCACTTTGGATATTTGCCATGCTCAATTGCTCTGATAGCACAGCGGGCGTGCCGGAGGGCGGGCGGGCTAAATCCGGGAAGATAAGCACTTCAACTTCATCCAGCAGGCCACGAAAACCAAAATAGTGGTCAAAGGATTTCATCTGCAAGTGCCAGTCACCATTTTCAGCCACTCGGTAAGGCCCGGTTCCCACCGGGTGAGAAGCAAAATCCGGCTGTGCGGCATGATTTTCCGGCAAAATCAGGGCGCTGTGATGGGCCAGTAGCTGGGGAAAGCGGGGATCCGGCTGATTAAGTTCAATCACCACACTGAGTGGCCCGTGCTGACTCACTTTTTGAATATGCGAAAACAGCGGTAAAGTTGCACAGCGGGTTAATGAACTGACCACATCACGGCTGGAAAGCTCTCGACCATCATGGAATTGCACCGCTGGACGTAAATAAAAACGCCAGTGTAATGGGTCGAGCATCCGCCATTTGTGGGCTAAATCGGTTGTGACCTCGCCGTCTTCCTCTTTTATCCGTGTCAGTCCGTTAAAAATTTGTCGGACTAAGTGCAATTCAGAGCGGCGTAAGGGCGTACCGGGGTAAAGATTTGACATAGTGCGGTAGTAGGGGATGCGCAGGGCTTGATAGTCATCGCGTATCCGATACCCTAACTTGGCCCGCAGCAGTGGGGTAATCAGCTGTTTATCTTCCCCTAATAAGGCAATGGCTTCATTAAAACCGCCGGAATCCAATAACTGTTCCGCTTTTTCAATTAAAAGTTGATGAGTATTCCGCAATAGTTGCAAATGTGACCGGCGGCCACGACCCGCTTCTGCTTGCCATATTAGCCAGCCTGCTTGTTGCATTTGAACCAGTAATGTCCGCATATGGCGCTTGGTGCAGCTAAGTTTATCCGCGAGTTCTTGCAGTGTAATCTCAACCGGTTGTATCCCAACCTGATTGAGTAATCGCAAATATTGTTGTTCAAGGCGGCGGCTGGTCATAAAAGAGGAACCTAATTGAGTCAAACTCAGCAGTTTTATATCTCATCTTTTTAGCCGATAATTTTCTCTACAGCAAGCATTTGTGTCCCCAGCACTTTTTATCAGGACGGGGCCACAGATAAAGCGCCAGGATTATTTGAGGTAAGAAAATGACCCGCTACTTAAATAAAGACACCCAAGTGTGTATTTCTCTGGCCGCCAGACCCAGTAACTTTGGCACCCGTTTTCATAACTTTTTGTATGATGCTTTAGACCTCGATTATCTGTATAAGGCCTTTACCTCCACGGATCTGGCCGCGGCGATTGGCGGTGTGCGGGCATTGGGCTTCCGAGGTTGTGCCATTTCAATGCCTTTTAAAGAGGCGGTTATCCCGATGATTGATGAGCTGGACGCCTCTGCGGCAGCGATTAATTCAGTGAATACATTGGTGAATACGAATGGTTACCTGAAAGCCTATAACACCGACTATATCGCCATCGCGAAATTGCTACAGCGCTATCAAGTGCCTGCAGAAACCGTTTTTGCACTGCGTGGCAGTGGTGGGATGGCGAAGGCGGTGGCTTTTGCGCTAAAAAATGCGGGGTTTAAGCAAGGGTTTATTATTGCGACTAATGAAAAAACCGGTCAGAAACTCGCCGAGCAATCTGGTTATATTTATCAGCCCGATATGCAGGGTGTACCAGCCGATATGTTGATCAATGCCACGCCGGTGGGGATGCAGGGGGGGAAAGATGCTGATAGCATGGCGTTTACTGAAGCTGAGGTGGCGCGGGCTAAGGTGATTTTTGATGTGGTGGCCATGCCAGCTATTACCCCACTAATCAGTTATGCTAAAGCACAAGGAAAAACCATTATTACTGGTGCTGAAGTCTTTGCTATTCAGGCAGTTGAGCAATTTGTGCTGTATACTGGTATTCGCCCGGATCACGCTTTGTTTGAAAAAGCAGCGGCTTATGCCCGCGCTCAATGATTGAGGTTGAAATCAATAGAAATTGTCGCTCATACTACGCATTCCCCATTTTTATCATGATCAAGGAAATGCGTTATGGCCGAAGAAACGATTTTCAGCAAAATTATTCGCCGTGAAATCCCTGCCGACGTGGTTTACCAGGATGAATTGGTCACCGCGTTTCGTGATATCGCCCCACAGGCACCCACCCATATTTTAATCATTCCTAATATTCTTATCCCAACTGTGAATGATGTCACAGCAGAACACGAAGCAACATTGGGTCGAATGATCACGGTGGCTGCTAAACTTGCAGAGCAGGAAGGTATTGCTGAAGATGGATATCGTCTGATTATCAACTGCAACAAGCATGCCGGGCAGGTGGTTTACCATATCCACATGCATTTGGTCGGTGGCCGTGATTTGGGGTCATTGCTATCACATAAGTCATAGCATGATTTTTTGAGTTTAATTGAGGTAAGCCTATGCGCCCTGTAAAGGCGTTTTTATTACCGCTGACGCATTTATTACCGCTAACGCATTTATTACCGCTAATTGTGTTCGCGTGTATAGCGACATTGCTGGGGTGCAGCAGCCCGAAAGGGATTGCGGTGAATAAGCAGCAAACGGTGGTAATGGATTCGTCAGTATTAACGGCGGGCATTTTGGCTTCTCAACCGGCAATTTCAACCTCCGATGGTCATAATGTGGCGCGCTCGGTGATGACCAATAGCCAGAATAAACCGATAAAAATAAACTACCGCTTTTATTGGTATGATGCGCAGGGCTTAGACGTGCCGCCACTGGAAGCGCCACGGTCTATTATTATTGAGCCAGACAATGATGTTGAAATTCAATCAGTTAATAATAATTTTAATGCACGCAGTGCGCGTGTTTATCTATTCTTATAGCCACACTTTGGAGTGGGACAATGAAAAGGTATTTATCTGTGGCTCTGGCGGCACTGGTGCTGACGGGGTGTATAACTCAGCCACCGGTTCAGCCAACTACGCCACCAGTGACCATCGAACCCGTTACGCCCCCTGTGACTGAAACGCCTCCGCCGGTTGACACTGTGCCGCCACCGCCCAAAATGCAGCAGCCGACTGATTGGGCCGCCAGCGTAGAACCCTTAGTTGCGCAAATGGTGAACAGCAATGATGTAACAAACGGCAGTATATTGCTCCTTGATAGCGTCAAAAATAATACCAATGGCGCGCTGCAAACGGCGAAAGCGACCTCGGCCTTACATCAAGTGCTGTCATCAAATAAAAAGTTTGTATTGATCTCGCCGCAGCAATTAGCTGTCGCTAAGCAAACTTTAGGGTTATCGGAAGAAGATAGTCTCGGTTCGCGCAGCAAAGCTATTGGCCTGGCTCGCTATGTCGGTGCTCAGTATGTGTTGTACAGCGATGTCAGTGGTGATGTGAAGTCACCGACCATTAAAATGCAACTGATGCAGGCGCAAACCGGCGAAATCATCTGGTCAGGTAATGGTCCAGTTAATCGCTGATTCTTCTCTGTATGCGCTAATTGACAGTATAAGACCCGCGGCGAACACCGCCGGCGGTCTTATAAATGCCGCCGATTTTATTAAGGCAGATTGGCACATTAGCCCGGTGTCTGGCCTGACCGGTGAAAGTTGGCGCATTGTTTATCCATCAAGTATTCATTCATTAGACACTGGGCCAAATATTGATTGGCTGGCGCGTGAGCAATCAGTCCAGAAAACTCAGTTAGGTGTGGACCGACGACGGGAGCGCAAGTTATTGCGGCATGTCGCGGGTTGCCATTTAGCTCCGGCGATTATTGCAGCAAATCAGCACTGGCTAGTGGTCAATTGGCTTGAAGGTGACGTTGTCACTAGCGCGCAATTCATTGAATTATCAGTTAATGGTCAGTTGGCACAGCTATTAACCCGTTTGCATCATTTACCTCCCAGTGGTTATCGTCTGGATCTCTGTGCTCAGCTTATCCGTTATGCCCGGCAGATTGATGCCAAACGTCTTTCACCCAGTTGGTTACGGTTACATCGGGATTTTTTACGCCGATCACAGCCCCAACCCTTAAAACTGGCGCCTCTGCATATGGATGTTCACCCAGGCAATCTGTTGGCAACATCAACTGGCCTCAAACTAATTGATTGGGAATATGCTGCTGATGGCGATATCGCCCTTGATATTGCCGCCTTGTTTTGTGGCAATGATTGGTCAGCGCCGCAGCAACAGGTTTTTTTACAGCACTATTGCGGCAATGAGCAGGGTTACCATGATATTGACCGCCTATCCCGCCAGGTGCGGCGCTGGTTGCCGTGGGTTGATTACCTGATGCTGATGTGGTTTGAGGTGCGCTGGCAGCAGACCGGCAACAGTGAATTTTTGCAATGGGCCGCGCCGTTGCGCCAAAAGTTTAATTTATCATTTTGATTTTATTTCCAACTATTCCCCAAAGAGCAGCTTCAAGAACGAAGGGGAATTATGTGAGGTTGTTGTGGGTCCAGTAATGTTAGACGTTGCCAGCTATGAGCTGGATGCAGAAGAACGTGAGATTTTAAAGCACCCGCTGGTGGGCGGCTTGATTTTATTCAGCCGCAATTTTCATGATGCCGAGCAATTACATGAGTTAGTCCGCCAGATCCGGGCGGCATCTCACACGCGTTTAGTGGTGGCAGTTGACCAGGAAGGGGGGCGGGTACAGCGTTTTCGTGATGGTTTTACTCGTCTGCCTGCGGCCCAGTCTTTTGCCGCAATTAATGATGCAGCCACGGCGGCGCAGTTGGCACAAGAGGCGGGCTGGTTGATGGCCGCCGAAATGATATCAATGGATATTGATATTAGCTTTGCCCCAGTTCTGGACATTGGTCATGTCAGCGCCGCCATCGGTGAGCGCTCATTCCACAGTGACCCGCAGCAAGCGCAGAATATGGCCGAGTGCTTTATTCGTGGGATGCACAGCGCAGGGATGAAAACGACCGGTAAGCACTTCCCAGGACATGGGGCGGTGGCGGCTGATTCACATAAAGAAACACCGCGGGATAATCGCCCACTGGCAGAAATCCTCACACATGATATGGTTATATTTCGCGAACTGATCGCGCGGGGATTACTGGATGCCATCATGCCCGCTCACGTGATTTATACTGAAGCTGATGCGCGGCCTGCTAGTGGGTCGGCCTATTGGCTCCAAAATATATTGCGTCAAGAGTTAGGGTTCGAGGGCATCATTTTCTCTGATGACTTGTCGATGGAAGGCGCGGCTATCATGGGCAGCTACGCCGAGCGTGGGCAAGCTTCTCTGGATGCTGGCTGCGATATGATTTTGGTGTGTAATAACCGTCAGGGCGCAGTGAGTGTGTTAGATAACCTGTCTCCAGTCAAAGCAGACCAACTCACAGGCTTGTATCATTCTGGACAGTTTGACCGTCAGGCGTTGATGGCATCATCGCGTTGGCAGCAGGCGAATAAGGCATTAACGGCACTCAGCGAACGTTGGGATGAACATAAGAGCCTATTGGGAAGTTATATACCCAATAAGTCGCGAGGATAAATATGATAATTTATTTACATGGTTTTGATTCCAACAGCCCGGGTAATCACGAGAAAGTCCTGCAATTACAATTCATTGACCCGGATGTGCGTTTTATCAGCTACAGCACTTTGCATCCTCGCCATGATATGCAGCATTTGCTGAAAGAAGTGGATAAAGCTATTCAGCAGGGCGGAGATGCCAAGTCATTGATTTGTGGTGTGGGGTTAGGGGGCTTTTGGGCTGAACGTATTGGTTTCCTGTGTGGGATCCGCCAGGTTGCATTCAATCCAAATCTTTATCCGCAAAACAATATGAACGGCAAGATTGATCGCCCGGAAGAGTATGTGGATATTGCCAGTAAGTGTGTCAGTGATTTCCGTGAGAAAAACCGTGACCGTTGCCTGGTGGTGCTGTCGCGCAATGATGAAATGCTCGATAGCCAAGTGACCGCCGGTGATCTGCACCCTTATTATGAAATTGTCTGGGATGAGAAACAGAGCCACAAGTTTAAAGATCTTTCTCCTCATCTTCAGCGGATCAAGGCATTTAAAACACTGGGTTAGTCATGCCCGTTATGCTTAAAGCAGCATTCAAACACTTGCCGCCTTCCTGCAACTCGAATGACCTCGGGTATATAGTCAAATTAATCGGTGTTTTGTTAAAGATTGGTTAATTGCAAAACTCATGATTCTGTGCAATTTGGCTTGAAAAAAGAGTTTCATTTGCTTTTTTCAGGCCATTTTTATGACTAAAAATCGCAAAATAGCGCTTTACTTCCCCTCTAATAGAAAATTTATAAACTGTGACTAAGCGCTAACTATTTGAATCTTATTCCAGAAAAAATCCCTATGCTGGCACTTTAATCAAAAAAAATTGATATATATCAATTTTGGTATGACCAAATAACCCTGCATGATATTCTGACGTTAGTTTATTGAATTAGCATCAGTGAACCCTATGTTATCTAAGGATATTATTCATTTACCCTTAGCTAACAATTGGTTCACATTTAGGGGGTCATTTTGACAACGGCGAAGAAAAAAATCGTTATTATTGGTGGTGGTGCTGGCGGTCTTGAGCTAGCAACCAGTCTGGGCCATAAACTGGGCCGCAGCAAAAAAGCCGAGATTGTGCTGGTTGACCGCAATCATAGCCATCTGTGGAAACCACTGCTGCATGAAGTCGCGACCGGTTCTCTGGATGATGGTGTTGATGCATTGAGCTACCTGGCTCATGCGCGTAACCATTACTTTAATTTCCAGTTGGGTTCGTTAACTGACATCAATCGTGAAACTAAAACCCTTAGTCTGGCTGAAATTTGCGATGAGCACGGCGATGTGCTGGTGACCCAACGCGAATTAACCTATGACATTTTAGTGGTTGCGCTGGGCAGTACCTCGAATGATTTCGGTACACCGGGTGTGAAAGATAACTGTATTTTCCTTGATAACCCGCATCAGGCGCACCGTTTCCATAATGAAATGCTCAACCTGTTCCTGAAGTATTCAGCGCAACCGGGTGACAAAGGCAAAGTTAATATCGCGATTGTTGGCGGCGGGGCCACCGGTGTGGAACTGTCTGCTGAGCTGCACAATGCGGTCAAACAGTTGCATAGCTACGGTTTTGAGGGCTTGGACAATCAAGCGCTGAATGTCACTTTGGTGGAGGCGGGTGAACGTATTTTGCCAGCATTGCCGCCACGTATTTCAGCTGCTGCGCATCAGGAACTGATTAAACTTGGCGTCCGGGTATTGACCAAAACTATGGTGACCAGCGCTGATAAAAAGGGCCTGAATACTAAAGACGGCGAGTTTATTAATGCTGATCTGATGGTCTGGGCGGCGGGTATCAAAGCACCGGACTTTATGAAAGATATCGCCGGGCTGGAAACCAACCGTATCAATCAGTTAGTGGTGGAGCCGACACTGCAAACCACCCGTGATCCGAATATCTTTGCTATTGGTGACTGTGCTTCTTGCCCACAACCTAGTGGTGGTTTTGTACCGCCACGCGCGCAGTCAGCACATCAAATGGCCAGCCGCTGCTACAGTAATATTCTGGCATTGCTTAATGAGCAACCTTTGAAGCCATACATTTATAAAGACCATGGTTCATTGGTATCACTGTCTAAGTTTAGTACTGTTGGTAGCTTGATGGGTAACCTGATGCGCGGTTCTATGATGGTGGAAGGCCGTGTTGCCCGTATTGTTTACATCTCGCTGTATCGGATGCATCAAGTGGCATTACATGGCTATACCAAGACGGGCTTGATGATGCTGGTGGGCGGGATTAACCGGGTGATACGCCCGCGCCTGAAACTCCACTAATTCTCCTCGCAAAAAACCGCTGCCAGTTAATTATGGCGGCGGTTTCTGGTTGCTGATAAAGTCAACTGAAGGGGAATCGTGCCGTTGGGGTCGTAGTAACCGTCTTGCTTGTCAACACGTTTACTCTGTCACCATTCCGTAATCTTGACTATATGGCTGCTGCGTATGCAGCACGCCATAGCAAAGATGCACCAACTTCCGCATCGCCGCTCCCAAAGCCTGCATTTTTGCCTTGCCTTTGAGTAACAGCCGTTCATATTGATTTTTTACATGCATATTCTTACTTATCGCTGTTAATGCAGCCATATATAGTTTTGCCCTGATTTTTGACGGGCCTGTCTTCGATAACCGGCTTTTTCCACGCACCGAACTCCCTGAACGCCGCTCTATCGGTACAACACCCAGATAAGCCGCGGCCTGCGATGCACTTTCAAACGTATTTCCCCGCAGCTCTGCCAACATATTAAGCCCTGTCTGGGCGCCCACGCCATTTATCGAGGTCAGTAGCGCAAGGTCATCTTTCAGCCCCGGATGATTATCCACATGCTTTGATATCAGGGACTCTATTCTTGCCAGTTCATCTTTGAGATGATTTATCATCAAAGACAGTGACATCATGACCTCTTCCGGCGCTTGTGTTGAACTCAATGTTTTCACACGATTTTCTGTGCGTAATTTGTCTTCCAACAACACATCACGATGTTGAAGTAATGCCCTGAGCTTTCTGACTTCTTCTGACGGGGGCTGCCATTCCTGCGGCTGTTTCAGGCTGCTGTAACAGGCTAAAACATAGGCATCAACCTTATCGGTTTTCGTTAAAATCCCCATTCCTTTGGCAAACTCACGAATTCGGCAGGGATTAACGACCGACACACTGACCCCTGCTCTATGCAGACCATACGCTAAGTGTTCGTGATAAATACCGGTGGCTTCCATAACGATACGCGCCTGTTTTGGCTCGCGTTTTTGCATCACCAACCAGTTTATGACTGCCTCTGCCGATGAGATGCCATTGGGTAATGATTTTGTTTTTCGTTTACCGTCCAGTCCATCAGCCAACAAACAGATATCCAGTTTTGCCTTACTGACATCAATCCCAACGTGATACATGGTTTACCTCCTTTCACAGAAACCATCACGCCTGTTTTGCTTGTTCATTCAGAGTCATAGCTCTTGGTAACCGTTCAAGATTTATGCTGGCGTGAAAGGTGAAACAGAGGGTTTTTTCTACGACTCAAGGTTTTCCCTTAGCGGCGTTTTGATGAAACTCTCTCTGTTTCAGTGTGGTGATAGCTAATCACCACAGGGTCTAAGATACAAGCGACGTAAGTCGCCGGAGCGCCCCCAGGTGCGGTAAACCCTTCCTCACTGAGTGATAAGCGGAGTCGTCATCAACTTCACAATTGCGCACGTTTTGCTAAAGCTATTCGCACGTAATGTCAAATTTTCAGCATAAAACTCTACAGCAATAAATCACCGCAGTCAGATTCCTCCTAAACACATTCATTCACACCTATTATCTGGGTGTTTCGTCCATTTATCTTATTGCTAGGTTGAAGCACATTGTGCAGACTTCTTCGTAGAAACACACGGCGAGTCACGCACGCCGTAATCCGGGAATAAGGGGTAGCCCTGAATGCCGGATGCTGTCAGGCCTTTGTTTTCATTTTGAAGCTCTGGGGCAGAAGATGCGTGGTAACACTTTCAGGAGGATTTCCTGTGAACAAATCAATGTTAGCAGGTGTGGGTATCGGTATTGCGGCTGCTTTGGGAATTGCCGCTGTCGCGAGTATGAATGTCTTCTCCGGCGCGCCGCAATATGCACAAGTTCTTGCTGCGACACCGATTAAAGAGACGATAAAAACGCCTCGTCAGGAATGCCGTAATGTGACAGTGACACACCGTAAGCCGGTGCAGGACGAAAATCAAATTGCGGGTTCAGTCTTGGGTGCTGTTGCCGGTGGCGTTCTGGGCCATCAGGTAGGTGGCGGCCGGGGTAAAGATATTGCGACAGTTGCTGGCGCGCTGGCAGGCGGATATGCCGGTAACCGCGTCCAAAGTAATATGCAGGACAGTGATACTTACACCACCACCCAACAACGTTGCCAAACTGTTTACGATAAGTCACAGAAAATGTTGGGATATGACGTAACCTACAAAATTGGTAATCAGCAGGGAAAAATTCGCATGGATCGTGATCCAGGCACGCAGATTCCAATCGATAAAAATGGTCAACTGATACTGAACAAACAAGCATAATACAAAATTTGTTGTCCAAGACCTTGTATCAAGAACCCGCGGTATAGTGTTAATTCTGATCGCTTAACATGATTTTTAAGCGAGTGGCATTAACATTAGCGCGGGTTTCTCACCGCTGAAACCCGCGCTAACCTTTTGATATTAAGCCACTCTATGCTGAGCAAATGCCGCCAGCAGTTCACTGATAAACTTCAACCGCTGTGTCCGATCAGTTAAATCCTGGATAAATTTCAGTTTGGCTGGCCCTTCCAGACGGTATATCTGTGGTTGGCGTTGCAGCAAACCAATCAAATAAACCGGGTCCACTTTGTTCTTATCACCAAACTCGATAAAGCCACCGCGTTCATTACCTTCAATACGTTTGATACCCAATTTCTGGGCCTGTTGGCGCAATTCTGCTGTATGCAACAGATAGCGGGCTGCATCGGGCAGTTTACCAAAGCGGTCAATCAGCTCGACTTTCAACTCATCAAGTTCAGTTTCACTGCGCGCACTGGCGATTCGCTTATAAAACGAAAGCCGGATATTCACATCAGGAATAAAGTCTTCCGGCAGCAGCACTGGCATACGCATTTCAATCTCGGTCTGATTGCTGGTCAAATCTTCCAGCGACGGCTCTCTGCCTTCTTTCAGCGCATCAACCGCGCTTTCCAGTAATTCCATATACAGAGAGAAACCGATGGTGGTCATTTGGCCACTTTGATCTTCACCTAATAGCTCACCGGCCCCACGAATCTCAAGGTCATGAGTTGCCAGGGCAAAACCAGCACCGAGATCTTCCAGTGACGCAATTGCCTCTAGCCGTTTTTTGGCATCGGTGGTCATGGCTTTCGGGTTCGGCGTGAGCAAGTAAGCATAGGCCTGATGGTGGGAACGCCCAACCCGGCCGCGCAATTGGTGCAACTGCGCCAGACCAAAGTGATCGGCGCGCTCGATGATAATGGTATTGGCGCTCGGAATATCAATGCCGGTTTCAATAATGGTGGTACAGACCAACACGTTAAAACGCTGATGATGGAAATCATTCATCACCCGCTCCAGATCCCGCTCACGCATCTGGCCGTGGCCGATGGCAATGCGCGCCTCCGGCACTAATTCAGCGAGTCGCTGGGTGGCTTTTTCGATATTTTCCACGTCGTTATACAGGTAATAAACCTGCCCGCCACGGAGAATTTCGCGCAGAATCGCCTCGCGCACCACCAAGCTATCATACTCACGGACAAAGGTTTTTACCGCCAGACGGCGCGCGGGCGGGGTGGCAATAATGGATAAATCACGCATGCCGCTCATTGCCATATTCAATGTGCGCGGAATTGGCGTGGCGGTGAGGGTTAAAATGTCGACATCGGCGCGCATCGCCTTGATTCGCTCTTTGTGGCGTACCCCAAAGCGGTGCTCTTCATCGACAACCAACAGCCCAAGGTCTTGCCAGCGCAAATCAGTTTGCAGCAATTTGTGGGTGCCAATAATAATATCGACTTTCCCTTCAGCCGCTTGTTCCAAAATCACTTGCTGCTCTTTGGCGCTGCGGAAGCGGGACATCATTTCAATCCGCACCGGCCAGGTAGCAAAACGGTCGCGGAAGTTGTCAAAATGCTGTTGGGCCAGCAGGGTGGTCGGCACCAAGACCGCCACTTGCTTATTATTCGCCACCGCCAGGAAAGCCGCTCGCATAGCCACTTCGGTTTTACCGAAACCGACATCCCCACACACCAGGCGGTCCATAGCCAGTGGCCGGCACATATCACTGAGCACCGCATTGATGGCCTGTTCCTGATCCGGCGTGGTTTCGAATGGGAAGCTTTGGCAAAACAGCTGATACTGTTCTTTATCCAACTTGAATTTAAAGCCCGATTTAGCGGCGCGCTGTGCATAGATATCCAGCAGTTCGGCGGCCACATCACGCACTTTCTCGGCGGCTTTCTGCCGGGCGCGGCTCCAGGCCTCACCACCCAATTTATGCAGCGGTGCATTATCATCGGCTCCGCCGGAATAGCGGCTGATCAGGTGTAATGAGGAGACCGGCACATAGAGTTTATCTTCACCGGCATAGGTCAATATTAGGTATTCAGCTTTAATGCCGCCCGCTTCTAAGGTGGTCAGGCCCAGATAGCGGCCAACACCGTGTTCCAGATGCACCACCGGCTGGCCGGGGCGCAACTCCGCCAAATTGCGGATCAGAGTATCGGTGTTGATGGTGCGGCGATTATCTTGACGGCGGCGGCTCACGCGCTCGCCCAGCAAGTCACTTTCGCAAATCAGCGCTAATTGTTTTTCGCGGTCGAGGAAGCCGCGTTCAGCGGCACCAATCATCAGATAATGACCGGGGGCGCTAGCCTGAGCTAACTCGGTTATCAAGGTCGGGCTGATTTTTATCCGCGCCAGCAGGTCTTGCAGGGTTTCGCGCCGCCCCTCACTTTCCACCGAGAACACCACGCTACCGCTGAATGACTCAATAAAGCGCCGCAGATTATCCAACGGTGCTTTTTGCTGCGCCTGTACCGCTAAATCGGGCAGCGCTTGATAAAGTAAGTTGGTATTGGCGGTTTTTGCTGGTAATTCTGCCGTTTTAAACTGAACTCGCGGCCACTCTTTTAGCTCACTAAAGAGTGAATCCACCCGCAACCATAAGGTTTCTGGGGCCAGCAATGGGCGCATCGGGTCAATACGGCGGCTTTCATAGCGCTGGTTAACATCCAACCAGAAACGCTCTGCCGAGTTTTCCAAATCACCGGTATTGATCAATAAGGTATTTTCAGGCAAATAGCTAAAAAGTGTCGGTAATGGCTGGCTGAAGAACAGCGGCTGCCAATATTCAATACCAGCAGGCCAGATGCCTTTGCTCACTTGCTGGTAAATATATTCTGCATCACGGCGCACTTCAAACTGTTCCCGCCATTGGCTGCGGAATAATTCAATGGCGATTTTATCTATCGGGAATTCATGAGCGGGCAGTAAATTTATGTGCTCAACTTCTGACAGTGTGCGCTGTGAATCCACATCAAATACACGCAAACTATCAATATCATCATCAAAAAAATCAATGCGATAGGGTTCTTCACTGCCCATCGGATACAAATCAAGCAAGGCCCCACGGGTGGCGAACTCGCCGTGTTCCATGACCTGATCGACACTGCGATATCCTGCTTGTTCAAGCTGAGCGCGCAACTTATCCCGTGATAGATGCTGGCCTTTTTTCATCACCAACGCATGGCCATGCAGGAATGCGTGCGGGCAAACCCGTTGCATCAAAGTATTAATCGGGAGAATAATAACGCCGCGTTCCATAGTCGGAAGGTGATACAAACAGGAAAGGCGCGCCGAAATAATATCCTGATGAGGAGAAAAACTGTCGTAAGGCAGTGTTTCCCAGTCGGAGAGGGTATTCACCGGACGAGGGGAAAACTGCTGAATCTCATCACGCAGCCGCAGTGCCGTTTGCATCTCCGGGGTAATTAACATTACCGGGCCATCATGGCGCTCAATGATTTCTGCACACTCGACGGCGCAAGCTGAACCAGTCAACTGACCTAACTGGCGGGTGTCGCCACGGCGCGTCGGCAATGAATAACGATGTTGTTGGGACATAAGCAGTTAAACAGTCTCTTTATCAGGACGAGTTATCTCGGCGGCTATCCTAGCACGTGAGAAGACATAGCCACAGACTGGCGCTCTTATTTGCAATAAAAGCCGGAGATATATCCAATAGATCTCAAGGTGCAGGAAGGCGGCAAGCGAGAAAATCCCGATGAGCTTACTAAAGTAAGTGATTCGGGTAAACGAGCGCGGCCAACACGCCTGTAACTTGAAAGATGAAGGATATAGGCGGTTAATGGTTCCATAAAGCGGTAGTACCCTTTATTATCCTTGATCACTTTGCTTTAGCAACAGGATCTAAACAGATTTCATGTATCAACCTGTCGCATTATTTATTGGCCTGCGTTATATGCGCGGGCGTGCATCTGACCGCTTTGGTCGGTTTGTTTCATGGCTGTCTACCATTGGCATCACTCTGGGAGTGATGGCATTGATCACCGTACTATCTGTGATGAATGGTTTTGAGCGCGATTTGCAGAATAACATTTTGGGGCTGATGCCACAGGCGCTAATTACCACGCCACAAGGTTCTCTCGACCCGAACAAAATGCCTGCTTCATCACTGAAATCACTGACGGGCGTCACCGACGTCGTACCATTGACCACCGCCGATGTGGTGCTACAAAGTGCGCGCAATCTAGCCGCTGGGGTGATGCTGGGGGTTGACCCCAATCAGCATGAGCCTCTGAGTGACTACCTGGTCAATGTGCATCTAAAGGATTTACAACCGGGGAGCTACAATATCATCCTCGGTGAAAAATTGGCCGGTCAATTGGGGGTTAAACGCGGTGAAACACTGCGTTTGATGGTGCCGAGTGCCAGCCAATTTACCCCCATGGGGCGTATTCCCAGCCAGCGCTTGTTCAATATTATTGGAACATTCGCCGCTGACAGTGAGGTAGATGGCTATCAAATGTTGGTTAATCAGCAGGATGCATCACGCCTAATGCGCTACCCCGCGGGTAACATTACCGGCTGGCGTTTATTCCTTTCACAGCCGCTGGCCGTCGATAGTTTGGGTCAACAAGCTTTGCCCGAGGGGATGGTATGGAAAGATTGGCGCGAGCGTAAAGGCGAGCTTTTCCAGGCAGTCCGGATGGAAAAAAACATGATGGGGCTGTTACTTAGCCTGATTATTGCTGTCGCGGCCTTTAATATCATTACCTCGCTCGGCCTGTTAGTGATGGAAAAACAGGGCGAAGTGGCTATTTTACAAACCCAAGGGCTAAGTCGCCGGCAAATTATGCTGGTGTTTATGGTGCAGGGGGCCACCGCTGGGGTGATTGGTGCCTTGCTGGGTGCTGGGCTTGGCATCTTACTTGCCAGCCAATTGAACACCATTATTCCAGTTCTCGGCTTATTGATTGATGGTGCCAGCTTGCCGGTCGAGATTAACCCGGTTCAGGTGACCGTGATTGCTTTGTTGGCGATGGCGATTGCTTTGCTTTCTACGCTTTACCCTTCCTGGCGCGCTGCCGCCGCACAACCTGCCGAGGCTTTACGCTATGAGTAATCATCCTTTATTACAGTGCTTAAACCTGTGTAAACGCTATCAGGAAGGCCAACTGTATACCGACGTGTTGCGCAATGTGTCGTTTACCATTGAAGCCGGTGAGCTGATGGCGATTGTCGGCAGTTCTGGTTCGGGTAAAAGTACCTTATTACATTTGTTAGGTGGGCTGGATTCCCCCACCTCCGGCGAAGTGATTTATCAAGGGCGTTCACTGAATCAAATGTCCTCTACCGCAAAAGCTGAGTTGCGCAATCGCGAGTTAGGTTTTATCTATCAATTCCACCATTTGCTACCCGATTTCACTGCATTGGAAAATGTGGCGATGCCGCTATTGATTGGCGGTGCGAAACCGAGCGAAGCGCAGGATAAAGCCCACGCCATGTTGGCGGCGGTGGGGTTGGAAAAACGCAGTAAACATCGCCCGTCGGAGTTATCTGGCGGTGAACGTCAGCGGGTGGCGATTGCGCGTTCACTGGTCAATAACCCGTCGCTGGTGCTGGCCGATGAACCGACCGGTAACCTTGACCAGCGGAATGCCGATAGCATCTTTAATTTGTTAGGTGAATTGAATGTTCGTCAAGGGACGGCATTTTTAGTCGTCACCCACGATTTGCAATTGGCTAAGCGCATGAGCCGCCAGTTGGAAATGCGTGACGGTCAGCTACAGCAACATTTGACGTTGGTGGGGGCGCAATAGTGGCGATGGGAATGGGCGTTTCGCCACTTTCACTGTTAATCGGTTTACGTTTTAGCCGTGGCCGCCGTCGCGGCGGCATGGTGTCACTGATTTCGGTGATATCTACCTTGGGCATTGCCCTGGGTGTTGCGGTGCTGATCGTCGGCTTAAGTGCAATGAACGGCTTCGAACGTGAGCTAAAAAACCGTATTTTGGCGGTGGTGCCTCATGGTGAAATTGCGGTCGTCAATCAGCCATTTAGCAGCTGGGCACAAACTCTACAGCGGATTGAAAAAGTGCCCGGTATTGTGGCGGCGGCACCTTATATCAAATTCACCGGCTTGATTGAAAATGCCACTCAATTACGTGCGGTAGAGGTCAAAGGGGTTGATCCTGAGGGCGAGCAGCATCTCAGTGCATTACCCAGTTTTGTCCTTGACCATGCTTGGGATAATTTCAAAGCTGGTCAGCAGCAGATTATTTTAGGTAAAGGTCTGGCCGATGCGCTGGGTGTGAAGCAGGGGTCATGGCTGACGGTGATGATCCCCAATAGCGACCCTGAGATGAAATTGCTGCAACCTAAGCGCATTCGCTTGCAGGTAGCGGGCGTTTTTCAATTGAGCGGACAACTGGATCATAGCCTGGCATTGGTGCCTTTAAGTGATGCCCAGCAATATCTGGATATGGGTGACAGTGTCACTGGTATAGCCATCAAGGTGGATGATGTCTACAACGCCAATCAACTGGTGCGCAGCGCCGGTGAAGTTTCCAATGCTTATGTTTATATCAGCAGTTGGATTGGCACCTATGGCTATATGTATCGCGATATTCAAATGATCCGTACTATCATGTATTTAGCTATGGTGCTGGTGATTGGGGTGGCCAGTTTTAACATTGTCTCCACACTGGTCATGGCCGTTAAAGATAAAAGCAGCGATATTGCAGTTTTGCGCACATTAGGGGCTAAAGATGGCCTCATTCGCGCCATTTTTATGTGGTATGGCTTGCTGGCGGGGCTTATCGGCAGTGTTAGCGGGACGGTGGTGGGGGTGATTGTTTCTTTGCAATTAACCAACATTATCCGTGGGTTAGAAAAACTGGTCGGGCACCAATTTTTGTCGGGCGATATATACTTCATCGACTTTTTACCGTCAGAATTACACTGGTTTGATGTGGCCTGTGTGCTGGCAACCGCGTTGGTGTTGAGCTTAATTGCCAGTTGGTATCCGGCTCGTCGTGCCAGCCGTATTGATCCGGCGCGGGTGTTGAGCGGACAATAGTTGAGTGGACAATAGTTGAGTGGACAATAGTTGAGTGGACAATAGTTGAGTGGACAATAGTTGAGCTGGCAATAAAATAATCTAAAAATAAGTCAAATTGACAATAATTTCTCTGGACAATAATGGGTAAGGGGCAAGCTTATGTATTACGGTTTTGATATGGGTGGCACCAAAATTGAGTTAGGTGTTTTTGATGCTAACCTGCAACGAATCTGGCATAAGCGGGTCCCTACGCCGCGTGAGGATTATCGACAACTACTGCAAACGTTGCAGGATTTAACGCTGGAAGCTGATGAATTTTGTGGGGTTAAAGGCAGCGTAGGTATTGGTATTCCCGGTTTGCCAAATGCGGATGATGGCACGGTGTTCACGGCGAATGTGCCCGCGGCAATGGGCCAATCCTTACAAAGTGACCTTTCCACATTAATTGGGCGCGAAGTTCGCATTGATAATGATGCCAACTGCTTTGCACTGTCTGAAGCTTGGGACCCTGAATTCCGTGGTTATCCTACGGTATTAGGGTTGATTCTCGGCACGGGTGTCGGCGGCGGTCTGATTGTGAATGGCAGCATTGTCAGTGGGCGGAACCATATCACGGGCGAATTTGGTCATTTTCGTTTGCCGGTAGATGCGCTGGATATTCTCGGAGCCGATATTCCACGGGTGCCTTGTGGTTGTGGCCATAACGGCTGTATTGAGAATTACATTTCAGGGCGCGGCTTTGAATGGATGTATAAACACTTCAATCAGCAATCCTTGCCCGCGACTGAAATCATTGCTAACTATAATGACGGTGAATCCAAGGCTGTGGCGCATGTTGAGCGCTTTATGGATGTACTGGCGGTATGCCTGGGCAATTTATTAACCATGCTGGATCCCCATTTGGTGGTGATTGGCGGGGGATTATCCAATTTCGAGCACATTTATCAGGAACTGCCAAAACGCTTACCTCAGCATTTATTGCGAGTAGCCCGCTTGCCGCGCATTGAAAAAGCGCGTTATGGTGATGCGGGCGGTGTTCGTGGGGCGGCGTTCCTGCATTTGTCTAAGTAATAGTCGTTATTATCAATAATGTTACCCATAAAAGGTAAAAGTTATGCGCATTCGCCATCGGCTATGTCGGTTTCGCAAGAATAAACAATTGCGGCATCAACGTTTTCGCTCCCGTATTTTTCATCGAGACAGTGCCGCAACTTCAGAAATGAAGAAGCCATTTGTGGTGGTTCTGACCGGGGCTGGTATCTCGGCTGAATCGGGCATTCGGACTTTCCGTGCGGCGGATGGTTTGTGGGAAGAGCATCAGGTGGAGGATGTTGCGACCCCGGAAGGCTATCGCCGTGACTCTGAACTGGTTCAAGCTTTTTATAATGCACGCCGCCGTCAGTTACAGCAGCCCGATATCGCGCCGAATGCCGCCCACTTTGCACTCGCTGATTTAGAAGCGGTGCTGGGTGATAACTTTGTGCTGGTTACTCAGAATATAGATAATTTGCATGAGAGGGCGGGTAGCAAACGCGTTATTCATATGCATGGCGAACTACTGAAAGTCCGCTGTACGCAGTCTGGTCAAGTGCTGGACTGGCCGGGTGACCTCAGTGCGGACGAGCGCTGCCATTGTTGCCAATTTCCATCCCCCTTGCGCCCCCATATTGTGTGGTTTGGTGAAATGCCGATGGGAATGGATGAAATTTATCAGGCGCTGGCTGAAGCTGATTTCTTTATTTCGATTGGCACTTCCGGGCATGTCTATCCCGCCGCCGGGTTTGTTCATGAATCAAGCTTGCACGGCGCTCATACCGTCGAGTTAAATCTGGAGCCTAGTCAAGTCGAGAGCCAGTTTGATGAAAAACACTACGGTTTAGCCAGTAAAGTGGTGCCAGAATATGTGCGCGAATTTTTAACCACCCGTGGCGAGAATCGCCAAGGCGACTAATTACCCTGCTTAATTGGTGCCGCAGTGTTGTTAGCGGCTCTCACTCACCCGAATCACTGACTTAAGTCAGCTCATCGGGGTTTGCTCGTTGGCTGCCTAGCTGCAACGCCAATTACTTGGGTAATACTCTGCTTAATTGGTGCCGCAGCGTTGTTAGCGGCACTCACTCATTCATTCAAACACTCGGTGTTGTTCCTATATTGCTTTTTTATTCTGACTTAAGTTTGTCTAAAACTGACCTGACGCAATATTTGATGGTGATCACTTCCCCATAATGATATTCACTATTATGAAGGTGGGAACCATGGACAAATTACTCGACCGCTTTTTCAACTATGTTTCTTTTGATACCCAAGCAAAAGCCAATGTAAAATCCGTGCCGAGCACTGAAGGGCAGCGCAAGCTGGCTCTGGCGTTGCAACAGGAGTTGCTGTCGCTGGGGTTTTCTCAGGTTAATTTGAGTGACCACGGCTGTGTGATGGCAACATTGCCTGCAAATGTTGCCTGGCCGGTCCCCACGGTTGGTTTTATTGCTCATCTCGACACTTCACCCGATTTCTCGGGGAAAAATGTTAATCCACAGATTGTAGAAAACTACCGTGGTGGTGATATTGCTTTGGGAATAGGTGATGAGGTTCTGTCCCCGGTCATGTTCCCCGTCCTGCATCAATTGCTTGGGCACACCTTGATTACCACTGACGGTAAGACCCTATTAGGTGCGGACGATAAAGCGGGCATTGCGGAAATTATCACCGCCATGGTGCGCTTAAAGCACAATAATGTTCCTCATGGGGATATCCGTATCGCATTCACGCCAGATGAAGAAGTGGGGAAGGGCGCGCGCTTCTTTAATGTGGCGGAGTTTGATGCCCAATGGGCTTATACCGTGGATGGCGGCGGTGTCGGCGAACTCGAGTTTGAGAATTTTAATGCGGCTGCGGTGACAATAAAAATTGTCGGTAACAATGTTCATCCTGGGAGTGCTAAAGGGGTGATGGTGAATGCACTGTCGCTGGCAACCCGTTTCCATCAGGAATTACCGGCGAATGAAACCCCTGAATGTACAGAGGGTTATGACGGCTTTTATCATCTGCAAAGCATTAAAGGCTCGGTTGAACGGGCAGAAATGCACTATATCGTGCGCGATTTTAACCGCGATGGATTTGAAGCTCGCAAGAAGAATATGGTAGATATCGCCAAGCGGGTTGGTAAAGGTTTACACCGTGACTGTTATATCGAAATCGTTATGGATGATAGTTATTACAATATGCGTGAGCATATTATTAAGCATCCACATATCATTGAGATAGCACAGCAGGCGATGCGTGATTGCGATATCACGCCGATTATGAAGCCAATCCGTGGTGGTACTGACGGCGCTCAGCTATCTTTCATGGGTTTACCTTGCCCCAATATCTTTACCGGCGGCTATAATTATCATGGTAAACATGAGTTTATAACATTGGAAGGGATGGAAAAAGCGGTGGCGGTTATCATGAGAATTGCTGAATTGACGGCCAAACGGGCTAAAGAGTCATAAATCTGGCCGGCTGTTAAAACGCCCCGTTTATCGGGGCGTTTGTGTGATAAGTCCGAAATATTAGTCGTTAAAATACCAATAGCCGCTGTTCACCAGTGCGGTCAGCATGGCCAGGAAGGACGGATCTTCCAGCGCATCACCCAACTTCTGCGCATCAACACTGAAGTGCTGACATAATGCATCAGCGGCTGATAAGTGCGGCGTATTAATCAATTCACCATTAGCAAAACACTGGTCACCAATACGCAGAACACGCAGGCCAGCAAGTCTTTGTAATTCTTCGCCTTGTTGGAGTAATTCATAGACATCACCCGCCTGATAAGGGGGTTCTGGTGGGGCGATATCCAGCTCATGGCGTGATTGAGAAATAAATTCGCCAAACCAGTTTTGGAACTCAGCCGGTTGCTGGACTAAATCGAGCATCATGGTGCGAAGTTTATCGACTTCTTGTGGCAGCACTTCGGCTGGATGTTCCCGCAATTGCAAGTCCGGATCGCTGTAGCGATAACTGCCCAACTCGCGAGAAAGCACATAGTCAGCAAAACCGCTGACCAGTTCACGGCCATTAGGTGCACGGAAACCGACTGAGTAATTCAACGCATTTTCAAGAGCATAGCCTTCATGAGGGAAGCCCGGTGGAATATAGAGAATATCGCCCGGCTCCATTTCTTCATCAATAATGGCGTCGAATGGCCCGACTTGCAGCAAGTCCGGATGGGGGCAATGCTGCTTCATTTCCGTTTTCTCACCGACCCGCCAGCGACGACGGCCCGTGCCTTGAATGATAAAAACGTCATATTGGTCAAAATGCGGGCCAACACCCCCACCAGGGACAGAGAACGAAATCATTAAATCATCCATCCGCCAGTCAGAAAGCTTGCGGAATGGGCGCATTAAAGCGGCTGCGGGTTCATGCCAATGATCAACCGCCTGTACCAACAGCGACCAATTAGTTTCACCTAAGTGATCAAAACTCTCAAATGGGCCATGGCTTACTTGCCAGCGACCCTCTTCATGGCTCACCAGGCGGCTATCGACTTCATTTTCCATTGCTAAACCAGCAAGCTCATCGGGCGAAAGAGGATCAATAAAGTTTGTAAAGCCACGTTTGAGGATGACGGGGCGTTTCTGCCAATAGCGCTGTAGAAAATCGGGCCAATCGAGATTGAGTTGGTAATCCATGTTTATTCCAGGATAGGGGGTGAACTTGCCTGTGATTATAACGGATGCCTGCCATTAGTATCAGGGGTTGGCGGGCAAATTTTATTAATCAGCGTGATAATCATTTTGCTGGCCAAAGGTCACCATCATCCTTGCGCCACCTAAGTGGCTTTCAGTGATGGTTATCTTACCGTGATACTGTTCAATAATTTCAGCGGCAACGGACAATCCAAGCCCTTGCCCCGGGCGTAAAGTGTCCACGCGTTGGCCGCGTTGGAAAATTAATTGCCGTTTACTTTCAGGAATGCCCGGCCCATCGTCGTCAATGACAATAGTGAGCTGCTTCTCTGAGTGTAGGGCGGTTATTTCGACAAATTCCAGGCAATATTTGCACGCGTTTTCCAGAACATTGCCCATCACTTCCATGAAGTCATTCCGTTCGCCGAGGAAAGTCACTTCAGGCGAGATGTCCAACGTCAATACCACGCCTTTGCGTTGATACACTTTATTTAGCGCACTGCACAAGCTATCGAGTAGGGCGGGAACAGAATGAATCTCACGAATCAATACGTTATGTTCAGAACGCATGCTGGCCCGATGCAGATAATAACCAATTTGCTGAGAGATACGACTTATCTGCTCGAGCATGATAGGTTCGACCTCTTCAATAGTTGTCTGCTTACCGGTGCGTAAAGAGCGCAAAGTTGTTTGCAATACTGCCAGTGGCGTTTTGAGACTATGAGTCAGGTCTGAGAGTGTCGTGCGGTATTTGGTATAACGCTGGCGTTCATTGGTGAGCAAAATATTGAGATTTCGGACCAAACTTTGCAATTCACGAGGTGGATTCTCATCCAATTGTTCGCGCTCACCTTTTTCTAACTGATTTATCTGGCTGACCAGTGCTTTAATCGGTCTTAGGCTCCAATAGGCGGCAAGCCAAAGCAAGGGAACAACTAACAGTAAATTTGCCAGTAAGACATAGCTAAACCAGTTCCAAACCAAGTCTGAGCGCTGCAATTCCTGCGGAATAGTATCGACAACTACAATGGTGAGCTGCGGTAAGCGGGATGTTGCGGGATAAGTATTCACGGATACGGAGTGAGTTAACGCGCTGTTGTCGGTATCGTCATATTTTTTGAGCTGGTCTTGTGCTTTCGGATTATCACCCAGCATCATGCTACTGATATGTGTTCCGGTATCCAACTCATAAAACCCCGGTTTTTGTAACCAGCTTTTTTCGATATGAGACTCAAGTTCGGGCACATGCCGCTGACGCCACAGGATATTGCCATCTTTATCATAAATCAGAACCAGAGTTGGGATATTCAGCTCAAGCTCAGGCGGCACTGAGATGCTAAGCCTATTATTTTGCCATTGGGCCAGACTGAAAAATAAGTTACTTTCGCCACGATGTGCGCTGAATGTATTTTTATCAAAACTGACAATATAGCCGACGACGGCGACCATACCATAAGATAACGACAGCGCCAGAATGACGCCAGCTGTCGCCATAAGAAACCGTGCGCGAAGAGAGAAGGGTTTGTTATTTTTCCTGAGCATGATGTCTAGTTGGCGTCAAAACGGTACCCTTGACCACGGATGGTTGTAATCACCTCTCCTTCATGTTTTGCCTGCATTTTTTTACGCAAACGCCCCATTAATACGTCAATAGTGTGGCTTTCGCGGAGTTCTGCATCAGGATAGAGTTGCAGCATTAATGTATCTTTGCTGACAACCTTTCCGGCATTACGAATCAGGGTTTCAATGATAGTGTATTCGAAGGCAGTCAGTTTAATCTGTTGCTGATTGACGCACAACTCTCGCCGTGAGAGATCAATCTGAAACGGAGGGAATTCAATCACCTGAGAGGCTAAACCAATATTACGCCGCATTAATGCTTGCATCCGCGCAATGACTTCCTCCAGATGAAAAGGTTTGGTCACGTAATCATCGGCACCGGCTTCCAGCACCGCAACTTTATCTTGCCAACTTTCCCGAGCAGTGAGCACCAGAATCGGCAGATTTGTTTGATGGCTGCGCCAGCGACGGATAAGGCTCAACCCATCTTCACCCGGTAAGCCAAGGTCAATAATGGCGATATCAGGAGCATGCTCTTGCAAGAAATAGTCTGCTTCTTTGGCATCTTCTGCGGCGTCTACCTGATGGCCCATTTCACGCATTTGCACCGTAAGATGGTGACGCAACAAAGCATTATCTTCGACAACTAAAACCCGCATACCACATTCCTCGATAAGACATTAATCGGGTAATCTAATATTACCCGACAAGTAAAAATTAAAACAGTGACTTAGAAAGCGTAACGTAAACCGACTTGCATCGCCTGATCACTGACTTTCCAGTTATGGTAGGTATAACCCACTTCAGCAGCCAAGCTTTCTGTTAGAGCGTAGTCAGTGGTTATTCGCGCTTCATGGAAAGCGCGGTCATCATAGCTTGCCAGACGGTAGGCAACGTCCAGACCGATATCTTGTGATAATTTGCTTTTAATACCAATTTCACCGGTAACACTATTGTAAGTATTCGTTTTTTCACCGTTTTTGCTGGCATCAAATACCATGGCGTGGCGGCTGCCGCCGACCAAAGTATAAACATCAATATTGGGTGAGAATGGCATATGGTAGCCCAGACCCAATATGGCTTCTGCCAGACCCCGGTCACTATTGACAATGCTGCTTATACGACCATCAATAAACAAGTCGTTATCAAAACCATAGCCGCCATTCAAATAAATGCCACCCATGTTACGGTTGCCAACCTGGCTGTAATTACTCTGATTAAATTGCTTATCAAAACGTTCATTACTACTGATTGAACCATATTGCAGGCCACCGGCGACATAAGTGTAATCAGCGGCAATGGCGGTAGTGCAAGTCCCTATCAGGGCGAGAGAAAGTAGTGTTTTCTTCAACATAATGAGAATAGCTCCAGTGATTGTAACGTCCTTTTGACATCATCAGTATTATCAATGACAACAGCTAAACCGGGGCTAAACAGGGGCAGTACGCGGAGGAATAAGAAAAATAGGGGGTTATACAGGTGGCGTTGGTTCACCACCTGTATTTGAGACTAAAGCATTACTTCAATTCATCTACCATCGTCGTGGCGCGGCCAATATAATTAGCCGGGGTCATGGCCTTCAACCGGGTTTTTTCTTCTTCCGGCAGCGCGAGACTGTCGATAAATGCTTGCATACCCGCTGCATCGACACGTTTTCCGCGAGTCAATTCCTTTAATTTTTCATAAGGTTTTTCAATCCCATAACGGCGCATGACAGTTTGGATAGGTTCAGCCAGCACTTCCCAGTTATGGTCCAGTTCTTCCAACAGGTGCGCTTCGTTGACTTCCAACTTGCTAATGCCTTTCATGGTTGCCTGATAGGCAATGACGGCGTAGCCCAAGCCCACACCCAAGTTACGCAGCACTGTGGAGTCTGTCAGGTCACGCTGCCAGCGCGAAACCGGGAGTTTGCTGGCTAAATGGCCTAATACCGCATTAGCCAGGCCCAGATTGCCCTCGGAGTTCTCGAAATCAATTGGGTTCACTTTATGTGGCATGGTGCTTGAACCAATTTCGCCGGCGATGGTTTTTTGCTTGAAGTGATTCAATGCAATATAACCCCAGATATCACGGTCAAAATCGATCAGAATGGTATTGAAACGTGCCACACAGTCGAAAAGTTCAGCAATGTAATCGTGCGGTTCGATTTGTGTGGTGTAGGGGTTCCAGTTGATGCCCAATGAAGTGACAAAACTTTCACTGAACTGGTGCCAGTCAACTTCAGGGTAAGCAACGATGTGAGCATTGTAGTTACCCACTGCACCATTGATTTTGCCTAAAATTTCCACTTGTGACAGTTGGCGGAACTGGCGCTCCATGCGGTAAGCCACATTCGCTAATTCTTTACCGATGGTGGACGGTGTTGCTGGCTGGCCGTGAGTACGAGAAAGCAGCGGCAAATCACGATGTTGGTGAGCCAGCGCCTTAATCGAATCAATCAGCTGACGCCACATCGGCAATACCACATCCTGACGGGCGGTTTGCAGCATTAGGGCGTGCGACAGGTTGTTGATGTCTTCTGAAGTACAAGCGAAGTGGATGAATTCTGACACTGCATGCAGCGCTGGAACACTCTCCACTTTCTCTTTCAGAAAGTATTCGACAGCTTTTACATCATGATTCGTCGTGCGCTCAATGGTTTTGATGCGCTGTGCATCCTGTTCATTGAAATCTTGCACTATCTTATCGAGGTAAGCGTTTGCGTCGGCATCAAAAGCCGGGACTTCTTTGATTTCTGCACAGGCGGCCAATTTTTGCAGCCAACGTACTTCGACCTGCACACGGAATTTCAGCAAACCAAATTCGCTAAAGATTGGGCGCAGTGCGCTGACTTTATCGCCGTAGCGCCCATCAATAGGGGAAACGGCAGTCAGTGAGGATAATTCCATTGGTGGCAACTCCTGATAAAGAATGTCAATTATGAGCAAGAATACTCTGCGCCTGCTTAAACAGACGATTTCGCGAGAACATTAACTGCAAGCGGCCTCCGCCGACTTGTTGCCAAAGCACGGCTGAACGGATCCCCGCCAGCAGGGTGGCACGAATTTTTGCCTGCACCAATGTGCTTTGTAAAATAGCCGGAGATCCAATAACTTGAATGCGTGGGCCGAGGGGGCTGATAACATCGGTATAAATAGCTGCCAGCGAACTCATCATCGTTTCAGATTCGAGATCGAAATGCGCCAGTTGGCGATCAAGCTGGCTGATGCGGTCACCTAAGGTATTCATGGCCGATTTATTGGCATTGAGCTTTCTTTCAAGCACCATGAGGCTCAGGGTATAGCGAGTTAGTTCAGCCGCTGGCCCCTGTCGGTTGGCGTTTAACACACTCTGTAGTGTTTCCAGCCCCATTTTCAGGGATTGCTCATTACCGCCATACACCGCTAAAGTTGAAGACGGATTGGTTTGCAGCAACCCACCCAGCAGGGTACTTAATGCATCATTATCGCATTGGCCTTCATGAGCCAATTGCTGAACCAAGCGAGCTGACTGGCAGATTCCTGCCAATGCCAACGTAATATCATAATAGTTTTTCGCCACGGTTACTCCTGTAAACGTTCTGGTTCACGTATTAGTTGTTGGATTAGTTTGCGGCTGAACCAATCAGCGGGTAACGCTCTTCAATAATACCGCCACCGAGGCAAACTTCGCCTTGATAGAAAACAGCCGATTGACCGGGTGTTACTGCCGCCACGGGTTCATCAAACCGAACCTCAACACGCTCGTCATCCAAAGGTGTCACGGTGCAAGGAATGTCCTGTTGGCGATAACGGGTTTTCACCACACAGCGGAAAGCGGCGGTGACCGGCTCTCTATCTACCCAATGTAATTGTTGGGCAATCAGCCCGACAGACATTAAACGCGGATGTTCGTGCCCCTGCGCCACCAGCAAGATGTTATTGGCAACATCTTTATCCACAACATACCATGGGTCATCGCCACCTTCTTTGGTACCGCCAATGCCTAAACCTTTGCGTTGGCCCAGCGTGTGATACATCAAACCCTGATGTTCACCCACATGTTGGCCGTCTACGGTCATGATTGGGCCGGGTTGAGCGGGCAGATAGCGGCCGAGAAAATCACGGAATTTGCGCTCACCGATAAAGCAAATGCCGGTAGAGTCTTTTTTCTTGGCGGTGACCAGGTCAAGTTGTTCAGCAATGTGGCGAACTTCGGGTTTTTCTAATTCCCCAACCGGGAACAGGCTTTGAGCCAGCTGTTCGTGACTTAAGGTGTAGAGGAAATAGCTTTGGTCTTTATTGCCATCAAGGCCACGGAGCAAACGGCTTTTACCCTCAACATCCTGACGACGGACATAGTGACCGGTAGCAATATAGTCCGCGCCCAAGTCTTCGGCGGCGAATTCCAAGAATGCTTTAAATTTGATTTCTTTATTACACAGAATATCGGGGTTGGGGGTACGCCCGGCCTTGTATTCTTCAAGGAACAATTCGAACACATTATCCCAGTATTCTGCGGCAAAATTGACGGTGTGCAACTCCATGCCCAGTTTGTCACATACTGCTTGAGCATCGGCCAGATCGGTCGCTGCAGAGCAATATTCTTCGCCATCATCCTCTTCCCAGTTCTTCATGAACAAGCCGGCAACTTGGTAACCCTGTTGCTGAAGCAGGTAGGCGGAAACGGAAGAATCGACACCGCCGGACATACCGACGATTACTTTTTTCTGGCTGTTATCTGACATGGGAGTCTCACTAACGTAAATACCTAAAGCCCCTGCGATGGCGGTGGCGGATGATATTATCCGACTCATTTCTCAGCGCGGGTGAGGCATTATAAAAACAAGCGCCGGATTTTATCACGTTGTTTGCTTCACTGCATGGTTGTTTACTTCACAGCATAGTGGATCCTCAGCCTGAGCAAAATTAGCTGAATAAATCAAATCTGCTGTTTATAGCGGCCAGTTAAATGAGCCAACCAGATCAAGCGAATAGCGCTCGGGCTGTTGGTAACAGCGGATACTCTCAGCAACCAGCGGCGAGCGTAAATTATCTGATTGCAATATTTCATCTGCAGTGAGCCAGTGGCAGCAGTCGATATCGTCATCTTGAGGGGCGGTGGCGACGGGTTCTTCCAGCTCAATCACAAAAGCGAAGCGGAGAAACGGAGTTTTATCCGGCGCAATCCACTGATGCATACGCAGAAAAGATTGCGGGTTGGCTCGAATGCCGGTTTCTTCCCACAGTTCCCTTTCGGCGGCCTGCACCAGGGTTTCATCGGCTTCTAAATGACCCGCCGGTTGATTCCATAACTTTTTGCCGTTGATAGTCTCCTCAACAACTAAAAATTTCCCGTTAGCATGCACGACACAAGCCACAGTCACATGGGGCTTAAACATGGTTTATCTCCTTCCATTCGCCGGGCTGTAGGTTGCCCAAGCTTAAATTTCCCATACTAAAACGTATCAGACGCAGGGTAGGGAAGCCAATATGGGCGGTCATTCTGCGAACTTGTCGGTTGCGCCCTTCAAAAAGGGTTATTTTTAGCCAGCTTGTAGGAATGGTTTTGCGCTCCCTAATGGGCGGGTTACGCGGCCATAACCACTCTGGTTCGCTGACTAATTCGGCACCTGCGGGTAAAGTGGGGCCGTCTTTTAAGGTCATCCCGGCCCTTAACTGACTGAGCGCATCATCGCCCGGCACCCCTTCGACTTGTACAAAATAAACTTTACCGGTTTTCTGGGCGGGCTGCGTGAGCCTGGCTTGTAATTTGCCATCATTGGTTAAAACCAGCAAACCTTCGCTATCACGATCGAGTCGGCCCGCCGCATAAACATCACTAAAAGGGATAAATTCCTTCAAAGTTGAGCGCCCAGACTCATCAGTAAATTGCGGTAACACATCAAAAGGCTTGTTGAATAACAGTACGCGACGTGGGGCAATAGGCTTGATTTGTTTCTCCTGTGTCTTGGTGCTGAATCGGTTAACTTTGTGATTTTTAACAGAGAATTTATTCATGATTATTGCGATTCCGAATGATTAGCGCATTATACCTCAATCTGTTTCGGATTGGCGTGGAACGAATATTCAAGTAGTATTGACACGAATCTTACAAGGCATTAACAAAATTGCGCTGAAGGAGAGGTTGATGGAAAGCAAAGTAGTGGTTCCGGCAGAAGGTCATAAAATTACTGTCGATGCTCAGGGTAAACTGGTTGTTCCGCATAATCCGATCATTCCATTTATTGAAGGTGATGGCATTGGCGTCGATGTGACCCCAGCCATGATCAACGTGGTAGATGCTGCGGTTAAGAAAGCCTATAAAGGTGAGCGTAAAATCTCCTGGATGGAAATCTATACCGGTGAGAAATCAACACATGTTTATGGCAAAGATGTTTGGCTGCCAGAAGAAACATTGGATCTGATTCGTGAATATCGCGTTGCCATTAAAGGCCCATTAACCACGCCAGTGGGCGGCGGTATTCGTTCTCTGAACGTTGCTTTGCGCCAACAACTCGACTTGTATGTGTGTCTGCGCCCAGTGCGTTATTACGAGGGAACTCCAAGCCCGGTAAAACATCCTGAATTGACCAATATGGTGATTTTCCGTGAAAATGCGGAAGACATCTATGCGGGTATTGAATGGAAAGCGGGCTCACCAGAAGCTGAAAAAGTGATTAAGTTCCTGCGTGAAGAGATGGGTGTGAAGAAAATCCGTTTCCCTGAACAATGTGGTATTGGTGTGAAACCTTGTTCAGAAGAAGGGACTAAGCGCTTGGTTCGTGCTGCCATTGAGTACGCCATTACCAACGATCGTGAATCAGTTACTCTGGTTCATAAAGGCAACATTATGAAATTCACTGAAGGCGCATTTAAAGACTGGGGTTACCAGTTAGCGCGTGAGGAATTTGGTGGTGAGCTGATCGATGGCGGCCCATGGGTTAAAATCAAGAATCCAAACAACGGTAAAGACATCATTATTAAAGATGTTATTGCCGATGCATTCCTGCAACAAATTTTGCTGCGCCCAGCTGAATATGATGTCATCGCCTGTATGAACCTGAATGGCGATTACATTTCTGATGCCTTGGCTGCACAGGTCGGCGGTATCGGTATTGCCCCTGGCGCTAACATTGGTGATGAATGCGCATTGTTTGAAGCAACCCACGGCACGGCACCAAAGTATGCTGGTCAGGATAAGGTGAACCCAGGCTCTATCATTCTGTCTGCAGAAATGATGCTGCGTCACATGGGCTGGTTCGAAGCCGCTGATTTGATTATCAAAGGCACTCAAGGCGCGATTCAGGCCAAGACAGTGACTTATGATTTCGAGCGCTTGATGGACGGCGCTAAACTGTTGAAATGTAGTGAATTTGGCGACGCCATTATTCAACACATGTAATTCAGCAAGTTAAGCTATATCTCACGGGGGCGCCAGCTTCCGTGAGTTTTTGTTCCTCCTAAGTCACCTCACAAACTCTGCTGCAGTACATTCAGCTAATTCTGCAACTGTGTGGATAAATCAATGAATGAGCTGTGACCCGCCATAATAATATGAAGAAAATATTTGACTGGTCAGGTTAACTCTTTATCCTTTACGGCAAAGTTATTTAGCATATGTATTTCATTTAATCACCAGAACTTAAGAAATTATAAATATTTTTTTATTTTCTCTCTTAAAACAGAGGTTTATATTGTGACGAAGGATGTGGAAATCGTTAAAGCACGGCATCCGTTAGATAAGCAGCACATCAAACTGACTTATGTAACCCATTTTTAC
Organism: Yersinia thracica; assembly: GCF_902170565.1. GTDB lineage: Bacteria > Pseudomonadota > Gammaproteobacteria > Enterobacterales > Enterobacteriaceae > Yersinia > Yersinia thracica. Next base: position 306,181 of record NZ_CABHXX010000095.1, read on the forward strand.
TGTAATCAGGGAAATATGGATTCCGTTGAGTCTTTGTTGAAGGAATATGAATCTTACCCTGACGATATTAAGGATGCGGTAGAGTTTGTCATTGTCGATGATTGCTCCCCCTTAGAGTATGAAGTAAAAGATTATGATTTAAATTTCACGTGGTTAAGAATAACTACTGATATCCAGTGGAACCAAGCGGGTTCGCGTAATTTGGGTGTAACTTACGCTAAATCCGATAAAATCATCATTACTGATTTAGACTGTTTGCTGCCAGAAGATACCCTGCGTTATTTGGTTAATGCGCGTAATCCTGGGCGCTCACTGTATCGCATCTACCGTACGGATGAAAAAACCGGCAAAGCCTACCGCGGCCATCCCAATTTGTTCTTCATGTCCAGAGCGCGATTCTTCAGACTTTATGGCTATGACGAAGAATTCGCCGGCCATTACGGTTCGGAAGATTACCGTTTTGTGAAGTTCCATAAAGACCATGGCACCACACCGCGCTATCTACCGAAGCAATATCGCTGTATTGAACGTAATGTTGATAGGAAGAAAAGCTACCATTCTCTGGATCGCGATTTGACGCACAATGCGCCTATTGATGATCGCAAGAAGAATGAAATTTCCCTATTTGGGGCGGAATATGGTCATAGCCGAATATTCCTTAACTTTAATTGGGAAATCAAAAAAGTGCATTCACGCCCACCAACAGTCCCCGAACGTAAGGGCTGGTGGCGGCCATTATGGTGGTTCCGTTACCTGTTCCGTTCACTCGCGGCATAACGGCATTTATCTAAAATATTTCTCATAACCAGTCAGTGTATACTGATTGGTTATGTCATAGATTGGGGCTGCGATACTGGGTACCAGTGCGCCACGCGGCTTCTCTTGGTTATTAATCTGAAGTGAGTGACTTATGATTTCTCCTGCTACCTTGCCCAGTTCACCACCAGCGCATCGCTATGTTGGTATTTTGTCTTGTGTAACTGCATTTTTGTTAGGTATTGGTTTACCCACTTCTAATTTTATAATGAACTTGTCGATGGTATTGGCTTTAATCTGTTTACTGCTGAGCCGCGATACACGTTATGTGAAAGTTTTAGTAAAAAACCCGCTGATTTGGTTACCTGCAATCATGTTTTTGCTGCTGGCACTATCTTTGCTTTGGCAGCACAATCTGTATGGCAAAGTGATGGTCGGCAAGTATTCCAAGCTGTTGTATATCTTGCCATTGGCGATGTTTTTCATTCTTTCTCGCTCACTTGCTCGCTATTTCGCCAAAGGTTTTTTACTGGCCAATGCCGTGATCCTGGCCGCCAGTCTCTGGGTCGGTGTTCTTCATATGCCGTTGGGCCATATTGACCCCTTAAATCCGACGGTATTTAAGTTACAAATCACACATAACTTCTTTATGGCCTTAGCGGCGGTGATATGGCTTTCTTTAGCATTCCGCAGCCATGGGCTTAAACGCTGGGGCTATGCGCTACTGGTGTGTCTGGCGGTCTATAACATTGTGTTTATGGTGCAGGGCAGAACTGGCTATGTTGCATTGGTGGCTGCTTTTGGGGTGTGGGGGCTGCTGTCATTATCACCCCGTCAGCGTTTGGGGATGCTGGTGGGAGCATTTATCGTCGCAGTTATCGTGCTGGTGGTGCCAAACCGTGCAGTTGAACGGCTACATCAAGGTGTCACTGAAGTTCAAACCTGCTTGTCGGCCGCCCACCAGGAGGATAAAGAATCTTGCGACAGTTCGATGGGGATGCGCACGTCATTTATGCTTGAATCTGTCAGGCTGATAGAGTCAGCGCCTATTTTAGGGCATGGCGCTGGGGGCTTTTGGTTCAGTCTTTCACAAAGCGAATATAGCATAAACCCGCACAATGAATATTTAATGCAAACTGTGCAATCCGGAATAGTCGGTTTAGCCTTATTCCTCGGGTGGATGTGGTGTTATTTCCGTTCTGCCTGGCGTTTACCAACACACATTAGAAATGTGTTGGTAGCATTGCTCTGTGCTTATTTGGCTTGTCACCTGTTTAATTCCTTCTTACTCGACTCTTCAGAAGGGCACTTATTTATCATTCTTACGGCGATTGTGGCCAGTTATTCAGCACTGCCGCCTAAAGAACGCGAAGAAATAGAGCAAACAGAATAAAACTCGGAATAAAGAGTGTGTAAATCTAGAGAGCAGGTACCCACAGTGGCACCTGTTTTTTTATCCGTTTAGTTTGATACTTCCGGTGGTGAGCTAAAGTTTAAGTTGTTGTATCCCTCTTGAAAACCAAACAACTCAAATAACTCATAAGCCGTTGAATACATATGATAGGGCGAAAAAAACAACCAGGCAAAAAGTGATAATAAAATCATAATGCCAACCAGTAGGATTTTATCAAGCAGCACTTTTCCTCCTTATATTATTTGAGCCAATAAACTTGTCACATTGACTCATTATGTCAACTGCGCACTGTCGCATAACGATAACGTAAAACCATATTAAAGCATGGGCAGGGTTAACGAATATTAAGTGATCTTCGTCACGTAATTGAGTCGTTAACGTTAATATTGGCGCTCAACATCACGAAATGCATGAGATTTATATCAATATAGAGGATGAAAAAGAGCCGAAACCAAAACGACTTTTCAGTTATGTCCATCACAGAACTGCATTAGCATCAAGTGGATGATGGATTATATTGCCGCTTTGATTCGTTGATGATAACTATCTTACTGTTATTGATTAACCGGAGCGGTGGTATTGACTGGCGCTATCAATAAAAAGCCCTCATGAGTGAGGGCTAGAGGCTAACAGTTGGCTTTATCATCAGCTTCATCAATCAGGCCGTTGGCTATCTTGCTCGCATCAAGATAACGGGAAGAACTTAAAATCCCATTAAGTGTTTCTCGCACACTGAACAAAAATTGATCATTGTCTGATTCGTTAGCACATTCAACCATTAATGCGATAAGCAAAGCTTCATGGGCGATCAAATGATCTTCACCAGGTAAGTTTGCATCAGTGCCACCTTGCTGGGCGCGGACAGATGTTTGATTAAGTGATGACATAAAACTCCTTGTTTAATAATTGAATAACCACCCACCCACTATAGCGGGGTTTCTGTTTATTGCTATGACAGATGAATGTTCTGCCATAGCATCCATAACAGATAATGTGCTGGTGGTACTCAATTACTCAATTTATTCACGCTATTTCAACAGGATATTATGGATAAAGCCCCTTATTTTACTGGGCGATAGATACGGACGGCCGCAGTGAGGCGCAGGGTGCGGTGGGCTAACTCTTCTGCCGCACTGGCATACTGTTCCACCATGGCGGAATTTTGATGTGTCATTTGGTCTAATTGACCAATCGACTGGCTAATTTGGCCAAGAGCTTGTGTCTGCTCATAGGTTGAGGTACTGATTTCACGGATTAAAGTGGAAACCTGACCGGCTTGTTGAACAATATTATCCATGGTAGCACCGGCATTTTGGACTAATTTACTCCCATCGCGAACCCGCTCCACACTCGTTTCAATGAGGTGCTTAATTTCTTTTGCCGCAGTGGAGGAACGTTGAGCCAAATGGCGAACTTCACTGGCAACCACGGCGAAGCCACGGCCTTGTTCACCGGCCCTTGCAGCTTCAACCGCCGCATTAAGTGCTAAAATATTGGTTTGGAAAGCAATGCCCTCAATCACACTGATAATATCGACAATACGATGACTGGAATCATTTATCGTGCCCATGGTATTAATCACCTGATGCATTAACTCACTACCGCGTTCCGCCGCATGGCTGCTCATCGCGGCTAATGATGTCGTCTCATTGGCGCTATTGGCGCTGTTTTGGACGGTTGCGACGAGTTGTTCAGTCGCACTGACAATATGTTGTAGATTGGCGGTAGCTTGTTCGGTCCGAACTTTTAACTCACGATTCCCTGCCGCAATGTCACTGCTGGCCGTATTAATACCATCGACCTGGCCACTGACGTCATCTGTCAGAGAGCGGAGGTTTAATCCCAACTGATTGACGCTACGCATTAAATAGCCGATTTCATCAACACGATTCAGTTGCACATAATCACCGGCTTGCCCGGAGGAGACATCTTGTGCTTGCTGCAAAATCGCGGCAATTGGGCGGGCGACCTGGCGCTCCAACCAAAATGAGGTAATTAAGCTACTGAAAAGAGTAGCTATTCCCAGCCCCAGTAAGGGCAAACCGGTCACTCCAATCCCCATCGCCGCCAAAGTCGGTAGCAGCGCGGCAGTCAATAATGCACCGCGCAAACGCCAACGTAAGGACAGAGTTTGAAATAATGAAAGGAAAGATAATACGCCAGTGCGGACAATCAGCCCGCGATACAATGCAATGCGGCGTTGCTTAGCTTTACCAGAGTTAAAATCGGCATACAATGCTTCAGCTTGTTTAATTTCTTCGCGGGTTGGCGCAATTCGCACTGAAATATAGCCGGTCAAACGGTCTTTATGGAGCAGCGGGGTAGCATTGGCGCGTACCCAATAATAGTCACCATTTTCACGACGATTTTTGACCAATGATGACCAGGATAAACCCGCATTCAAAGTCCGCCACATATCAGCAAAGGCCGCGGGGGGCATATCCGGGTGCCGCACCATATTGTGAGGTTGACCCAGCAAGTTCTGATATTCAAAGCCACTGGCACGCACAAAGGCAGCATTGGCATAGGTGATATTACCGTGAATATCAGTGGTAGACTGCAAGGTGGTATCGCGATCAATAGGATACTCCTGCCGGTTGACAGGTTTGTTCACTCGCATAATAACCTCAGTAAATGGGGGATTTCATTTATAACAATGGAATACAATAATTACTGAGAGTCATCGGCAGTCGTAGAGAAAACTTTATGCCTTTATTAATATAAAATATCAATGCCCTATAAAGGTGCTTTTTATTAGTCTTATTGCGCTTATTTAGTGCATTTTACTATTTATAAAAATATGAATTTTGCTTAATTCATTATTTAATCTTAATCTTAATTTGGTTTTTAAAATAACCATGTTGTAAATATATATGATATAAAACAGTTGTTTATGTTATTTTTGATTGAGTTTTTTAATGTTTAATTGGTGAGTTTTTTAAATGAGTGTTTGTTTGCTTTTCTATTTGTCTGTAATTGAGATTAAATATGCATGGTTTTTACTTAAAAGTTACATAATGTGATGTTTGTTGGGGGTTTGCTTTGCAATATTTGTTAATGATGAATATCACAATAATCATTTGTTACAGTTGCCCGACATATCAATCTTAATAATATTAATTAGGCATAAAAGTCCCCGCAGATGCAGGGATAGAAAAGTTAAAGAGCGATAATGACGGCTGAATCAAAGTAAATGCTCCTAAATTCGAGAACAAGAAGCAGAGATAACTTGCCATTAAGCGCTGTTTATATATACAGTATTTGGTAATGAAAACAGACAGCAAAACACCCATCTGTTTTTTAATTGGATGATTGGTGTGTAAGAAAAGAACGTTATTGAGATAAAAAATACAGGGAAACGGCGAAGAGTGATGGAGGACTTAGTCGGGGGAAGTCGATAATTTTTAATTATAATTAATAACTAAATAATTGCTTTATCATATATGTATCGCTCATTAATTCCTCTATTGTGAATCCCTTAATATCGTCTATCGCGAGTAAATTGTTTATCTAATCAGAGGCGCAGCATCATAAAGCGCCAGTCCGTAGCTATCGGCCAATCCATAGCTATTGATATTGTATCTATAACAAGGATTAAAAATGAAATTAGAAACATTATCTATTCATGCCGGTTATTCACCAGACCCCACCACCAGAGCGGTTGCTGTTCCCATTTATCAGACTTCTTCTTTTGCTTTTGATGATACCCAGCATGGTGCTGATTTATTTGATTTAAAAGTCGCAGGCAATATTTACTCACGGATCATGAACCCCACCAATGATGTGTTGGAACAACGAGTTGCAGCGCTGGAAGGGGGGATTGCTGCCCTGGCAGTTGCATCCGGTATGGCCGCAATCACTTATGCTATCCAGACCCTTGCTGAAGCCGGGGATAATATAGTGTCAGTAGCGAAGTTGTATGGCGGGACTTACAACCTGCTGGCCCATACTTTGCCGCGTTATGGGATTGAGACTCGATTTGCCGATCATGATGATATTGAAGCATTAGAAGCATTGATTGATGACCGGACAAAAGCAGTTTTTTGTGAATCAATTGGTAATCCAGCGGGCAATATTGTTGATTTGAAAAAATTGGCTGATGCCGCCCACCGGCATGGGGTGCCACTGATTGTCGATAATACGGTCGCGACACCTATTCTCTGTCGGCCATTTGAGCATGGCGCGGATATTGTGGTGCATTCATTGACCAAATATATCGGCGGCCACGGCTCCAGCATTGGTGGCATTGTGGTGGATTCCGGCAAGTTCCCGTGGACACAATATCCGAAACGCTTTGCTCAATTGAATACGCCCGATCCTTCTTATCACGGCGTGACTTATACCGAGCAATTTGGTGCGGCTGCATATATTGGCCGTTGCCGAGTTGTACCGCTGAGAAATACTGGCGCGGCACTGTCGCCATTCAATGCATTCCTGATTTTACAAGGGCTAGAAACGCTGGCTTTGCGTATGGAACGTCATACTGAAAATGCGTTGAAAGTTGCTCATTATTTGCAGAATCACCCACAAGTTAGTTGGGTTAAATATGCCGGTTTACCTGACCATCCTGAGCATGAGTTAGCCCAGCGCTATTTTGGTGGTAAACCTGCCGCTATATTGTCATTCGGTGTTCATGGCGGGCAGGCGGCGGGTGGGCGATTTATCGATGCGCTAAATTTGATCGTGCGGTTGGTTAATATTGGTGATGCCAAATCATTGGCGTGCCATCCTGCCTCCACCACTCATCGTCAGCTCAATGATGAAGAGCTTATCAAGGCGGGTGTGCCACGAGATATGGTGAGATTGTCGATAGGCATTGAGCACATTGATGACATCCTCAATGACCTTGCCCAAGCATTGGATGCGGCTAAATCATAAGACAGACGCAGAATGTGACCGGTAGCCCGAGGGGCACCGATCAAAGTCATAGCGGAAACAATTATGGTGAAAATTAAAGCGCCGCCAGTGTTGCAGCAATCACTTTGGCATAGGGGGTTGTTGGGCGGCCAATAAGTTTGCTCAAGGTATGGCTATCATCAAAAAGCCCACCTTTAGCCGCACCCGCATCAGAATCTGCCAGCAGGCTGGCAAAACCGTCAGGCAAACCGGCTCCAATTAGCGCTTGCTTGAAGTCAGTTTCAGAGAGGTTTTTGTATACGACTGGCTTGCCTGATTGGCGGGCAATTTCTGCGGTGAATTCGGCCAATGTATAGCTTTCATCACCCGCTAATTCGTAAACTTTACCGGCTTGATTTTCTTGGGTCAGCGCCACTGCGGCGGCCTCGGCATAGTCTTCACGCGCGGCAGAGGCGATACGGCCATCAGCAACCGCGCCGATGAATGCACCATGGGCTAGCGCCGGTGCAATACTTGCCGCGTAGTTTTCGGTATACCAGCCGTTTCGCAATAGCACCACCGGCAGTCCTGAATCGCGTAGAAGTTTTTCTGTGGCGCGGTGTTCATCACCTAATCCCAGAGTGCTTTTATCGGCATGCAGCAAACTGGTATACGCCAACAATTTGACGCCTGCTTTTTTGGCGGCATTGATTACCGCAGTATGTTGGGCAATACGTTGTCCCACTTCACTCGATGAGATTAACAACAGTTTATTAACCCCTTGGAAAGCGGCCTCTAATGTCGCGGGCTGGCTATAATCAGCTTTACGTACCTGAACGCCTAATGCTGCTAAATCATTGGCTTTCTCAGGGCTGCGTACGGCAGCAATAATTTCACTGGCTGGGACTTTTTTAAGTAATGCGGTGATAACAAGGCGGCCTAGTTGGCCGGTAGCTCCGGTTACTGCAATCATTATGATGCTCCAAATGTGATGTTATGCCTTTCGTACTTGAAATAGCTGGGGTTAGCTAGATTCTCGCACCCGAATCACTGACCTGAGTCAGAGCTGCGCGGTTTACTTGCTACCTATCTACTTACCTACAACACCAATGACTTTGGGAATGACTTTGGGCAAGTAGTCAGGTGATAAGCTGTTTTAAGGAACAAAAGATAATATTCGCTAAAAAACTGCTCTTGAGATCATCATATGCAATATACTAACTTTAAGTAAGTACGCACAAAAAGGTTAGTATGAAAATAATGGAATCGCAAAATTTTCCTGACGCTATCTCATTTCCGGAACAAGTTCGACGGGGCGAGTTGCTCAATGTAGATTGCCCATCAAGAGAGGTGCTCAAACGAATCACTAGTCGCTGGGGGGTTTTGGTACTCATTGCCTTGAGCAATGAAACCCTGCGTTTTAGTGCTCTGAGAAGAAAAATTGGCGGTGTCAGTGAAAAAATGCTGGCGCAAACATTGCAGAACCTCGAAGAGGACGGGTTTGTTGATCGCATCGCGTACCCGGTTGTGCCACCGCATGTGGAATATAAGCTAACCCCATTGGGCAAAGAAGTTCAGGAGCAGGTCGAGGGGCTGGCTCTCTGGCTTGAGGAGAATTTTCACCGCATTATGGCGAAACGACAGCAGCAGGCTGCATCATAATCTGCTGGCATTTAACAGCAGCCATAGCATTGGCCCTGGCTGCTATTATTTGATATCAATCCATTACAGCGTTTTTAATGCTTCAACTGACTCGATAGCCATAGAGGGGACAAACTCAGTCACACTATAATTAGCCACCGCAGTAAACGGATCTTCTGACAATATTTTATCCAGTTTTTCACGGTCGATACTTTTCACCAAAATAATACCGCCAGTACGCGGGACTTTACGGCCAGAGGCAATAAAAATCCCCTGCGCATAATACTTCTTCAACCAATCTTTATGGCTTTCAGTCAGTGCTTCGACCACGTCGATAGGTTGATGATAAGTTAGGCTGACAATAAACATGTGGATCTCCTCCAGGGGCGCTATCTATCAAAGATAAATGTCCATTCAATATAGCGTCTTGGCGCATGGCTGGCATGACTAAAATGATAAATTGACTAAGTCAGTTCTTTAATAGCTAAATTTTGCATATTGAAAGTAATAAGGATTATTTCATTTATTGTGTAGTTCGGCGTTTACTCTTAATTCATTAGTTTGACTCAGTTTGCTCGATAACGTGGAGATGACAATGGCTAAGATTACTGCATGGTTTACTGGATTACCTTGGTGGCAGCCAGCCTCTTTACCTGAGAGTGATGCTACTTTCTCTCAGGCCGATGGGGCGCATTTACTGGAAACAATAAATGCGATTGGCGGGATTTATGGCATTGAATTTATTCACCATTAAATGCAATTTCTATTATTCCCATACCCGGTAATCTCTTAACTTGCTGAATGATTATTGAGTGATGCCCGCTTAAACCAGGATTGCACCCAGCCGGGTTTGGAGAACATAACCAAATTACCCAATAGGATAAGTAGTAAACCGACAATAGCATTCAGGTGCCAATAATAGCCTTCATAAAAGGTTGATAGGGTCAGCGCCACCAGAGGGAATAACAATGTGCTGTAAGCGGCGCCACTAGCCCCAATACGGCCAATCAAGCTGAAATAGGCTGCGAAGGCGATGACCGAGCCGAAAACAGCCAAATAGAGCAGTGAACCAAGGTAACTTGGGGTCAGTTCAATAGTGAAAGAGTGATGCTGAATTAGACTGAAAAGTCCCATCAATACAGCACCATAAGTCATGGCATAAGCATTGGTTGATAGAATATCCAGGCCTTTACGCTGGTGGCGGCTGCTTATCATATTGCCCAGTGAAAAGCCGTAAGTCCCCAGCAAGCTCAGGCCAATTCCTTTCAATAATTCCGGTGCTATTTGAGCCGCGGTGAGATCTTGCCAGAATAGGGCAACAATACCTATCATCCCCAAAATACTGGCGGGGAGCAGGTTAGGGCTGAGGCGCTGGCGGAAGAATATCATGCCATTAATCGCATTAAACAGCACCGCCATGGAGAAAATAACGGATTCCAAACCGCTGCTAATATAAGCCGCCGCATGATAAAAACAGTAGAAGTTAAAAGCAAAAACACAAAATCCTTGGGCGACACAAAATAAATGGTCGCGTAGTGCGAGATGGCGCAAGCGGCGAATGAGCAGTAAAAAAATCATCATGATACCGGCTGCCAATGTAAACCGATAAAATATAGAGACCGTAATAGCCACATTCCCTTGTTGTTGCAGAGTAATTGCAATCCAGGTCGTTCCCCAAATCAATACAACTAATAAATAAAGTAGCGCGTTCATTGCTATTTCTCATCACGTCTAAAACATCAGTATCTACCCAGCCGATAAATACGGCTTTCAGTGGATTGCGGTGAGTTGCAGAATCTTGCGCATTTTTGAGATAAATAACTGGAAAATATGGTTTGCGGCGCAGCTTGTCATTAAACTGACTCCATCAGCTTTACCACAGGAAGTTAGTCCGATGTTGGAACGCTACCAAGCCTTTGAAACCCTTAGAGAACATAAAGCTCGCCTGCATGATTGTGTACAACTTGGCTCGGGTATTCAATTGGCGGCCTGGTCTAATAGCGATGACTGTATTACACAAGAAAGCCCGGATCATCACACCCTGAGTTTGTATGTTGCAGATGGCTATGAGTGTTATCACAAAACGCGATCAGGGTGGAAAAATGGTGGCGGGCCGGATCGTTTTTGTATTATGCCCAAAGGCAGTTTATCGAGCTGGGACGTGCGGGATGATTTGTCATTCGTGCATTTGTATTGCACTGATAAACATTTACGCCAATTAGCAGAACAAATTTGGGAACGTAGCCCCCAATCCATTCAAGTTGATGAGCGCATTTTCGCCGAAGATCCACAAATAACTCTGTTATATCGCCAGTTTTTACTGAATTGTGATTGGCAAGAACAAGCAAATCATCTGGCGCTCAGCAGTGCCGCGACTTTACTGATGACTCATCTACTCAAAAATTATACTCAGTTGCAGTGGGCAATACCCGCCATTCGTGGTGGTTTAGCCCCGGTAATATTAAAGCGAGTAAAGGAATATATCGGCGATCACCTTGCGCTGCCGCTGTTATTATCAGATCTTGCTGAACAGGCGGGGCTGAGTGAGTTCCATTTCGCACGGATGTTCAAACAAAGCACTGGGCTGGCGCCTCACCAGTTTGTGTTGAAGGTTCGTTTATCCCGCGCAGAACAATTATTAAAACACAGCATGATGCCGCTTATTCACATTGCTTTGGAGTGTGGTTTTAGCTCAGCCAGCCACTTTAGCAACTGTTTTAAAGCCGCTTATGGGGTAACACCCTCGCTAATGCGACAACGCCAATTATAGCGAGTGTGTATCTCTGAGTGATATTACAGCGGGCAACTTAAATCACCTTCAGGGCAGTTTAGGAATGATTTCAATTGTGCGGTGCGTTCTTCGGTTTTATGGGTCAAGCAAGCAGAAATAATCATCGGATGTACTGACCCCCCCTCGGTGGCTGATGACTGGAAAGTACAGTCTGCATCACGGTATTTTATCCAGGTCAGTTGCGCACTTTTTAATAATGGCCTTTGGCTGACAGATGTTTTGGCAAGCACATCTTTGTAAGTGCGATTAAGCTCGGCATCGGCTTTTTTATAATCTGAAGTCGCACATTGATTCATATCTTTCTGAGTTATCGCGTTTTGACAATTAAGAGCTAAAGTTTGACCGAGTGGTAATAGCAACAACGATACCAACATAATCTTCTTCTTTAGCATGATGACTCCAAAATAATAATAACCAAAAGTAACAGACAGCCCCTCCTGATTAAGGCGGGGCTTTGAATGATATGACATTTATTTCTTGGCCGCTGCCATTATATCTGTTTTTACAGCGGACACTTTTTTATCAGGCCACTTTTTACAGATATCAATGACTTTCGGGGTGTATACAGTATCGACTTCCTGAAAATCTACATTGTCCCCTTTTTTATACTGTGTATCTTCATTCAGTATCCAGAAAGCCACCGGAGTCATGCTCTTTGGATTAAGATCAAGAAACTCTTTGCAGGTCATCTCTGTTGGGGTCGTGGAGGAGGCAAATACTGGGGTCATGGTGGTCAGTAGCAGTGTTGCAATGGTTATGTTTGGTAATAATTTATAGGACATGATTATTTCCTTATTAGTCTATTATTCTCAATAGAATGTTATTAGGACAGAAAGATAATATTTTTCATCATCTAGCATGGTCTATAAATTTATATCTTGCCAGATTTATGACTAATTTAATAACTTGATTTAAATTTAATGTTATTATTAACCATCATGATATTCTTGTTATGTGACTGATTTTTATAATAAGGGGTGGTTTGTTTTGTTGTTATTCCTCTAGTATTACTCTGTTGTGTATGGCGAAGTTATTAGTGAACTCATTATAATAAATTATTGCATTGTTATATACGGGCTAATAACAAGCAGGTAAATCTAATATATTACATATTCCAGAAAATGGCGAAGCTCAAGTTAAGCTGGATTATTTGTTATTTAATCGCCGTGAAGCCAGTGAATGGTGTTATCAACGTAAAGATGGTGGCCTGTGGTGATTCAATCCAATTAAGGAAGAGCATGTGAAAAAACTGTCTTCTCTGCAATGCGGACATATTAGGGTCATTATTCCTTCACCAATACGGTATGACGCTCAAGATTCTTCGTCTTACCGTATTCATCATTTCAATATTGCTTCCTAATTGCTTCCTAACACTCACTGAATTGATCACCGAACATGGACAGCACGGAGCCTCTTAAAAGCCACTTGAAGTTCAAATCGCGGAATAGTACTGCACACATATTTAACATGTGTATGTTGTCTTTGCACCGCTGTGGTATGCCCAACTTTTCGATATCGGCGGTGTTGCTTATGAGAGAATTAAGGCGCATCTGCCAGCGTTACCATTGCTGCAAAAACAGTTGCAACCACTGCTGGGGTCAATGATTCGGTAGCTTTTGTGCCAACATTTTCTACAGTCTCACGCGCCACGTCCACCAATACACGACCGGGCGAGCGAAGCACTACCTGACGAAGCCCATTGGTGCTATCGCGTGCTACGAGGCCAATTTTTTCGAGAACGATCAATTGACGCACTACAGCTGATTGAGGTTTACCCATCTGATCCACGAGTACTGAAATATTGACCCGGTCACCGTCCGATCGCGCGATAACATTCAGTAGCGCAAAGTCACTGAAGCTGATGCCATGATATGTACCCAACTCATCGTCAAGCTTAAGTTGCAGAGTGGCGTAGGCACGATATAACGCCATACAAAAATCGAGATTTGTGTTCATCAAGATTTGTTCCTAGGTTCGTCGTAGCTGAGTTCATCGGGACAGAGGATTTCCTGGCGCCACAGGTTAACTAACATTGCCAATTCCTGCGCGGCATCGAACGCGGGATCTTCACTGGCTTTAACCCTATCTAGCACCTCAAAGAGAAAGTTACTCTCACCATGCTCGACCCAATCCTGTGCAAGTTTCAGGTTGCGATGCTGTCCATATCGCAGTTCAAAACGATGCCGATTAAGTGCGCCTTGAACGTTAGCACTGCCTGCAACTAATGCTCTCCCCGTAATCTTGTTACGGATCGCATACACCCCTGCTCGGGTTTTCGTCTCCAGATACTGCCGTTTCAGCACTTGTTTGTTTGTCATCATCCATCCTTTTCGTTCCAAATAAATCATGGCGCAGTTGTCAGCGGCATGCTCTTTTACGAATAATACCCGGATAATATTATGTGTCAATAATACCCGGGTAAATATATTTATCGCTATACCGCATGAAAATTTGGAGTCTGATGGCTAATGGGATAGACAGACTCTGAAGAGGGCCTCTCATAATCTGAAAATAAAACCCGTTAAGCCGGCGGTTATGGTCTGAATTTACTGTTGTTTTGCGTCACCAGTAGTTGCAAGTTTTGCGGATGTCGTCAAAAAGGTGACTAATCAGAATGAAACAGCCCTCGTAATATTTACTACTAATTTTTATCCGGGTATATTAAAGGGCCATTGATATACCATTGAGGCTGAATGCATGTCTGAATACCTGTCGAAACCTTCGACAGCCTTTGGTGACCAACAGCTGTTGCTGTCAGGTTCGCTTGTCGAGGTTGCGCTGGCCATTAAAAATGAGATCGAAAATGGATCAACGAAAACGTTCCTTGTTTTTGATGACGTGACAGGTAGTGTGATCGACTTGGACCTGCGTGGCTCTGATGCTGACATCGTAGAGAGATTTTCCCATCCTCCTCAGCAAGTTACGGGGCATTATGCCGCCCGCCAGAACAAGCCGCAAGAATCTATGCAGGTCGATACTTTGGAAACGAAAGGACGAGGACGGCCAAAATTAGGTGTCATTGCTCGCGAGATAACCTTGCTGCCTAGACAATGGGACTGGCTAGCCACTAGGCCTGGCAGTGCATCAGCTGTAATCAGACGTTTGGTAGAAGAAGCCATGTACTCGGAGGGGTCACGTGAACAAAGACGAGCAGCTCATGAGGCTGCTTATCAATTCATGCAGGCAATAGCAGGAGACTTGCCTGGCTATGAAGAGGGAATACGCGCGCTCTTCGCAGACGATCGTACCAAACTTGAACAATGTATTGCCGCATGGCCTGTAGATATTAAGGCTCATACTCTTCGCCTGGCTTTTGGTTCATCAGAACAACCTACTACGAAAACTACTCGGTAACCCAACGATAAGACGTGGTGTAATCGACATTCACGCCGCGTTCAGCCAGCACTTCCTGAAATTCACAATAGCTGATGCCATATTTACAATGCCAGCGAACAGCCCAAAGGATGATCTCGCCCTGAAAATGCCGACTATGGAAGGGATTCATATGCGGCCCATGCACTAAAAATGAAGTTTGAGTTTACCATCTTCGGTATTTGCAACACCGCCAAAATATACGCCTTAATTATTTGTAACCAGCCTGTTTAAACGAGGTTTAGGTTTATTTTGATACCTTGATACGAGGATGATTTCTAAGTTATTACTGGTAACATTCAGCATTTTTATTAGGTTTATTTCAGAAGGTGTTTCATGAGCAGAAAAAGAATTGAGTAGAATGGGGAATTACAAACGAAGGCATTCCGTATCAGTGATATTGCTAGCAACCATGGAAAATAATTAGAGTATTAGCTGACTTTAGTTTAATGCAACAGAACCGAAATAAGGACATATGAAGAATCCTACAGGAAATAAGATCGGCCACCACCACGACCTTCATAATATAAAAAGCGGGCGTGTAGAGAAAAGTAGAACCATAAAAACTAAATCAGATAGCGCTATATTTTATCATTATACAAATAGGCATGGTTACACCAGTATCCTTAGTGACATGGCTATACGCAGCTCCGATAAAGATGAAAGAGGGATCGTCCATAGAGGATGGTCGCGTATTTACTTAACGGACATTAAACCTGACATTGTCTTTAGGAATCCACGCGAAAATGCGATAGCTATTTTTGGGAATACCCCATATCAATCTGCGGTAAATAAAATGAGTCATTATATTTCTGTTCAGGATGGTAGCACAGGATACGAGATTATTAGAGCGACTAGACATGTGTATTACATTCAAAATTTGGTTTTTCTTAGCCGAAGGTTTTGGGGGCGGCATGGGTGTGTTGCTGAATTTAATCTCGGGCAGTAAGTATCCCCCGGCAAAGCCAGGGGGCTTTAGGGGGCTCTGTCGCATTATCCTAGGCAAGTCAGCAAAAGTTGCGTTGCCGTTTTTTTAGGCAGCCAATAATAATATGGGAGTATTAGAAATTATGTGTCATTCCGCTAAAGTATTTAAAAAGAGGAATGACATATGACTCAATCTTTCGATTTTGAAAAAGCGCTAAAAGCCTTGCAATCAGGTCAAGCCTTGACCGGCAAAGATGGTATTTTAACTCCGTTAATCAAACAATTAACTGAAGCTGCATTGACGGCGGAGCTGGACTCCCATCTGGCAAATGATAT